>NZ_BAGJ01000180.1 GCF_000308775.1 Nocardia testacea NBRC 100365
ACACAAGGGGGCCTCAACCCCGCGGCGCCGAAGGCGCCGCCAATAAACACAGCTCAGATGTCGCCGTTGAGCTTGTTCAGCCGCTCGCACGCGGTGACGTACTCCTCGACCAGCCGGTTCATGACGTCGGCCGAGCGTTCCGTCTTGTTCATCATGCCGACCACCTGGCCGACCGGGTTGAAGTTCACGTCCTTGGCGGCTTCCGGGTAGCGGTGGCCGCGCTTCACGCCGTCCAGCGCCACCATCATCTGCAGCGGCATGGGCAGCGGGTCGGGGGTGTCGGCGGACTCCCAGGCGTCGGTCCAGTCGTTACGCAGCATCCGGGCCGGTTTGCCGGTCCAGGCGCGGGAGCGGATGGTGTCGTGGCTGGTGGCGTCGATGTAGGTCTTCATCTGGGCGGGGGGCACATTGGCCTCTTCCACGGTCAGCCAGATGGAACCCGTCCAGGCGCCCGCGGCGCCCATCGCCATCGCGGCGGCGACCTGGCGGCCGTCGCCGATACCGCCGGCCGCGAGTACCGGCAGATCGCCCACGGCGTCGATGACCTGCGGCCACAGCACCAGCGAGGAGACCTCGCCGCAGTGGCCGCCGCCCTCGGTGCCCTGGCAGACCACGAAGTCCAGGCCGGCATCCTTGTGGTTCAGCGCGTGTTTCACCGAACCGCACAGCGCGCCGATCAGCCGGCCCGATTCCTGGATCTGGGAGACGAATTCCGGCGGCGGGGTGCCGAGCGCATTGGCGACCAGCTTCGCTTTCGGATGCCGCAGGATCACCTCGACCTGCGGTGCGGCGGTGGTGGCGGTCCAGCCGAGGAGCTGAGGGTGGACCTCTTCTTCGGGGAGCTTGGGCACGCCGTGGTCGGCGAGGATCTTCTCGGCGAAGTCGCGATGTCCCTGGGGGACGTGTTTGGCGAGTTCGGCCTCGAGCTCTTCGGGGGACAGGCCGTCGATGCCCTTGCCCTCGTATTTGGAGGGGATGACGAGGTCGACGCCGTAGGGGTTGTCGCCGACGTGTTCGTCCAGCCAGGCCAGTTCGACCTCGAGCTGTTCGGCGGTGAACCCGACCGCGCCGAGTACGCCGAGACCGCCGGCGTTGCTGACCGCGGCCGCCACATCGCGGCAGTGGGTGAAGGCGAAGATGGGGAATTCGATCCCCAGCCGGTCGCAGATATCGGTACGCATCGCGGTGCTGTCTCCCTATGCCTGGAACAAGTTACATAATTGCCGCGCGGCGGCTGATCCGGCCGCTGCCACCCGGGCGGCCCGAATACGGCGAACACCTCCGATAACGGTGGTCGGCGCAGTGGAACGCGACGGGTGTCATACCTTGAATGTAACACGTTCTAGTTTTATTGGAACCGGGTCAACCGCGCGCACGCCGTGCGGCCTCCGGCACCGGTGTCGCCGCTCCCGGATCCGCCGGTGCGAATACCCGCGCTGTCCGTGGCGGGACCTTCAAGAACACCCAGAACAGCAGCACCAGCAGCGTGGCCCGGCCCCAGACTCCGAACCGCACCACCGCCTCCATCAACTCGACCGAATGCCCGGCCCCCATCGTGTAGAAGTAGCGGAAGACGCCCACCCCGATCGCTATATCGGCGACCAGATAGCTCCACACCACCGGCCACGGGACCGCCAGCAGCACCAGGAACGGGATCAGCCAGAGGGTGTACTGCGGCGAATGCACCTTGTGGAACAGCAGGAACCCGCACAGCATCGCCCCGCTGACGCCGAGCCAGGGGTACACGCCGGAGTGGATGTACCGCAGCCATCCGGCCCCCAGGGCCACGGCGAACGACGCGATGATCAGTGCCGGCGAGGCGATCGACACGATCTCGTCGAACGCGGCGCTGCTCAGCGGGTCGGAGCCGAACAGCGGCCGCAGACCCCAGTACCAGATCGAGTTGGTGGTGATATCGGCCTCGCGCTGCTGCTGGAACTCGATCGAGGCCCGCCAGCCGTCGAACCCGGCCAGCGCGAACGGCAGATTGATCGCCACCACGGCGCCGCATGCGGCGGCCGCCGTGCCCAGTGCGCCGGCCACGTCCAGCCGAGGACGTTCTCCCGGGCCGGGACGCCCACGCTCCCCGCCGGTCAGTACATAGAGCAGCAGCGGGATCACGAAGATCGCCGGATAGATCTTGAAACAGAACCCCAGGCCCAGCAGCATCGCGGCGGTCGCCCCACGTACGCGTAACGACGGGCGGGTCGCCGCCATCACCGCGGCCGCCGCCACGGTCGTGCACACCACCGGGAGTTCCCAGTTGTGGAACGCGTAGAGAACCAGCGGCGGTCCGGCGGCCCACAGCAGCGCGGCCCGGCCGGCCATCCGGGCCAGCAGCCAAGCGGTGACCAGGGCGAACGGTGCCAGTAGCAGTGCCGACCGGAGTAGAAAAGCCGCGTCGTTATGGGCTCCCAGCGCACCGAGCCACATCAGTAGCCCGCTGAGTACCGGGTATTCCACCGCGCCGCCGGTGAGGGTGCCGTCGGCGGTGATCCCACCGTGCACATAGGGAAAAATATGCTGATCGATATCGCGGCCCAGCCAGAGGAACTGGATATCGGAATAACAGACCCGCGCGTCCTTGACGTAATCGAAGGCGGCACTGCGGCCGTCGGCGCGGAAGGGAGCCCCGGCGCAGCGCGCCTTGTTCAGGAATGCCACCAGGAGGGTCGCGGCGCACAACAGCACCACCATGAGAACGGTGGTGCGGCGGCCGACGTGATCGGCCCCGGGCACACGCACGGCCGGTCCGATCGACATACCGACACCCTAGTGGGCTCCGCCACGTGACGCCGCGCGATCGAATCGCCACCGGCCGCCGGTTGCATCCATGTTCCCCCAGGTCGGAAGGTGTGAGAGAAATAGTGGAAATCGACCGTGGGCCGAGCGTGGAATTTCATTCCGGCCCGCCGATAAGGACGCCGGCGCAGCCCCGAAGATCGATTTCGTTTCCGGCGCACCGCTCGGGTACTCTTGCCCGGTTGCTGACGCGACGACCCTCCTGCCACGGACCGTCCGTGGCCGACCCCCAGACCACAGGAGGTGATTGGTTCGTGCGTCATTACGAAGTGATGGTCATCCTCGATCCGAGCATGGACGAGCGCACCGTCGGACCGTCCCTGGAAAATATGCTCGGCGTTGTCCGCACCGAAGGCGGCAAAGTCGACAAGGTCGATATCTGGGGCCGTAAGCGCCTCGCCTACGAGATCCGGAAACAGGCCGAAGGCATCTACGCGGTGATCGATCTGACCGCCGAGCCCGCCACGGTGAACGAACTCGACCGCCAGCTGGGCCTCAACGAGCAGGTGCTGCGCACCAAGGTTCTGCGCAACGACAAGTAGTTCCGGCGCCGTCGCCGTTTCGTCGGAGTCTGTCTCTAGGCTCTAGCGCAATAGGCGAGTGCACCCGGACTGCACACCGAGCAGGAGGAACCCCCCATGGCAGCTGGCGACACGGTAATCACGGTCATCGGAAATCTGACGGCCGATCCCGAGCTTCGATTCACGCCCGCGGGCGCGGCGGTGGCCAATTTCACCGTGGCCTCCACGCCCCGCATTTTCGACCGTAATACCAACGAGTGGAAAGACGGCGAAGCGCTGTTCCTGCGCTGCAATATCTGGCGCGAGGCCGCGGAGAATGTCGCCGAGAGTCTGACCAGGGGATCCCGCGTGATCGTCAGCGGACGGCTCAAGCAGCGCTCCTTCGAAACCCGCGAGGGCGAGAAGCGCACGGTCGTCGAGCTCGAGGTCGACGAGGTCGGCCCGTCGCTGCGGTACGCCACGGCCAAGGTCAACAAGACCAGCCGCGGTGGCGGCGGCGGTGGATTCGGTTCCAACAGCGGCGGTGGTGGTAACTACAACGCCGCAAACGGTGGCGGTGGACGGTCCGAGCAGGGCGCTGCGGACGACCCGTGGGGTAGCGCGCCCGCGGCCGGCTCCTTCGGGGGCGGGCGGATGGACGATGAACCGCCGTTCTGAGACGGCCCGCACCGGCCCGCGCAAGCGGGCCACCAAGAATACGGAGTGAACGAAAATGGCCAAGGCACCGGCGCGCGAAAAGGTGCTCAAGAAGAAGGCTTGCGCTTTCTGCAAGGAAGCCAAGTCCGGAATCGTCGACATCGACTACAAAGATGTGCCGCTGCTGCGCAAGTACGTCAGTGAGCGTGGCAAGATCCGCGCTCGCCGGGTCACCGGCAACTGCGTACAGCACCAGCGCGATATCGCCATCGCGGTGAAGAACTCGCGTGAGATGGCGCTGCTGCCCTACGTTTCGACGGCTCGCTGAGAAAGGTCGGTCAAGCACATGAAGCTCATTCTGACTGCCGATGTGGACAACCTCGGCGCTCCCGGCGACACCGTCGAGGTCAAGGACGGCTACGGCCGTAACTACCTGCTGCCCCGTGGGCTGGCCATTGTCGCCAGCCGTGGTGCGCAGAAGCAGGTCGAGGGAATTCGCCGGGCCCAGGAGGCCCGCCGGGTGCGCGATCTCGGCCACGCCAACGAATTGAAGCAGGCCATCGAGGGCCTCGAAGGGGTTTCGCTGTCGGTCAAGACCGCCGGCACCGGCAAACTCTTCGGTTCGGTCACTCAGTCCGATGTCGCCGCCGCCATCAAGTCGGCCGGGGGCCCGGTGCTGGACAAGCGCAGCATCGAACTGCCGAAGTCGCATATCAAAGCCACCGGCAAGCACCAGGTGACCGTCCATCTGCACCCGGACGTCGCCGCGAAGTTCGCGCTGGAGGTCGTGGCCGCCGGCTGAGCCGGGTCCACGGTACATACCCCGAAACCGGGGATCACGTCTGCTCGATCAGGGGCGGACGTGGTCTCCGGTCGGTTGTGCGTTCCACAGCAGCCCGTGGTTAACCCGCTGGTTGCTGAAAATCTTGTGATGGCGGCTGCCTGCATTTTCGTCGGCGGCGCCTCTTCGAGCTGGGAGTGTCCTATCCACAAGATGTGAGTCCTGTGGATCAATCACAAAACCAACCGGACGTAATGTGACCCAGCTCATATCTGTTCGCCTATCCGTTAACTCAACACGCCCGGATGTTCAACATCTCCGACACGCCGATGCTTTGTTTATCCACACTGCGCGGGCGCGGAAAATCTCGATCTAGCTGGGTATTTTCCTGGGCTGACCTGCGATTTCCCCAAGTTTTCCACAAGTTGTGCACAACCTGAGGTGAACTATCCCCAGGTTATCCACAGGTCTGTGCACAGGCGTGGTTGGCATGTGGATAGAACCTCGCTTAGGTTCATCGCAGCAACACGCGCGACCCCCCGCCACGATGCGGTGGTTCGGACCTATCTGGGTGATAGCTGGTACGTCTGACCACTGGTCACCCCGCGTCTCGGCGTCCCGGCGAACTTGTCGGACCCGTGGAGTAGAACCGGTCAGAAGAGAGGACGGTCGAGTCGGATGGCAGTCGTCGATGACCGCGGGCACACGGACTTCCCGCCGGAGCCCCCCGGCGAGGATTTCGGGCGCCAGCCGCCACACGATATGGCGGCCGAGCAGTCGGTACTCGGCGGCATGCTGCTCAGCAAGGACGCCATCGCCGACGTGGTCGAAGTACTGCGATCCGGTGATTTCTACCGGCCCGCCCATCAGGCCGTATACGACGCCATCCTCGATCTCTACGGGCGCGGCGAACCCGCCGATCCGGTCACCGTCGCCGCCGGTCTGGACCGCAGCGGTGAACTGAAGCGAATCGGCGGCGCTCCGTACCTGGTCACTCTCACCCAGACCGTCCCCACCGCGGCGAACGCCGGTTTCTACGCCGAGATCGTCGCCGAGAAGGCCATCCTGCGCCGGCTGGTGGAAGCCGGCACCCGCATCGTGCAGTACGGCTACGCCGGCGCCGACGGTCAGGACGTCGCCGAGGTGGTGGACCGCGCCCAGGCCGAGGTCTACGAGGTCACCGAACGCCGGACCTCCGAGGACTTCCTTCCACTGGAAGAACTCCTCCAGCCCACCATGGACGAGATCGACTCCATCGCCTCCCGCGGCGGCATCTCGCTCGGCGTGCCGACCGGATTCTCCGAGCTCGACGAGCTCACCAACGGCCTGCACCCCGGTCAGATGATCATCGTGGCCGCCCGGCCGGGTGTCGGCAAATCGACTCTGGGAATGGATTTCATGCGCAGTGCCTCGATTCGGCACGGGCTCGCCAGCGTTATCTTCTCGCTGGAGATGAGCCGGACCGAGATCGTCATGCGCCTGCTGTCGGCCGAGGCGAAGATCAAGCTCGGGGATATGCGGTCCGGGCGGATGAGCGACGACGACTGGACGAAACTCGCGCGGCGGATGAGCGAGATCAGCGAGGCGCCGTTGTTCGTGGACGACTCGCCGAACCTCACCATGATGGAGATCCGCGCCAAAGCGCGACGGCTGAAGCAGCGTCACGATCTGAAATTGGTCGTGGTGGACTATCTCCAGCTGATGACCTCCGGTAAGAAGGTCGAATCGCGACAGCAGGAGGTCTCGGATTTCTCGCGAAATCTGAAACTGCTGGCCAAGGAACTGGAAGTCCCCGTGGTCGCCATCAGTCAGCTGAACCGTGGTCCGGAACAGCGCACCGACAAACGCCCACAGGTCTCCGACCTGCGTGAATCCGGTTCGCTCGAACAGGACGCCGATATGGTCATCCTGTTGCACCGGCCGGATGCCTTCGAGCGCGACGATCCACGCGGCGGCGAAGCCGATCTCATCGTCGGCAAGCACCGTAACGGGCCCACGGCGACCATCACCGTCGCCCACCAGCTGCATCTGTCGCGCTTCGTCGATATGGCTCGCGGCTGACCGGGGCCCAGCCCATGATCTCGACATCCCTCAGAGCGATCGTCGCTGTGTTGTCGTACGAGCGGACGAATTCGGTTCGGGTCCACTGGCGTCGGTGACGATGAAGGGGTCCTACGTGCGACACGGCCGCTGTCTCTCTCGGCGGCGCGGCGCACAGCCGGGGAACTCGATCGGTCCGGAATCCGAGGGGCAGGGTCGACATGGAAATCCTCGCCCGCCGGCTCGGCGCGGCCGGTGTGGCAGTCGAAATCGGCATCGGACTCGTCGGGATGGTCGGACCGCCCTGAACCCACTGGGAGAAATCGCCGGGAGCACCCTTAGTGGGGTTCTCCCCCGGAGAGCCGTGAACGGGCCATTTCGGTCGCGCTGCGTTCCAGGGTCATCCACAGGGCGGTGATGTCCTCGATGAGGCGGTCGCGGGTCACGGGCAGGTCTCCAGTGGCCCAGGAAAGGATTGTCTGGGCGGTGCCGCCGATGACGAAGGCGGGGGCGGTGGATGCCAGGGAGTCCTGCTCGAGTGATACGTCGTGGGTGGTGCGGGCGTGCGCGATCAGGGCGGCGGTGAGTCCGCCGATGACCGCGGTGCGGTTCTCGTGCGCCGCCGGGGTGGTGGGGACGCCGCCGAGGAGTACGAGCGCTTTGCGTGAATCGTCGCCGAGGATATCGACGACGGCGGTGATCGCGCCGCGGGCCTGCTCTTCTACCGGCTGGTCGAGCAGTGGGATGTAGCCGCCGACGGCTGCTTCGGCGACCTCGGTGGCGATGGATTCGATGACCGCGCCCGCGAGTGCGTCGAGACCGTCGAAGCTTTCGTAGAAGTATCGCTTGTTGAGTTTGGCCGCCCGGCAGAGCGCTTCCACCGTCGCCGTGCGCCAGCGGTTCTCGGCCATTTCGGTGAGCGCGGCATCGATCAGGGCCGTGCGCCGGCGCAGGGCCCGCGTGTGGGCGGAATCTCCTGCGTACTTGCGTTCGGCGGTCGTCACCCGGTCATCCTCCCATTACCGAGCCGAGCCGTTGACAGGGCGTCAGCATGTCTGGCACAGTTCCGTACCAGATAAAGTGGTACGGAAACGTACCAGATGGGAGAGAGATGACGACACCTCTGGAACAACACGCGTCGGTGCCGCGTGCGATGTGCGAGGAGTTACGGGACCTGGCGGTGACCCATCCGATCTCGGCTCGTGCCCAGGCGTGGGATTACCTCGCCGGTCTCGGTGCACGTGGTGATCACGCCGGCTTGGCCCAGGTCTTCGCCGCGGGGGCCGCGCCCGAAGGCCCGGACGGGAAGATGGAGGGCCTGATCGTGGGGAAGCTCTTCGGGATCCCCGAAGCGCGACTGGCGAATCCGCTGATGCGTATCGACCCGACCTGGCGGGGCAAGACCTTCGATCTCGCGGGCGGTGTCGGCTGGAACAGACTTTCACCCATCGCCCGTTTCGTGATGCCGGTCATCACCGCCGGCTACCTCGGCCTGCGCCGGGCCGACACGGAGATGGAGGGCTTCGACTTCGCCCACACACTCGCCCCGAGCTGGATCGAACCGGACAAGACCGTGCGCGCCCTGGATTACGCGGTACCCGAATACCGCAACCCGAGCTTACGGACCTTCCTCATCGCGCGGACCCGCGATGAGATAGTCGAGGTGATCCCCGGCGTCTACCTCGGCAGGGCGCTGCTGAGGACCAACACCGGTGCGATCAGGCCCATCGCCTACTTCGCGCTACGCGAACCGATCGGCAGCCCGCTGTGATCGACATGCGCGGTGCCCGGGTCTGCATCACCGGCGGCGCCCGCGGGATCGGGCGAGCCACCGCCGAAGAGCTGATCGGCCGCGGCGCCCGGGTATGGATCGGCGACCGCGATCTACCGGCTGCCGAACAGACCGCAGCCGAAATCGGTGCCATCGCACATCTCCTCGACGTCACCGACGAGAACAGCTTCCGTACCTTCCTGGCCGCCGCGGAAGAAGACGGCCCGCTCGACATGCTGGTCAACAATGCCGGGATCCAACTCATGGGTGGTTTCGCCGACCAGGACCTGGCCGCGATGCAACGCGAACTCGCGGTCAACCTCGGCGCCGTGCTCACCGGCGTGCACCTGGTGCTCCCCGGGATGCGCCTGCGCCGGCGCGGGCACATCGTCAACGTCGCGTCCATGGCGGGCAAGATCACCACTCCCGGGATCGCCACCTACTGCGCCTCCAAATTCGGTGTCGTGGCCTTCTCGCGCGCCTTGCGGGCCGAACTCGCAGGCTCGGGCGTCACCGTCACCACGGTGCTGCCCGCCGCAACCCACACCGACCTCACCTCCGGGGTGCGACTGCGACTCCAGCCCACGCTCACACCGGATCAGGTCGCCGGCGCCATCGCCGACAGTGCCCGCCACGGTCGCGGCGAAGTGACCGTGCCCCGCTGGCTCGCACCGATCGGCCTGGTCGAAGAGCTGATCCCGACTCCGGCCCTGTGGTGGCTGAAACGCTTCGTAGGCGGCGCCGAGTACGGCGGATACGACCCGGAACTGCGAAGGGACTATTTAGACCGCATCCAACAGGGCGCTTGCCCGTAGTCGGCATGCCGAGGCCGGCGCCATGGCACCGCGGACCGATGAAGACCTTGCGGTAGCTGCCACGGCGCTGAGTGGCGCACTGGTCTCGTATCTGTGTTGCGCATGCGATGTGGCGGTGGGTAGAGGGTCTATGCGGTCGCGGCTCAGGCTGTATCGGCCGGTGTGCCGATCTCGGCGAGCAGGAATCGAGCGGGGCGCTACAGGGTGGTCAGCAGTTGGCGCATGGTGCCGATCTCCTGCTGCTGGGTGTCGACGATGGTGCGGGCCATCGCCACGGCATCGGGGAACTGTCCGTCCTCGATCTCGGTCTGCGCCATGGCGATCGCGCCTTCGTGGTGGGCGATCATCTGGGTCAGAAACAGCCTGGCGGCCTCGGTGCCTTGTGCGGCGGACAGGGCTTGCATGTCCTGCTTGCTCATCATCCCTTCCATGCGGTGTTCGTTCATGCCCGGCACGTCGTGTCCCGGCATCCGGGTGGGTTCGCCCCATTGGCCGAGCCAGGTGGTGAGCTGGTCGATTTCCGGGCCCTGGGCGGCCTTGATCTGGTCGGCCAGGGCGGTCACCGGTTCGGGAATGCCTTGTTTGGCCGACAGCGTGTCGCTCATCTCGATGGCCTGGGAGTGGTGCGGGATCATCAGCTGCGCGAACATCACATCGGCCTGGTTGTGGGCTGCGATGTTCTCGGCGGTGGTGGTCGAGGTCACCGCGCTCGACGGCGCGGTGGTGGTGCCGGTATCCGAGTCGCCGCACGCGGCCGCCGCGAACGTCACCGCGAGCGCGATGGCACCGAGGGCGAGGGTCTTCTTCGTATTCACAAAGGGTCCTTTCTTTCGGGGTTACGGAACCGAGTGGGCCGGCTTCCGGTCAGCGGGGCCTGGGGCTTGGGGGAGGAGGAGACGGTGGTCGTCTCCCGGCTCTCGGCAGTCGGGGTTGTGGCAGTGCAGGACCCCTGGCCGAGGCCGGCGGTATCGATCCGATTTCGAGGGCGCGTAATGGCCCGGCTGGTCCGGTGCGCGTCCAGTGGCATCGGCGAGGCGAGGTGCCGGCCTGGCTTCGTGGGACCGGCGAGATGATCCGGCCGGGAAGGGCCGGTGGCCGGGTTCAGCCACGGATGTGTCCGCGCCGGCCGCGGTTCCCGGCGGGCCGCTGCGTCAGGACCTGTCGGCGTGCCGCGAGTTCGTCGGCGTCGATGTCCCCGCGGGCGAACCGCGATTCGAGCAGCCGCAGTGGATCGGAGTCGTGGGGGCGCGCCGCCCCGCGGTCCGGGCCCAGCAGCGTGGCCACCAGGTAGATCACCACCGTCCAGAATGCGAGCATGCCCACGGCCATGCCGGTCCAGCCCGCCCAGCCGACATCGCCGGCCCAGCCCATCATGGTCGCCTCCGTTCCTCGGTTCGTGTTACCCAGCCTCGTGGGTCTGCCCCGGTACTTCGGTGGAGGTCGTATGAAGATTTGCTCAAGAAGTCCCGCCACGGCCGCGGCGACACGGTGGCCTGGTGAAGATGAACACCATGGCCCCGTCTGCTCGCACATCCGCGACAACCCGCGATGCCGCGCCGGCGCAGCGCCCGCCCACCGGGTTGCGGGCGATGGTCGTCGAGGACGAGGCGCCGCTGGCGAGTCTGGTCGGCGCCTATCTGGAACGCGACGGGTTCGAAGCCACCCTCGCCGGTGACGGACGCGACGCTGTCGCGCTCGCCCGGCAGGTCGACCCCGACGTCGTGGTTCTCGATCTGGGCCTGCCGGGTCTGGACGGGGTCGAGGTGTGCCGGCAGCTGCGTACCTTCTCCGACGCCTACGTCGTGATGCTCACCGCACGCGCCGAAGAAGTCGACACGCTGATCGGCCTGTCGGTCGGTGCCGACGACTACATGACCAAACCGTTCAGCCCCCGTGAGCTGATGGCCCGGATCCAGGCCATGCTGCGCCGCCCACGAACCGGCACCGCCCCGGCCGGCGCCGGCCCCGCCTCCCCGGTCCGGGTGTTCGGTGACCTGGCCATCGACGTCGACGGCCGCGAGGTCACCGTCGACGGGGTACCGGTGGCGCTCACCCGCACCGAGTTCGATGTCCTGGCCGCCCTGGCCCGTGATCCCGGGGTGGTATTCACCCGGGCCCAGCTGATCGGCGCCGTGTGGGGTCCCAGCTGGATCGGTGACGAGCACCTGGTCGACGTGCACATCGGCCACCTGCGTCGCAAGCTCGGCGACGACGCCACCCGGGGGCGATATGTCCGCACCGTCCGCGGCGTCGGCTACCGGATGGGCAGCGGGACTTGACTTCCGGTCTTCACGAACACGATGCGGCAGCGGAAGGGCCGGCGCGGCGGCGCGCGGCGGGTGCGAGTTTCGGAACCAGGCTGTTCGGCGCCTTGACCGTGGTGGTGATCGGATGCGCCGTCAGCGCCTGGCTGGTCGCCTCCGCGATGGCCCCCGGCATTTTCCACGACCATCTCGGCCAAGCCGGCATCGACCACAACTCCGATCAGGCGACTCACGTCGAGCAAGCCTTCGGTCAGGCCATCGTGCTCGCCTGGGGATTGGCCGTGGCGATCGCGGTGCTCCTGGCACTGGCGGTGAGCTGGTACATCACCCACCGTGTCCAACGCTCGCTCACCGCCGTGACCACCTCGGCCGCCCAGATCGCGGGTGGACGCTACGACTCCCGCGTCCCCAGCCCCGGGCTGGGCCGCGAATTCGACCAACTCGCCGTCACCGTCAACGAACTCGCTCGCCGGCTCGACGCCACCGAAACCACCCGGCGCAGAATGCTGGCCGATCTCGGCCACGAAATGCGCACACCGATCGCCACGCTCGATTCCTACCTCGAAGCATTCGACGACGGCGTCCGCGACTTCGACGACGACACCCGTCGAGTTCTGCGCTCGGCGACCCAGCGTCTCGAACGTCTCGTTCAGGACATCAGCGCGGTGTCACGCGCCGAGGAACACCTCACCCGAATCCAGCCGGTGCCCACGACCACCGCGATACTGATCACTCACGCCGTCCACGCCGTACGCGAGCGCTACGACACCAAAGGCGTCGCACTACACACCCACATCCGGGACTCCGCCGCCGTATCCGTAGACCCCGACCGGCTCGGACAGGTACTGGGCAACCTTCTCGACAACGCCCTGCGCCACACCCCCGCCGGTGGCGAGGTCACCGTCGGCAGTCGGCCGATAGGACCCGGGCGCGTGGAGATCGCGGTCACCGACACCGGAGACGGTATCGCCCCCGACCACCTCGACCACCTCTTCGACCGCTTCTACCGCGCCGATACCGCCCGCGACCGCCGCCACGGCGGCAGCGGCATCGGCCTGACCATCGCACGCGCCCTCGTCGAGGCCCACGACGGCCACATCCGCGCCTACAGCCGAGGACTCGGTCACGGAGCACGCTTCACCGTCGAACTCCCCACCACCGGACACTGACCACACTGTCGAGTCGGTTGCGGCAAGCGCAGCGACCGGAAGCGACCACCGCTGCGACTCGGGAGAGCCGAGCAGAAGTACGGTGGCGTTATCGGCCGCCAGACCTGCCATGCCCGGCCTCCCCGATCGGCCACCGTTGTCACCATCATGGTGGGGGTTGCGCCGATCTCGCCGAGTCACATGGCCGACTCCTGACGAGTCCGCTCGACGGCGCCACCGGTAGTGGCCGGTGAACAGTCGAAGCCGGTGGTGTTGCTCCATGACCGAACGAACATGCCGGTCGAGGAGTTCGGTGAGCGGGTCGTCATATACGCGGGTGCGTACACGCGGTGGGGCGAGACGGGATCCCGAGGCGGGCCATGAGCAGGGTGGCCGGGCACCAGCCGACCGCGCTGTAGAGCAGCAGGTTGGCGCCCACCAGGGTGGTCAGCAGTAGCCACCAGGGCGAAACCCCCACTGCCAGAGCCGTTCCGGTCAGGGTCAGGATTCCCGCCAGTAGCGGGACGATACGGTCGATGGTCCAGCCGCGGGACCGCGGGGAGTGCTGCACAGGTAGAGCCGTCCTTGTCTCGAGGTGGCCGTCCCGCGCTGCTCGCGGGGTCAGGCCAGGGTGAGGAACGGTTTTTCCAGTTCGTCGACGGTCATCGGATCGGTGTCGCCGTCGTCCCGGCGATCGAGGCATTCGCGCAGACCGGTGGCGACGATCTTGAATCCGGCCCGGTCCAGGGCGCGGGACACCGCCGCCAGCTGCGTGACGACATCCTTGCAATCGCGTCCCGCCTCGATCATCGCGATCACGCCGGCGAGCTGGCCGTGGGCGCGGCGCAACCGGTTCAGTACCGGTGCGATGCTGTTCTCGTCGCCGATCATCGTGTTCTCCTTCTCGGTCACCTTTTCAATAATACCCCTGGGGGTATCAGGATCCTCGCCCGCTCTCATCGGTGGGAGAAGTTGATGGCCGGGAGCACTGCGCGCAGCCACCGCGGCGACCACCAGGCAGCGTGGCCGGTCAGCCGCAGCATCACCGGAAGCAGGACGAGCCGGACCACGATGGCGTCGAGCAGGACGGCGACCCCGAGGATGATGCCCATCTCCTTCGGTGGCAGGGGCTGCGCCAGGGCGAAGGTGAAGAAGACCGCGACCATGACGGCGGCCGCCGCGAAGATCACTCGCCCGGAATGGGCCAGGCCGTCGACATGGGCGGTTTTCGGATCGTTCGAGTGCTCGTAGTGCTCCTTCGCGGTGGCCAGCAGGAACACGGTGTAGTCCATGGCGATCGCGAAGATCATGGCGAAGAAGAACACCGGCCCCCACCCGTCGAGGAACCCCTGCGGAGTGAATCCGAGCAGGCTCGCACCGTGGCCGTCCTGGAAGATCAGCTTCGCCACACCGAAGGCCGCCGCGGTCGAGAGCAGGCTGACCAGGGTGCCCAGCGCGGCGATCAGTGGGGCTCGCAAGGCGACCAGCAGGAGCACGAAGCCCAGCGCGAGGATGACGCCGACGATGATCGGCAGATAGTGGTTCAGGGCAGCCTGCAGATCGAGGTTCTCCGCGGGCGCGCCACCGATCAGCGCCTGCGCCGGAAGGCGATCGCGCAACCCGTCGAGGATCGTGCCCATCTGCCCGTCGGAGGGGTCGACCGTGGGCAGTGCCTGCATCATCACCAGGTCCGAGCCGTCACCGGCGGGCTGGGCGGGGGTGACGATCGCGATACCGTCGCCGGCGGCGGCGATACGCGCGGTCTCGGCAGCGTCACCGGCCGGAGTGATGATCTGCAACGCCCCCGGCGCGCCGGGGCCCAGCTGCTGCTGCACGAGTTCATAGCCCTGTCGCACGGGCGCGTCGGCGGGCACGACCTGGATCGAGGGCATGGCGACTTTCAGGCCCAGTACCGGGATCGCCAGTCCGACCAGAACCGCGAGCGCGCCGATCGCGAATGGCCACGGGTGCGCGTGCAGTAGTTCGCCCCATCGCGCGAACCGCGGCGAGCGATGCTGTTGTCGTTTGGCATACGGCAGCGCGGCGGCGTTGATCCTGCCCCCGAGCGCGCCGAGGGCCGCGGGCAGCAGGGTGAGCGTGGCCGCGAGGACGAAGACCACCGCCAGCATGATCCCCACCGCCATGGTGCGCACCGCGGGTGCCGGAACCAACAGGACAGCCGACAGGCTGACCAGCACGGTGAGTGCGGACAGCAGGACAGCTTTGCCGGCGGTGTCCATGGTCTCGGCCACGGCGGCACGAGTACTGCCGGCTCTGGTCAGTGCGTCGCGGAAACGGGCGACGATGAACAGGGCGTAGTCGATACCCAGGGCGAGGGCGAACATCATCGCGAAATTCATGGCCCACACCGAGATGGGTGTGATCTGGTTCAGCAGCACCAGCCCGCCCGCCGATGCCACCAGGCCGGCGACGGTCAGCAGCAGTGGCAATCCCGCGGCCACCAGGGAGCCGAACGCCAGCACCATGATTCCCAGAGTCACCGGCCAGGAGAACAATTCGGCCTTGATCATCGCGTCGTGGTTGGCCTTGTTGAAATCACTCCACAGCGCGGACGCTCCGGTCGGATAGACCTCGATTCCGTCGCCCGACAGTGCCGTCAGTGCCTGCTTGTGTTCGTCCACCGCGCGGACCATGTCGTCGGTGGAGGCGTTCGCGCCCGCGACGAGGATGCCCGTATGCCCGTCCGGGCTGATCGTCATCCCGGGCTGCGGGGGCACCACATTGCCGAAGCGGCTGTCACCGGCGAATTCGGCGGTGATCCCGGCCAGCACGCCCTGCACCGCCGGACTGTCGACGGTCTCGGTGTCGGAATGCACCACGACCTGCACGGCCGCCGAGGAGTTTCCGCCGAAGTGCTGCTGGGCCAACTCCCGTACCTGCACCGACTCCGACCCGTTGGCCTGCCATCCGGCGCCGGCCAGGGAGGTGAACACACTCGGCGCCGCCGAGCCCAGTGCGACCAGCACGATCAACCAGACGCCGAACACCCAGCGCGTGTGCCCGGCCATGGTCGCACCCAGGCGCGAGAGCGTCCCGCTCGCGGTCCGGCCGGCCTCTTTCCGATCGGTCATCGTCTCTGCCACTGCTCACTCCGCCTTCACGGGTCGTTCGCCGGATCGGCACGGGCTATACCCCCGGGGGTATCTGTCCGAGTCGACAATACCCCAGGGGGTATATCCGTCAAGTGTGGGTGGCGGACTCGTCGCCGCGGACGAAAGTGCCGGGTGGGCCCGTGCCGGGGTTGGAGATCGAGTCGATACCCGCGATGCGGGTCACCACCGGGCGCCGACGAAAGGGTCGGTCCTCGCGCGGCGGTGCGAGGGTCAGCGCCGCGTGGTCCT
Organism: Nocardia testacea NBRC 100365; assembly: GCF_000308775.1. Taxonomy (GTDB): domain Bacteria; phylum Actinomycetota; class Actinomycetes; order Mycobacteriales; family Mycobacteriaceae; genus Nocardia; species Nocardia testacea. Next base: position 16,141 of record NZ_BAGJ01000180.1, read on the forward strand.
CCCCGGCTCGCCTTCCCGATGGTCGACGCCGGAGGCCGGCCGGTGGGTGGCTGCCACATCCGGCTGTGTGGCTTTCCGGCCGGACAGGCGGGCTTCGGCGGTGGTGGGGTGGATGTCCGGTGCGTCGCGAGTGGCCTGTTCCGACGGTGGTGATCGGTCGAGTCGGTGTAGCGCGAAGGCCGACAGTGTGCCGATCAGGCCGAGTCCTGCCCATACCGCCCAGTCCGCGCCGGCTGCGCGGGCGGCGCCGACGACAGCGCCGGTGGCGAGGTTGCCGGCCAGGATGCCGACGCCGACGATCGTGTTGTAGAAGCCGTACTGGGTGGCGACCGGTCTCCCGCCCGCCAGCGAGACGACGGTGTCCATTTCGAAGGGGAACACCGCGGCGGTGCCGACCGCGAGCACCGCCGCGGACAGCAGCAGCGCGGTGACGGCGGCCGTGACGCCGAATCGCCCTGGCCCGGGCACGGCCAGGAGCGGCACGAACGCCGCGGCCAGGATCGCCATACCCACCGCGAGACTGCGTCCGGTTCCCCAGCGTGCTTCCAACCATTTCGTGATCCGTAGCTGTCCGGCCACGGCGACGACCCCGGAGACCACGAACAGCGCCGAGACCAACACCTGGGCGTGAGCTCCGGCGAGGTATTCGGCTTGTAGCGGCAGGGCCAGATACACCTGGAACGACAGCACATAGGAGCCGATCATCGTCAGCGAGAACCACAGGAAGCGGCGGTCGGCCGCGACCGTGCGCCAATCGTGCAGCACAGATGTCGGTGCCGCGGCCGACTGGTCGCGGCGGGCCGGGAGAGCGAACAGTTGTGCCACGGTCAGGACCGCGAACACGACCGCTGCGGCCGCGGCGGTGAGGCGGAAATCGAGCAGCATCAGTGCCAGGCCCACGAGCGGTCCGGCCAGGATGCCGGCCTGGTAGAAGATGTTGAACATCGCGAACGCTTCGACGCGGCGTTCGCCGGTGTCGGCGGCCAGATAGGCACGCACGGCCGGGTTGAACAATGCCCCGGCGAACCCGGTGGCGGCGGACGCGATGAACAGCCACGGCAGGGAGGTCGCGAATATCAGCAGCGCGAAGCCACCGGTGCGCAGCAGACAGCCCGCGACGATCAGGGGTTTGTAGCCGAGCCGGTCGGCGAGCGTGCCACCGATGAGGAACATGCCCTGCTGGGAGAAATTGCGGACCCCGAGGACCAGCCCGACCGCCCACGCCGCCAGTCCCAGGGGTCCGGCGAGATAGCCGGCCAGATACGGCATCAGCATGTAGAAGCCGAGGTTGATGCCGAACTGGTTGATCATCAGCAGCCGCGCGGCCGGATCGAAGCTGCGGAAGCCGCGCACTACGGTCACGGTGGGCCACCTCCTGCCGGGTCGGGCACGTGCGGGTCGATGACGGTGGTGCAGCGCGTCCACGAGTGCACCACCCGCTCGCGGGGGTGTGAGATCACGTGGGGTTCGATCGGCGGGGCGGAGTCGAGCAGTCCGTGCTCGCGGCAATAGTCATCGTTGTAGACGGTGTCGAAATAGCGTTGTGGACCGTCCGGGAACACTGCCGCGATCCGAGTACCGTCCGGAAAGGTCCGCGCGGCCCAGCCGGCGACCAGCGCGACGGCTCCCACACTCCAGCCGCCGGTCGCGTAATGGGTACCGGCCAGGGCGCGGCAGGCCCAGACCGCTTCTGCCGGTGCCACCCAGTGCACTTCGTGGAACGCGGGGTAGTCGACGTTGCGGGGGAAGATGCTGGAGCCCAGGCCGCGCATGACGCGCGGGCCGGCGGGCTGGCCGAAGATGGTGGAGGCGATGGTGTCCACGCCGATCAGCTTCAGGTCGGGATTGGATCGGCGCAGTACCCGCGCCACACCGGCCGAGTGACCGCCGGTGCCGACGGCGCACACCAGCACGTCGACTTCGCCCAGTTGGTGCGTCAACTCCAGGCCGAGGGATTCGTAGCTGTCGATATTGTCGGGGTTGTTGTACTGGTCGGGGCACCACGCGCCGGGCTCGGCGGCCAGGAGTTCGGTGACCCGGTCGCGGCGGGACTGTTGCCAGCCGCCGGTGGGGTGCGGCTCGGCCACCACCTCGACGCGGGCGCCGTAGGAGGCGAGCATGCGTTCCACGATCGGTTCCAGTCCCGGGTCGGTGACCACGGTGACGGGATGGTGGAACACCGCCCCCGCCAGCGCCAGTCCGAGCCCCAGCGTGCCGCTGGTGGATTCGATGATGCGGGCCCCTGGTGCCAGGTCGCCGCGCTGTTTCGCGCGCCGGACCATGTGCAGGGCGGGGCGATCCTTGATCCCGCCTGGGTTGAACCCCTCCAATTTCGCCCAGAATCCGCGGCCGGGGGACGCCGGCGGCGCCCCCACCCACAGAACCGGGGTATTGCCGACCAGCGAACTCGACTCCCGCACCGGAGCAGGCGGGGTGAGCACAGCCGCAGACGACGCAGCGGAGTTACCGGACACGACGTTGTTCATGATCGTCGCTTTCTGTATCCGAACCGCCGTACAGGGCGGTTGAGACGGTGAGCAGGCAGCGAACACCGGCCGACGGCATACGACGGCCTGGCGCTGACCTGTCAGCGTCGGGAGATACAGAAATTCGTGAGAATGGCTCGCCCGTTCAACGCGGGTGAACCGGTGCCCGGCGGACCACGGATCCCCTGGGCACCGCCGGTGAACATCACGGTCACCGTGGCCACGGCGACCACACCGATCAGCACCATCCACAGCATCGGCACCACGAGCGCGCCGCCAGAGGGCAGCAACGACTTCTCGACACAGAAGATCATGTGCTGATCACCGTCGTGACCGACAGGACCACTCATAGCCTGCACATGATCGGCCTGGGCGCTACCGACCGACAGCGCGGCCACCGTGTCAGAGCCGTGAGCGTGCTCGTCGACCCGGTCCACGGTGCAGTGCATGATCGGGACGACCAGCAGCACCGCCATCAGAAGCAGCGCCACCGACCTACGTCGTAGACCGGAGGATGTATTCACCGCGGACCATTCGGATCCGGGTACCGCAGGCGGTCGCGGGAGAACGCGCCGCTCACCGCAGGTGGCGCACCGGCGTCGCCGCGCCGGACACCGCCTGCGCGGCCGCGCGATACAGCGGCATATGCGACCATCCCGTTCACCCGCACCACCTCCTTGTCTTCATTGTTCTCGCCGTGCCGCCGGATCGGCGAAGGAACACCGCAACGGTCGCGACACAACCTGGTCGCCGTCGCGGTCCTCCCTCGCCGTCCTGTGACCGGGCCTCCGGCGGCACCCCTCCTGGAAAACACGAACGGGTGGAGGACGCCTTATCGGCGCACCGACCGGCGGGGAGGAACCGGCGGTGCGCGGAGGACCGGGCCCCGGGTCACGGCTTCGTTCAGGACTCGCTACTTCAGGTGACGACTCGGTAGCCGGCGGCCTCCACAGCATTGCCGATGGCATCGGGGTCGACCGTGCCACCGGATTCGACGGTGACACGGCCGGTGGCCGGATCGGCCTCGACGCCGGTGACACCGTCGAGGGCGCCGATCTCGGCGCGGACCTTGGAAGCGCAACCGCCGCAGGTCATTCCCGCGACGGTGATGATCGAGGTGCTCATATCGGTTCCTGTCGATCGAGTAAGGGCCCGCGGGTGCCTCCGGTTTCGTGATCACCGGCCGCGGGAGAAGCAATTCCATTAATACAGTACCCCGGTAGGGTATGCAAGCGTGACGCCTTCCCCGCCGGGCGGCGGGCTGCGCCGGTGGGTGCGGCTCTGGACCAGTCGACGGCGTCGGTCTTCGGCGGTGAGGCCGGCCCGCCCGGTGACAGCGATCCGGTTCAGTCGTCGGTTTTGATCTTCTTCATGATCAGGTGGGAATCCACCCGGGCGACCGCCCGCAGGCCCATGAGTTTGCCGGTCAGGAAGGTTTCGAAGATTTCACGGTCGGCCACCGCGACCCGGACGAAATAATCGGGGCGGCCGAAGAGTCGATGGAATTCGACGACTTCGTCGTAGGAAGCGATGGCCTTCTCGAATTCTTCCACCGTCTGCAGATCGTTGATGCTGATCTCCACCGCCACGACGACCTCGAATCCGCGCCCGGTCGCGGCCGGATCGATCCGGGCCCGGTAGCCGCTGATGATCCCGGCCTCCTCGAGTCGCTTCACCCGGCGGAGGCACGGCGGCGGTGTCAGACCCACCCGTTTGGCCAATTCGACATTCGTCAGGCGACCGTCCCGGCGGAGGTGGAACAAAATATTGCGATCGATCGAATCAAGCTGCATTCATGTCTCGTAATCGCCGAATCGAGGTATCTTCGGAAACCATATTACGTGCTCACTTACATAAAATAACCATATGAGCAGCAGTTCGGCGCAGACCGCAGCTTCCCGTGTTCCCGCCCCACCCGGTTCCGGCCCGGCGCCGTCGGACCTGCGGGCGGCGCTGGCCGACTCCGGTTCGGTGGGCCTGGCCCTGTTCCCCCTCGGCCTGGCGCTGGGAATGCTGGTCGTGCACTCCGGGCCGGCCTGGTGGTGGGCGCCGGTGTTCGCCGGCGTCATCTATGCCGGGTCGCTGGAATTCCTGCTCATCGGGCTCGTCACCGCCGCCATACCCTTGGCCCAGGTGGCCTTGACCGCGTTCCTGGTCAACTTCCGCCACGTTTTCTACGCGCTCTCCTTTCCGCTGCACCGGGTGCGCGGCCGGTGGGGCAAGGGTTATGCGACCTTCGCGTTGACCGACGAGACCTATGCGCTGACCACCGGGGCCTCGGCGCGGGCATGGAGCGGTAGACGCATTCTGTGGCTGCAGGTGCTGTGTCAGGGCTACTGGGTCGCCGGCGCCACCATCGGCGCCGGTGGCGCGGCACTGCTCCCGGTACAGCTCGACGGCCTCGACTTCGCCTTGACCGCGCTGTTCGTCGTACTCGCGGTGGACGGATACCGTGCCCAGCGCGATATCCCGGTCCCGGTCACCGCGCTGGGGTGTGCATTGGTCGCCGGGCTCCTGCTGCCGGGACAGATGCTGCCCGTCGCCCTCGGGTTGTTCACGGCCGCGCTGTTGATCCGCCGATTCGCCATCAGCAGGGAGCTCACCCGTGCCTGATACCGGCTATCTGATCGCTGCCGTCGCGGTGTGCACCGCGATCACCTGGTCACTGCGCGCGCTACCCTTCGCCGTGCTGGCCCCGCTACGGAGCAGCACCACTGTCGACTATCTGAGCCGGCATATGCCCGTCGGTGTCATGGTGATTCTCGCGGCGTACACCCTGCGCGATATGACCGCCGCCCGACTGGTCCTCACCGGGCCGGCCCTCGTGGTCACCCTCGCACTGCACTTGTGGCGCCGCAATGCCGCGCTCAGCGTCCTGACCGGCACCGCCCTGCACGTGGCGCTGACAACTCTGCTCGCCCACAGCTGAGATCGTCCGGCGCGGGCGCGCCCGGGCCCGGGGCTGCCGGAGAACCTCGGCCGGTGCTCGTTCCGCACAGCCGAAGTGCGTTTGTCATCCGTCGGACCGACCCGCCTCACCTCCGGATCTTTCGATCCCGCGCCGCCGAATTTCGCTGCGCGGCAGAGATCTCCGTTCGAGTCGATCAGTTGCCTGCCCCCGGATCACACTTTTCGAGCACGCGTAGACCGCGCGCGTGCAGAGGCCGATCACAGCACGGAGTCCTGCATGACCGAGTCACTCATCCAGTTGCCCACCGCTGGAGAACCAGTTGTCGACACCTTCGACCGGATGATCCGGACCGGGCCCATCGTGCCCTACGAACTGCCGGGTGGGGTCCGGGCCTGGATGGCGGTCAGCTACCAGGCGGTCGGTGAGATACTCGCCGGTGACGGCACTCTGTTCAGTCACAGCGCGAAGAACTGTCCCGCGATGCAGGACGGCACCGTCCCGGCCGACTGGCCGCTACGGGTCCTGACCGACGCCGATCACCTGCTCAACAAGGACGGCGCCGATCATATGCGGATGCGCCGGGCCATCGCGCGTGCCTTCACTCCCGCCCGGGTCGCCCGGCTCGAACCGCGTATCCGGCAGCTGACCGACGACCTGATCGACAAATTCGCCGACCGGCCGGAAGTCGATCTCGTCGAGCACTTCACCATGCCGCTGCCCGTCACGGTGATCTGCGAACTGTTCGGCGTACCGGTCGCCGACCGGGGAAAGTTCCGGGGCTGGACGTCCACGCTGATCGCACACACCAGCACCGGTGAGCAGACCCGGACCGCCATGGAGGAAATGGTCGGCTACCTGACCGGGTTGGTCGCGGACAAGCACGACAACCCGGGTGACGACCTCACCTCGGATCTGGTGCGGGCCCAGCCCGATCATGGGATCGCCGATGCCGAACTGGTCGAAATGCTGTGGATCATCATCGTGGCCGGACACGAGACCACGATGCACCTGCTCGGGAATGCGATCGTGGCTCTCTACACATTTCCCGATCAGCTCGCGGCGGCCAGGGCCGGGGATCGCTGGGCAGACGTAGTGGAGGAGGCATTGCGCTACCGGAACGCCGCCTGCGCCATGTTCAACCGGTATGCCCTGCGGGATGTTCGGATCGCCGGTGTGGACATTCCCCAGGGGGCGATCGTGGGCTGGTACGCGGGGGTCGGACGCGATCCGCGGAAGTACTCGAATGCCGATGTCTTCGATATCGATCGCGACGACATCGACCAGCTGGGCTTCGGCCGCGGTCCGCACTTCTGCCTCGGTGCGCATCTGGCCCGGCTGGAGTCCCGGACCGCGCTGGCCACCCTGTTCGGCCGGTTCCCGCGGATGCGCCTCGCGTGTGATCCAGAGGCGGTCCCCTATGCGCCGCAGTTCATGACCAATGGTCCGCTCAGCGTGCCGGTGCAACTCGGAACCCGCGACTGAGCGACCGACAGGCCGGCAGGGGGAAGGTGTCACAATTCTGACGGACCGTCCCCGAGCGGATAGGCGGAAATGAGTATCGGACCGGCAGAGCCAGCGCTATGCGGTATTACCGGCTGACCGTCGCGAACGCGGACGAGTGGACCGAGGTGACCGACCATTTCCTGAAGGCCGACCACCGCTACCGTGATCCGGCCGACTGGTGGGCTCGGATCGCGGTTCAGGAGTCTCCGAGTTACACCCTGCTGCGCTCCGAGCAGGGCGGCGACCACCTGATGTATCGCAACCGTTCGCATATCCGGCACGGTCCGAGCGACTACTGCTGGATGGTGTTGCCCAGACGTGGCGAATGGCTCATCCAGCAGCAGGACCGGCTCACCAGGGTGGCGGCCCACCGCGGATTCCTTCTCGACCTGGACCGGGCCTGCCGGGTGCTGTTGCCCGGTTCGACGGCCTACGCGCTGCTCCTGCCCCGTACGCGACTGGAGCGCCGGCTCCCCGCTCCCGAAGTGCGGACGGCGCTCGATATGTCGACGGGTCTCGGCCGGATCGTGCAGAGCATGCTCGTCGCCACCCTTGCCGCGCAGTCGGATCTGACGACACCGGAATTCGACGCCGTCTGTGACCGGGTCACCGAACTGCTGTGCCTGATGCTCGTCGGTGACCTCGGGCCAAAGCACACCCACCTGACCGAAACCGTCGACGCCATCAGGGCATTCGTCCGAGAGAACATCGGGTCCGGGGATGTACGGCTGCCCGCGGTCGCTCGTGCGCTGGGCTGGTCGCCCCGTCAGCTGCGCGCCGTACTACACCGGACCGGCATCACCTATCGGGAGCTGCGGCGCGGTGAGGCGTTGCGCATGGCGCGTGATCTGCTCGCGCGTCCGGGGCCGGAGTCCATAGCGGAGATCGCGGCACGGTGCGGGTTCACCAGCACCGGGTTCTCGACGGCGTTCAAATCCCATTACGGGGAAACCCCCCGCGATTTCCGGCAGCGCCGCCGCGCCGACCTGCTCGCTGTGGCACCGCGACCTCCGGAGATCGTCATTCCGGAACGAGCCGTCGGTCCCGGACTCTCATCGTGAGCCGGGAGGAGACCGTAGCGATCCGAAGCGAACCGCAGCGGGCGGCCGCCTGCGCCTTCCGGCAACAGTGGCGCCGCGGAGGGTGCTCCGGGATCAGAGATCCCGGATGACGCGGCAGGGGTTGCCGGCGGCGAAGACGCGGGGCGGGATATCGCGGGTGACCACGCTGCCCGCGCCGATCACCGTGTTCTCGCCGATGGTGACTCCGGCGCAGACGATGACGCCGCCGCCCAGCCAGACGTTGTCACCGATGGTGATGGGCGCGGCGGATTCCTGGCCGGCCCGCCGGAGTTCGTGGTCCTCCATGGGGTGCAGCGGGGTGAGGAGCTGGGCACGGGGGCCGATCGCCACATCGTCGCCGATGGTGACGGGGGCGCAGTCGAGGATCACGATGTCGTAGTTGATGAAGGTGTTGCTGCCGATTCTGGTCGGATAGCCGTAGTCGCAGCGGAACGGCGGCATGATCACCGTGCCGGTGCCGCACGCGCCCAGCAGCTTGCCGAGAATCTCCTGCCGTTCGGTCTCGGCATCGGGGGCGGTGTCGTTGTAGCGGGCGGTCAGCGTGTGGCAGGCGCGGCGTTCCGCGACGAGTTCCGGGTCGTTACCGCGATAGAGCTCGCCGCGCAGCATACGTTCCTTGTCGGTCGCCATGGACTTGATACTGCCGGATCGGTGCGGGGCGTGGGGCGATCCGGCGGTCCGGTGCCGACCGTTCGGCGGTGCCGGGCAGCGGAAGGGCGGTGCGGCTGATCGTCCGGGCTCTCGTCGCTGCGCCGGCGCGGGGCCGTGACCGCGCCCGGAGCTGTGACAGGTGCCGGGCGCTGTGACCGTGCGCCGCGCCGCACGGTCCCACGGGGCAGCACCGGAGCGGCGCACACAAGGCGACGATTCGATGCCGAGAGGTGTTTTCCCAGCTCACGTACGTAAAATAGGGGGTGTAGCGTCCGCTCGTCGAGGAGGACGGCAATGGTCGACAGTCCGCGAACGATCGCCGGAACCGAGCCGGCACTGCCCGCAGGGGCGGACGCGGAGCGGTTCGCCGGGTACGGGGTGATGGGTCAGCCGTTCGCCGACGGCCACTACCTGGCGTTCCGGCATTTCGCCGCCAGCTCGGTGGGGCCCGGATACGAATCGGTCTGGCTCCGGAACCCGGATCGGGAATGGGTCATCTACAGCAGTGTCGCGCCGGAGGCCAGTTGTGTGCGGTACTACGGCGCCGCGCTGGTGGACGCGCGGGTCACGGATATCGCGGTGACCTGGACGGGCCCCTTCGCGTTGACGGTGCGGGTGCCCGGCACGCTGGTATGGGATATTGAACTGGGGCGGTCGCCGGCGACGACGGCGATGACGACGCTGGGCGGCGTGCTGCCCGCGGCGCTGTGGCGGAACTCCACGGTGCTGTCGCTCATGTCGCGGGTGGCGGGTCCGGCGCTCGGCGCCGGGCAGGTGCGGTTGCGCGGCACCACCCCGAACGGGCAATGGTTCCGGCTCGAGCCGCGGATGCTGTGGACGGTCGAGCGGACCGTGGCCCGGATCGACGGCGTCGATATCGGGCCGCCCGGGCCGTTGGCCGAACAGACGGCGCTCGGTGACTTCCGGTTACCGCAGCGCGGCATGTTCGCGGTGGGCCGGGCGTACTTCGAGCAGTACGACGCCGCGCGCCACGAGGCGGGGACCACGGGAACTTGACGACCGGGGCGGCCGGGTCCGTCCGGCCGGTGGGGTGCGTAGTCGGATGCTGTGCCCGCGGGGTGAAACGACAGTGGGAGCCGACCCCCGGGTCGGCTCCCACTGTTGTACGGGGGACGTGTCGGGTCAGCCCACCGGTGCCGGTTCCGATGCGGCGGTGGGTTTCGAATCGTCTTCCTTGCGGTTGCGGCGGATGCTGGACAGCACCGCGGCACCGATGAAGGCGATACCGATGAGACCGGTGACGAGCTCGTGGACGTGGATATCGCCGACCGTGATCAGCAGGATGAACGCCAGTGCGCCGATAGCCCAGTGGGCGCCGTGTTCGAGGTACACGTATTCGGCCAGCGTGCCCTTGCGGACCAGGTAGACCGTGATGGACCGGACGAACATGGCACCGATGAGACCGAGGCCCAGGGCGATGATGATCGGGTCGGCGGTGATGGCGAACGCGCCGATCACACCGTCGAAGGAGAACGAGGCGTCCAGCACCTCGAGGTAGAGGAACAGGAAGAACCCGGCCTTACCGGTGGCCTTGGCCAGCTCGGACGGGCCGCCGGCGGCTTCCTCGGCGCGTTCCTCGGCATGGAACATCGAACCCAGACCGTCGACGGCGATGTAGATGATCATGCCGAGCAGACCGGCCAGCAGCACGGTGGAGCGGTCGTCGTCGTGGGCGAGGAACTCCGCGGCCAGCACCAGGCCGATCCCGGCCACGACCACCGACATCATGTCCAGCTTGCCGGCCTTGGCCAGTGGGCGTTCCAGCCAGGACAGCCAGGTGAGTTCGCGGTCTTCGAGGATGAAGTTCAGGAACAGCATCGCCAGGAACATGCCGCCGAATGCCGCGATCTGCGGGTGTGCGTCGGTGAGCAGGGTCTCGTAGCTGGGGCTGCCGTCCGGGAAGTAGGCGGCGTCGCCGGGGGGCGGGTTCAACGCGAGGTCGAAGGCCTGGACCGGGTTGAGGCCCGCGGTGATCCAGACGATGGCCAGCGGGAAGATCAGCCGCATACCGAAGACGGCGATCAGGATGCCGATGGTGAGGAAGATCTTCTGCCAGAACTCACTCATCTTTTCCAAGATGGTGGCGTTGATCACGGCATTGTCGAACGACAGCGACACCTCGAGGATGCCGAGGATGAGGCAGAGTGCCAGGGCGGTGGGGCCGCCGTAGAGGAACGCCACCCCCAGCGACAGCACCGTGACGACTAAGGATAAACCGAATATGCGCAGGACCACGCTGGGACCTTTCGTGTGCGGTGGCCGGACTGCGGTCGGTATCCCGGCCTGTACGAGAAACCTGATCGGCGGCATCGACGACCAGTCACCAGCGTTGCCGTCGACCGCCTATTTGTCCAATTTGTCCCCTGGCGCCGCTGCGGGCAGAGAACGAGGGGGCCCGTCACCGGACCCCCTCACGCTACCCGGAGGTGTGGATCGTCAGACGTTCACACCGTAGTCACGCGCGATACCGGCCAGGCCGGACGCGTAACCCTGGCCGATGGCGCGGAACTTCCACTCGGCCCCGTTGCGGTACAGCTCACCGAAGACCATGGCGGTCTCGGTGGAGGCGTCCTCGGACAGGTCGTAGCGGGCGAGCTCCTCGCCGCTGGCCCGGTTCACGACGCGGATGTAGGCGTTGCGCACCTGACCGAACGACTGCGAACGGCTGTCCGCTTCGTAGATCGAGACGGGGAAGAAGATGCTCTCGATATTCGCCGGGGTGTTGGCGAGGTCGACATTGATGACCTCGTCGTCGCCTTCGCCCTCGCCGGTGGTGTTGTCACCGACGTGCTCGATGGCGCCGTCGGGGGACTTGAGGTTGTTGAAGAACACGAAGTGCTGGTCGGAGACGACCTTCTTGTCGGCTCCGGTGGCGATCGCGCTGGCGTCCAGATCGAAATCGGTGCCCGTGGTGGTGCGTACATCCCAGCCCAGGCCGACGGCGACCGCAGTGAGGCCCGGAGCCGCCTTGCTCAGCGAGACGTTGCCGCCCTTGGACAAACTGACACCCATGCGGGATTCCCTTTCGTAGTCGTCTGTGATTCCCAGCATGTCGGTAACCGCCGGGTACGGAATACGACAGTAGTGGGTTTCGGTGAACTTGCGTACAAACTCGGGCAAGCCGGTCACCGCCGCGCGCGGGCGGCGCGCCCGGATGGTTTGGGATCGAAGGCTTTCGGAGTGCCCGCCCGCCCCGCTCCGTCGTCGTCGCGGTATGCCCCCGGGTACGCGGGGGAGCCGGGCCCGCCGCGGTGTGGCGGCGCGCGGGTGGTGGAATCTCATACCATCGGGTCTGTGGCAGGCCGCAGGCGTGGATGGTTCCGGTCGGGGGAGGATCCGTGGTTCGAACAGGCACGGTCGGCGCTGACGACGGCGTTCCTGGATATGGACCGCCGGCAGTCGGCCGCGGAAGCGGCCACCGTGGCCGCCGAGGAGATGTTCCCGGAACGGGGGCTCGGTCGCCGCTGGGCCGCGGTGCGCGAGGACTGCTACACCGCCGCGGCGGCATATCTGCAGTTCACCGGCGAGCTGGACCAGGACGAACCGGCAGGGACGCGCCGGCCGGACCGGCAGCAGCGGCTGGACGCGGTGGTCCGGCAGCTGGGCTCGGCGGCACAGCGGGTCGACCGCTTCTACCACGGCGACCGGGCCGCGCTCGAGGAAGCGGTGGCGGTACGGCGGGCGGTCCCGGAACTGGTCGGGCGGGTCACCGCCGAGGCGGCACGGGTGCGCAGGCAGGCGGCCGAATCGGAGTACGCGGAGTATCCCTCGGTGCGTGACGGCGCCGCGGCGGTGGATGAGGCAATGGTCACACTGACCGCGATACCTTCCGATGATCGCGGCCGGGCGCGGACGGCGGCGAACCGGCTGGCTTCCGTTACGGCCGATTTGTCGGAATCGTTGGCCCAGGCCCCATCTCGGGCCCCGGCCGCGCGCAATGCCATCTCCTCGGTCACCACCCGGCTCGCGGCGGTCCGCACCCGGGCCGAGCGGATCGGGCCCGCGCATTCGGCGCTGCTGCGGGAGTTCAATGCTGCGAGTTCGGCGGATCTGGCAGACAATGAGCGAACCAGCGAGCGTCATATCGCCGCCGCGGCTCGGGCCCTGGCCGGGGCCCGAGCCGCCGCGGCCGAGAACACCCCGGAGCAGGCCCTTGAACTGACCACCACCGCGCGCGGCCACCTCGCCGACGCCGAACAACTGGTCGACGCCGTGACCAAACGGCTGGCCGAGTTGCGGGCGGTCCGCGAAGATCCGCGCCGACGCGCCGAAGCCGTACGGTTCCGCCTCCGGGACGCCCAGATGCTGGCTGTGTCACGGGGACTGGTCGCCGAATGGGGTTCGGTACTGGACGCTCAGGTCGAGCGCCTCGACCGGGTAGCCGCATCCCTCACCGGGCGGCACCCCGACTATTGGGCGTATGTAAACGAACTCGACACCATCACCGAATTCATTGCCGGGGTTGTCGAGCGAATGCGGAAACAACCACCACCGGGACAACGACGAGGATGAGACGGGGGCTCGATGACCGCAGGCACGGCCGTCCGGCAGGAAATTTCCCTGTACAAGCAGGTACCGCGCCGACATTTCAGGTATTTGCAGGGGCCGGACGCCAGAGCGCTGTTCCACCGCCAACCGGAGCCGTTCGACGACTGTGCCGACCGGGAGATATTGGCGATGGCGCTGGGCGCCACCCTGTACGTGCCGGCCACCCGGGCCGATCTGACGGCGACCATCGTGCGCCGGGCCGATCGCGGAGTGTGCTCGATGGTGATCGATCTCGAGGACGCCGTCGCCGACCACGAGGTGGAGTTCGCGAAACAGCAGACCGTACGCACGCTCGACGAACTCGCCGCCCGCCCGGACCCGAACCCGATGTTGTTCGTTCGCGTGCGCGACGCCGACACCGTGCCCGAACTGCTCGACCGGCTGGGCGCGGGGATACAGGTATTGACGGGTTTCGTGTTCCCCAAGTTCGACAGCTCCTCGGCGCCGAAGTACCTCGCCGCGCTGACGGCCGCCGCCGCGCGGACCGAACGGCCCCTCTACGGGATGCCGGTCCTGGAATCCGCGGCACTGGTGCACCGGCAGACCAGGGATTCCGAGCTCACCCAGATCGCGGCCTGCCTGGCCGAGGTGCGAGAACGGATCCTGGCCGTACGGGTCGGCGCCACCGATATGTGCGCGACCTTCGGTATCCGCCGCGACCGTGACCTGACCATCTACGACGTGCGGGTCATCGCGGACGTGATCGCCGATATCGTCAATTACCTGGGCCGCGCCGACGATTCGGGTTTCCTGATCACCGGGCCGGTCTGGGAATACTTCGCCGATCACGAGCGGATGTTCCGGCCGCTGCTGCGTACCGCGCCGTTCGAGGAATCCGACGCGGTGCCCTTCCGCAGCTATCTGGTGAGCCGGGACCTGGATGGTCTGCTGCGCGAGATCACGCTGGACCGCGCCAACGGTATCCAGGGCAAAACCGTCATCCATCCCTCGCATGTGGCGGCCGTGCACGCGCTGTCGGTGGTCACGCACGAGGAATACTCCGACGCCCTGGACATTCTGCAGGTCGAGGTCGGCGGGGTCGCCGCGTCCGGCTATCGCAACAAGATGAACGAGATGCGGCCCCACCGCAATTGGGCGCGCACCACCCTGACCCGGGCCCGGGTCTTCGGGGTGGCGAGGAAAGGGGTGTCCTTCGTGGATCTGTT
>NZ_BAGJ01000179.1 GCF_000308775.1 Nocardia testacea NBRC 100365
CCCGAGCCCGGCGATCTCAAGACCAACCAGGTCGCAACGATTCTCGCGGCCGACGGCGAAACCGAGATCACCCGCGTGGTGCCGCCGGAGGGCAACCGCACCGATGTGACGATCGATCAGATTCCGCCGCATGTACGCAACGCGGTGATCGCCGCCGAGGACCGGGACTTCTACAGCAACCCCGGTTTCTCGATCTCCGGTTTCGCCCGCGCCGCCCGCGATAACGTCCTCGGACGCGAAAGCGCCGGTGGTGGTTCGACGATCACCCAGCAGTATGTGAAGAACGCTCTGGTCGGTGACGAACGCAGCCTCACCCGTAAGCTGCACGAGCTGGTGATCTCGGCGAAGATGGCCCGGCAGTGGAGCAAGGACGAAATCCTCACCGCCTACCTGAACACCATCTACTTCGGGCGTGGCGCCTACGGCATCAATGCCGCGGCCAAGGCGTACTTCGACAAGCCGGTACAGGATCTGAGCGTGGCCGAGGGCGCGGTATTGGCCGCGACCATCCAGCTGCCGTCGCTGCTGGATCCCGAATCGAATCCCGACGGCGCCAAGTCCCGCTGGAACTACGTCCTCGACGGTATGGTCGCCGGTGGCAATCTCGACCGGGGCGAACGGACCGGCCTGACCTATCCGCAGGTGGTGTCGTCGGCCAAGGCCGGGGAGACGACCGAGGCCGCCGGGCCGGAGGGCCATGTCAAAGCGCAGGTCCTGCGGGAACTCTCCGAAGCGGGTATCAGCGAACAGCAGCTGAACACCTCCGGTCTGCAGATCACCACGACCATCGACGCCAGAGCGCAGCAGGCCGCCGTCGACGCGGCTCGTAAGAACCTCGAGGGCGAACCGGACAAGTTGCGCACCGCGGTGGCCTCGATCGATCCGAAAACCGGTGCGGTACGCGCCTATTACGGCGGCGAGGACGGTTACGGCTACGACTTCGCCAATGCCGCCCTGCAGACCGGTTCCTCGTTCAAGGTGATCGGCCTGGCACAGAACCTGGAGAACGGTGTCCCGCTGTCGCAGATGTACGACAGCTCGCCGATCACGGTGAACGGTATCGAGATCACCAACGTCGAAGGTGAGCAGTGCGGCGTGTGCACCATCGCCGAGGCGCTCAAACGTTCGCTGAACACCAGCTTCTACCGGATGCAGCTGGAAATGCAGAACGGTCCGCAGAAGATCGCCGATATGGGGCACAAACTGGGGATCCCGGAAGAACTCCCGGGTCTCGGCCCCACCCTGACCGAGCCGGACGGCTCCGGGCCGAACAACGGTATCGTCCTCGGCCAGTACCAGGCCCGGCCGCTGGACATGGCGTCCGCATACGCGACCCTGGCCGCCTCGGGCATGTACCACAAGCCGCATTTCGTGAGCAAGGTCGTCTCGGCGGACGGCACGGTGCTGCTCGATCGTGGCGATGTGGCCGGGGAACGGCGGGTCTCCGAGGCCGTCGCCGACAATGTCACCGCGGCCATGGAACCGATCGCCGCCTACTCCCGTAACCACGGCCTTGCCGGCGGCCGCGCCTCGGCCGCCAAAACCGGTACCGCGCAGCTGGGCGATACCGGTGAGAACAAGGACGCGTGGATGGTGGGGTACACCCCGTCGTTGTCCACCGCGGTCTGGGTCGGCACCACCGACAACTCGCCGCTGCGCAACTACGGCGGCGCGATGATCTACGGTTCCAGCCTGCCCTCGGATATCTGGAAGGCCACGATGGACGGTGCCCTCGAGGGCACGCCCAACGAGAAGTTCCCCAAACCCGCGCCGATCAAGGGCCAGGCCGGTGTGCCGAAGTGGACGGCCCCCTACACCGCGCCGTCCACCACGATGCCGACCTTCGAGCCCCCGGTGGTGATCCAGCCGAGCCAGGTCGAGATCCTGCCCGGTATCACCATTCCGGTGCCCGGGGTACAGCCCAACCCGCGTAGCCAGCAGCAGCCGCAGAACCAGCCGCAGGGCAACAACGGAGAAGGCCCGCTACCCGGACAGCCCACCGCCGGACAGACCAGTACGGCCCCGACGGTCACCCAGGCGCCCGGCGCCGGCGGTGGTACCGATACCGGCGGTGACAGTGAGGACAGCGGTGACAGCGGCGGCGACAGCCGTCCGGACTCGGGCGGATAAACCCGCAACACTGTCCGGGGGTCCCGGCTCGGTCCGGGCCGGGACCCCGGTAACAGGTAACCTCGGGTGCCGTGAGTGAGCAGCGACTGGTGGGTGGGCCGGACGACGGTGTAGGTCCCGGAAACGGGCGAACCGGCCGAGCCGCCACAACCGGTTACGACTCACCCGCACCGCTAGCCCGGGATCTGCGTTCGGCCGACGCGCGGGACAAGCCCAGCCGCAACGATTCGATGACCGCCCAGCTGTGCACGGTCGTGGGCGGCCCGGTCGGCGATCACGCGCTGATCGGACGGGCCCGGTTCTGGACTCCGATGCGGGTGCTGCTCGCGTTCACGGTGATCTTCCTGGCCTTCGGCTGGTTCGCCAAGGCCGGCTGCATCCAGCAGACCACCACCACCGGCGGACTGCTCACCCTCGACTGGAACAACGGCCGCCAGTACACGGCCATGTGCTATTCGGACACGGTGCCGTTGTACGGCGCCGAACGCCTCAACGAGGGCGCGTTCCCGTACAAGAAGTCCTGGGTGGAGGAGACGCCCGGCGGCGGCACCGAGGTCCGGCACATGGAGTATCCGGTGCTGTCGGGTATGTACCAGTACGTCTCCATGCTGGTGGCCAAGAGCTGGGACGCAAGTCCGCTCCCGGGGGCGCTGCAGGTGGTCCTGTACTTCAATGTGGTGGCCCTGGGCCTCTCGGTGGCCTGGCTCGTCACCATCTGGGCGACCGCGCTGCTGTCCGGGCGCCGGGTATGGGACGCGGCCCTGGTCGCGTGTTCACCGTTGGTCATCGTGCACGCCTTCACCAACTTCGATTTCCTGGCGACCGCGTTCGCCGCACTCGGTCTGCTCGCGTGGGCCCGCCGGCGGCCACTGCTGGCCGGTGTCCTGCTGGGGCTGGGTGGCGCGGCGAAGCTGTACCCGCTGCTACTGCTGGGCCCCATCGTGGTGCTGTGCCTGCGTGCCGATCCGATGCAGCGCACCCCCCGCGCGCATCAGGCGACCCGGTTGCGCGATATCGACAGTGTCGCGGCGCTGCGCACCTGGCTGGCGGAGATCCCCGCGCGTATCCACCTGCTCGGCACCCGCCCGCTCGGCGCGGCCGCACTGACCGGCGGCGGCGCCGTGGCCACCTGGGCCCTGGTCAACCTGCCGATCGCGCTGCTGTACCCGGACGGCTGGCGGGAATTCTTCCGGCTCAACACCACCCGGCACGCCGACCCCGATTCGCTCTACAACGTGGTGATGTCGTTCACCGACTGGTCCGGTTTCGACGGGGCGCTGCGGCACGGGGAACCACCCACCCTCCTCAACCTGATCTCGCTGCTGCTGTTCGTGGCCGCCTGTCTCGGTATCGCCTATATCGGCCTGACCGCCCCGCGCCGGCCCCGGCTGGCCCAGCTGTGCTTCCTGGTCGTCGCCGCGTTCCTGCTGACGAACAAGGTGTGGAGCCCGCAGTACTCGCTGTGGCTGGTGCCGGTCGCGGTGCTGGCCCTCCCACACCGGCGGCTGCTGCTGGCGTGGATGACGATCGACGCTCTGGTCTGGGTGCCGCGCATGTTCTATTACCTCGGCGAGGACCGCAAGGGTCTGCCGGAGCAGTGGTTCACCGCGACCGTGCTGCTGCGCGACCTCGCGGTGATCGGACTGTGTGTGCTGATCGTCCGGCAGATCTACCGCCCCGAAGAGGATCTGGTGCGCCGGGACTATCTGGACGATCCGGTCGGCGGAGTGGTCGACCGCGCCCCGGACCCGCTGCTGCCGTGGCTACCGGAAGTGTTGCGTCCCCGCATCTCCCTCGACACGCACTGGACCGGCGCGGTGACCGCCGCCCGGACCGGTCAGCGCAAGACCGCTGTCGCCGCGGCACCGGTGGAAACGGTGCGAGAGACCCGGCCGCCCGCACGCCTCGGCTGACGTCGTACGTATCCGGGTTCGAGATGCGACCGGAAGTGAAACACGGG
Source organism: Nocardia testacea NBRC 100365 (assembly GCF_000308775.1). GTDB lineage: Bacteria > Actinomycetota > Actinomycetes > Mycobacteriales > Mycobacteriaceae > Nocardia > Nocardia testacea. The sequence goes on from NZ_BAGJ01000179.1 coordinate 4,091, forward strand.
AGACGCAGTCGGCGATCCATGGTCAGGACGTCGTAGGCGCCTTCGCGCGTCACCGCAATCAGTCAGGGGACTTCGGTGCACAACCGACAGCAGCTCGAAAACAACGCTCGGCGAGGGCGCACAAGCCGCAACATACTGATCGTTGCCGGGATCGCCCTCGTCGCCATGGTGATACTCGGCGTCGTCGTCGGCCTGATCGGCGACGACGACACGGCAGCCGAAGAAGCGGTACCGGTCCGGACCACCAGCAACGCGGCCGCGCCGACACCGGCTCCGGTGGCGCCGGCACCCGTCGAGGCGAACAGCACGAACAGCAGTCCGGCAGCCCCGCCGCAGACTTCCACAACCGCGTCTGCGCCCCCCGCGGCCGCGGCCGCCTATTCCGACCCACGGTGCGCCCCGGCGAGCGCCGAACTCGTCGCCTTGGTCGCCGCCGGGCTCACCACGGACGGGCACCAGCTCGCCAACGGCACGGTGATCGAGGAAAACGGTACAACGTATTTCGGCGCGACCACCCTGGACGCGGTGGGGGATATGGACGCTCGTTCGGATGTGTGGATCGTGCGTGACGGCGCGGTGTACTCCTCGACGGGTGGCGCTCGCAACGAAACGAGCTTTCCCCGAGCGAGTGACGAGCTCGGCATCTCGCCGGGCGATCCCCTCGTCCTCGCCGTCGATACCTGCGTGGTCGATCTGACCGGCTGATCACCGCACCGGCGCCGTCCTCGAGAACGACACGCTCGCGGCGTGGCCGGGGCGAACTCGTCGCCGACCTCGTCGCCGACCTCGGCACCGCTTTCGGCGACACCGCCGCAGCGAGGCGACCGGCGCGCCTCTGTCGACCGGCTCAGCCCGCGCGCAGAATCCGCGCTCGCTGTTCCGGTTCGTGCGGTAGCAGATCCAGGTCCAGCTGCCAGGCGTTACCGGTCCACGGATCGAACAGCGGGGTTCCGGTGACCGTCGGCAGATGCCGGCACGCACCCGACAGGGTGGCCACCGCACTGTCCCCGGAGTCGGATTCACCGCTGCCGACGATGATGGTCGACAATCCGATGAGATCCCCGCGCGCCAGCAACGCCACCAGCCGCTGCGCGTCCGCCGCCTGATAGCCGTGCGGGAAATCCGCCGCGAGCAGGATACGGTGCTCGGCCGGCGGCGTCGCCTGCCCGGAGTTGTATGCCATCTCCGCCAGTTCGGCGGCGTCCACGAGTTGCTGTAGCCGCGGTGAGATATCGGAGTGATCGGTGATCGGTGGACCCGCCAGCACCGGCGCCAGCATCCCGGTGAAGCCGGTGAATGCACCGGTGAGGTCGATGATGTCGACCAGGGTGCGGCGGCCCGGCGCGGCCCGCATCAGCCGGGCGAGCAGGGCGCCGATCACCGGCGCTACCGCCGCCGAGGATTCGGTGTCCACCCACAGCGGGCGATTCAGCGGGACGGGCACACAGTAGGGAACCCGTAGCGCGCCACGGTCGAGCGCGTAGAGCTCGCCGAGCCGGATACCGTCCGCCGGAGCGGCCGGGCGATCCCAGGCGGCGGATTTCCACGAGGCCAGCGCCGCGGGCAGCACCGAGTCGGCCTCCTGCAGTTCACGCTGCAACTGGGCGCTGTCGCGCCGGTGATTCTGCTCGGCGGTCGCCGTGAGCTCGTCGTGGCGCCGCTGGGCGGCCGCCCGCGCGGCGTCGGCGGCGGGGGTGTTGCGGGTGGCCGGATCGGAGACCGCGGCCGACAGTTCCTGGTCCAGCCGTTCGGCCGCGTAACCGCGCGCCGATTCCAGGGCGGCGGCCGAACGCGCGGCATCCTCGAAGATCATCCACAGGCGTTCCAGCCCGTGCCCGACCTCCAGGGGCGGGACCTCGGCCTGCGTGCCCGGCGCGGTGGCCGCTGCGGTCGGGGCGGCCACCGTCGCGGCCGGCACGGTGGGGGCGGCCGCCGCCGAGACCGGTGCGGCAGTGACGAATCCGTCCGCACCGTGCGCCCGGAGCAGTTCACCGATACCACCCGCATACCCCTGACCCACCGCGCGCAGCTTCCAGCCCGCACCGCGCCGGTACAACTCGAAGCAGATCAGGGCGGTCTCCCCGGCCTGCGGGGCGATCACGAACTCGGCCACCGCGGCATCGTTCTCCGACAGCGTCGCGGTCACCACGCCGATCCCGTTCTGCGCGGCGGCCACCAGCAGCACCGCCTGGGCATCGGCGCGTACCTCGGCCGGCGTGACGACCACAGCCGCCTCCTCGAGCCGGACCCCCGGACCGGCCGGACGCTCCGGCACCAGCACATCGGCCGCCGAACCGACTCGCAGGTCCGCGGCCACCACCAGCGCCGAAACCGTCAGCGGTACCGCCGCGTTCACCTGGAAGCGCGTCACCCCGCCGCCCAGCGGGATGTTCTGGCCCGCCTGCAACTGCTTCATCGCCTGTCCCCCGACGCCGTTCATACCGCCAGGAACCGGCCCAGCTGGGGAATCGCCTCACCGGGATGTTTGGCGTTGAAGCCCTCGCCGATGGCCTGCATCTTCCAATCGTTGCCGGCCCGGAACAGCTTCGCCATGGCCATGGCGGTGGTCGGCGTGCCGCCCGTGAGCGAATAACGGGCCAGCTCCGCGTTGTTGGCGCCGTCGATCAACCGGCAGAAAGCGTTCTGCACCTGACCGAACGTATGCCCCTTGTACGAGGTCACGACGAAGATCAGGTTGTTGACATGAGCGGGGAGCCGGGTGAGGTCGACCAGGATCACCTCGTCGTCGCCCGCGCCCTCACCGGTGAGGTTGTCGCCCTGGTGCCGGACCGAACCGTCCTTGGAGGTCAGCTGTCCGTAGTAGGCGACATCCACCGGATTCATATCGGCGAACATCACCACCGAGGCGTCGAGGTCGATATCCACCGTCCGGCTGCCGAACAATCCGCGCTGCTGCACCGGATCCCAGCCGAGGCCCATCTTGACGAAGGTGAGCGCCGCACCGTCCTCTTTGCGCAGGCTGACGCGCTGCCCCTTCTGGAGGCTCACCGGCCCGGTCTTGCTCAGACTGATCTCGCCGGGATGCTGCTGGGTGGGTGCGGCCGCAGCGGGCTGCTGTGGGTAACCCGGACCGGGCGGCGGCGGATAGCCGCCACCCTGGGGCGGGTAACCACCACCCGGCGGCGGATAGCCCCCGCTCTGCGGTGGGTAGGGCGGAGCCGGCGGTTGCTGCTGGGTCGGGTAGGCCTGCTGGGCGGGCGGCGGTACCGGCGCCGTCTGCTGCGCGGGCGGCGGAGGCGGCGCGGCGGCCGGGGGCGCGATCTGCGTTTCGGCCGGGGAATCGTCGACGGTGACACCGTGATCGGTGACCAGCGCGGCGAAACCGCCCGCGTAACCCTGCCCGACCGCGCGCACCTTCCACGCGCCCTGGCGCCGGTAGAGTTCGAGCGCGATCACGATGGATTCGGTGGCCAGCCCATCGATCCGGTATTCGAACAGCTGCGCGCCGGACTGATCCGATACGTAGGCGACCGGGGCCGCGAACTGCCCGAAATTCGCGTTCGGGTCATCGAGGGTGATGACCGCGCGGACCTGCGCGATATCGGCGGGAACCGCGCCGAGATCCACCGCCAGCGAAGCGGGCTGTCCGGCCGGTCCGGGCCGCAGGTTCACCCCCGGACCGCTGGGCTGGTTGTAGAAGACGAAATCCGCGTCGGACCGGACTTTGCCCTGCTCGGTCACCAATAGGGCGGACAGATCGGCCGGAGCCGCCAACTGGATGGAAACCACCACATCGTTCGTGGCCAGTGGACCGTTCTGGCCCTTGGCGAGTGTTGCGGACAAGTCAGACCCTTCGCTTGTCGGTGCGTATGGATGCCACTGTACGAGATAGGTGGCGCGCACGACCTCCGTTAACACCCGGAGCTGTGTCCATCTGCCCCGCCTCCGGCGGGCGGGTCGGGGCCGCCCCGACCACGGCGGCCGGCCGTCCGGAGCAGGCCGATGGTGCGCGGCCGCGCATGGACTGGGTCTGCCTGCGGCGGTTAGGGTGACGGCGACGGATGAGCACCGGCAGCGGGCCGGGCTCCGGGGCGGCGAGAACAGGCGACTCTGCATGGCACAACTCTTCGAAAAGTCGAAGAAGGTGATCGAGGTGCACCTGGCGAACACCAGTATCCGCGCCATCTCCGGCTCGATGGTCGCCTACGAGGGCGCTGTGCAGTTCAAATCGGCCGGATTCGGCGGCGGGGACGGGGTACTGGCCGGGATGAAACGCCGCGCCACCGGCGAGAAGCTCTCGCTGATGGAATGCGGCGGGCAGGGCCGGGTCTTCCTGGCGGTCAACGGCCAGTACGTCTCGGTGGTGAACCTGAACAACGAGACCCTGCAGGTCGAGTCGCAGCAGTTGCTGGCCTTCGCCGGGAATCTGCGCACCGATGTGCGATTCGCCGGGGTGCGCGGGGCGTCCAGCGGCCAGGGGCTGTTCACCACCACGGTCAGCGGCCAGGGACAGGTCGCCCTGCTCTCGGCGGGCGGGCCGCTCATCCACCTGGAGGTCTCACCGCAGTTCCCGCTGGTGGTGGACCCCGACGCGTTCGTCGCCGCTCGCGGCAATCTCAACCAGTCCTTCGTCACCGATGTCTCCTGGCGTGCCGCGATCGGGCAGGGTGGCGGCGAGGCGTTCTCGCTGCGCTGGGACGGGCAGGGCGTGGTCTCGATCCAACCGGCGGAACGGTAGGTCATGTTCGAGCAGATCAATTCCAAGGTCGTCGCCGTCGATATCGCCACGGCCGGCGGCGTGGTCGCCCGGGCCGGCGGCATGCTCTTCTACACCGGCGACGTCTCTTTCGCACCGCACGAGATACCGGGCGGCGCCGGGATGGGCGGCGGCGGGCTGCTGCGCATGGCCGGGCAGATGATGGCCGGCGAGCACCAGCGCACCATGCTCGCGCAGGGCAGCGGCAGCGTCCATTACGGTTACGCCGGGCTGGAAGTGCAGATCGTCCACGTACAGCCGGGGGCGGTACTGCAGGTGGAGGCGTCGCGGCTGCTCGCCTACACCGCCGGCCTGCAGACCTCGGTGGTGTCGGTCGCGAGCTCCGGCGGTGGCGGCGGCGGTGGTCTGATGGGTGCCCTGCGCGGCGCCGCCTCCGGTGCGCTCACCGGTCAGGGCATGTTCACCACCCAGCTGTCGGGTCAGGGCAGCGCCGTCCTGCTGGCCCACGGTGGTTTCCTCGAATTGCAGGTGGGCGGGCCGAATCCGGTGGTGGTCGACCCACAGGCCTTCATCGCCTCCTACGGGAACGTGCAGACCGATCTGAAGGCCGCGATGAGCTGGCGGGACGCGGTGGGGCGCGGATCCGGCGAGGCCATGCAACTGCAGTGCGCGGGCCAGGGTCTGGTGTACGTACAGGCATCCGAGGAGAAACTGTGAGCGAGATCCTCAACCCGATGAACCTCGGGGAAAGCGACAACGTCCCCGGCAACAGCTACACCTACTGCATCGATCTGAACAAGCCGTGGTTCATGCGCAAGGGCGCGATGATCGCCTACTACGGGCAGATGCGGTTCCAGGCGCTCACCCACGGCCTGCAGGGTCATCTTCTGAACATGGTGGCGAACCAGTTCTCGGCGCCGCTGTTCACCGGCGACTACGTGGTCGCCGAGGGGCAGGGCAAACTGCTGATCGGTGACCGCGGCTACGACATCAACTCCTACGACCTCGATGACGGCAACCTCACCATCCGCGCGGCGAATCTGCTGGCCTTCGAGCCCGGACTGTCGCTGAATCAGTCGATCGTCCCGGGTTTCCTGACGCTGATCGGCACGGGGAAATTCCTGGCCTCCTCGAACGGTCCGGTGATCTTCGCCGAACCGCCGCTGCGAGTGGATCCGGAATCGCTGGTGGGCTGGGCGGATTGCCCGTCGCCCAGCCATCATTACGACCAGCGGTGGGTCTCGGGGTTCCTGGCCGCCGGGGCGGCCGCGTTCGGCGTGACCTCCGGCGAGGAGCGCCAGTTCGATTTCACCGGCGCCGGAACCGTTCTCATCCAGTCGAGTGAGAAGGTACTCAGCGACGCGGCCCTGATCCGCACCATCGAGGGTCAGTTGCAGAGCGGGATCACCGTCCCGGGCCTGCAGCGGCTCCAGGGAGTCATCGCCCAGCAGCTCGCGGGTCAGCAGGGATACTGAGTCCGCACGCGACCGGACCCGTCCGGCTGCGGATCGCCGTACCGCCCGGCAGACTTGGCCCATGCTGCATGTGCGGATAATGTCGCCCGCCGATCTGACCGACGATGTGGTGACGATCCTGGAATCCGACGACGCGGTGAGCGGACTGGCGGTCCTCCGCGGAAGTTCGCTGCGGCCGAAGGGCGATGTGGTGTTCGCGGATCTGGCCCGCGAAGCCGCCAACGACGTCCTCGAACGCCTCCGTGCGATCGGCCTGCACCATCGCGGCAGTATCGAAGTGGAACAGATATCCACCTGGATGTCGCTGTCCGGATATCTGGCCGAGCTGCGAACTCCGGGCTACAGCGCCGATTCGGTGGTCTGGGCCGATGTCACCCAGCGTTCCTACGAGGAGACCGAACTCAACTGGACCTATGTGAGTTTCATGACGCTCGCCACGGCCCTGGCCAGTATCGCGATCGTGGTCGATTCACAGATCCTGGTGATCGGCGCGATGGTGCTCGGTCCGGAGTTCGGCGCGATCGCCGCGCTGGGTGTGGCGTTGGTCCGGCGCCGGGCCGCGCTGTTCGGCCGTGCTGTCGCCACGCTGGCGATGGGGTTCGGCGCCGCCATCGCGGTCACCTTCGCGCTCGTCCTGCTCGGCCGGCTGTTCGGCTGGATAACCGTCGATGTCGTCACCGGCGACCGCCCGGAGACGTCGTTCATCTACACACCGGACAAGTGGTCGTTCATCGTCGCGCTCATCGCGGCGGCGGCCGGGGTGTTGTCGCTGACCTCCGCCAAATCGAGCGGGCTGGTCGGCGTGTTCATCTCGGTGACCACTGTCCCGGCAGCGGGCAATATCGCGCTCGGCCTGGCCTTCGGCGCCGGTTCGGCCATCTGGGGCAGCGCCCTGCAGTTGGTGGTGAACCTGGCCGGGATGGCGATCGCGGGCTGGGCGACGCTGGCGTTGCAGGACGCCGTGTGGTCGCGGGTCTCGTTGCGACGGTCGCGCGCCGAAGCGCGGGCCCGGCGGCGCATGCTCTAACCCGCCGCCCCCGCGGCCACCGGACCGGCGAGCGCGGCGGCGAACCAGCCGAGGATCTCTTCCCCCGCCTCGATACCGGCGGCGGCGGTGACGGTCAGGCCCGGCCGGGTCCAGCCGAGCTCGTCGAGTTCACCGTGCCGGGGCCGGATGGCACGATCGGCCGCGGCGAGCATTTCGGCATCCAGCGCGCCGTCACCGGCGGCCAGGGTCGGCGCCGCGGCGGCCAATGCGCCGGATTCGACGAGCCGGGCCCGGACCTCGGCCACCGCCCGGCTCTTGCACACCGCACTCGGCATCGTGTAGATCTTGCGACCCTGCCGCGAGGCCGTCCAACCGCGTTCCCGGCACCAGGCGTCCCAGGCGGCCAGGAAATCCGGGGGAGTCGCGGCGAGGTCCACCACCAGATAGCAGAACAGGCCGTCGGCCTCACGGAACTTGAGCACCCACGAATCGTCGATCCGGGCCCGCAGCGCAGTCTGCACCTCGGCGAGCCCGGCCCCGCCGGCCCGGACCGCGGCCTCGATCCCCCGGCGCCACCGCACATCCGGCACCCCGTCGACCAGAATGTTCCCGCCGTTGCTGGTGACCGCGTAGGGCCAGGGCGCCCCGGGCAGCCGGATCCGGCCGAACTGCTCGATGGTCCGGGTGGTGGTGGGTAGTACCGCCGCCGCGGCGGCCAGTTCCCGCAGCCGGTCCGCGGCGGCCGCGGTCATGAACGACAGCGGCGAGCCGTCGAGATGCTCCACACAGATCGTCGCCGCCGCGGCGGTACCGGCGGCCGCGGCGGAGTAGATCATGGTGCGATCCAGATCCGTGGCGACCAGCAGTGGTTTCGAGGCAGACATCTACCGCTGCACATCCTTGATCAGGCCCATGCACGAATACGCCAGATCCGGCACGACCTCTACCGGCACCGCCCGGGCCTGTGCCAGCAGCCGGATATGGGCGTGTTCGGGTGCGTCCGGTTCCCGGACCAGCACCCGCCACGGCACTCGGCGCAGCAGGACCCGGGTGGTCTCCCCCACACCCGGTTTCACGAAGTTCACGCTGTCGATCCCGTATTCGGCGCGCACTCGTTCCACCGACGCCCAGCCGGCCCAGGTGGGTACGCGGTCCCCGGAACGAACCGCCGCGACCTGGGCGCTCACCTGTGGCCGGACCGTCTCGAACGCCCCGGTGACGGTCTCGATCAGCCGGCCGGAGACATCGTCGGCGGCCAGCTCGGCGTAGAACTTGGCGCCGTGGAAATCATCCGGGCCGATGAGGTCGCGGTTGAGCACCGTCCGCGAGACCAGGCCGGACACAGTGGAGTTCAGGCAGGCGGAGGCGATCAGGAAATCGTCGCGGGTGCCGTAGGTGCGCACGCAGTGCCCGGGGTCGGCGAGGACGGCGAGATCGTCGTCGAAGCGGGCGCCGCCCGCCGCGTGGTACGCGTCGAGCGCCGCGGTCAGTTCCCGGGTGATCGCGCCCTTGCCGGTCCAGCCGTCCACGAACACCACGGAGGCGGGATCGTGATGATGGGCCAGATAGTCGAGCGCCACGGTGTCGATTCCGCGATCGCGCACGATCGAGATCGCGTAGTGCGGGATATCCAGCGCGGGGCGCTGCCCGTGCCCGACGGCCAGCCAGCGGCGGATCAGGATGCCTACCGGGGTACCCGCCCGGGCCAGCGACGCCAGCACGATATCGGTGCCGCGTTCGGCGGCCACGAGTTCGGCCACCGTCCCCACCGCCAGGGCCAGCCGCTCGGCGCTGTCGGCCAGTACCCGGTCGAACAGTTCCCGGTAGGCGGTGTCGGGCTGGTACTCGATGGGCAGCGATTCGGCGTAGTGCGCGATTCCGGACTGGATCCGCTGCTCCCGGGAGGCGGTGTCGGCCTCCAGGTCGGCGCCGGACAGATCCTTCAACAGCCACGCCACATCGGCCCGGTCGTAGGAACCGAATCCGGGACCGGACAACGGTGCCGGACCGGCGAAACCACCCGAACGCGCAGCCACCAGCACCTGCGGATCGGCCTCCCGGATGATCGCGACCAGCACATCGGAACCGGCGGCGGTGAGTACATCGACCAGCCCGTCCGGGGCATAGAGCCGCTCACTGTCGGCGGGTGAATCGGCCACGAACACCAGCACCGGATCCGCACCCGGATCGTCGGGCCAGCACGCGTTGTAGAGGTAGCGCGGCTTCTCCTCACCCGTTTCGGGAGCCGGGAACCGGAACCCGCGGCGCAGCGGATAACCGGGTTCGTCCAGGACATACGCCGGGGACCGCGTGGTGGTCTGGTACCGCACCGGCACCCCGGACTCGGCGATCTCCACGGCCAGGCACAGCGGCAGGTACATCAGCTCTTCGTGGGCGAGCACGATCACCGGGCGTCCGGGGTACTCGGTGACCAGCTGGTCGCGCAGCATTTTCCCCGCGACGGCGGTGGCCTGCTCGAACCCGGGCCGATCGGTGCGCAGGAACCCGTGCCGGCCGCCCTCGGGCACCTCCCGCGGCCAGGGCAGATCCAGCCGCGCCGGCACACCGCGCCGATCCGCCACCGGATTGAGTTCGGCCGCGGGCAGTTCCGCGACGGTGTCCACCAGCCCCTCGGGCAGCACCGTGGCGCCCGACGCCAGGCAGACCGTATCGATCCGCGCGCCCAGCGCCGCGGCCGCCGCGGCGAACCGGTCGCGGTCGGCATCGGTGCGCATATCGACCAGCGTGGCCAGCACATAGTGGGTCCGCGGCGCGAACTCGTGCAGGGCCCGGATGGCGTCCAGTGCGGTGGCGCCGGTGGAGATCTCGTCGTCCACCAGTACCAGCGGCAGGCCCGCGACGAACACATCCCCCGGCATCGGCTGCAGCAGATGCGAGGTCGCGTGCGAATGCCCCTCCTCGAATCCGGTGAGTGTCACCGCGCCCGGCACCACCCGGCGGGTCGAATGCAGGTAGCACGCCGCGTCGATCCGCGCGGCCACGCAGTGCCCCAG
>NZ_BAGJ01000178.1 GCF_000308775.1 Nocardia testacea NBRC 100365
GGACGAGCGCGAAGGCGCCGAACGCCACCGCGAGCGCCGCCGCGCTCAGCACCGCGAAGTACTTCCCTGCCCACCGGAACGAGCCGGCGGGCGCGCGGCGGGGGCGGGCCGCGCACCCTGGAGATCGGCGGTGAGTTCCGCGAGATCCCCCAGAGTGACGGCGGCGGCGAGCAGTTCGGCGCGGGCACCGTACTCGTCCTCCGCGAGCTGGCCCTCGCCGAAAGCCCGGCTCAGCACCTCGCCGGCGGCATCGCGGTCGGCGGTGCGGGCGCGGGTATCGGGCGAGTACCCGGAGGCCGGCACGGAACCGGCGGCACGCTCGCGGCGGACGCGCCGCGCGGCCGGCGTCTGCAGATCCGCGACCAGTTCGGACAGTTCGCCCAGAGTTTTCGCGGCCCGGCCGCGGCGATGCGATCGTGGTACTCGCCGGCGCCGAGCTGCCCCTCGGCATAGGCGGCGTCGAGCACAGTCGCGGTTTCGGCGCGGTCGATATCACGCGCGCGCAGACGACCGGGTATGACCGTGGACACCCCCGAATCGTACGGTGAGAGCGTCTTGCCGTGGGTTCGCACGGATCACCTTTCATACGGCGGTAACCGGGAAGGTATCGGCCGGGACAGATGGCACACATGCGCCAACTCGCCCGCCCGTCCGGCGCACAACCCGCCACCGACCACCCATCACGTCTGCGCACTCCGGGAATCCGCGGAGCACCGGGCCCGGCCCGCGGACACCCGAACCGCGCCCGTGCGGCGGAGGTACGAATCCAATGCGGCCGTGGGCGGCGCCAATACATCACCGCTACTCTGGGAGCGTGCGAATACAGCGGCAAGTGGTCGACTACGCGCTCCGGCGCAAGTCGCTGCTGGCTGACGTCTATGCGGGCCGTGTCGATGTCGCCGAGGTATGTGACGCCAATCCCTACCTCCTGCGTGCGGCCAAATTCCACGGCCGGGGGAGCGAGGTCACATGCCCTATCTGCCGGAAGGAACAACTCACCCTCGTATCCTGGGTCTACGGCGACGGCCTGGGGCCGGTCGCGGGTTCCGCGCGCAGCCCGGAAGAGCTGGTACGCCTGGCCGAGACCCGAGAGGAATTCTCGGTTCATGTGGTCGAGGTGTGCCGGACATGCAGCTGGAATCATCTGGTGCAGTCCTATGTGCTCGGGAAGACGCCGCAGGGCCGGCGTTCCGGTTCCCGGGTGAACCGGCGCACCGCCGCGGAATGAGACCGCCCGGCCCGACGATGGTGCCCGCGCCGAGCCCCCAGGGGCGCCGCGGAGCGAGCCCATCCGACCGATACGAGCTTTGGAGACCTTGTCAGTGACTTCGCCCTACGACCCCCCACTCGGCGATGACCCGCGCGGTGGTCGCACCCAGCGCGGACCGCTTCCGGGTCGGGAGCCGCAGCAGCGACCGGGTACGCCCAACCGTGGTCCCGCGCCGAACGCGAACGCGCCACGTCCCGGGCAGGGCGGCCGACC
>NZ_BAGJ01000177.1 GCF_000308775.1 Nocardia testacea NBRC 100365
TGGCGCCCGCCGCGGTCCTCGCGTCCACGACCGCGGCCGGGTGGACAGCAGGGCGTCGACGACGGTGATCGGGACCGTCCAGCCGTCGCCGGGCTGGGCGTCGAGATAGCGGACCTCGAAGTATCCGGCGGGGCGCACCGGCGGGAACAGGGTGGTCAGGTGATATTCGAGGTCGTCGATATCGGGGCGGCGGCCGATCACCTCGTCCAAAGCGCCGGACAGCCAGTCGGCGAAGGTCACGTCCGGTGGCGCCGCCCAGGCGATCCGCCCGGCGGGCTCGGGCCGGCGGACGCACAGCAGCGGGGCGTCCAGCGCCCAGCGGGCGTAGCCGGTGACCGGATCGGGCCAGTCGGCGACCGGTGGGCAGGCACGCGCCGGGTCCAGGTGCAGCCAGGTGCGCATCCGCTGGGAGGCCCACTGCCCGGTGGGTGCCCCGCGCAGCACCGGCGAACACGCGAAGGCGGCGATCAGGGCGGGACCGACGGCGTGCAGGGCGGCCCAGCGGGCGGTGAGGTCGGTATGGTCGGCGCCGATATCCACACTGACCTGGGCGGCCGCCGTATTGCTCATCATCAGCCGCCCGTAGGGGCCGATACGGGTGAAGTAGTGCTCCATCGCCCGGTAGCGCGGTAGGCCCAGCTGACATCGGGGGGTGCGGGCCGGATCGGCGGCGGCGGCCACCATCCGGACGGACCGGGCGGCCAGGAGTTCACGCAGCCGCTGTTCGTCGGCGCGGAGCCGGGCACACAGGTCTGCGGCGTCGGCGACGGCGATGCTGGAGAGTTCGATCTGCCCGCCGGGTTCGACGGTGACCCGGCTGCCGCCGGGGAGTGGGCGGGCGGGGGAATCGGGCGCGATGGCGCGGGGTGCGTAGGGGCCCAGGGCCTGCGCCAGCAGTTCGGTCGTGGGCCGGGGCCCGGTCAGCAGATGGCGGGTATCGTCCGGGGCCGGCCGTCGTGCGCCGCGACGTGCCGTACGACCGGTACGGCAGACGGTGAACCATTCGAGTTCGGCGCCGATGAGCCCGGGCGGGCCCACTTTGAAACAGACGCCCCCGATATACGCTTCGGCCGCCGCGCGGCTGGACAGGGCCGGGTGCGCTGGTAGGTCGCTGGTCGATTCCGGATGTTCGAGCGTGACCGCCATACCAACCTCCGTGCGGCTTCTCGCCGGTTCGTATCTCGTGTTCGGCCGGGTGTTGCCCGAGCGGGTGTTCGATTGCCGGTTCGTCTTCGATCGACGGCGGGGCACCGGCCGGGCCGGAGGGCCGGTCGGGCCTCGCGTGGAATCCAGAGTAGCGACGGGGACGGACACGTTTGCGCCGCGAACAGGTCACGGATTCGGCATAGGCTCGTGGGCATGGTCGATGAGCAGCGAGTACGCGACGATACGCCCGGTGTGGGGGCCGGCGCCGTTTTCCTGGACAGCGCGGGGTCCTCGTTACCGCCGCGGGTGGTCACCGAGACGGTGATCGGCCATCTACGGCGCGAGGCCGAGATCGGCGGATACCGGGCCGCAGGCGAACGCCTCGCCGAGCTGGCCGGTGTCAAGGACGCGATAGCGACCCTGCTGAACACCACCCCCGACACCATCGCTCTCAGCGACAGCGCCACCCGCGGCTGGACGGACTTCTTCTACGCCGTCCCGCTACATCCCGGCGACCGGATCCTGCTCTCCGGAGCCGACTACGCCAGCAATGCCATCGCCGCCCTGCAGCGGGCGCACGCCACCGGCGCCCGGGTGGAGCGGATCCCCGATGACGACATGGGCCGGATCGACCTCGACGCCCTCGCCGCGATGATGGACGAACGGGTACGGCTGGTCTCGCTGTTGCATGTGCCCACCAACGGCGGGCTGGTGAACCCGGTGGTCGCCGCGGCCCGGATCGCCCGTGAGGCGGGCGCGTTGGTCCTGCTCGACGCCTGTCAGTCCGCCGGCCAGTTGCCGCTGGACGTCACCGAGCTGGGCGTCGACGCGCTGTCGGCCACCGGACGCAAATGGTTGCGCGGACCCCGGGGCACCGGGTTCCTCTACCTGCGGCGCGAGTTGGCGGCCACGATGGAACCGGGCCGGCTCGATCTGCACAGTGCCCGGTGGACCGCTCCCCAGGAGTACCGGATGGCTCCGGACGCGTCGCGGTTCGAGTTCTGGGAGCATGATGTCGCGGCCCGGCTCGGGCTCGGTGCGGCGGTGCGTTACCTGCTGGAGCTCGGTCCGGAGGAGGTGTACTCGGCGATCGCCGAACGCGCCGAGTACCTGCGGGGCGCGCTCGGCGACCTGGCCGGGGTGACGGTCCGCGATCTGGGGGTGGAGCACAGCGGCATCGTCTCGTTCACGGTGGAGGGTACGGCGCCGGTGGAGGTCCGCGATCGCCTGCTGGGCAAGGACATCACGGTGACGGTCAGCCATCGCGGTTCCACGTTGCTCGATATGTCGGCCCGCGGTCTGGATTCGGTGGTGCGCGCGTCGCCGCACTGTTTCGTCAGCCGCGACGAACTGGACCGGTTCGTGGCCGCGGTCGCCGCACTCTGATCGGTGCGCGCACGCCGGTGCGCCCGTTCCCAAAGGGGAGCGGGCGCACCGGGTCGGTGATTCACGCGTTGACCGGGATCGACAGCACGACCTCCTTCTCGTTCTCGGGCAGGTAGTGCGCCGTGACGATCCGACCCACCTGCACGTTCCCGATCGCGGTCGGCGGCAGGAACTTCTCGGAGCAGGTGCTGAAGGTGCTGCCGTCGGGCCGGGTGACCACCAGCCCCACCGCGACTTTCGAGTATCCGTCGCGGATCTCGCCCGGGACGGTGAGCGACTGGACCACCGCCTGCGCCGCGATACCGCGCGCGGCGATATCGACCTTCGCTCGGGTGGTGAACCCCTTGCGGATCAAGGAGTCGTTCATCACCCGCTGCGCCGCGGCGCTGTCACCGGACCGGTCCAGTTCGACGATGCCGGGCCGGTCCGGCCGGTAGCGGACGGGCAGCACCACACCGGGTGCCAGTAGCGCGAGTTCGGTGAGGGGGACCACCGTTTTCGCCGTGGCGTCGAATCGTTCGCCCTGCGCGCCCTCGACGCCGAACTCGATCCGGAGCTGTGGCTGGTCGTTCAAGGTGACGCCGGTGTGGGTGAACGATCGCACGGTCCCCAGACCCAGTGGCGCGTCGCGGAACTCGCCGGTGTTGCGGCCGGTGAGCGCGGTGACGATACCCGCGCCGGTGAATGCGAAGGCCATGACGACCAGGGTGGACGCGATGATCGGCAGGGCGAGGAACCCGTTGAGCCAGGCCGTCCAGGCCGGTTCGAAGACACCGGTGGGTTCGTAGGTCAGGCCGTGCCAGAGGTAGAAGGTGATCGCGAGGGCCGCGACGGTGAGGGCGGCGGTACGCAGGGTGCGGATCATGGTTGTCTCCTGAGGGTTGTGGTCCGGATACCTGGCCACCTCGTCGCCCCGGACGGTCCGGCCACGGGGCAGGGCCGGAGGGGCAACGGGGAGCCGGATATCCGGGCCGGTCAGCCGCCGACGACGGTCGAGCAGGCGAAGGTGATCTCGAAGGCCGCGGTGGCGGGCCCGGCCAGCGGGTTCGCCATATCGGGGGCGCTGACGCCCTCGCCGGTCACGGTGAAGGTGTCACCGTCCTTGGTCACCTGGGCGGAGCCGCCGGGCTGTCCGTTGCCGTAGCCGACCGCGTAGGGCATCCCGGAGGAACCGCCCTGGCTGCCGGCGATGGCCACCGCCTGTACGGTCTTGTCGTCGACGATGCTGGCGCTCACGCTCAGCTGCCCGTACTGGGCATTGTTGTTGTCGGTGAGTGCCAGTGCCAGGGTGTTGCCCTGCTTCGCGCAGGTGGTCTCGAAATCGCCCGCCAGCGCTTTCCCGTCGACCAGCGCGGCCGATTCGCCGCCGGCGGTATCGCCCGCGGGGGCCGGGGCGGATGAGCCCGGGCCCGCCGGTGCGGCGGTGGTGCTCGCGTCGTCGCCGCAGGCGGACAGCAGCAGGGTGGCGGAGGCGGCGAGGGCGACGGCGCCGAGGCGGAAGATGGTGGTGCTCATGGTGGGTCCTGTTCTCTCGGTGTTCCGGCCCGGTGTGCGTGGCCGTTACGAGTAAAGTAGGAATCGCTGCGCGCCTACCGATCCCAACTTTCGGCGCCGCCGCAGCGGCGAAACTCCGATAACCTGGGCGCATGCGACGACCGCGGGCCATGGTGCTCGATGAGGTGTGGCGCGGTCTCGAGGGTGTCGATGCGCTGAGCGGCCCCCAGGGCGGCCCGCTGCGCCGGACCGTGAAACTGATACTCGACCCATTGGTCATCCGGCCGGTGCAGTATCCGAGTTGCGGGGGCGCGGTGCTCACCGCCGACGGCGCGACGCTGCTCGCCGCCCGCGTCTACGCGCACGCCGACGCGTTGCGCGCGACGGCGGCCTGGTTCACGCTGCTCAAACAGGTGCGCCGCCGATTGCGGATCACCGAGGGCACCGCGCAGGATCTGTATTTCCAGCGCTGTTTCGAGCTGGCCGCCACCCGGGGCCATCCCGATCCCCGCCGGGACGGGGTGCGTGCCGAGGCGGTGCTGCGCGAGGTCCACGGTTTCGCGGCCGGGCGCACCACCCAGGCGCTGAAGGACCATCTGACCGATCCCGCCCGGGCCGCCCTGCTCGACGACCTGCTCACCACGGCGTGGAGCCGCCGGCCGCCGCCGCCAGCGGTACCGGTCGAGCACACCGCGCCGCTGCGGCACCTGCTGGACTGCGCGGTCGCCTCCCGCACCGACACCGATACCCGCGCCGGCCGGCGCCTGCTCGCCCGGTTGGCCGCCGCGAACGCGGGGACCCATACCGGGATCGAGTTGTGGCTCGCGCGAACCCGCCCGGGGGCAGCCGATCTCGCACGGTACCGAGCACACGAACTCGGCCTGACCGCACACCCCGTACCGCGTCGCCCGGAGGTGGGGAATTCGGCGTCCACCGCCACGCTGGGATACCCGTTCGATCGCAGCATCCACGAACGGGTTTTCACCGTGCTGCAGGTGTCCACCGAACGCGCCGAGTTGCCGCCGATCCCGGACCTGGTCACCACGGAGATCGCCCGCAGCTGCGCGCCATGGGCGCTGCTCGGTGAATCGCTGCGCGTCACCGCGGCCGCCGGGGTCGAACTGGCGCTCGGTCTGGCGCCGATCGCGCCGCCGGACCCCCGCGGCGCGCGGGAGGAGACCGGCGGGTCGGCCGCGCACCGGCTCGTGAACGGTCGCTGGCAGCGCGAAGCCTATGTGCTGCAGGCGCGGCGGCTGGCGGTCCATCCGGTGCCCGGGGACGGCAATCCACTCGCCGTCATCGCCGCCGAACTGCGCGCCCCCTGGCGCCCGTACCTGCGGCGGCTGTGGGTGCGGTTGCACGGCCGCGATGTCCGGGAACTGCCGGTCACCGAGCCCGACGAGCTGTGGGATCTACTCGACGGGGTGGCGCGTTCGGTGGTACTCGATCACCGCACCCGCGTCCGGAAAGCCCTCAGCGCGCAGGCGGTGCGGGAACCGGATACGGCCGAACCGAGGGCGGTCTGATGGCCGACAGTGTGCGTATCCGCCGAATCGGGCCGGGGCTGTGGAGTATCGCGCCGGCCGGTGCGCCGGCCCCGGTCGATGCCGATCCCGGTATCGACACCGCCGTGCTGGAGGTCGGCGGCGGTCACCTGAGCTGGAGTGTGCCGGCGGGCCCGCGGGTTCCGGCGGCGACCCTGCACGATCTGGATACCGCACAGGAATGGTTGTGGGCGCTCTACGGCGCCGAGGTCGCGGTGGCGGCCGACGAGTACACCGAGCCCGTCACCCTGCCTGCCCGTCCGGAGCGGCCCGAGCTGGCGGCCGCGGTGCGCAGGCTCGGTTACGCGCACTGGGCGGCACGCTGGTGGCCTGCCTCGACGGTGGACGGTATCCCAGCGCTCGACGCGGCCGAACTCGAACGCGAGATCGCGGAACTGAGCGAATTCTGCGAGAGCGTCGTCGACGGTGCCGATGCCGTCGACCCGGCCGAAGCCGAGACGGGTGCCGAGGCGGCGGACCGACTCGGTGCCTCGGCACCGGGGCGCGCCACCGACTACGCGCTGGCCGCCGGTGGACAGCGCGGGACACCGGCGGCGCTGGTCCTCGAACGGGGGACCGCGGGCTGGGATTGGCGCTACTGTCCGCCCGGTGTGCTCGACGCCTCCGAACGCGCGGTCTCCTGGGAACTCGTGCGCACCGCGGGTGTCAACTCGCTGCGGATCCGGGTCGTCGCCGCGCCGGGTACGCACGGGGAACCGCCCGCCCATCTGCGACCGTACGCGCTGGTCCGGACCCCGGCGGGTGATCAGGTCGCCGCGCTGGTATCCGCCGGGGACAACTGGGCAGCCGCGGTCGCCGCGACGGCCGGCACGGTCTCGGGGGTGGAGGTCTATGTGCCGGGGGTGGGCCCGGCGGCGCCGGCGGGGGCCGGTTCGCCCGAGTCCCGCGACCCGGGGCCCGGACCGCGCGACCCCGTGGATCCTGCGACGAGGGCGCGGCAGCGGGAGCGGATCAGGGAACTCGCGCACGCCCGGCTGCGGCGGGCGGGGTCCGGCCCCGGCTCGGGCCCGGCGCCCGACGGCGGGCAACCGCTCGCCGACATCGCACCCCTGCGGGCCGAGATCACGGCCGCCGAAACGGATTCGGATTTCTGAGATGAGCGCAGCGGAACCGCCCGGCCTGGAGCTGCTGTACGCGGGGGCGGCCGCCTACCAGCGTGGCGATATCGCCGAGGCGCTGCGGATATTCGAGCACGCGGTGGAGACCACCACCGACGGGGTCCGCACCAGTGCGCTGATCAATGCCGCGAGCATGTACGACGAGCTCGGGGATCACCAGGGCGCCGTGGCCAGATATCGCACGGCGCTGGAACGGATTCCGGCCGACGCGCGGGAGAAGCGCGCCTCCGCCCTGATCAACTATTCGCAGGCCCTCCAGCATCTCGGCATGCTCGACGAAGCCCGAACCGTACTGGAACAGGCGCGGGACCTGCTCGCCGACACCCCGGATCTGGGCGTGTTGCGGGTGTCGTGCCTGCTCTCGCTCAGCGCGGTCGCCACCCATCGCAGCGAATGGAACCGGGTCATCGACACCGCCACCGAATCCCTCGATGCCGCATTGCGGTACGCGCCGCACCTCACCGGCCATCCGCTGATGAATCTGGCCGGGGCGTACTTCGAAACCGGTCGCCGGGAGCTCGGCGTGGACTTCGCGCAGCAGGCGCTGGCCGCGTTCACCGCGGCGGGGGACCGCAACGCCGTCGCCGACACCCAGCAGAATCTGGCCCAGCTCTTCAGCAGACTCGGCCGGCTCGACGAGGCGGAGGAACTGGTGGTGGCCAGTCAGGCCTACTACGAGCAGGCCGGGCTCGGGTATCGGGCGGGGGTCGGGTGGAAGCTGCGCGGGTTCCTCGCCGAATGCCGCGGGGAGGTCGACCGGGCCGGTGAATGGTATCGGCGCGGTCTCGACTGCTTCCAGAACTCCGGGGCGGTGCTCGATGCCGCCGCCGTGCAGTGCCGGCTCGCCACGGTGGCGTATGCGCGCGGGTTGGTCGGGGAAGGGCAGCGGTTGCTCGACGCCGCGTTCACCGTCTACGCCGAACGTGGTCTCGGCCTGGAGTGCGCGCAACTCGACTACTGGCACGCGGTGCTGGTGCAGATGGTCGTCGACGATATGGATGCCCCGCCGGCCGAACTACTGGCGCTGGGCCGTGCCCTCGCGGTGCCCGCCGCGATCGCCATCGACGCGGTGCGCTACACGCTGCCGGGTGGCAGTCAGCGTGATCGATGGAACCGGGAGATCGCCGACCCGGCCGTCCGGCTGGCCTTCCGGTTCGCCTACCTCTGCGGGGACGGTCAGCTGCTCATCGATCTGATCGAAACGCAGTGCGCGGGTACGACACTGGACGCGACTCCGGGGCAACGAGCGGAACGACCGCAGTTCCCGCTGGACGGCCCCGTGCCGCCGGCCGGCGCCGAACCCGGATCCGGTCCGCTGCATCTGGGCGCCGCGCTGGCCCGGGTCGCGGCGGCGGCCGGTCTACCGGTGACGCCACCGGCCCGGCTGGCCGTGGGGCCCGAGGCGCGGATCGCCCTCGGGGACTACATCGCGGCCGCCGAACAGCGTTACGGGCAGCGCGTCCGGGAGGACCGGGTGATTCCGGTATGAGCGGTGTCCGGAGTACGGGGGAATCGTGCTGAACGATCAGCCCACCGTGGTGGTGCGGATGGCCGATGCCGGCGATGTGTACACGTCGTGGCGGTGGATCGGATACGACGCCGCGCCCGGTGTCACAGCGCTGCCCGGCGCCGATATCGACGCGGTGGTCCGGGAGCTGGCGGCCACGCTCCCTGATCCGGCCGTGCCCGGCGATCCGGAACGCGTCCTGACCACCGCCGCCTTCGCCGCGCCCGATACCGAATATCTGCTGGCCCGCGACCTGTCCCGCGCCCTGCTGCCTTATGACCTGGCCGGACAGCTGCATACGCTGTACCGGCAGGGCATCCGGCCGCTCGTCCGGCTGCAGCCCTCACCCCGGGTCGCCCAGGTGCCGTGGGAGATCCTGGCCCCGGCGCCGGACCTTCGGTTGATCGATATCGCCGATATCGGGCTGCTCGCTCCCGCCGGTGTGGTGCACGGGCCCATGCGTATCGCCCGCTCCTGGAACGAAACCCGGGATCTGCCGGTGGTCGCCGTACTCGATCCGCGGATACCCGGCTTCCGCGCCGATTCCGAACTCGGTTCGGTGCTGGGCCGGATGATCCATCCGACACCACTGACCCGGCGCATAGCCGGCCATATCGCCTCCGGCCGCATCCGCCCGGAGGTTCCCACGCCCGCCGAGATCTTCCGCCGGACCGATCTCGACCGCGGTTGGCTCTCCCGCGCCCTGCGCGCCGGAGCCGCCCGTCTGCTCTATGTCGGTCACGTCACCGCGGCGCCGCCGGAATCCGGCCAGAGCGAGAACACCGAACTGCATCTGGCCTGCACCGCCGATACCGCCGGCTTCGCCGAACCGCAGCGCGCGCACCGGCCGCTCTCGGCCAAGGATCTGCTGCTCGGCACCCATACGCTGGCCGCCGATCCCGTATCGGGCCAGGAATTGTGGCCGCTGCCGAGCCGGGTCGCGCTCATCGCCTGTGAGAGCGGCGGCGATCTGCGATTCACCGAGGCGCTGGGCCTCGTCGCGGCCATGATCACCGGGGGAGCCGAACTGGTCACCGCCACCCGCTGGCCGCTACCCACCGACCTCGCCTTCCAACGCTGGGGCGCGGCGGCGGACGCCACACCCCTGCAGGAGGTCGTATGCGCGATCGATACGGCCCACGAAGCGCCCGATCCGGTGGCGGAACTGGCGCGATGGCAACGCGACCGGTTGCGCGCCTGGCGCGCGACCGGCGCTGTCGAGGATTCTCCGGTGCTGTGGTCGGCCTTCGCCACCTTCACGACCTGACGGCCCGCGCGCCCGTCCCGGATCGTGTCGCAATCGAGTAATCGCCGAACCGCCACGCTGTCCGGAGAAGTACACCTTCGCCGTATTCCGCCACTACACGAGCGGTTTCACCGCCGCGCCCGACGAACGCCTCACCAGAATGTGGATTATTGGGGCCGTTCACATTGCGCCGCAGGAGGTTTTGTTCGGGTATACGATCGCATCGGGTATGGATTCCGCCTTTTCCAGAGGCGATCGAATTCGTCCCGACGCAGGGTCCGATGTGCTGTGGCGGCCGTGATCGGACCACCGGTGGCGCGGCTGCCCGGCCGTGCCACCGGTGTCCCCGATGGGTCCGGGGGCCTCCTGCGCCGCCGCCCCTTCCGTCACCGGCCGAGTCCGGATCGAGACGTATCAGGGTTTCAGTACATATTTCCCGCGCACCCCGCCGCGGGCGAGGTCCCGATGGGCGTCGGCGGCCCGGTCGAGGGGCAGGACCGCGTGCACCCGGGCCGGGAGACGGCCGCTCGCGGTATCGGCGAGGAAACCGGCCAGGCGTTCGCCGTCGGCCTGTACCGCGACGGCACGAACGGTGATACCGCGTTCGGCCGGTGGTTCGGCGCCCGGCCGCACGCCGACGAACAGGCCGCCGTCGCGGACCAGCGGCAGCGCCGCCTCCTGAAGTGCGGCGGCATCGGCCACCGCGTCCCAGCCGGGTGTGGCCGCGGTGGTGAAGCCGGCGCCGAGATCGCGTACGAACTCCTCGTCGGTGGCGCGGGCCGATCCGGTGACCCGCCACCCGCGCTCCTGCGCGAACCGGATCACGTAACTGCCGACCGCGCCCGCGGCACCCGTGACCAGCAGGTCACGACCGTCGCCGGAACCGAGCAGATCCACCAGCTGGGCCGCGGTGAGACTGTTGAGCGGGACGGTCGCCGCGGTGGTCAGGTCGAGTTCGTCGGGAACGCGGGCGACAGCGCTCGCCGCGACGATCAGCTGTTCGGCATAGGTGCCGAAATCGCGGTCGAATCCGTCGATCAGACCCGCGACGCGGGTGCCGACCGGTAGTTCGACACCGGGCCCGGTCGCGACGACGGTTCCGGCGAAATCCGTGCCGATCCCGGTGTACGCCGACCGGGTGATCAGGCCGAGGTCGTGGAAAACACCCGCGGTCAGCGCGAGGTCGACCGGGTTGACGGTGGCGCCCGCTATCGCGACCCGCACCTGTCCCGGGCCGGGCTCGGTGACCGGTACGTCGATGATCTCGATGGAATCGGGGCCGGCCGGCGTGCGGACGATCGCGCTACGGAAAGTACTGGACACGGTGGCCTCCTGTGGTGTTTTCTGCGCCATGCCTCCACAATGGTGTGGTAACTCTCTATCGGGAAGTAGGCACTCGAAAGTGCCTATCCCACCGCCGGGTAGGAAGGAGCGGCCGATGGCCACGACGACGGCGGCCCAGCAGCGCGCGCTGCGCAAAATGGACTACGACGCGTTCTTCGCGGGATGTCCCAGCCGGCAGCTACTGGAACGGATTTCCGGAAAATGGGTGGCGCTGGTGCTGTCCGCCCTGGGCAGCGGCGGGCCGCATCCCGGCGCGGAATGCGACGGCGAGCCCGGGCCGTTGCGCTACTCCGAACTCGCCCGCCGGTTGGCCGGGGTCAGCCAGAAGATGCTCACCCAGACGCTGCGCACCCTGGAACGTGACGGTCTGGTCACCCGTACGGTCACGCCGACCGTACCGGTCACCGTCACCTACGAACTGACCGAACTCGGGCTCTCCCTGCACGAGATCATGCGCGGTATCAAGAGGTGGGCGGAGGCCCATATGGATGAGGTGCAGGCCAATCGCGACGAGTTCGATCGCGGCTCGACCGCGCGGGAAACCGTAGGGATGAGCGCTCCGGCCTAGTCCGGCCCCGGACCGGCCAGGCCGGTGATCAAAGCTCGGAGCCCGAGGAGATAGGTGTCCTCGGCCGTGATCTCGACCCAGCGTGGACCGAGTTCGGCGAGGTGCGGCAGGGTCTGCGGGTCCAGATCGGTGAAAACCTGTTCGCGGAAGGTGGGGCGGCCGTCGGCCGCTCGCTGGGCGGAGCGGGTGCGAATGATGATCTCGCCCGCCGTGTAGTGCCAGATGACCCGATAGGCACGGACCGCTTCGTCCGGGGTGAGCCCGCAGGCGACGGCGCCGTCGATGATCGCCTCGGGAAACCACAGCGCGGAGACGCCGAGCAGATCGTCGGCGGCGAGGATTTCGACCACCCAGGCGCGGGCGGCGAGCACATCGTGCACGGCTCGCGCGGCCGTGATCATGCGCTCGCGTGGATCATCCGGTAGCGGGGGCCACTCCACACGGTCGGCGTAGTCCTCGAGCAGCAGGCGCAGCAGTTCGTCCTTGTCGCGCACATGGTGGTAGAGGGCCATGGGGGTGCAGCCGAGTTCGGTGGCCACCCGGCGCATGGTGAGCGCGGCCGAGCCGCCGGCGGCGACCACCGCGTCGGCGGCGGCCACGATCTCGGCCCGGGAGATCTTGGGCGGTCTGCCGGTGCGCGGCGCGGACTCGGTCATATGCCCATCTTGACGCATCCCGCTTCATGATCTGGACACGGCAGCGCCGTGCGGTTACTTTTTATACATGTATAAAAAGTGGGCCGTGCGGCCCTCCTTCGCCCTCGCGGCCGTGGCGACGGCCCAATTCATGGTCGCGCTCGATATGGCGGTAATGAATGTCGCGCTGCCGTCCATCCGCACCGACCTCGGTTTCGCACCGCTGGATCTGGCCTGGGTGGTGCACATCTACGCACTGACCTTCGGTGGGTTTCTGCTGCTCGGTGGCGCGGCGGGCGATCTGTTCGGCCGGCGGCGGCTGTTCACCGCCGGGCTCGTGGTCTTCGGACTCGCCTCACTGGCCGGTGGTCTGGCCCAGCAGCCGTGGCAACTCGTAACCGCCCGCGCTGTACAGGGTTGCGCGGCCGCCGCACTGGCCCCGGCCGCGCTGGCAATTCTCACCACCACTTTCGCCGAAGGTGCGGCACGGATCCGGGCGCTCGGCGTCTGGAGCGCGGTGAACGCCGCCGGCGGGGCCGGCGGTGTACTTGTCGGTGGGCTGCTGACCGAATACGCCGACTGGCGCTGGGTGCTACTGGTCAATCTGCCGCTGGTCGTCGGCGCGGTGGCCGCGGCGTCGGCCGGAATCGACCGCGATACCGGGCGCACCGCCGACACCCGGCTCGATCTGCTCGGGGCGGTACTGGCCACCGCCGGAATCGGTCTGGTGGTGACCGGGGTGATCCGGACCGACCGGTACGGCTGGTCGGCGCCGGTCACCGTGGCGACCCTGGCGGCCGGCGTGGCACTGGTTGCCGCCTTCCTCGTGGTCGAGCAGCGCACTACCGCGCCGCTGGTGCGGCTCGGCTTGTTCGGCAATCGCTGGGTCCGCGGTGCGAACCTCTTCGTATTCCTCGCCGCCGGTGGCCAATTCGCGGCGTTCTACCTGGTCTCGCTGTACATGCAGCAGGTGCTGGAGATGGGCGCGGGCGCGACCGGGGCGGCCTTCCTGCCCTTCTCGGCGATGAGTGTGGCCGGCACCGTCATCGCGACGAAGGCCGGGGTGGGAAGGACGCCCAGGGCGGCCTTGATCGCCGGCGGGCTGATCACCGCGGCGGGGCTGCTCTGGTTCGCCGCGATCAGTCCCGGCGGCAGCTTTCTCGCGGATGTCCTGGGACCGTCGATCGTGGCCGGCCTGGGTATCGGGCTGTGCCTGGCACCGGCCGCGGTGGCGGCCGCGACGGGAGTGGACGCCCGGGAGGCCGGTGCGGCGTCGGGTGTGTTCAACAGTTCCCGCCAG
>NZ_BAGJ01000176.1 GCF_000308775.1 Nocardia testacea NBRC 100365
GGCCCGGCCCCGGCCGGCCCCGCCTCGGGTCTACCCGAACTCCCGCGCCGGGTGCCGGGGGCCCAGCCTCCGGGCGTACCCGGTCTCTATCCCGCGCCGGAGCCGCCGACCCGGCCCGCCGAACGTCCGGGTCCCATCGGATCGCGCCCCGACAGTCTGGCCCAGCAGTCCGCCGGCGGGGCCGGCCCGCAGGACAACGCGGACCCGCGCGAACGCAACAGCATCGAATCGTGGATGGCGGGCCTGCGGTCCGCCCGGCGGCAGCAGGCCGGGATGCCGGCCGACGATTCGGGCCGCCACCAGCAGAGCGAGGGCCGTTCGGTCAGCGTGAACGAACTGCTGCGCCGCCGCGAACAGGACTAGCGCGCCGGAGTTCCGGCTCAGTGTCCGAGCAGCCGGCGCCAATGGGCGGCGAAGGGTTGTTTGGCGGTGACCGAGCCGAACCGGACCCGGCCGTGCACCAGCAGATGCAGCGGTCCGATCGGCGGACCGCTGCGTACCTTGTTGTTCACACTGGAACCAACCAGTTCGAGGCCGTCCAGGTCGACCGTGGCCTCCTGCGGCACCACCAGGGTGAGCGAACTGGCGTAATCGTCGACCTGGATCTCCACCACCTGGGTGGTCATGATCGCCTGAGTGAAGTCCAGAGTCACTCCGGACAACCAGCTGTTGACCCGCAACATCGGCGCGACCTGCCAGTTTCCCCGGCGGTTCACCCCCGACATCCGCGGCCGGATGACCCCGCCCTGCACCACCCCCGACAGTCCCGCACGAGCGGCGTCGCCGGGTTGCGGTAACGGGACCGGTTTGCCGTGACCGGCCCGCACGGTGGCGGGTTCGCCGATCAACCGGACCCCGGGCAGATCGACGAGCACCGAGTTCAGCTCGCCGCGGGTCTTGGCGGCCAGGGCGGTGTCCATCCGCTCGGTGAACTCACCCAGGGAGAGCATGCCCAGACCCACGGCGCGCTGCAGGAGCTGCCCGACATGTTCCCGTTCGGCGTCGGAAACACGCAGGTCCCGGTTGCCCACCTGGCCACCGGAACCCGCACCGTCGAATACCGGATCGGGGCCGTTCATAGGACCGAGATTACCCAGCACAGCCCGGATCCCGCATCAGGGCATTCCCGGATGCGGGGGTGGCAGGCCCCACGTCAGCCCTGCTCATCTCCGGTTTCCCGCCGGGCGGCGGAGGTGGCCGGTCCGGAGTCCGAGCCGTCCCGGCGCGGCGGCGTGTCGGCGGGCCGGGACAGCGGTAGCCGGCGCTGCGCCTCGGCGAGCAGAGCCCCGATATCGAAGCGGCCCAAAATCTGGGGACCGCTCACGGAATGCTCGCCGTCCTCCGGTGAATCCGGTTCGGCCACATAGATCCCCTTACGGTCCGGTGTCGGTTCGCCCAGCAATTCCTCGGGGTCCGCGGCGAGCAGCGAGCGGATCGCGGTGTTCAGCACCGCCACCAGCGGCACCGCCAGCAGGCCACCCGCGATACCGCCCAGCACCACGCCCGCGGCGATCGCGAGCACCACCGCCAGCGGATGGATCCGTACGGCACGCCCGAGCAACAACGGTTGCAGCACATGCCCCTCCAGCTGCATCACCGCGACGATGATGCCGAGCACGATGAGCGCGGTGACGAATCCCTTGGTCACCAGCGCGATGAACACGGCCACGAAACCGGCCAGGAACGCGCCGATGATCGGGATGAACGCGCTGATGAACACCAGTGAGCCCAGCGGCAGTGCGAGCGGCACGCCGAGCAGGGCCAGCCCGGCGCCGATTCCGATCGCGTCCACTGCGGCGACCACGACGGTGGCCCGCACGAAACCCACCAGCGAACCGAATCCGAGTTCCCCGGCGGTACGCACCCGTTCCCGATGCGGGGTCGGTACCACGCGGGTGACGAATCGCCAGATCTGGTCACCGCTGTAGAGCAGGAAGATGAGGATGAACAAGGTGAGGAAGGTGCCGGTGAGGATGTGACCGATCATGGTCGCGGTGGTCAGCGCGCCGCTGGTGAGCGTGTCCTGATTCGATTGGATGGCCCGGATGGCGGCATCGCCGGCATTGCGGATCTGGTCGTCGCTCAGGTGCATCGGACCGTTGATGGCCCAGTCCTGCACCTTGTGGATGCTGTTGGTGAACTCGTCGGACAGCTGCGGCACGCCCACCACGAACTGCTCGACCACAAAGGTCACCACGCCCGCGACCAGTCCGAGCGAACCGACCAGCGCGACGAAAACCCCGATACCCCGCGGCACCCCGCGGCGTTGCATCCAGTCCACCAGCGGCGCCAGCAGCGCGGCCGCCAACATGGCGATGGCCAGTGGGATCACCACCGTGTCGAGTCGCCGCACCGCGGCCGCCAGCACCGCGACCAGGGCGAAGATCACCAGCAGTCGCCAGGCCCATTCGGCGGTCTGCCGGACGATGGGGTGAACGGCGTCTGCGGCAGATGGTTTGGGCTCGGTCACCCGACCGAGCCTAGTGAGCGGAGCCGTCGTACCGGCCGCGCACTGCCGGAGCGGATGGCGGCGCGGCCATCGCCCGGGTACGCACGATGCGCACGGCCGGAGTGAATGTGGAGCTACACCCCCAACCCGGGAACACAGAGCGGTCGGCCCCGGGCGCTAGATTGGTACACGTGTCAGCGCCATTGGAAGCGGTCAAACAGACCATGCATACGCGCTGGCCCCTGTACCTCACCTCGATGTTGCTCGCGAATGCCTTCGGCGCCGTATTGGTATGGGCGTTCATCCAGTACGGCCTGCCGGTCCCCGAAGGGGAGGAACCGGGCACCCGCCAGGTCGGCCTGCTGGTCCCCGGGGTGGTCTTTCTCACCGGGGGTTTCCTCAGCGTGGCGGCCTCGGCGCTGATGCTGCGGCCGGTGATGCGCTGGCAGATGCGCGGCGGCCCGCCCAGCCGGCAGGAGCAGATGGCCGCCCTGCACGCGCCGCTGCGGCAGGCGATTCTGCATCTGGCACTGTGGGTTCTCGGCGGCGGCGTGCTCGGCGCGGCGATCATCTCCGAGACCCCGGCTCTGGCCGGCGCCGTGATCATCACCGAATGCATGGCCGCGACCATTGTCTTCGGTTTCACCTACATGCTCGGCGAACGGATCCTGCGCCCGGTCGCGGCCGAGGCGCTCACCGCCGGACGTTTCGACCACACCCTCACCCCGGGCGTCGGCACCCGGATGGCGATGACCTGGGGTATGGGCACGTTCGCGCCGACCATCGCCATCGTGCTGCTGTGTGTCACCCAGATCTCGTCGGATGTGAAGTTCTCCGCGCAGTCGCTGGCGGTCTCGATCCTGCTGCTGTGCGGGGTGGTGATCATGCAGGCGCTGGCGCTGTCCATGCTCACCGCGTCCAGTATCTCCGACCCGGTGCGTCAGCTCAGTCAGGCCATCGACCAGGTGCAGAACGGTGCCCGCGATGTGCAGGTGGAGGTCTTCGACGGAAGTGAGATCGGTCTGCTCCAGGTCGGTTTCAACCGGATGATGGAGGAGGCGGCCACCCGGCAACGGCTGCAGGAACTGTTCGGTCAGCATGTGGGCGCCGAGGTGGCCCAGCGTGCCCTGGACTACGGCACCGAACTCGGCGGGGAAACCCGCTTCGTGGCAGTCCTGTTCGTGGACATGGTCGGCTCCACCGCGACCGCCGCCGAACACCCGCCCACCGAGGTGGTGAGCCTGCTCAACGAATTCTTCCGGGTGGTGGTGGATGTGATCGACCGTCACCACGGGTTCGTCAACAAATTCGTCGGCGACGCCGCCCTCGCCATCTTCGGCGCGCCGCTGGACCGCCCGGACGCACCGACGGCCGCGCTGGCCGCCGCCCGTGATCTGCGCGAGGCCTTGCGCGCGGTCGCCGGTCTGGATATCGGTATCGGAGTTTCCGCGGGATTGGCGGTCGCCGGGAATATCGGTGCCGCCAACCGCTTCGAATACACCGTTATCGGCGATCCGGTGAACGAGGCGTCCCGGCTCACCGAACTCGCCAAGGATCATCCGGGCCGGGTGCTGGCCTCGGGTTCGGCGCTGTATTTCGCCGAGGACAGCGAGCAGCGGCACTGGACGGCGGGTGAAGAGGTGCAACTGCGCGGCCGCCGCCGTAAGACGCGGTTGTCCTGGCCGAGTGAAACGGTGGACTAGAGCGTCCGCGGCGGTATCGGACCAGGCAGCGGACTCCGGTGGGGGGTGTCCATTAGGCTGGGGCCGTGACGGCCGACGGTGATGCAGCGGGTACCGCTGCTGTGCCCGGCGCCGGAGAATCGGAGCGTACCGAGAATCGCCGCCGCAGATTCCGTGCGCTCAAATGGCTGACCGTTTCTATCGTGCTTCTCCTGTTGATAGGCGAAGCATTCTATCTGTGGCCGCGATTACACGAGTCGTGGCGCAAACTCACCGAAATTCATTGGGGCTGGGTCGCGCTGTGTATCGCGGCGCAAATGTTGTCCATGACCGGGTTCGGTCATGTTCAGAAACAACTGCTGCGCGCGGGCGGCGTCGAGGTGAGCCAGCATCGCTCGGTGGCGGTCGTCTACGGTGCCACCGCCATGTCGGTGACCCTGCCCGCCGGTCAGGTTTTCTCCACGGCGTTCACCTACCGGCAGACCCGGCGTTGGGGCGCCAGCCCGGTGGTCGCGTCCTGGCAGCTGGTCTTCTCCGGGGTGGTCTCCGCGGCGGGCCTGGCCCTGATCGGTGTGCTCGGGACCGTGCTCGCGGGCGGCCGGGTGGGCCCGGTGAACCTGATCGTCTCGGTGGCCGCGGTGGTGGCGCTCGTCTGGGCGGGGAACTACGCCTCGCGGCATCCCGGCACCCTCGAGAAGGTGCTGTACCGGGCGCTGCTGCTGGTTAACCGGGTGCGCAAGAAATCCTCCGGCACCGGTACCGACAAGATCCGGGAAATGCTCGATCAGGTCGAATCGGTGAAGCTGGGCAGCCGGGACGGCGCCTGGGTCACCTGGTGGGCGGTCATCCACCGATTCGCCGATATCGTCTGTCTCGGCGCCGCTTGCTACGCCATCGGTGGCGATCCCCGGTGGGCCGGACTGCTGATCGCCTTCGCGGCGGGTAAGGCCGTCGGTTCGATCCCCTTCGCGCCGGGCGGAATCGTCTACGTGGACGCGACCCTCATCTACGGTCTCACCGCGGCCGCCGGGCTGCCCGCGGCGCAGGCGGTCGCCGCCGCGTTCGTGTACCGGCTGGTGAGTTTCGTGCTGATCGCGATCATCGGCTGGATCGTCTTCGCGTTCCTGTTCCGCACCCGCAATGCCGAGGACGACGAGTACGAGAAGGAATTCTCCCAGCGCAACGCCTGAGCCGGCACGGGGCACACCGTGACCACGCCGTCGCGGCCGCGACTAGGCTGCTCGGAGTGAAATGGTTCGCTGCGATCGGTGCCGACTTCGTCCTGGTGGTGGTGTTCTGCGCCATCGGCCGTCGTAGCCACGACGAGGCCGTACTCACCGGTCTGCTGCATACGGCGTGGCCGTTCGTGGCCGGGCTGGCCGTGGGCTGGGTCGCGGCAATACTGCTGGAGCGCCGGCGGGCCGGTACCGACCCGATCGACGGCTCGCGCCTGTGGCCAGCCGGTGTGGCGATCTGGTTGTGCACGCTGGTGGTCGGCATGCTGCTGCGGGTGGTCGCCGGTCAGGGCACCGCCTTCAGTTTCATCGTGGTGGCGGCGCTGGTGCTGGCGTTCTTCCTGCTGGGCTGGCGCGGAGCCGTCGCGGCGATCAGGTGACCGCCGCGCCGCCGCTCATTCGTCCGGTTTGGCCAGCGCCTGCAGCATCCGCTCGCCCATCCGCACGACCATATCGCCGCTGTCCACATCGGCGATATGGATGGCGAACGCCAGATCACCCATGCTCGCGATCAGCCAGCCGTCGTCGCCGGCCTTCGCCGAGAATCCGGTGACATCACGGAATCCCCGCAGCCGCGCCATCTGCGGTGCGTTCATCCCGTCGCGCATCGCGGCACGCAGGGCCGCGTCGACGGGGCCCGGCAGCGGGCCCATGGGTGCGTCGGTTTCGCCGGGCCGGCCCCGTTCGAGCATCGGCGGCCGGGCGGTGCCGTTGGTGATGGTCGCCGCCGCGATCGCCATTCCGAACGGGCTGACCAGCAGCGCATCCGTGCCACCGCCCTGGCGGACCGGTTCGGCGCCGCCCGCACCGGCCGGGCGCCCGGTCACTTCCTCGAGGCCCGGGACCCGGAAGTCCACGCCGACACCGAGCATGGCGGCCGCCTCGATGATCTCCTGATCGCTGACGTCCTCGGGCGCCTTGCCCTTGGCCGCCCCGGCCGCCTTCTTGAACAGTTCGATGGTGCCGCCCGCGGGGTACAGGCCGGTGAACGCGACGGGGCCCTGAGCGCTCGAGTAGTTGTTCTGCGCGGCCGCCACGACAGCGCCGGTGGAGGGCTGGGTGACCACGATGGAGGCGGGCGAGCCCACGCTGACCACGGCGTCCTCGGCCGCGCGCTGCAACCGCTGGTCCATGGTGCCCGCGATATCGGGACCGGCCGGACCCTGGTTGCCCGCCAGCTGTTTGACGAAGCGACCGTTCTCGAACAGTTGCACGCCCCAACCGGAATGCTGGTCCTGGCTCTGCTCCCAGACCTTCTTCATGGCGTCGAGCATCGGCGAGAAGATCCGGCGATCGGAGACGATGAGCCGCGGCTCCTGTTTCATCACCACGCCCGGGATCGGCGCCATCCGCGGTTCCAGGATCGCGAAATCGCCCTCGCGCAGGCTGACCGCGGTGATCGGCTTACCGCCGGCGGCGGCGAGATCGTCGCGCAGCGACGCACCGGTGATCAGGGGCGCCACCGGTTCGATGGCACGGGCCAGCGCGTCGGTGGAGGCCACCGGGTCCGGCATCCGTGTCGGGTCGAGTTCGACGACATTGATGATCTGCTGGGTCATCAACGGTTTACCGATATTGTCGACGACCTTCGGCGGCGGGTCCGGGGTGGTGCGCACCAGCTGCACGGTGCGGTTCTGGCTGAGCTCGGGCATGACCACGGCCGGGTCCCAGGAGATCCGCCAACCGTTCGCGAGTTTGCGGACGGTGCCCTCCAGCCCGTAGGACCAGTTCTTCTGCTCGCCGAAGCTCCACTGGACATCGAGGCTGAAGATGCCGGATTCGGCATCGAGTCCGATGAATTGCGCCTTCTCGTAGTCGACGGTGCCCGATTCGAGCCCTTCGAACATTTGCTGAAGGGTTGCCGAAGCCGCCGAGGGGTAGGAGGTCAACTCCGCCGCCGCGGCGTAGTCGTGCTCGTCGAGCCGTTCGGTGAATTGATCGACGACCGCTTCGGGCCCGGCCGCCTCGGTCCCGGACCCGCACGATCCCATCGCAATTGCCAGAGCCGCCACCCCCATAAGGGCCATTGCGCCCCGGAAGCGAAAGCGGCGGGATCCCCTCACGTCCATGTCGCCCACTCTTCACTCTTGTCACTCCAGTAACAAGACCACCGTACCTGAAAAATGCCTGCTTGCGAGTGATCGCAAACCCGAAACCATACCCTGTCCCACCGTGTGCGGTTGCGGCCGAGCCCAACTCGTCCTACAGCGGACCATGATCAATTATCGGGGCGCCCGAGAACACCCGGCGACGCTACGCTACCGATCGACCAGAAGCGGTGCGCCGTTACCCCGCGAGTCCGCATTCATCGAAGAGATACCCCGTTACCGTAGCTCAGAATCCTTCGCCCGCGGGTGAGGTGTCGGTAGGGTTGCTGCCATGTCCGATGCCGCCGTCCCGCAAACCTCGAGCAGCCCGATTCTGGTCCTCAACGGGCCGAACCTGAATATGCTCGGCACTCGGCAACCCGAGATCTACGGCCCGGAAACCCTCGACGATGTAATCGAATTGTGTCGTCGGACGGCGGCGGCACACGGGCGGGAGATCGCCCATTTCCAGTCGAATTCCGAGGGCGCGCTGATCGACCGTATCCACGAGGCGCGCGGCGCGGCCTCGGCGATCGTGATAAACCCCGGCGGCCTGACCCACACGTCGGTGGCGCTGCGCGACGCACTGGTCATCCCGGAGGTGCCGATCGTGGAGGTGCACATCAGCAATGTGCACGCACGCGAGGAGTTCCGCCGGCATTCCTATGTCTCTCCCATCGCCGACGCGGTGGTCGCCGGAATGGGCATCCAGGGCTACGCCGCCGCGATCGAATACCTGCTGACCCGCCGGTCCTGACGCCGGTCCCCGAGCCGCGTCCTACTTCGCGCTGTCGATCCGGAAAACCGGGAAGCCGGGAGCGATTCCGGCCAGTTCGGCATCCGTGGCGTCCTTGGTGATGCCTTCGAAGAAGCGACCGACCTCCCAGCCCCAGCGCTCGAGATAGAGCCGCAGCAGCGGCACCTTGTCCGCGTCGGCGACCTCGACCGCCGTGAAGACCTCGGTCCGCCGGCCCAGCCGCAACTCGCCGGTGCCGGCGACCCGGAGATTGCGCACCCACTGTGTATGGCCGCGCGGCGCCACGAGATAGCGCTGCCCGTCGGCGGCGGTCATGAGGTTGACCATGGTGGTCCGCCACTCGCCGGACTTGCGGCCGCGCACCGCCAGCAACCGGGAACCGGCGACGCTGATCCCGAGCTTGGGCAGCAGGTTGGCGAGCCGGTTGAAGATCGGGTCGAAACCGGTGGGGGCGAGGTAGCGGGTGGCGGTGGTCATCGTCTTCTCCTTAGTGAGCGGTGCTCTCTGTTGTGAACAACAATCGCACCTCTCGGCCCACCTGTCAAGAGCAGTGCTCTCCTTTAGTCGTAACCGCAGGTCGAGCCCATTGAAGGACACGGGTTCGGGCGGCAATTACCGAACCTGCTCCCGGCCGCACCCTTTTCTGGGACGGTGGTCGTGGCCCGGCTGTCCCCACGCGGACGAGCGGGCGGATGTGCCGGAACGAATGGCGGAGGAGAGTGGCGTGCGGGCGGCAGTTTTCCACGGAACCGAACCCCGATTGGTGATCGAGGACATCCCGGTGCCGGTCCCCCGGCGCGGTGAGGTCCTGGTGCGGGTCACCGCCTGCGGGGTGTGCCATACCGACCTGCACGTCCTGCGCTCCGAGGTGAAATTTCCCGCGCCCGCGGTGCTCGGCCACGAGGTATCCGGTGTGGTCGAACAACTCGGCGAAGGCGTGGACACGGTCGCGGTCGGCGACAACGTGGTCTGCAGCTTCATCATGCCCTGCGGCGACTGCCGCCACTGCGTCCGCGGCGCCGAGGACCTGTGCGAGAAGTTCTTCGCGTACAACCGGCTGAACGGCACTCTCTACGACGGCACGACCCGCCTCGCCCGGGCCGACGGAACCCCGCTGGCCATGTACTCGATGGGCGGTCTCGCCGAATACTGCGTGGTGCCGGCCTCCGACGTATTCGGCGTACCCGCGGATGTCGGACTCGAGGCCGTATCGATCCTGGGATGCAGTTCGTTCACCGCGCTCGGCGCCGTGCACACCGCCGAACTCGGGCTCGGCGACCGGATCGCGGTGGTCGCGGCCGGTGGCGTGGGATCGTCGATCGTGCAGTTCGCGGCGGCGGCCGGGGTCGCCCGGATCATCGCGATCGATATCAGCGACGACAAACTCGCCGCGGTCGCGAAACTCGGTGCCACCCATACGGTCAACTCCGCCACCGAGGACGTGGTGGCCCGGGTCCGGGAATTGACCGGCGGGCACGGGGTGGAGGTGGCCTTCGAGGCGCTGGGCAGCGCCGCGACGTTCGCGACGGCCCTGGACATACTGGACGACGGCGGCCGGGCGGTGGTGGTGGGGATCGCACCCGCCGGCGCCACCGGCACGGTGGATCTGGCCCGGCTGGTACGCCGCAAACTACAGATCCGCGGTTCCTACGGCGCGAAGGC
Organism: Nocardia testacea NBRC 100365; assembly: GCF_000308775.1. Taxonomy (GTDB): domain Bacteria; phylum Actinomycetota; class Actinomycetes; order Mycobacteriales; family Mycobacteriaceae; genus Nocardia; species Nocardia testacea. The sequence continues at coordinate 9,873 of NZ_BAGJ01000176.1, forward strand.
GCGCACCGATATGCCCGCGCTGCTGCGGATGGTCGCGGCGAACACGGTCCGGCCGCAGGAGGTGATCACCCGCCGCTACTCGCTGGACCGGGCCGACGAGGCCTACGGCGCGTTGGCCCGCGGTGAGATCGTCGGCCGGGCGATCATCGAAATGGACTGACCCACCGCGTGTATCGAGGCGAAAATTCACCGCCGACCGAGTAGCGTCGAGCCATGCCGACGGAGGTCCGCAACAACACCGCACTGGAACGCTTCGAGATCACGGTCGAGGGCGAGGTCGCGGGATATACCGAATATCAGGACACCGTCGGCGAGCGCGCATTCGTGCACACCGAGGTCGATCCACGATTCGACGGCCAGGGCTGCGCCCGGGCCCTGGTCGCGGGCGCGCTGGATGCCACCCGCGCCGAAGGGCTGGGAGTGCTGCCCATGTGCCGGGTGGTCCAGCACTTCATCGAGGCCAGCCCGCAGTATCTGTCGCTGGTGCCGCACTGGGCCCGCGACCGCCTCGGACTGCCCCAATAAGCGCACGCGCTCTCAGTAGGCGGCCACGGCGCCGTCCAGTGCCTGCTGCAGATCGGTGCGTACCAGCCGGGAGATCTCCGCGGGCCGGGTCGGCAGTTCGGTTCGGGGCATCCCGAAGTAGAAGCTCGCCGCTTTCGCCTGCTCCTTGGTCGGCCCGACCGCCGGGTCGGCGCGCGGGCCGTAGCTCAGGCCGAGCGCGACAAGTGCGGGCCGGGCGCCGAGTTTGGCGGTCCGGAAGGCGATGTGCCCGATACCCGTACCGACCGCCTGCACCTGCGCGGGGTCGACATCGTTGCAGGTGCCCTCCGGGAAGATGGCCAGGCTGTCACCTCCGGCCAGGCGTTCGGCGCAGATATCCATCATCCGCTGCCCCGCGGCGTTCACCGCCCGCAGTCCGTGGTCGCTCCCGCGGAACACCGGGATACCGCCCATCATGTCGATGCGGCGGCGCAATTTGGCGTCCTCGAACAGCTCGTCCTTGGCCAGTACCCGGGTGCGGCCGATGATGGGCCGGAGTTCGCTGCGCCAGGCGGCGGCCGCGAGGGTGTACGGGTCCAGCCGGGACAGGTGGTTCACCGCGATCAGCAGCGGGGTCCGGGAACGGACGAGGGCCTCGATGGCCTCCCGCGCCCCGGCCGCGTAGCCGACCCGCGGCCGGTAGCGCCGCCCGAGCAGGGCGTAGGCACCCATCGCCTGCAGGCGGTTCTGCCGGTGGTCGCGGTAGAAGGCGTACACATCGTCGCTGTTGTCCAGGAGCACCTCGGGGGGACGCATACGGCTGACTCTACGAGGCTGTCGCGGTATGTCCAGATGGCGCGAAAACGGCGGTCGAGCGAACTCCGCGCGAAGTGAACAGTTGATCAGAGCGGCACAGTCGGGCAATAACTGCGATGATGGCCAGGTGGCGCAGGCAGATGACCCCGATGATCGCAAGACCCGGGGCGGCCGCGGTGACGGGCACGAGCCCGAACCTGGTCGTCGCGGTAACCGGCAGGGTGAGCAGACGGTACGGGCCGGGACACTACTGGTTTCCTCGACCGATCTGGCCGAGCCCACGTTCCGCCGAACCGTGGTCTACATCATCGAACACAACGACGCCGGAACGCTCGGGGTGGTGCTGAACCGGCCCAGCGATACCCCGGTGCACGACGTGCTACCGCAGTGGGCCGAACTGTCGGCCCGGCCGCACACCCTGTTCGTGGGCGGGCCCGTCAAGCGGGATGCCGCGCTGTGCCTGGGCACCTTGCGGGTGGGCGCGTCCATCGACGGGGCGCCGGGGCTGCGCCGGGTGGACGGCCGGGTGGTGCTGGTCGATCTGGACGCCGAGCCGGAGCGGATAGGCCCACTGGTCGAGGGTGTCCGGATCTTCGCCGGGTACGCGGGCTGGACGTTCGGCCAATTGGACAGCGAACTGGCCAACGACGACTGGATCGTGGTGTCCGCCCTGCCCAGCGACCCGATCGCCGGGCGGCGCACCGATATGTGGGCGGAGGTGCTGCGGCGGCAGCCGCTGCCGCTGTCGCTGCTGGCCACCCATCCGATCGAGGTCGAGCGCAACTAGGCTTGTGGCTCGCCCGCACCACTACGGGACACTGCCTAGTGGAGCGGAATGTCCACATCAACGACGTCGCGATCCGCGACTCCGAACGCAGGATCCGCGGGCCGCGGACCGAGCCGGAGGCCGCGATCGTCGAACTCCCACAGCTCGTTGCCATAGCTGCGCCACCACTGTCCGCTGGTGTCATGCCATTCGTACTGGAAACGGACCGCGATGCGGTTGTCGTGGAAACTCCACAGGCTCTTGCGGAGTGCGTAGTCCAGCTCGCGCTTCCACTTGGCGGTCAGGAACGCGACGATCTCGTCGCGCCCGGTGACGAATTGATCGCGATTCCGCCACTCCGAGTCCGGTGTGTAGGCGAGGGCCACGCGCTGTGGGTCACGGGTGTTCCACGCGTCCTCGGCGGTCTGGACCTTGCGGAGCGCGGTGTCCGCGGTGAAGGGCGGATACGGTGGTCGGGCGTCGGTCATGGCAACCTCTCATGGGGTGGGGCGTTCCCGCGGACGCTTCTCGACGACCCTCGATCGTTGTCATGAGAGCAGAGCGCGGATATTCGTCCGGTCGAATGGGTCACGGGGAGGGCGGGCCGGAAATTCCGTTGTCGGCCAGCGCAGTTTCCAGTTGGCGGATACGTTCCCTCAGTGGTTCGGTGGCAGCCCGCAGTTCTTCCGCGGTGAAGCGTGGCGTGATGAACTTGGGACAGTTCCAGTCGAACGCGACGACTTCGACCGTCAGCAGGCCTTCGAGGCGGCCGCTTATTCCGAGCTGTTCGAGCGTTTCGGGAGCGGGCTCCGGATCGAACCGCGCGTGACCGAGGAGCTTGAGCCGTTTCCGGTTCGGGTAGTCCACGGCGATGATCGCGACCCGGTCGTCGTGGTCGAGGTGACCCGCGGTGATGTACTGGCGGTTGCCGGTGCTCTCGGCCCACACCAACTGCGTCGGGCCGGTCACTTTCACAAATCCCGCCGGCCCGCCGCGATGTTGCACGTAGGGCCAGCCGTTGCTGCCGGTGGAGGCGAGATAGAAACTGCCGCGGCGCTGGAGGAACTCGGCTTCCGCCGCGCCCATGCCGGTCGGCACGGGCGCGGCGGAAAGCGCGTCGTAACGGTCGAACGAGCCTCGCCGGCGCTGATGCGCCTGCTCATCCGCTCCGAAGGTGAGCGCGAAGAAATGTTCCATGGTCAGAAGGACAGGATGGAGTATCCGTTGTCGACGAGGGTGCGTACGCTTGCCACCCCCGAGGTACCCGGCAGCGGATTGTCCTTGATCAACTCCAGGCCGGAGGCCTGGGCGCCCTCCTTGCCGCCGAACAGATCGCTGCATCCACACGAGATGCCGGCGACCGTGTGCCGCACTGCCTGGTAGACGTCGTAGGCGGGGTGTTCGGGCGAGTTCAGGAGTTCGGGCCAGCGGGTTCCCGCCCCCTGGAATTGCAGCCGGACCTCGTCACCGGCCTGATCGAAATCGTAGGCGGCGGCGAGAGCGTTGAAGACGCGGCCGAGTGCTTCGTCGCCGCCGTTGGGGTCGCTCAGCACGAGAACGGCGGTCTTGCTCGCGGTGTTTCCACTCATTTTCTGCTCCTCGAGAGGGGCCACCCCGGCCGGCGGTCGGGGTCGCCCGGGCGCGACTTCTGGAACTGGGCCGGTCTGCTCAGGCCGATTGTCGTGCCGGTCGATCCGCGAGAACGATTGTTCTCCGCGGTACGAGTAGTCTAGGAGAACGAAGGTTCTCAACGCAAGGAGGTCGCGGTGCCGGATGGACCCGAGGCGCTACAGGTGGTCGTCGCGGCCGATCGGCTGTTCAACGATCGAGGTGTGCAGGCGGTCGGGATGGACGACATCCGCGATGCCGCGAACGTGTCGCTGAAGCGGCTCTACCGCCTTTTCCCTTCCAAAGCCGATCTGGTGTGCGCGGTGCTGGAGCAGCGCGACCGCGATGTGCGGGGCGCGATCGCCGAATACGTGGACGCGCGGGCCCACACGCCGCGAGAACGGATCCTCGCCGTATTCGACTACCTGCTCGAGTGGTTCACTCAACCGGGTTTCCGGGGATGCCTGTTCATCAATACGATCGGGGAATTGGGTGGCACCTCCGACGACGTCGCCCGTATCGCGCGGCGCCACAAACTCGCCGTACGCGACTACCTGGCCGAACTCGTCGCCGCGGGCTCGTTTCCCGGCGGTGTGGCCGATCAGCTCATGATTCTGGCCAATGGCGCCATGGTCACCGCCGCCATCCACGAGGACCCCCGGGCGGCACGCCACGCGCGCGACGCCGCCGAGACCTTGCTTTCGGCCATCGGGAGCAGTGCCGGGTAGGCGTCCTTCCGCTTGCCCGGCTCCACCCCGGAAGGCCACCGGCCTGCGAGCACCCCCGCGATCGGCCGATCCGCATCACCATCGGCACGGTGTCGCCGGGAAGCGGGCCGGAGCCGAGGAACGGCAGCATCATGATCGGGAACGGCAGATCGCCGGCGTCTCCGGGTCGGCCGCGATCGGCCCGAACGCGACCGGCATCCGGGTCTCGGCATCGTCCCCCGGTACGGCGCGGCTTTCCGGTACGTGGTCACGGCCGTTTGCGGCCGCGACAGTTCAGATATCGAGTTCTTCCACGGGCGGACGTTCGGCGATCCCGGCGACCCGCTGGTAGAGCTGGTCCGGAATCCTGCCCCGCAATTCCTCGAGGGTGTCGACGACCGTGAAGACGTAGTCGCCCCAGTCGTGCTCGATACCGAGCATGCGGCGCCAGTTCTTCAGGTCGCGCAGCCAGTTCGCCGATTCGGGATAATCCGACCAATTCGAATACTGCTCGTGCAGCGCGTATTTCCCCTTGCGGCCGCGGAACACCCGGATGTGTTCCATCCGCTCCTCGCCCACATCCCGGTGCTCACCGAGCAGGGCGCCTTGGAACCGCACCTGCCGCACACCGTTGTGGCCGACCCTGAGCACGATTTCCTCGTACCCCTCGACCTTGCCCTCCTCCAATTCGATGAAGCGTTTGAGCGCGGTCACCACCGCGCCGGACAGATTGCCGCCAACCAGTTCCTGCGCGCGCTGGAACAGTGGCAGGTCGTCGTCGGCGACGTAGATGGTCTTGTTCGGCATGAGCTAACTATACGTAGACATATACGCATAGACAATGACCGGGGGCCGCGCCGCACTCCGCAATGCCATGGAGTGGGGTCGATCACCCCACTTAACAGTTATCTGTTGAACGTGCCGTTATACAGCGGTACGGTAGACGATGTTCCAATAAAGCACTCCAGCCAGTGCGACCGCCCCGGATTCCACGCCGGGGGCGCGACCGAGTGAGGACCCGCCGATGAACCCGAACCCCGCACAGCGCACCCGTCGCCTCGCCGCGCGAATCGCCGCGATCGCGGTCATCGCCCTCGCACCGTTGGCCGGCACCGCCGGCACCGCCCTCGCCGACCCCGGCCAGGCGTCCCAGATCAGCGATTCCCACGATTCCGGCGACAGCTTCGGCGATAGCGACAGCTGGAACGGCAACGGCGATTTCGGCTGGGACGACAACGGTCAGTACGGCTACGTCGATCACAACCAGCAGAACTACGACGGGTACGAAGACCACCTCAACAGCGGCGGCAACCAGTACCCCGACCGCGATTCCCACAACGACGCCGGCTACGACCAGCCGGCCGATTGGGATCGGACGGACCACGGCGGCGGCACCCAGAGCCCGGCCGTCTGGAACACACCCAACCCCTACATCCCCGCGCCGGCGCCGAGCCTGCTGCCGGCGGTCCACCTGCCGCTGCCGCAACTGCCGTTCGCGCTGCCCGGCCTGCCGCGTCTCCCCTGAGCCGGACAGTACCGATGGCTACGTCATCAAGTTGCCGTTATATGACGGTTCATTATCTGGCGAATCGCTACAGCGAGGCCGGAACAGAACGGAGCACACCATGACCATCACCCGCACCTTCGGATTCGTGAAGAGAATCGCCGCCGCCACCGTGCTGGCCGGCGCGCTCGCCGCGATCCCCGCCACCCTCGCCCCCCAGACGGCGCTCGCCGACGTCCCCGGCCACAGCAGCCGCGACGACTCCCACCCGGGCAAAGGCAGCTACGGTGACACCCACGATCTGCCGAGCGATCCCAGCAACCGCAGCGAGCCGGTGCACGCGATCCCGGCCGAGCGCAGCTTCACCTACGACAGCGATCAGGGCGGCTACCTCGACATCTGCGCCTACAAGCCGTACTACTACGCCTGCCGGTGAGGTGAGCGCCGCGCGATCACTACCGGCCGGGCAGGCGCGGCGTAGGCCGCCGACTCCGGAAACGACCGGCGGCGGTAACACGTTCGGCCTCCACCGAACCGGCGCGGTAGTGAGGCGAATACGGGTATGAGCGGCCGATGCGCCGTGTCGACCCGGCGCGGAAAACGGCTACCAGCGCATCCGTCACGAACACCGGCCATGGCACGTGCGAACGTACCGGCCGGATCGGCCCGCAGCACCGGACCACGGTCGCGGCGAGAGCGATAACCCGGATCAGCGCGAACGAAGTCGCCGTAGCAACCGGGAGACCGGAGCCGGTACCCCTGGACGCGCAGGGGCCACGGGATATCGCACTCGCGGGCGAAACGCAGGGCGTCGGCCGCCGGGTCCTGCACCGCGGTCGGTCCGGACACGGCAGCGCAATACCGGGCAGTGCCGGTCCGCGTGCCTAGGGTCGGGTCCATGAAAACTGCCCGATTGAGATCGACCGTACGAAAGTCCGGCTCGCGCTTGGGGCCGGGCAGCTTCGTTCGAGTCCGCCGCCGGCCCACCGGCCTCGGACTCCTGACATTTGCGCTGGTGGCAGGGCTCGCGCTCGTTTCCGCGCCCGCGCACGCCGAACCCACCGGCCCGGACGTCTCGTCCTGGCAGCACGGCGGCGGACGGCCCATCGACTGGTTCGCCGTCCGCGCGGCCGGCCACCGGTTCGCCATGGTCAAGGCCACCGAGGGCCTGGACTACATCAACCCGTACTTCGTTCAGGACAGTCTGCAGATGCGGCTGGCCGGGATGGCGCGCGGCACCTACCACTACGCCCGCCCGGAACTCCCACCCGAACCGCAGGCCGCCCTCTACGCGACGATCGTGCTCGGTCAGAACGGCCCACTGGACCTGCCGCCGGTACTGGATATCGAGCATTCCGGCGGTCTGGCGCCGGGCGCGCTGATCGACTGGACCCACCGCTACCTGAACACCGTGCAGACCCTCACCGGACGCGTTCCGATCGTCTACACCTACCCGCGGTTCTGGCAGACCGCGATGGCCGACAGCGACCAGTTCCACGGCTACCCGCTGTGGATCGCCGACTATCGTGACCGCGCCGAACCGGAGGTACCCGGGCGCTGGCCCGCGTGGACCTTCTGGCAGCAGACCGACTCCGGCTCGATCCCGGGTATCCACGGCAATACCGATATCAACGTATACAGCGGCGCACAGGGCGATTTCGCCCGCTTCGCCCGGATGGGCGGGCTCACCGGCAGCGGATAGCCCCGGACGCCACGTACCTCCTACACCCCGATCCGGCCGCCCCCGGACTTCCAGACCGCCACCACGGCCGGGCGCGGCTGGGTCGTTCCGCCGTCCGGCCAATGCGAAGCCGGCTTCTCCACCGAGGCCTCGTCGGTTTCGCCCGGATGCTGCACACACACCATGACCCGCTCCTCGCTGATCACCGGACCGCAGGTCTCGGCGCCGACCGGAACCGACAGGAACTGTTTGGTCTCGCCTCGCCGGTCACCGTCGAGCACCACCGCGAACAGTCCGTCGTTGGCGTCGAGCGCATTGCCGTCGGTGCTGATCCAGAGGTTGCCGTACGGGTCGAAAGCGAGGTTGTCGGGGCAGGAGATAGGGCTGACCTTGCTCTTGTCGTAGCCCGCGAAGTAGGTGTCGGCGGCGGCCGGGTCACCACAGACCAGCAGCAGGGTCCAGGTGAACGAGGTGCCGGCGTGATCGTCGGTGAGCTCGAGTACCTGGCCGTTCTTGTTCTTGTTGCGCGGGTTGGCCTCGTCGACCCCGGGCTTGCCGTCGGTGCCGCGCTTGTCGTTGTTGGTCAGCGCGACATAGACCTTGCCGGTCTTCGGGTTGGCCTCGAAGTCCTCGGGGCGGTCCATCTTGGTGGCACCCACCTTGTCACCGGCGAGGCGGGTGAACACCGCGACCTCTTCGGCGGTCATGCCGTCCACCAGCGATTCGCCGCGGCCGTCCGCGGCGGTGCGCAGGAGCGGGATCCACTGCCCGGTGCCGGTGAAACCCTGGTCGGAGGGGACGGTGCCCGAACCGTCGATCCGGTCGGGATGATCACCGGTGAGTTTCGCGACGTAGAGCGTGCCGGCGTCGAGGATCGTCATATTGTGGCGGCGGCTCGCGGCCCCGGTGCCCGGCTCGACCTTGCGCGAGGAGACGAACTTGTACATGTAGTCGAACCGCTCGTCGTCACCGGTGTAGGCAACCACGGTGCCGTCCGCGGCGACGTGGATATTCGCCGCCTCGTGTTTGAACCGGCCCAGCGCGGTGTGCTTGACCGGGGTGGACGCGGGGTCCCACGGGTCCACCTCGACGACCCAGCCGAAGCGGTTCGGCTCATTGGGTTCGGCGGCGATATCGAACCGCTTGTCGAACTTCTCCCAGTAGTGCGGGGCGTCGGATTCGCCGATGCCGTAGCGCTTCAGCCGCGCCGCCGTCACCGGATCGGCGGATTTGCCCACGAAATAGGCGTTGAAGTTCTCCTCGCCGGATAGCACCGTGCCCCACGGGGTCACCCCGCCGGAGCAGTTGTTGATCGTACCGAGGACTTTCGTGCCGGTGGGGTCGGCGGAGGTCTTCAGCAGCGGACTGCCGGCCGCGGGACCGGTCACCCGGAATTCGCTGGTCGCGGTGATCCGCCGGTTGTACTTGCCGAACACCGGTTTCAAGCGGCCGGTCCCGGGTTCGCCATGCACCTCGACCACGGACAGACCGTGCGCGGCCATCGCGATCTCGACCTGTTCCCGGGTGATCGCCTCGGGCCGGTAGCCGGGGAACATGAACTGTTCGGTCGTGTACTCGTGGTTCACCACGAGCAGGTACCTGCCCGGCTGCCCCTCGATCGGCAGCAGGCCGGCGAAGTCGTTGTTGTAACCGAACTGCTTGACCTGGGCGGCCGGGGTCTGGGCGAAGAAGTCGAATTCGGGCGCGTCCTCGAACAGTGGATCACCCCACCGGATGACGACGCCCTGCTCGTAACCCTCCGGGACGACGAGCGCGTCCTCGGTGTTCGGCGCGACCGGCGCGAATCCGGTCCCCGTACCCCCGGAGTTCGCGGCCGGGCCGACCTCGGTCCCGTCGCCGCAGGCGGCGAGCGCGCTCGCCGCGCCGATCGCGACCACCGCGGCCGCACTGCCCTGCAGCAGGCGCCGCCGGGAGATGCCCGCGACGATATCCCCGAAATAGGTGTTCGAGGAGGTGTTGGGCACCTCGTGGAAGCAGGCGTTGCCGCATTTGTACTGGCAGGTGACGCGCGACCGCGACCCGGCCGGGCCGGGGACGACGAAGAGCTCGAGAGGTTTCAAGATGGACTCCTGTTCCGGGCTGAACGCACGCACGCTAGCCCACCCAGGCAAGTCCCAGGAGTCCGCCGGATTAACGACCGGCCAACACGGCGACCCGGGAAAGCCCGGGCCACCGCGCCGACCGTAACGCTCACGCGACGATATTGACCAACCGGCCCGGGACCACGATCAGTTTGCGCGGGGCCTTACCGCCGAGCAGGCCGGCGATCTTCTCGTCGGCCAGGGCGGCCGCCTCGATCGCGGCCCGGTCGGCCTCCGGATCGACCTGGATCCGGCTGCGGACCTTCCCGTTGACCTGGATCGGATACTCCACGGTCTCCGCGGCCAGCAGCGCCGGGTCGGCCACCGGGAACGGTCCGTGTGCCAGCGAGTGGGTGTGTCCCAGCCGCTCCCACAGTTCCTCGGTCATATGCGGGGCCAGCGGCGCCAGCATGAGCACCACCGGTTCCACCGCCGAACGCGGTGCGCCGCCCGGGTATGCCTTGGTCAGATGGTTGGTCAGCTCGATCAGTTTGGCGCCCGCGGTGTTGTCGCGCATGGCCGCCAGATCCTCGTCGACTCCGGCGATGGTCCGGTGCAGCAGCCGCAGCGTCTCGTCGGCCGGGTTGTCCTCGGTGACCCGGGTCGCGCCGGTCTCCTCGTCCACCACCAGCCGCCACACCCGCTGCAGGAAGCGGTGCGCGCCGATGACGTCCTTGGTCGCCCACGGCCGGGATGTGTCCAGCGGGCCCATCGACATCTCGTAGAACCGGAAGGTGTCGGCACCGTACAGATCGCAGATCTCGTCCGGGGCGATCGCGTTCTTCAGCGATTTGCCGATCTTGCCGTACTCCTGGTTCACCTCGATCTCGGTGCCCGAGGCGTCGGTCCAGTAGAACCGGCCGTCGCGTTCGGTCACCTCGGCGGCGGGCACGTAGGCGCCGCGCGCGTCGGTGTAGGCGAAGGCCTGGATATAGCCCTGGTTGAACAGCCGGCGATACGGTTCGCTGCTGCTCACCTCACCCAGATCGAACAGGACCTTCTGCCAGAACCGCGCGTACAGCAGATGCAGCACCGCGTGTTCCACCCCGCCCACGTACAGGTCGACCCCACCCGGATCGTCGGCGCCGTGCTCGGCGGGCCGCGGGCCCAGCCAGTAGGTCTCGTTCTCCTTCGCGCAGAATTCCGCGGAGTTGGTCGGGTCGGCGTAGCGCAGCTGGTACCAGGAGCTACCCGCCCAGTTGGGCATCACATTGGTGTCCCGGCGGTACCTGCGCGGGCCGTCGCCCAGGTCCAGTTCGACCTCCACCCAGTCGGTGGCCTTGGCCAGCGGCGGGGACGGTTCGGAGTCCGCGTCGTCGGGGTCGAAGGTGACCGGCGCGAAATCGTCCAGTTCCGGCAGCCGCACCGGCAGCATCGATTCCGGCAGCGCGTGCGGGGCGCCGGTCTCGTCGTAGACGATCGGGAAGGGTTCGCCCCAGTACCGCTGCCGCGCGAACAGCCAGTCGCGCAGTTTGTACTGGACGGTGCCGGCGCCGTGGCCGTCGGCCTCCAACCGGGCGATGACGGTCGCTTTGGCGTCGGCGATGTTCAAGCCGTCCAGGTAGTCGGAGTTGATCGCCGGCCCGTCACCCGCGTAGGCCTCGCCGTCGAAATCCGCGGGCGGCTGCACGGTCCGGATGATCGGCAGGCCGAAGGCGGTCGCGAAATCCCAGTCGCGCTGATCCTGGCCCGGCACCGCCATGATCGCGCCGGTGCCGTAACCGCTCAGCACGTAGTCGGCGATGAAGATCGGGATCTGTGCGCCGTTCACCGGATTGGTGGCGTACGCCCCCAGGAAGACGCCGGTCTTCTCCTTGTTCTCCTGCCGCTCCAGATCCGATTTCGCGGCAATGGACTTGCGATAGGCCGCCACGGCTTCGGCCGGTGTGGCACTATCGGCGGTCCAGCGCGGATCGGTGCCCTCCGGCCAGGCGGCGGCGATCAACCGGTCCACCGTCTCGTGCTCGGGGGCCAGCACCATATAGGTCGCGCCGAACAGGGTGTCGGGGCGCGTGGTGAATACCTCCACATCGCCCGCGGCGGTGGCGAACTCGACCCGTGCGCCGCGCGAGCGGCCGATCCAGTTGCGCTGCATGGCCTTCACGTTCTCCGGCCAGTCCACCCGGTCCAGATCGTCGATCAGCCGGTCGGAGTAGGCGGTGATCCGCATCATCCACTGCCACAGGCGCTTGCGGAACACCGGGAAGTTACCGCGTTCACTGCGACCCTCGGCGGTGACCTCCTCGTTGGACAGCACTGTGCCCAGCCCCGGACACCAGTTCACCACCGAATCGGTCTGATAGACCAGGCGGTAGGAGTCGAGCACGGCATTGCGTTCGGCGGCGGGCATACTCGCCCAGTCCTTACCGTCCGGCGCCGGCCGGGCGCCGGTGGCGAACTGCTGCTCCAGCTCCGCGATCGGCCGGGCACGGCCGATTTCCTGGTCGTACCAGGCGTTGTAGATGCGCAGGAAGATCCATTGCGTCCACTTGTAGTACTCGGGGTCGGTGGTCGCGAACGAACGCCGCCGGTCGTGCCCCAGGCCCAGCCGGTCCAGCTGCCGCTGCATGGTGGCGATATTGGATTCGGTGGTGTCGCGCGGATGCGCCCCCGTCTGTACCGCGTACTGCTCGGCGGGCAGGCCGAAGGCGTCGTAGCCCAGCGCGTGCAGCACATTGCGGCCCCGCATCCGGTGGTACCGGGCGAACACGTCGGTGGCGATATAGCCCAGCGGATGGCCCACGTGCAGCCCGGCCCCGGACGGATACGGGAACATGTCCTGGACGAACAGCTTGTCGGCCGGGACCTCGCCGGCCAGCGGGCCGACCGGGTTCGGGGCGAAGAAGGTGCCGCGCTCGTTCCACCGCTGCTGCCAGCGGCGCTCGATCTCCCCGGCGAGCTCGGCGGTGTACCGATGGGCGGGCATATCACCGGCGCGGCCCTGGGGTGCGCCGTGGTCTACCGAGCTCGGCCCGGCCGTCTCGGTTGCGCGGGAGTCCTGCACGGTCCTGCCTTCTCTAGCTGCTGGTGGGGAGAATTCCGTCTCGACAGCCTAAGACTTGGGCCCTGACAAGCCCAAAAAGGTCGGGTGCGGACCCGCGCGTCCGAGGGCGGGTACGGCCGCCCCGTGAGCAGAACCACACGCGGGCCCGCCGGAGGTCCGGACCCGCTGTGGACCCGACATCGAATGCCGACGGCACCCGTATGAGTCGAGTTCTGCGAGACACCTCAAAGGGTTGCGGCCCGTCTCGCGGTTTCGGCCTCGAAAGCGCCCGCGCCGAAGGCGCAAGTCTCGAGGCCGAAACGGCGAGACCAAGGGGGCCGCAACCCCGCCCCGCCGCAGGCGGGGCCAATTAACAGAGCTAGGCTCACGGGGTGTTCGTTGTCGCGATTCTCCTGTTCGTCCTGGCCGTGGTGGCCCTGGCGACGGGTGTGCTCGGCCTCATCGGCCGTCTGCCCGGCAACCGCTATATCGGTGTCCACACCGAGGCCGCGCTGCGTGACGAGACCGCGTTCCGGGCCGCCAACCGGGTCGCCGCGCCCACACTGCTCATCTCGGCCGCGCTGCTGTCCGCGGGTGGCCTGGTCGTCATGGCCGCCGGCGGATTCACCGGGGTACTGGTGGCGGCGGGGGTGCTGGTCATCGCGTTGTTCACCCTGGGCGCGGGGGCGACCGCGGGGGCCCGGGCGGCCGAGGCCGTCGCCCCGCCGCCGGAGCCCGCCGGGGGTTGCGGTGGGTCCTGCGGCGGCTGCTCGCTCAAGGAGATGTGCGAACCGGCGGCCGGCTCCCGGCCGGTCTGACCGGGTCAGCCCAGCCAGTCCAGTACCGACGCGGCCGTCCACGACTGCTGCATACTGCCCAGCGGTTCCCCGGTGAACGGTTCGTAGTACTCGGCGAAGCTACCGTCGCTGGCCTGGCGCAGTGCTTCGGCCCGCAGCATGAAGGAGCGCTCCGCCCAGCCGCGGTGGGCGAACACCCAGGAGAACAGCCAGCTCATCACCGGCCACACCGGGCCGCGCCAGTATTCACGCGGCCGGAAATCCTTCGAGACCGGTGAGGTGGAGGGCGGTAGCGCGTAGCGCAGGTCGGGGTGGCCGCAGAAGCGCGGGCCCTCGAACAGGCGCAGCAGGTTGCGTTCGGTGGCCCGGGGCAGCCCGCCGCTGATCAGGGGCGCGAACATGGCCAGCGTCTCGGTGGCGATCCAGCGTTGCAGGCGGGTGTCGTAGTCGCGCGCCGCCCCGGTGCGGGCGTCGGTGGTCGCGATCACTCCGGCGCGGAACCGGTCGGCCCAGCCGAAGAGTTCCCGGACATCCGATCTGGCCTGGTGGTACTCCTCACCGATCTGCCCGAGGACCTCGCAGGCCAGGGCGAAGATCGCGGTCACGAACACGTCCTCGACCGCGAAGTCCATCATCGAACTGAGGGCGTCGTCGTCGTAGCGGGCGCGGCGCATCTGCTCCACCAGCCATAGGTAGCGGTCGTATTCCCGATCGGTGGGCCGCTGGGTGGGGTCGGCGACAACGAGGACGTCCTCGCGCCGGTAGGGCGGCAGATCGCCGGGCACCACGTGCTCGTAGGCCCGGTCCCAGCGCGGGGAGTTGTCCATCCCCGATTCCCAGCCGTGATAGAGCGTGATGCGCCCGCTGCCCAGCGGGTCGCGGGCATGGGCCAGCCAGCGATGCCAGCGCACCAGATCGGCCCAGCGCCGGTTGAGGAATTCTTCGGCCACCGCACGCGTAGTGCGGCCGTGCCGGCGCGAATGGTCCAGGATGCGCTGGACAGCGATGGCATGGACCGGCGGCTGGGTGATTCCCGAGGTGTCCGGGCCGGCGGGTGCGTTGGCGGCCAGCAGCCGGCATTCCCAGCGGGCCGGGCCGGGGAAGTAGCCGTCCACCCCGTTGGCGAAAACGATATGGGGGATCATGCCGTTCTTCCACTGCGCCGAGAGCAGGGTGTCGAGTTCGATCACCGCGCGTTCCACGCTCAACGGCGCCAGTCCCACCGCCACGAAGGCCGCGTCCCAGCTCCACATGTGCGGATACAGCCGGGGGGCGGCGCTGGTCATGGTTCCCAAATCGTTGCCGCGCAGCAGATAGGCCGCGCGGGCGGCGAGCTGCGTGGGAGTGAAACCTGGGTGTGCCATCTCTATATCTTGCTGGTTCGGACCGGTCACGCGCTCCATCGGTACGTGCGGTCGCAATATCTACCGAGTTACGGTTTCGGTCCGGTGTGCGGCATATTTCATCCGCGCTACACGAACCTGCCGGCCCTCGCGCCGCCGCCGCGGCCCGGCGCGATATGGCACGCTGTCCGGCGGACCGCACGCAGCGGACCGGCGGGTGACGATTCGAGGAGTGGCGATATGCAGCAGGAAGCCGACCGCGCGCCCGGCGAGCGGCCGGTAGCGCTGATCACCGGCGCCGGACGCGGACTGGGCGCGGCGGTCGCCCGGGAGCTGGCTGTGGACCACCGGCTGCTCCTGGGCGCGCGCACCCCGGCCGGGCTGGAAGCGATCCTGGCCGAACTGCCCGAGGCCACCGGGTGGCCGGTGGAACTCACCGATTACGCGGCAGTGGCGGACGCGACGACGCCGATCGAACGGCTGGACGTACTGGTCCACAATGCGGGGATCGCCGATCTGGGCACGATCGCGGAATCCTCGGTGCGCCAGTGGCGTGACACGCTCGAGGCCAATCTCATCGCCGTCGCGGAGCTGACCCGCCTGCTGTTGCCGGCCCTGCGGGCGGCCGGCGGCCATGTGGTGCTCGTCAATTCGGGTGCGGGTCTGCGTGCCAATGCCGGCTGGGCCTCCTACGCGGCCAGCAAGTTCGGGCTGCGGGCATTCGGTGACGCACTACGGCTGGAGGAGCCGGCGCTGCGGGTGACCTCTGTTCATCCCGGCCGTATCGATACCGATATGCAGCGCGCGATCGTGGCCGGAGAGGGCCGCGCCTACGAGCCCGATCAGTTCCTGCGCCCGGAGACGGTCGCTCGCGCCATCCGGAACGCGATCGACACCCCGCGCGACGCACATCCCACCGAGATCGTGCTGCGGCCCTGGTGAACGCAGCCGTACGCTGGCCGGACCGCCTGGTCGTACGCCCCTGGACCCCGGACGACGCGCGGCGGGTAGCGGCGTGGCGTTACGACGGCCCGTGGGCTGTTTACGACCCGGCGGGCGACGAACCGCTCGATGCCGCCGACGGTTATCGGGCCGTGGTCGGCGCCGCTGACGATCTGCTGGTCGGCTTCTACTGCACCGGAGCACAGGCGCGGGTGCCCGGCCTGACCGCTGCACCCGGGGTGATCGACCTCGGGGCGGGGATGGATCCGACCTGGGTCGGCCGGGGACACGGCGCGAGCTTCGGCAGGGCTGTGCTCGCCGATGTCCGCCGCGACCACAGCACCGCCCGGATGCGCGCGGTCGTCCAACACTGGAACACCCGCAGCCGGCGACTGCTGCGGACCCTGGGATTCCTGGAGTCGGGTCGTCATATCTGCGTGCAAGGTGAACGCTCGGTCGAGTACGTGGTGGTGCTGCTACCGCCCGCCTGATCGAGCGGTATGACGAGGCGACTGTCGAACGGATGCGTCGCTCCGGGTTTTCTCGTGCGAAACCCATTGCAGGCCAATGCTTCGGCAACAGTTCCGAAGGAGCCGTGGTGAACTGGTCTCGACCGAGCGTTCGTCGAGCCTTTCGAAATTCCAGGTACATCACCACGAGGCCGCGCATCGCGAATCGGGTCGGCCTCGGCACCAGCCTGAGCCGGTTCGCCGGCCGTAGCCACCAGTCATCGCTTGTAGGCGCGCTTGAACAAACTCTCGCGCGGGCCGGGCAGGACTCGGCTGGGACGGTGATCCCGCCGGGGTCCGGGCACACCGACGCGCGAGATCGGCGGGCGCGCAGTGGCGCCCGCCGACGCAACTTTCGGTAGCGGTCGCTCAGTGCTCGTCGTAGTGTCCGTCGTGGGCGGCGTGCCGGTGCCCGTCGTGGATGTAGTCCACATGGTCACCGTGCGGTACCGCGACATGACCGCAACCCTCGCCGTGGACGTGGTCGTGCGCCGAGACCTCGGTGTGCCCGTGGGTTTCACACTCGTCGAAGTGCCCTTCGTGGGCCCGGTGCAGATGTCCGTCGTGGACGTAGTCGACGTGATCACCGTGCGGGACCGCGACATGACCGCAGTCCGGCCCGTGTACATGCGTGTGGTCGGTATGCTGATCGTGTGCCGTTGTCATCGGTGTTCCCTCTTTCCTCGAAGGGGTTGCTCTGCTCGAAACGGTCACCTGGAACTTCGCACTGAAATACATTACCAAGTGCGCATCAATGCAGGTAGCCACCAATGCGCCGAGCCCCGACGAGGCGGCGGTTCGCGGGAGCACCCCCCAACCTCCCCAGCTATAGCCAACCCGAATATTTACCCGAATCACTCGGTCTTCAAACCGGTTCGGGGAATTTCTCGCACGGTTTTTATGTCTTTCGGGTACCAACCGCGTAACGTCGATGGAGTTCGAAACCGCCGGGCGGCAGCGTTTATGCCCGGCGGCCGATAGCTGCGCGAAGTTCTGGCTGGTTAATCCACTGGCAACACCGTGATGAAGATCGGACACGAGACCTCATGATGATCCGCAAGATCGTTGCGGCCGTAGTGCCGCTGCTCGCCACCACAACTGTGGGCGCGGCAGTCGTGCACGCAGAACCCGCGACTCCCGAGATCGGCTACCGCGCCGAGCTCATCGGTAACAGAGTGGTCACCACTCTCACCAACGGCACATTCGAGATCGACGGCGAAGCAGTCGAGATCCTGGACAACTCCGGCACCACCGTGGTGACGTTGCCCCTCGCGGTACGCGAGGGCGCCACGGAGTACCCGCTTCCGCACGCGGTGCGCGACGAGGGCCGGGTGCTCGAACTGACCGCGGTCAAGGATGTGGCGGCGGCTCGGCCCGCGGCGAAGCCGGTGGCCTCGCCGCAGGAGAACTACGCGGCTCAGAACAACTTCGCCTCCCAGTTCGGTCTGGCCACCGCCATCGGCGGCTTCATCGGTACGGCGCTGGGCGCAGTGGTCGGACTGGCCACGTGGGCGGGCGGGCCGGTGACCGGCATACCCGGAATCGTCACCGCAGCCGCTATCGGTGGCATCATCGGCACCATCGTCGTCGGCGGGCCGACGCTGATCATCGCGGGCATCGATCTGATCAACACCCTGGTAGCCGCTCCCGGCACGACGCAGTGGGCGCCGCGGCAGCAGGTTCAGTCGGCTAACTGAGCCCACCCGGGGGGATCGGTGAACACGGGTCGGTGACCCGGTCCGCCCGGCATACGAAACCTCTCGGGCCCGGTCTGCGATGGCAGACCGGGCCCGAATGCTGTGCCGGTGGTCAGGCGATACCGCTGACCGGTTCCGGATTGATCTCGTCGCGCCACGCGATGGCCTCGCGGACCTGGGTGAGGTCGTAGTCCGGACCGGTGATGCCGACTGTGAACAGGGTGGCCCCCGCCTTCAGATAGTCCGGTGCCTTCTCCGCGCCCGGCCAGGCCACCGACCGCTCGATCTTGTCGGTTTCGGTGCCCACCCGCGCGCAGTGCTCGTCGAGCACCTGGCTCTTGTGGGTGAACACGTCCAGCTCGCCGAAGCTGTGCCAGATATCGGCGTACTCGGCCACCAGTCGCAGTGTCTTCTTCTCCCCGCCGCCACCGATGAGTACCGGGATCTCACGCACCGGCTGCGGGTTGAGCTTCGCCAACCGGCCGGTGATGCGGGGCAGGTACTCCTTGAGCAGGTTCAGGCGGCTGCCGGCGGTACCGAAGTCGTATCCGTACTCGTCGTAGTCGCGCTCGAACCAGCCCGACCCGATACCGAGGATGAGCCGGCCGTTACTGATCCGGTCCACGGTGCGGGCCATATCGGCGAGCAGATCCGGATTGCGGTAACCGCCGCCGGTGACCAGCGCGCCGATCTCCACCCGTTCGGTCTGTTCGGCGAACGCGCCGAGCATGGTCCAGCATTCGTAATGCGCGCCGTCGGGGTCCCCGTACAGCGGAAAGAAGTGATCCCAGTTGAAGACGATGTCCACACCCGCGTCCTCGGCCCGCAATACGGCGTCGCGGATGAGTCCGTAATCGGGCGCGTGCTGGGGCTGGAGTTGGACTCCGATCCGAACCGGTCGGCTCATCTTGTTTGACTCCTCGTCGTCGGGTGATCTCCCGGATCCGAGGCTACCGGGGGCGCGAGCTCCCGGCCGAGCGGAAACGGTGGGCTCGGCCGCCCATCGACGCCCGCCCGATACCGGCGACCGTTCCGGTCGCGCATTGATTACGTAACGGATGAATACAGCCCCTTTTCCGGGCCTTTCCGTCGGTAGCATTTCGGGCGGCGTCTCGTTGTCACGACCCGCTACCGGTCGGCGAACCACGCACAGAAGGAGGCTCCGCCCATGCCTGTGTGCACGACACGCGACAAGGTGAACATCTATTACAAGGATTGGGGCAGTGGCCGCCCGGTCGTTTTCATACACGGCTGGCCGTTGAACGCCGATGCCTGGGAAGATCAGATGAAATTCGTGGCGGACAACGGTTATCGCGGTATCGCCCACGATCGGCGCGGTCACGGCCGTTCGGATCAGCCGTGGAACGGTTACGATTTCGATACCTTCGCCGATGACCTGAACGATCTGCTGACGAGTCTGGATGTCCAGGACGCGACGCTGGTGGCACACAGTATGGGTGGCGGTGAGCTCGCCCGCTATATCGGCCGGCACGGGACCGCGCGGGTGCACTCCGCGGTACTGCTCTCGGCCATCCCGCCGCTGATGAGCAAGACCGAGAGCAACCCCGAAGGTGTGCCGGACGAGGTTTTCGACCAGATCAAATCCGGAATTCTCGCCGAGCGTTCGCAATTCTGGAAGGACACGTCGGAAGGGTTCTTCAGCGCGAATCGCCCGGGTAACAAAGTGACGCAGGGAAATCGTGACGCGTTCTGGTTCATGGGTATACAGGAGAGCATCCAGGCCGCGGTGAAATGCGTCGACGCGTTCGCGTACACCGATTTCACCGAGGATCTGAAGAAGTTCGACGTCCCCACTCTGGTCGTGCACGGTGACGACGATCAGGTGGTGCCGATCGATGCCACCGGACGCAAATCCGCCGAGATCATCCCGGATGCGACACTGAAGGTGTACGAGGGCGGTTCGCACGGTATCGCCCTCGTCCCGGGAGACAAAGAGAAGTTCAACGCCGACCTGCTGGAGTTCCTCGACCGCTGACGGAACGGGGCCCGGACCGCGTTCCGGACGCACGCACGGGGCGCGGTCCACGGCACTGTCCGGGCCGCGCCCCGACCGGCGGTGGCATCGGCCACCACGAACACGAAAGAGCCCCGCGGCGCCCGGGGTACCGGGAGACCGCGGGGCTCTTCCACTGGTGCCGGTCGAGCCCGGGGACGGCGGGTTCGCCACCGCCTCGGGACCGGGTGCCGGGGATCAGCCCCGGACGAGCGACATGAGACTGTCCAGCGATCCGGCCGCGGGCAGGGCGAGCGCGCGCTCGGCGACCGTCCCCGCCTGCACCGCGGACAGGTGGCCTTCCACATTCAGGTCGAACTTCAACGTGAGTTCGTCATCGGAGAGCGGGTTCGCCGGGCCGCCGCGATTGTGGTCGACGCGTGCCTCGTGCCACTGCCCGTCGCGGGTGCGCACCCGAAGCACGGCCGGGAACTGGTGCGGGTAGATCTCGTCGCACCGGGCGTCGGCGTGGGCGACAACGAGCGCGGCCAACTCCAGCGTGCGCGCGTCGCGAGCGGCTTCGTCGGTGAAGTCGGCATGACCCACGCCCAGCCCGGAACCGCCGAGCAGCGCCCGTGCCACTGTGAACGGCCCGGAGAAGGCCGCGTGATAACCGGACTCCGGGGCCGCCTTGGCGGTCGGCGGTTCGGCGATGGTGCGGAGCACCGGTGTCGGCACGCCGAGGTCGATCTCCACGATCGCGTCCGGATCGAGGCCGGCCGCTCGCAGCGCGCGGGCGGCATCGATACCGGCGTGGGTGAAGTGGTTACACGGGTACGGCTTGAAGAAGATCCCGGGCAGTTCCCAGTGCTCACCGAGGCGGTCCACGACCTTGGCCGTATCTGCCCGGTCACCGCAGAAGGCGTGCAGGAAGCCGAACCGGCCCTCGATCACGGTGGGCGGACCGGTGAGCCCGTGCCGGGCGAATTCGGCCGCGGTGACCCCCGAATGCGCGGCCCAGCCGCAGTGCGCGCGCTTCACCGTGCCGCCGGTCCGGTTGGCCTCCAGCAGTCCGGCACCGAAGCTGGCGGCGATACCCATCGCGTCCGCGATACCTTCGGCGTCGAGGTCGTAGAGCATGGCCGCCGCGGCGGCGGAGCCGACGGCGCCGCAGATGGATGTCGCGTGCTGGCCGCGTTCGAAGAACTCGGAATTACCCAGTTCTTCGTCGTAGCCGCCCATGCCCAGGCGCACCGCGATCTCGATACCCACACCTGCCGCGTCCAGGACAGCGGCACCGGAAGCACCGGTGGTCTCCCCGACCGCGAGAGCGGCCGGGACCACGGATGCCGACGGATGCAGTACCGACGGCAGATGGGTGTCGTCGGAGTCCATCGAATGCGCGAGGGTGCCGTTCACCAGCGCGGCGGTGGCGGCGGGGAAACGCTGTCCGGTGCCGATACCGGTGGCCGCGGCGGCGCCGGCCCAGCCGCGCGCCACGGCCGTGACGGCCCGGGCCGACGGCTGTCCCTGGGCGGCCAGGGAGTTGCCGAGTACATCGAGGACGCGGCGGGCCACATCCTTACGGAGTTCGGCGGGGAGCCCGGCGGCGCGGGTATCCGCGGCGAGCGCGGCGAGCCGGCCGACCACGGTGCTGGTGAGGTCGTGGCGGGCGGCGGGCACGCTGTGCCGTCCGGGCATGAGCGAGGGCCCTGCGTGGTCACGCTTCGCTACCGCCTCCGGGCCTGACTCGCTCATGCCGCCACCACCGCGACCGGGCGCACGGGCGAACCGGTACCGCCGGTGATGCGCAGCGGCGCCATCACGAAGGTGAACTCGGTCAGGCCGCGGGCGCTCGCGTCCTCCAGGTTCAGGTGCTCGATGATGTGGATTCCGTTCTCCACCAGCAGCACCCGGTGCACCGGCAGCACACTGTGCCCCTTACCGGGCGGAATATGTTCGAAGGCGGTGGTATCCGCGCCCGCGGCCACGATCCCGGCGGCGGCCAGCCACTGCGCCGCGCCCACATCGGCGCCCGGGACCCCGTCCTGCTGACCGAGATAGCGCTGGGCGTCGTCGAAATGCCGCGCCCAGCCGGTACGGATGAGTACGACGTCCCCACGCCGCGGGGTGACTCCGGCCGCATCGGCGGCATCGCGCAGATCCTGCTCGGTGACGGCCTGTCCGGCTTCCAGAGCGTCCGCCCCGCGCACCCGCGGTACGTCCAGCAGCAGTCCGCGCCGGAGCATGAAGGGGATCGTCTCCGCGCCCAACTGGGAGAACCGCCCGCCGCGCTGGGCTTCCTCGGCGTCGATATCGCCGTGCAGTTTGCCGCAGTGGCTGACATGGGACAGGGCGTCGACATGGGTGCCGACGTGCCCACCGGTCACAATGATCTCGTTGGACGCCGATCCGCCGTCCGGGCGGACCATATCGCCGTGCCGGCGGATCAGGGTCATCCGGAAGCCGGGATGGTTGGGCGAGCAGGGCATACCCGTCGTATACGGATGTCCCAGCTCGACGACGTCGACATCGCTGTTCACCACGGCGTGCAACAGCGCGTCCGGCGCGGCGGACACGGTGTGTTCGGTCATGCTCTCACTCCTCGTTCTGCGGTGGCCTCTGCCCGGTCGAGCACCACGCGGGCGTTCGCGACGACGGCGGGGTCGATGAATCTGCCGTTCTCGTCGAGAACCGCGGATTCCCCCGCCGCCTGGGACGCGGCCGCGCACTCCACGATTCGCCGGGCTCGGCCCTGTTCCTCCGGCGACGGTGTAAAGGCCTGGTTGACGATGCCGATCTGGTCGGGATGGATGACCGAACGGCCGAAAAAACCCTGGGCGCGGCCGGTGCGCGAGGTCTCCGCCAGTCCGGCCGCATCCTCGACCGCGGTCCAGACGCTCTGGACCGGTGAGGACAGTCCGGCGGCGCGCGCCGCGGTGACGATCCAGCCGCGCGCCCACGCCAGGCCCTCGGCCTCGGTACGCAGATCGGCGGCCAGATCGGCTTCGCCCAGCGCGATACCGGTGACCCGCGGATGACATTTCGCGATAGCGGGCGCGGCGAGCAGGCCCGCGGCGGATTCGATGATGGCGTGCACCTGACAGGTGAGCCGGTCGGTCGTGGCCGCCACCGATTCGGGGGTTTCGGCCTTGGGGAGGCGCACCCCGGCGGGCGGGGTCGGCGCGGCGGCCAGTTCGGCGAGCTCATTGTCCAACCAGGACGACCCGATGGCATTGAGCCGCAACCAGACCCGGCGCTCCGGTGCTGCCGTGCGCAGAGCGGCGAGGGCATTTGCCAGCGCGCGCTCCTTCGCGTGGACCGGTACGGCGTCCTCCAGGTCGATCACCACGGCGTCGGCGGCGCTGTCGATCGCCTTGCCGATCCGGTCGTCGCGGTGACCGGGCACGTAG
Organism: Nocardia testacea NBRC 100365; assembly: GCF_000308775.1. Lineage (GTDB taxonomy): Bacteria > Actinomycetota > Actinomycetes > Mycobacteriales > Mycobacteriaceae > Nocardia > Nocardia testacea. Next base: position 33,178 of record NZ_BAGJ01000176.1, read on the forward strand.
AGCCAGCTGCGCGGGGTCATTTCGCCTCCGCCGCTACGGGATTCGGCGTCCGGTACCCCAGTGCCCGCGAAACCCGCTGCGCCGCCTCGACCAGCGCGCTCTCGTAGCGGTCGCACGCTTGCGCGGTCATCCGGTAGCTCGGCCCGCAGACCGATACCGATCCGATCACCGCGCCGTCGGCCCCGAACACCGGGGCGGCGATCGACCCGGCGCCCTCCTGGCGCTCCCCGGTGGACCGGCACACTCCCCGTTCCCGCGCCTCCCGCAGCGCCGCGCGCAGCGACGCGGGGTCGACGATGGTGGTGGCGGTCAGCCGGGGCAGCGGTCGCGACAGCAGATCGTCCTGTTCCTCCTCGGAGAGGTAGGCCAGGATTATCCGGCCCGACGAGCCGCTGTGCAGGTCGAACCGACGACCCAGCTCGACGGTCATCTTGATTTCCTGAGTACTCTCGACCTGATCGAGGTAGACGCGACCTCCCGGTAACCGGCCGGTGACGGTCGCCGTCTCGCCCGTGGCGCGCTGTAGGTCCACCAGGGCCTCGCGGGCCATCCGCCGCAGCGGGGATACGTCCAGTGCGCGCGCGCCGAGCGTCGCCGCCGCCGGACCGAGCAGGTACCGGCGGGTCGCGGGCTCGTAGAGCAGCAGACCGCATTCGACGAAGGTCGTGAGGATGCGGTGGGCGACCGCCTTCGACATACCGGTCGAGCGGGCGATCTCCGAGACGCCGAGCGCGCTCGACCGGCGGCCGAACTCGAGCAGCACATCGGCGGCCCGGGCGGCAGACGTGGTGCCTCCACTGGAGGACTCCATCGTGGCTCCGTTTCTGCGGGGTTTTCGTTGTTCCGACGGCGACGCTACCGCGCGACCGACGTACATCTGAACAAAGTTGTACCGCTTAGCGAAACGATTGTCCAGGCCGCCCGACCGGCTCATGCATGAGTTTCGTCCGCGTTAATCGTTTCTACAGGCACTTGTGTCCGGATTGTCGAACGTGCATAGTGCAGGGGACCACATTCTTGCGTTCCGCTAAGCGGAACAGACTAGGAGGAAGCGTGGACGGTCCGGATTTCGATCTCGTCGTCGCCGGTGCGGGCGGCGGCCTGGTCGCTGCGCTGCGCGCGGCCGAACTCGGCGCGAATGTGCTCGTGGTCGACGCCGACGAGTACTTCCAGCGCGGGAACAACACCTCGATGTGCACCGCGATGATCCCGGCCGCCGGCACCCGCTGGCAGCGGGCCGCGGGCGTCGCGGACAGCCCGGACCGGTTCCTCGCCGATATCGACCGCAAAACCGGCGGTACGGCCGATCACCGCCTGGCCCGGGCCTTGGCCGAGTCGAGCGCGCGGCTGGTCACCTGGCTGGCCGACGCCCAGGAACTCGACCTCGAACTGGTCACCGACTTCCGCTACCCCGGGCACAGCGCCGACCGCTGCCACACCATTCCCGGCCGCCATGGCTCCAAGCTGCTGCGCCACCTGGTCGAGCGCGCCCGCGCCCATCCGCGGATCGAGTTGATCGCGCCGATGAGCCTGCGCGAGGTGCACACCACCGACGGCCGGGTCACCGGCGTAGAAATCGCCACCCCGGACGGGAACGCCGAACAGCTGACCGCCCCCGCCGTGCTGCTCGCGACCAACGGCTTCGGCGCCGACAGCGAGCTGGTACGCCGCTGGATCCCGGAGATCGCCGACGCCCACTACCACGGCGGACAGTTCAGCCGGGGCGACGCGCTGCGGATCGGGCAGGGCTTGGGCGCCGACACCGGTTTCCTCGACGCCTACCAGGGGCACGCGGCGCTCTCCGCGCGCAGCCAGACCCTCATCGGCTGGGCCACCGTCGTCCACGGCGGCGTCATCGTGAACAGCGAGGGCCGCCGGTTCGCACCCGAGACCACGGGTTATTCGGAATTCGCGGCCATCCTCGCGGCCCAGCCCGGCGGCGCCGGATGGATCGTCATCGACGAGCACATCGAAGCGCTGTGCTCGGTGTTCGACGATTTTCGCGCGGTCGCCGAGAGCGGTTCGCTGGTCCGCGCCGCGACGGCGGCCGAGCTGGCCGAACGGATCGGCGTACCGGCCGCCGCGCTGGACGACGAACTCGGTGCCGCGCGCCGGGCCGCGGCGGGCACGGAACCGGACCGGCAGGGTCGCACCGACGACCGCCACCCCCTCACCGCGCCCTATGTCGCCATCGCCGTCACCCCCGCCCTGTTCCACACCCAGGGCGGTCTGGTGGTCGACGAACACGCGCGGGTACTGGCCGGCGGCACGCGTGTCCCCGGCCTGTACGCCTCGGGCGGTGCGGCCATCGGTATCTCCGGCCACGGCGCCGGTGGCTACCTCGCGGGCAACGGCCTCATCACCGCACTCGGCCTGGCCTTCCTCGCCGCCGAGCACGTGAGCAGTCCGGTCGCCGCCTGACCCCAGATTTCACCTTTCGGATATTCGCCAGGAGAAGAAATGACCTCGTACCTGATCAAGAACGGCACCGTGGTGCGCACCGACAACTCGGCCCCCAAGGAGGGCGAGGCCGCGGACATCCTGATCGTCGACGGCAAGATCGCCGCCATCGGCGCGAACCTGGAGTCCGCGGACGCCGAGATCGTCGACGCGTCCGGCAAGCTGATCTTCCCCGGCGTGGTGGACGCGCATCAGCACTGGGGCATCTACAACCCCCTGGCCGAGGACACGCAGACCGAATCCCGCGCGAGTGCCCAGGGCGGTGTCACCACCGCGCTGACCTATATGCGGACCGGGCAGTACTACCTGAACAAGGGCGGCGCCTACGCCGACTTCTTCCCGGAGGTGCTGGACGCCTCGGCCGGACGCAGCTACATCGACTACGCCTTCCACCTGGCGCCCATGTCCAAGGAGCACATCGGCGAGATCCCGGACCTGGCCGCCGATCAGGGCGTGACCTCGTTCAAGATCTTCATGTTCTACGGCAGCCACGGCCTGCACGGGCGATCCACCTCGCAGAGCGATTTCCTCATGATCCCCGAGGACGAGCGCTACGACATCGCGCATTTCGAGTTCGTGATGCGCGGGGTGCAGAAGGCGCGGGAGCAGTTCCCCGAACTCGCCGAGCACATCTCGCTGTCGCTGCACTGTGAGACCGCCGAGATCATGAGCGCCTACACCAAGATCGTGGAGCAGGAGGGCACGCTCAGCGGTCTCGCCGCCTACAGCGCCTCGCGCCCGCAGCACTCCGAGGGTCTGGCCGTGACCATCGCGTCCTTCCTGGCCGACGAGACCGGATTGCCGAATATCAACCTGCTGCACCTGAGTTCGGCCAAGGCGCTGAAGGCCGCCATGAAGATGGCCGAGGCGTTCCCGCATGTGAACTTCCGCCGCGAGGTCACCATCGGTCACCTGCTCACCGATATCGACAACGCGAACGGCCTGGGCGCCAAGGTGAATCCGCCGATCCGCCCGCGCGAGGATGTCGAGGCGCTGTGGGAGCACCTGCTCGCCGGCAATATCGACTGGGTCGTCTCCGACCACGCCTGCTGCAAGGACGAGGTGAAGTTCGGCGAGGACCGCGACGATGTATTCGCCGCCAAGTCCGGTTTCGGCGGCACCGAATACCTGCTGCCCGGGCTGCTCACCGAGGGCCGCAAGCGGGGTCTGTCGCTGCGCCGGATCGCCCAGCTCACCGCGTCCAACCCGGCCGACCGCTACGGCCTGCCCGGCAAGGGCCGCCTGACCGAGGGCGTCGACGCCGATATCGCGATCGTCGACCCGAACCGCACCTGGACCGTACGCGCCGCGGATTCCGAATCCACCCAGGAGTACACGCCGTTCGAGGGCTTCGAGCTGACCGCGGCGGTCACCGACACCTTCGTGCGCGGTCACCGGGTGCTGGCCGACGGCGTGGTCACCGGCGAGCCCGCGGGCCGCTACATCTCGCGGCCGTACTGAGGAGCCCGGTGTTGAGCGACGAGAAGCAGCCGACCGGCCCTCTGCGCGGCATCAAGGTCCTGGATGCCTCCACCATCCTGGCCGGACCACTGACCGCGCAGATCCTGGGTGATTTCGGCGCCGAGGTCATCAAGATCGAGCACCCGCAGAAACCGGACGGGATGCGCGGCCACGGCCTCGACAAGGACGGGATCCCGCTGTGGTGGAAGATGGTCGCCCGCAACAAGCAGACGATCACACTGAACCTCGGCACTCCCGACGGCCAGCAGATCTTCCGGGATCTGGCCGCCGAAGCGGATGTGGTGATCGAGAACTTCCGGCCGGGCACCTTCGAACGCTGGGGCCTGTCCTACCCGGAACTGTCCTCCCGCAACCCGGGGCTGATCATGTTGCGCGTCACCGGTTTCGGGCAGCACGGCCCCTACGCCAAACGTCCGGCGTTCGGCACGCTGGTCGAATCGATGAGCGGATTCGCCCACCTGACCGGGCAGCCCGACGGGCCGCCCACCCTGCCGGCCTTCGGGCTCGCCGATTCCATCGCCGGAGTCGCCGGTTCCTCGGCCGTCTCGATGGCGCTGTTCGAACGCGAACGCAACGGCGGCACCGGCCAGGAGGTCGACCTCGACCTGCTCACCCCGATCATGACCGCGGTCGGCCCCGGGGTGATCTACGCCGATCAGCTCGGAATCGACCAGGAGCGGACCGGTAACCGGTCGCAGAACAACGCGCCCCGCAACCTGTACCGCACCAAGGACGATCACTGGGTCGCGATCTCGACCAGCGCCCAGGCCATCGCCGAACGCGTGATGCGACTGGTGGGACATCCCGAGGTGATCGACGAGGAATGGTTCGCGACCGGGCGCACCCGCGCCCGGCACGCCGACCTGCTCGACACATACGTCGGCGGCTGGATCGCCGAACGAACCCGTGACGAGGTCACGAGTGTTTTCGAAGAAGCCGGCGCGGCCGTCGCACCGGTCTACCGTCCGAGCGACCTGCTCACCGATCCGCAGGTCGTCGCCACCGACATGGTCACCACCGTGGAGGACAGCGAGCTCGGCCCCATGCGCATGCAGAACGTGATGTGGCGCATGACTCGATCGCCCGGGGCGATCCGGCACACCGGACGACCCGCCGGTGCCGACACCGACAAGGTCCTCACCCGCCTCGGGCGCAGTCCCGAGGACATCGACGACCTGCGGGCACGCGGGGTCATCTGACCTCGCGGCAGCTTTATCTCAGGAGTTCGCTATGAAATCGCGTTGGTGGACAATCACCATCATCTTGGGCCTGGTGGTGGTGAATTATGTCGATCGCAGCGCCATCTCGTTCGCAGCAAGCCATCTGCGGGACGAGTTCGGAATCACGACCGGCCAGTACGGCGTCATCAGTTCCGCATTCTCGATCGGCTATATGCTTTTCGCCCTGCTCTCGGGGCCGCTGGTCGACCGGTTCGGTTCGCGCCGCGTCCTCATCGCGGGGATGTTCATCTGGGCCGCGGCCACCGCGCTGACCCCGTTCGCGGGCGGGTTCATCGGCCTGATCCTGTTGCGGATCATCCTCGGGGCCGGCGAAGCGCCCTGCTTCCCGGCCGCGACCCGGATCGCCAGCCGGTGGTTGCCGGTACAGGAACGCGGTAAGGCGCTGGCCCTCATCGGCGGCGTCGCGGTCTCCGGCAGCCTGCTGGTCGGCGGCCCGATCCTCACCCAGTTGATCGAGCTGGTCAGCTGGAAGGGCATGTTCTTCGTGCTGGCGGTCGCCGGAATCGTCTGGGTGGTCGTGGCGTACCCGTTCCTGAAGAACTCCCCGGGCGAAGCGTCCTTCGTCTCGAAAGAGGAACTGGCCTATATCAAGGCGGGCCAGGCCGACGGTGAGGACAGCGGCCACGAGGAGAAGGTCGACTGGGGCGAGATCCTGCGTAACCGCAACCTGTGGCTGGTCGGACTCGGCTACTTCGCCTGGGGTTTCATGTTCTGGGCCTTCATGTACTGGCTCCCCCAGTATCTGGAACACGAATTCGGGCTCTCCATCAAGGAGGTCGGCGGCTTCTCGGTGGCGCCGTGGGCGGCCGGTGTGGTCGGCGCGCTCGCCGGCGGCATCCTGGTGGACCGCGTGTACAAACGCACCGAGAGCATCCGGTCGCGCTTCCTCATCATCGGCGTGGCACTGCTGCTCGCCGGTGCCTCGATCGCCCCGATCCTGTTCTTCCCCGGCAATCTCACCGTCGCCCTGATCTGCATCTCCGCGGGTGTCGGCTTCGGTTTCATCACCGGGGGAATCTGGTGGGTGGCCTCGATCGACGCGGCCCCGACCCAGCCCGGTACCGCGGCCGGTTTCGCCGACGCGTGCTTCGCCCTCTCCGGAATCGTGGCCCCGTCGGTGATGGGTTTCATCGTCTCCGAGACCGGAACCTACGACGGCGGTTTCATCGTCATGACGGTCCTGTGCCTGATCGGCGCGGCGGCGATGCTGTTCTTCACCAAGGAACCGCAGCGCCCGGCGCACCCGCGGGTACGTCCGGGAGAACCCGAAGGCGAACTCACCACCGCGAGCTGACCCGCGCCGGAGTCCTCCGACGCCGCCACGACGCACCGCGTAACCCGATGAGGGGGTTACGCGGTGCGTTCGCTCTTCCCGGCGATGCTGCTCCGCTCACGCGGCGTCGAGAGCCGCGGTGATCTTGCGGGTCATATCGGCCAGGATCGGGCTCGGCGCCCCTTTGCCGGGCCGGGTGGACGCCTCGACGGCGACCAGCACTGTGCGGCGGAAGTTCTCGGCCTCCGCCACATCCTGCTCCTTCAACAGGCTCATGGCCGCGGTCAGCGCCGGCAGTACCCGGTCGGCGAGCTGGGCGACGGACCTGCCCTTCAACTCGATGTCCTTGGACTTCGCGGCCAGCACATGCCCGATGGGCCCGGTCGCCGACCACAGGGCGAGGGATCCCTCGGTGGCGGCCTTGTGCGGTGAGCCGGACACATCGGCGGCCGACATGAGCGATACGGCGCCGTAGGCGGCCGTCCGGACGGTGGCTTTGTCCTGGTCGGTCAGGGTGATGGACATGGCGTTCTCTCCTTCGAGTTCGGTGGCGGCCGGTCGTTCGAACCGGCGACAACGACACTTTCTCCGGCCCGGCTGACACCGGCCTGATGGCGAGCTGATACGCCCGCTGACATCGAGCGCGACCCTGGCCTGCCGCCCGCGGCAGGCACGACCCGGAACCGGACCATGCGACTGCCGAGAGCTCCCGCGTCCCGCCGTGCTCCGATCCGCGGTCGCGTCGGCTACACCCGCGGAGAGCCGGGCGACCGCGAGTACGCCGGCGGTGGTGGCCGGCCGCAGGTGGTTCTAGGCTCGCGGGGTGTCGAGTGGAACGGATCACCGCGAGGGCGGATCGGAAGTGTCGTCTCCGCGGGTACCGGTCCCGGTGGCACCGGCGGTCGTGGACTGCGGCATCTATCGTGACGGGCGGCGATTGGCGGGGCGGTACGGGTTCGCCGAGGCACTGGCGGAGGTACGCGACGGTGGCGGGTTCGTATGGCTGGGCCTGCACGAGCCCGACCTCGACCAGATGAGCACGGTCGCCGAGGTATTCGGGTTGCACCGGCTGGCCGTCGAGGACGCGGTGGCCGGGAAACAACGCCCGAAGCTGGAGCGCTACGACGACACGATGGTTTTCGGTATGCGGACCGTGGCCTATGTCGAGCACGATATGCACAGCGTCAGCGAAATCGTGCTGACGGGCGAGATACTCGTCTTCCTCGGCGTCGATTTCGTCGTCGCGGTCCGCCACGGCGAACATTCCGGGTTACGGCAGGTCCGGGCGGAACTGGAAGCCGACCCCGAACGCCTGCGGCTGGGACCGGGCGCGGTGCTCCACGCGATCGCCGACCATGTCGTCGACGCCTATCTCGATGTTGTGCAGGAGATCGAAACCGATGTCGAGGAGATGGAGCAGGAAGTGTTCACTCCCCGCTCCCGGCTCACCATCGAATCGATCTATCAGCTCAAGCGCGAGATCGTGGAACTGCGCCGTGCGGTGATACCGCTGGCCCTCCCCCTACAGATACTCACCGGGCCCGATTCCGGCCTGAACAAGGAGATCCGCCGGTACCTGCGCGATGTCACCGACCATCACACCACCGCCGCCGAACGAGTCCACGACTTCGACGACGTACTCTCCGCGCTGATCGGCGCGACCCTGGCCCGGATCGCGGTCCGGCAGAACACCGATATGCGCAAGATCTCGGCTCTGGTCGCCCTCGCCGCGGTCCCCACGATGATCGCAGGAATCTACGGGATGAACTTCGAGCACATGCCCGAATTGAAACAGACCTGGGGCTACCCCGTCGTGCTGGCGGTGATGTTCGCGACCTGCGGTGGATTGGTCGTCCTGTTCCGCCGCAACGGCTGGCTTTGACCTCCTCCCCGCCCTGCAGCGCGGTTTTCGGTAGCGCACCTCCCGTTGCCGCCGCGGCGGCTCACCCCGGGTCGGACTCCCGCGGTCCGTTCTCCGGCAGCCGGACGTCCGGTCCGTAGAGCAGCCGGTTCACCTTGACCAGGACGTCGAGCTGCGCCGGGTTGTACAGATCCCGCAGCGCCTTGCCGACCGTTTCCGCCGCCCGCTTCGGCCCCACCGGCGAATCGGCGGCCGGAGCCGCGATCTCCGGATATTCGGCGGCCACCGTGCCCGCGTACGGCGCAACACGTCGCGCCAGCTCGGCCCGGGTGGATTCGTCCGCGTCGGCGGGAAGGTTGTCGAACTCCGTCATCGCGGGAACCTCGCGCCAGTCGTTCAGCAGGTTCCGTAGCGCACCCATACCGGACGGCCCCAGGACCCGGGTGAGGATGACGGTGAAGGCACGGTCGGCGTCGGTGAGTGTATGGGCGCCCGAACCGATCTCGGGTGGCAGGTCGGCGTGCTTGCCCTGCCGCAGGATCAGGGCCAGCTCAACCCGGATGCGCTGCAGCCGTTCGATGGTCGTGGCCAATTCGGCGTCCAGGGTCTGGAGCGCGTCACGGGGGAAATCGTCCCCGTCGCCCATTTCGGCGATCTGCGACAGCGGTATGCCGAGGTCGGCGAGTCGTTTGATGCGCAGCACCCGCAGCAGATGCGCCACGCCGTAACGCTTGTAACCATTGGAGGCGCGTTCGGGTTCGTCGAGCAGGCCGACGTCGTGGTAATGGCGTACCGCCCGCACGCTCGTGCCGGCGAGTTCCGCGAGCTGACGGGTACTCCACGTCATATCCGACTCCTCCGCTCCGGTTCCGCCGCCGCGCACGCGCCGGCGCGACACCCAGCCTCAACTGTGCCGTAGCGGCACAGTCAAGCGCTCTCGCGATCCCTTCTTCCGCCGGCCCGGGCCGGCCGCACCCACCACGGCAGCGATCGTGCCGCTTCCGAACGGAGCTGCCACGCCGATTCCGGTACAGCACCCCGGCACGGCACCGGAGTGGTAGCGGTGGGTACCCGGCGCGAGGCGCCCGGGCGCGCCGCTCGACCCGCGTACGCACTGCGGGGGAGCGCACAAAGGCCGGCCGCGGGCGCGGACTTCTACGTGACCGGACCCACCGGTGGCCGTCGGTTCGCCCGACCGGCCGCGACCCGGTCCGGCGGGTCGCGAGGGTACCGGCGGGGGTGGACAGTCGGTGCGTTCACTGGCACGATACGCACCGAAAACGTACAGACCATGCGGAGCTCGAGAACACCAGCGGTAGCCTCTGACGCCATGACCACGCACATGTTGCGAATTCGCTCCACTTCGCGTGTTCCAACCGGTGAAGGGAAGTGAACAAGCCGTGGCCACGGTGACCTTCGATCGCGCCACCCGGCAGTATCCGGGGGCCAAGACGCCCGCTGTCGATCAGTTGCAACTCGAGATCGCCGATGGTGAGTTCCTGGTGCTGGTCGGCCCTTCGGGGTGCGGGAAATCGACTTCGCTGCGCATGCTGGCCGGGCTCGAGGAAGTGTCGGGCGGCCGCATCCTGATCGGCGACCGCGATGTCACCCACAGCGACCCCAAGGATCGCGATATCGCGATGGTCTTCCAGAACTATGCGCTGTACCCGCATATGACGGTGGCCGAGAACATGGGGTTCGCACTCAAACTGGCCAAGGTCGGCAAAGAGGAGAAGCAGCGCCGCGTACTCGACGCGGCCCGCCTGCTCGATCTGGAACCACTGCTGGACCGGCTGCCCAAGGCGCTGTCGGGCGGTCAGCGCCAGCGGGTGGCCATGGGCCGGGCCATCGTGCGCAACCCGCAGGTCTTCCTGATGGACGAACCGCTGTCCAATCTGGACGCGAAACTGCGAGTGCAGACCCGCACCCAGATCGCGCAGCTGCAGCGCCGGCTCGCGACGACGACCGTCTATGTCACCCACGACCAGGTCGAGGCCATGACCATGGGCGACCGGGTCGCGGTGATGCGTGATGGGCTGCTGCAGCAGTGCGCCGCCCCCCGCGATCTGTACCGCGATCCGGCGAATGTGTTCGTCGCCGGGTTCATGGGGTCACCGGCGATGAACTTGTTCACCCTTCCGGTCACCGACGGTGCGGTGCGGATCGGCGGATTCTCGCTGTCATTGCCGCGCTCGGTAGCCGACGCCACGGGCGCGACAGTGACGGTGGGTATCCGCCCCGAGCATCTGGAAGCCGGTGATTCCGGGATCGAGATCGAGGTGGACGTGGTCGAGGAGCTCGGCTCCGACGCCTTCATCTACGGCCGCCCGACCGAGGCGACCCAGGGCGCGGACACGATCGTGGCACGTACCGATTGGCGCAATCCGCCGGCGAAGGGCACCCGGGTGCGCCTGGGCGCGGACCCCGAACATGTCTACTTCTTCGCGCCCGACGACGGCCGTCGCCTGAACTGAGCCACCCGGATTCGGTATCCGTTACCGCGGCGACGGCGAAAGGTACCGGGATCACCGCCGCCGGGCCGCGCGCCACTGCTCGTTGAGCCGGACGCCGAGTTCGTCCACGCCGATCTCGCGGCCGGATTCGCTGCGCACCTGTACCCGCACCGGGTCCCCGGTCGCCGCCTCGACCAGGTCCAGCGGTGGTGGTCCTGGTTGCAGGTGCGCATTGCCCCACTGCATGAGCGCCAGCACCACGGGTAGTAGATCGCGGCCTTTAGGGGTCAGCACGTATTCGTGACGGGTGCGCTCACCTTCTTTCCGATACGGCTGCCTGGTGAACAGTCCCGCCGCGGTGAGTTTGCGCAGTTGCCCGGCGACGGCGGCATCGGTGATCCCCACCCGGGACGCGAAACCGTCGAACCGGGTGGTGCCGTAGTAGGCCTCCCGCAGGATCAGGATCGCCGAGCGGGTGCCGACCACCTCGAGCGCCATCGCGATCGAGCAGTGGTCGGGTTTCCACGAGTCGAGATCGGCCAGGGGGCCTTCCATCACCGCTGCCATCCGCCCATCATATCGACCCTGACTTGCCTCCACTGATGCCAGCGCCTAATCTGGCTTTAGATAACTTTAGCCAGGGTTCGCCCCGGCGGCGGAAGGAATCGATATGCGAGACGCGGTCATCGTCGATGCGGTACGGACCCCCATCGGACGCGGCAAGCCCACCGGCGCCCTGCACGGCATCCACCCCGTGGACCTCATGGCCCACAGCCTGAGCGCGCTGATCACCCGGACCGGAGTGGACCCGGCCCTCATCGACGATGTGATCGGCGGGGTGGTGAGCCAGGTCGGCGAACAGGGCGTGAACATGACCCGGCGGGCGGCACTGGCGGCCGGTTTCCCGGAATCGGTCCCGGCCACCACGGTCGACCGCCAGTGCGGCAGCAGCCAGCAGGCCGTCCACTTCGCCGCGCAGGGCGTACTCGCCGGCGCCTACGACATGGTGGTGGCCACCGGAGTCGAATCCATGAGCCGTGTCCCGATGGGCGCCAGCGCCCGGGGCGCCGACGATATCTCGGGCGTGGGTTTCACCAGGCGGTACCCGGACGGGCTGGTCCCCCAGGGCATCAGCGCCGAACTCATCGCCGCGAAATGGGGCCTGTCCCGGACCCAGCTCGACGAATTCGCGCTGAACAGCCACGAAAAGGCGGCACGGGCCACCAAGAACGGGCAGTTCGCCGCCGAACTCGCCCCGCTGGCAGGCCTCGACACCGACGAGGGGATCCGCACCGGCTCCACCCTCGACACCCTGGCCGGGCTGAAACCCGCCTACTACGACCCGGCCATGGCGGAACGGTTCCCGCAGATCGGCTGGAACATCACCGCGGCGACGGCGAGTCAGATCAGCGACGGCAGCGCCGCCGTGCTCATCACCACCAGCGAACGGGCCCGCGCCCTCGGCCTGCGCCCACTGGCGCGGCTACACAGTTTCGCGGTGGCCGGAGACGATCCGCTGCTCATGCTGACCGCGGTCATCCCGGCCACCCGCAAGGTCCTGGACCGGGCCGGGCTCACCCTCGCCGATATCGACCTCGTCGAGATCAACGAAGCGTTCGCGTCCGTGGTGGCGGCCTGGGCACACGACACCGGCGCCGACCCGGATCGCGTCAATGTGAACGGCGGCGCGATCGCGCTCGGCCACCCGCTGGGCGCCTCCGGCGCCCGGTTGATGACCACCCTCGTCCACGCCATGCTGGACCGCGGCGCCCGCTACGGCCTGCAGACCATGTGCGAGGCGGGCGGCCTGGCCAACGCCACGATCCTCGAACGGCTCTGAGTCCCCGGGGACACAGGTCGGCTCCCGCCCTTGCGGCTCGGCGTTCCACGGACCGTGCCGGACAGGCGGGCATCGGAACCGCGCCCCACCCGTTGCGATACGCCGGTCGCGCGGTTCCGATGCCGCGCGAGGGCCATGCCTCGCGACGATCCTGCGCACCGGCAGTTGCGGCGGGCGGCCGAACCACACCGGATTCGCCGGCGCACTCCGCATCCGGGCACACGCGCCGGATCGCCGCCTCCCGTTCACCTGAGTGCCCCGACCCGCCCGGTACCACCCCGGCTGTGGTTGCCCACCGTGTGACCTGGCCTAGTGTGGTTCCGGTGAGTGAACTGCCCCGGATCGACGAGGTGCACGTCTACGCGATCCCGCTGCGGTCGAAGTTCCGCGGGATCACCGTGCGCGAAGGGGTGCTGCTGCGCGGCCCTCGTGGCTGGGGTGAATTCTGCCCGTTCACCGAATACGCCGACCACGAAGCCGCGCACTGGCTGGACACCGCTCTCGAGCAGGTGACCGCGGGCTGGCCGGAACCCGTACGGGACCGGATCCCGGTCAACTGCACGGTTCCCGCCGTGAGCGCGGAGCGGGCATTCGAGCTGGTCGCCGGCTCCGGTTGCCGCACGGCCAAGGTGAAGGTCGCCGACCATCCCGAATCGCTGCGGGAGGATCTGGCCCGGGTGGAAGCCGTGCGGTCGGCACTCGGTCCGGGCGGCGCGATCCGCGTCGATGCCAACGCCGTCTGGGATGTCGCCACCGCCGTCCGGCACATCCGCGAGATGGACCGGGCCGCAGGCGGTCTGGAATACGTCGAGCAACCGTGCCGCACGGTCGAGGAGCTCGCCGCCGTACGCCGCCGGGTCGAGGTCCCCGTCGCCGCCGACGAATCCATCCGCCGCGCCGAGGACCCGCTGCGGGTCGCGGTGGCCGGTGCGGCCGATATCGCGGTCCTCAAATGCACCCCGCTCGGTGGTGTACGGCGGGCCCTGCGCGTCGCGGAGGCCGCGGGGCTACCGTGCGTCATCTCCTCGGCCCTGGAGACCAGCGTCGGGCTGGCCGCGCAGCTGGCCCTGGCCGGCGCTCTCCCGGAACTCGACCATGCCTGCGGTCTCGGCACGGTCGATCTGTTCGAAGGCGATGTCGTCGCCCGATCCTTGCGTCCGGTGGACGGTTTCCTCCCCGTCCCCCGCGCCGCCCCCGAACCGGATCCCGGCCTGCTGGAGAAATACCGCCACCCGGATCCGGCACGTACCGAATGGTGGATCGCCCGCCTGCGCCGGTTGCTGGAAGCGCGGCACACCGAGGAGTGAGCTTCCCGTAACGGCATCCGGTGGGCGATCGATGGTCAAGCAACAGTAAAACTTGCTGGACGAGGGGATTGGCGAAATGAGAAGGACGATAAGCGTCACCGCACGGATCGCCGTTGCCGCCGCCTCGGCCGCCGGCTTCGCCGCGGTACTCGGCGCCGGTACGGCCCACGCCGCGCCGCAGGACTGCACCGTCACGCGGGACCTGGTCGGCGCGACGGCCCGGTGCCACGACGGCGACGCCCCCGCCGGGCGGGAGTACGCGCTCATCGTCGAGTGTTTCGGCCTGCACGGCGTGCCGAATGCCTTCCCGCTCATGGCCATCGGCCCCTACCAGGGGTCGTGGAGCGGATCGTTCGGCCCGTCCGGTCAGGGCACAGCCTCGTGCCTGGGCCCTATGAGTATCGGAGCCGCCACGAACGCTTACGTCGCGATCTACCGAGACTGATCGAACCGGCGTCGGCGGCAGTCGGGTCGCGACCCCACCCGGCCGTGATCCGGCGACCCCGTCGGCGCTGTGGTCGGCGCGATCGTCGACGTCCGAGTTGCCCGTCACCGCGACCCGACACATTCGCACACTCGTCGTTGCCGCGGCCGGTTCCATGGTGGTTGGTCATTTCTCCCTGCGATTTCGCGGCTTCGGCGCTGCCTCCGCGCCGGTTCTCGTCGAAGAACTTGTTGGACTCACCAACGTTTGCTACCGTTGGCTCTACCAACAAAAGCAGCCGTCCGGGCGTTCTCACGCAATGCGCCGGTCCGGCCGCGACCGACCTCACCGCGGTCGGGTGCGCCTCCCCACCCGATCCGCCACCGCTCAGGAGACCGCCGTGCCCACGACTGCCATCACCCCGTTCACCATCGACATCCCGCGAGCCGACCTCGACGACCTGGCCGACCGGCTCGCCCGCACCCGCTGGCCCAACGAGATCACCGATGCCGGGACCGATTACGGCTTCCCACTGGGCCGGCTGCGGGAACTGGCCGAATATTGGCGCACCGGCTACGACTGGCGCGCCCACGAGGCCGAACTCAACGAACTCCCGCACTTCACCACCGAAATCGACGGACAGAACATTCACTTCGTCCATATCCGGTCGGCGGAGCCGGATGCCCTGCCGCTGATCCTCACCCACGGCTGGCCCGGTTCGTTCCTGGAATTCCTCGACGTGATCGAACCGCTCTCGCGAGATTTCCATCTCGTGATCCCGTCCATTCCGGGCTTCGGTTTCTCCGGTCCCACCCACGAACGCGGCTGGGACGCCACCCGGGTCGCGGGAGCCTGGGCCGAACTGATGCGTCGCCTCGGATACGAACGCTACGGCGCGCAGGGCGGCGATTTCGGTTCCGGTATCTCCCAGGCGCTCGGCGCGCTCGCACCCGAACACGTGGTCGGAGTGCACGTCAACTATCTGCCGACCCGGCCGGACCCCGCCGCCGGCCTGGAACTGTCCGAAACCGATCGGGCGCGGCTGGCCAAGGTGCAGCACCTGATGGCGAACCGGCCCCCGTATCAGGCATTGCAGGCCACCACCCCGCAGACCATCGGCTACGCGCTGACCGATTCACCGGTCGGCCAGCTGGCCTGGATCGCGGAGCGCTTCGCGCAGTGGACCGACCCACGCACCCCGGTCGCCGATGAACGGATGCTCACCGATGTCTCGCTGTACTGGCTGACCGCCACCGCGGCGTCGTCGGCCCGCCTGACCCGCGAAACGACCCGGGGGACGACACCGTGCCCGGTTCCGCTCGGGGTGGCGGTCTTCGCCCACGACATCACCCAGTCGGTGCGGCCGCTGGCCGAACGGCTCTACGACATCAGGCACTGGTCGGAGTTCGACCGGGGCGGTCACTTCGCCGCCATGGAGGTCCCCGAACTGCTCGCCGAGGACATCCGGACCTTCTTCCGCACGGTGCTCCGGGCCGGGGCCTGACCCGGCCGCGACCGCGGCTCAACCCAACCGCACACCCGCGTCGTGGAAGGTCAGGCGCAACAACAGCCCCGCTTCCGGGCCGATCACCCCGTCGGCCAATTCCACGTATCTCGTGCAGAATTCGGGCCCGTGGGCGGCCACCCCCGCGGGCCGGGATTCGAGATGGTGCGCCAATTCGTGCAGCACCACCAGCTCCCGCAGCGCCCACGCGGTCCGCCCGCGCGCCGAGGACTCCGCGCGCAGAGGTACCGCCAGCACCGCATTCCCGGATTCGTAATGGGCAGCCACATTTCCGGCGCGAGCGCGCACCCGGATCGGCACACCGGCCCGCTCCCAGGTGGCCGCGACCCAGCCGAGGGCGAGTACCCGGTCGCAGTACTGCTGCACCGAATCCACCGAAGCGAATTTCCGCTCCACCGGCAAGGTCACCTGCGAGCCGTGCACTTCGACGGTGCGCTGCCCGAATTCCGCCGCCCGGTCGAAGATCGATCGCACCAGCTGCTCGGCGTCGTACACCCTGCCCCGCTGTGTATCCCGCACGGCCGGCTACTCCGGGAGCTGCCCGCGGGCCCCGTCCAGTTCCCGCGCCGGCCCGAGCCTGGCCGCCCGCCCGGCCCGGTCCCCCGCCCGCCGGGCGTCCGGAGCGTAACCGGTGGAGGCGCGTGGTCCGCGCCAGGTGCCGCGGGCCTCGGAGTTACGGGCGTAGAAATCGGAGAGTTCGAGCTCCTTGCCGCGCAGGGCCAGCGCCGTCTGCGCCGCCCGGTCCGCCGCGCCCGGCTCCACGGCCCGGGTATCGCGGGCGGTCGCCGACCGTTCGACCTCCGCCCTGGCCTCGGCCAGCCGGATCCCGATGCGCTCGGCGAAGGCCAGCTGGAAATTCAGCCGGGCCGTCACCCCCGCCACCGGGACCCGGACCACCCGGCGCACGCGGCGCCCGGCCCGGCGTTCGTTGACGACCTTCTCCATGGTCGCGGTCCGATGGTCGCCGGACTCGAGGTACCGGCCCGACGCCCGCACCATCTGCACCAGCAGACTCGAGTAGAGCGCTTCACAGACGGCGATATCGGCCGCGAACCCATAGGCGTAGACCTGGGTCGAGGTGCGGGCCACATCACAGCGCACGTCATTGGCTGCCGCGATGGCCACGAACAGCTGCACGTAGGTGCGCAGACCTTTGCGGCCCGGCTCACCGATCGGGATCATCCGCTGGATCAGCGCGGTGGGCTGTTCCCGATCCCGGGTGTGCGCGCGCGCCACCGCCAGGTCGATCGAGGACCGGGTCGCCAGCCGCTGCGCCGCCGCCAGGAACGCCTCCGCCTCGTGCTCGTTGTCGGTGGACTCGGCTTTGCGCAGCAGGCCGCCGATCCTGGTGAGCAGGCGATCGGAGACTGCGCTGGCGGAGGACATCGGGCATCAGCTTAATCGGCGCGGCCGGGCAGCGGCGGTCCCCCGCCCGCAACCGATCACAGCGAAGGCGGAGGTACGGCCGATCCAGGGCGGGCAGAACCCGGCGTACGGCCGAACAACGGCGGAGGTACGCCGCAATCGGCGCAGCCGGGCCGAACCCGTCCATGCCGAGCTCTCGGCCGGAGGAAGACGGAGGTACATCCGCCCCCGCGCGGCCGGGGCGTCACCATCGTCCGCCCGCGGCCGGAGCGAGGACGGAGCTACGCCCGCCCCGGCACGGCCGGACCGAGCCGGTCGGACGGCCGGAGCCGATGCGGAGGTACGCCTACCAGTCGTTATATCCGCGACGCCGCCGACCGGCCGGCCT
The DNA here is from genome assembly GCF_000308775.1 of Nocardia testacea NBRC 100365. Lineage (GTDB taxonomy): Bacteria > Actinomycetota > Actinomycetes > Mycobacteriales > Mycobacteriaceae > Nocardia > Nocardia testacea. Next base: position 50,797 of record NZ_BAGJ01000176.1, read on the forward strand.
TCGCGCCCGTCCCGGCGGAGTCGCGGACGAGCGCGGGCCCGCGAGCTTCGGCTCACTTCGATACGGGAGTATCCGACACCGAGCGTGCACACCATGTATGTTGCGTTGTGCTGCCGCTCACTGTGTCGACCCTGGAGTTCCGCGATGGCTTTCACGAAGGTGCCGTCTCTACGTGCCGCGCTCGTCCTATGGCCGATCGCGCTGCTGACCGTGACCTTTGCCACCGCCTGCAACACCAGCGACACCGATGAACAGCTCGGCATGAACCAGGACGGACGCGGCCCGATCACCTACGTCGAGGGTAAGGACACCACCGAGACCGGTGCGGTCAAGCAGGTCATCGACCGCTGGAACGCCACCCACCCCGACGAGCAGGTCACCTTCAAGGAACAGTCCAACGACGCCACGGCCCAGTACGACGACCTGGTCGAGCACATGCGCGCGAAATCGGCCGACTACGACGTGGTCGCCCTGGACGTGCCGTGGACCGCGGAGTTCGCGGCCAAGGGCTGGATCCAGCCCCTGGAGGGCCAGTTCGCCATCGACACCTCGCCGCTGCTCTCGCCGCCGGTGGCCAGTGCCACCTACAACGGCACCCTGTACGCCGCACCCCGCAACACCAACGGCGGCCTGCTGTTCTACCGTAAGGACCTGGTCCCCAACGCCCCGGTCACCTGGGCCGAGATGCGTGCCAGCTGTCCGCTGGCGCGGGATAATCAGATCGGCTGCTACGCGGGCCAGTTCGCGCCCTACGAGGGCCTGACGGTGAATACCGCCGAGGTCATCAACGCGTTCGGCGGGACCTTCGTCGGCACCGACGGCCGCACCCCGACGGTCAACAGCCCGGAGTCGCGGGCCGGGCTCGAGCAGCTGGTCGACGCCTTCCGGGTCGGCGATATCCCCCGCGAAGCCATCACCTTCCAGGAACCGACCAGCGGTGCCGCGTTCACCCAGGGCAAGCTCATGTTCCTGCGCAGCTGGCCCTCCACCTACGGTGACGCCTCCTCGGAGGCCTCGGCGGTCAAGGACAAGTTCGGGGTCGCGCCGCTGCCCGGCGACACCGGCATCGGCGCCTCCACCCTCGGTGGCTACAACGCCGCGATCAGCGCCTACTCCGAGAACAAGGCCACGGCACTGGATTTCCTGAAGTTCCTGATCAGCGAGGAAGCCCAGCACATCATCGCCTCCGGCGCACTGCCGTCGGTGCGGGCCTCGATCTACGACGATCCGGCGCTCATCGCCAAGATGCCGTACCTGCCCGCCTTGAAGGATTCCATCGCCAGCGCGGTGCCCCGACCGGTCACACCGTTCTATCCGGCGGTGTCCAAAGCCATTCAGGACAACGCATATGCTGCCCTGACCGGAACAAAGTCCGTGAACGACGCGATCATCGGCATGCAGAAGGGCATCGAGACGGCCGGATCGTAGAGGTTCAACCGGACCCGGCGAGCCCGTAGGAGAGAGTAACGGTGTCGGATCCTTCCGGAACGGACGCGCAGGCGTCGGTCCGTACAGTAAAGCCCGCGAACGCGAACAATGATCGCGGGACGGCCACCAGGCTTCGCGACGAAGTCCGTATGTCGGGCCGGGCGTGGCTGTTCGTCGCGCCGGTGCTGATAGCGCTCACCGTGGTGATCGGTTATCCGGTGCTGCGGGCGCTGTGGATGTCGTTCACCTACGACGACCGGCTCGACGAGACGACCGGTCGTTTCGTCGCGAGCGGCGAGAGCACCTTCTACAACTACCTCCACTGGATCCTCGGCCAATGCCAGGTCACCACCGGCGGCGTCACCGAATGCCCCACCGGCAATCTGGGTGCCGAGTTCTGGGGAGCCGTCGGCGTCACGCTGTTCTTCGCGGTCGTCACGGTGACGCTGGAGGTGGCGATCGGGCTCGGTATGGCCATCGTCATGGGCAAAACCTTCAAGGGCCGGGCGCTGCTGCGCGCGGCGGTGCTGATCCCGTGGGCGATCCCCACCGCGGTGACGGCCCGGCTCTGGGAGTTCATGTTCCAGTACGACGGCGTGGTCAACACCGTGTTCGGCACCGAGATCCTGTGGACCTCCGACGCGTGGCCGGCCCGTTTCGCGGTGATCGCCGCCGATGTGTGGAAGACGGCGCCGTTCGTGGCGCTGCTGCTGCTGGCCGGCCTGCAGATCATCCCCGACGACGTCTACGAGGCGGCCCGGGTGGACGGCGCCTCGGCCTGGCAGCGCTTCACCCAGATCACCATGCCGCTGCTCAAACCGGCGCTGCTGGTCGCGGTGCTCTTCCGCACCATGGACGCGCTGCGCATGTACGACCTGCCCGCCATCATGACCAACAATCTCCCGGCCACCCGGACGCTGTCGATCCTGGTCGTCGAACAGACACGACAGGGACCCAACAGCGCGGCCGCATTGTCGACGATCACCTTCCTGTTGATCTTCGCGGCGGCGTTCGTCCTGGTGAAGGTATTGGGTGCGAACGCGGTGCGGACGCAGGAAGAACAGCGGAAGGCGTGATGGCCGCGGTGACAACTCAGCAAATCGGTACCGCCCGACCCGCGGCGTCGTGGCCGCGCCGGCTCGGCTCGGCCCGGATCTACGTAGGTGCCCTGATCGTGCTCCTGTGGGGACTGGGCCCGTTCTACTGGATGGCGGTGACCGCCTTCCGCGATCCCGACCACACCTTCGATCCCACGCCGTGGCCCACGCACGTCACCCTGGACAACTTCCGGGACGCCTTCGACACCAGCCGGGGTAACAATTTCGCCCACGCGCTGCTCAACAGCGTGATCATCGGCGCGGCCAGCACCGCGATCGCCCTGGTCATCGGGGTCATGGCCGCCTACGCGCTGGCCCGGCTCACCTTCAAGGGCCGCTACCTGGTGTCCGGAGTGATCCTGAGCGCGTCGATGTTCCCGGTGGTCGTGCTGGTGACCCCGCTGTTCCAGCTGTTCACCGAAATCGGCTGGATCGGCGAGTACCAGGCGCTCATCCTGCCGAATATCTCCTTCGTGCTGCCGCTGACCGTGTACATCCTGGCTTCCTTCTTCGCCGAACTGCCGTGGGAACTCGAGGAGGCGGCCCGGATCGACGGCGCCACCAAGGTGCAGGCGTTCCGGTTGGTGATGCTGCCGCTGGCCGCGCCGGCCGTGTTCACCACCGCGATCCTGGCCTTCATCGCGGCGGTCAACGAATACCTGCTCGCCCGGGTGCTCTCCGGCAGCGAGACCGAGCCGGTGACGGTGGCCATCGCCCGGTTCTCCGGGAACAACCCCCTGGTCCCGCCCTACGGCGCGATCATGGCGGCGGGCACGCTGGTGACCGTGCCGCTGGTGATCCTGGTACTGGTGTTCCAGCGGCGGATCATTTCCGGACTCACGGCGGGCGGGGTGAAAAGCTGATCTCTGGGTATCCTGAGATCTGGCGGTGGTGCGCCTGAGTTTTTCCGACGCTCCGAGAGGAGATGATCGTGAGCTCGTTCCGTTCTCGACGTGGCCGCAACACTCCCCAGCCACCGCAGTACCCCTCGATAGCCGGTTGGAAAGAGCTCGACGATCACGATTCCGGGCCGCGTCCCCGTCCGCCCCGGCCACCCGGCCGTATCCGCCCACACCGGACCCGCGGCCAGCGGATCCGGCACCTGGCGCTGTGGCTGTTCACCATCCTGGTCGCCATCCCGACGCTGCTGGTCGGCCTGGTGTATTGGAGTGCGGAGATCCCGGCCGCCGGGACGGTACCGATCGACCAGACGGCCACCATCACGGCCTCCGACGGTTCCACCGTGCTGGCCAAGGTCGTGCCACCCGAAGGCAACCGCACCCCTGTACCGCTGTCGGATGTGCCCCGGCACGTCCGTGAGGCGGTCCTCTCCGCGGAGGACCGCAACTTCTACGACAACCCGGGTTTCTCGGCGTCCGGTCTGCTGCGCGCCGTCCGCGACAATGTGCTGGGCCGGGCGAACGCGGGCGGCGGTTCCACCATCACCCAGCAGTACGTGAAAAACGCTTTCCTGGGCTCCGAGCGAACGGTCAGCCGTAAGATGCACGAGCTGATCATCTCCTCGAAGATGGCCAAGGAGTGGAGCAAGGACGATATCCTCGGCGCCTACCTCAACACCATCTACTTCGGTCGCGGCGCCTACGGGATCGCCGCCGCCGCCCAGGCCTACTTCGGCAAACCGGTGCCCGAGCTGACCGTCGCCGAGGGCGCGGTCCTGGCCGCGCTCATCCGCTCACCCTCCGGGCTGGACCCGCAGACCCGGCTGCCCCAGCTGTTGCAACGCTGGAATTACGTCCTCAACGGAATGGTCGAGATGGACGCGCTCGCCCCGGGAGAGCGCGACGCGATCGTCTTCCCGCCGACGATCCCGCCGCCCGCCCCCGAGGACGCCAACACCACCCGCGGCCCGGAAGGGCATATCAAGGCCCAGGTGCTGCGTGAACTGGCCGACGCCGGCATCTCCGATCAGGAGCTGAACACCGGCGCCCTGCAGATCACCACGACCATCGACGCGAAAGCCCAGCAGGCCGCGACAGCCGCGGCGGCCGGGGCTCTCGACGGCCAGCCGCCGGAGCTGCGGACCGCGGTGACCTCCATCGATCCGCGGTCCGGCGCGGTCCGGGCGTACTACGGCGGCGCCGACGGTATCGGATACGACTTCGCCCAGGCCCCCTTGCAGACCGGATCGGCGTTCAAGACCTTCGCGGTGCTCGCGGCGCTACAGCAGGGCATCCCGCTGTCGCGGGCATTCGACAGCGCCCCGGTGGACGTCAACGGGGTGCTGGTGCGCAATGTGGAGAACGAGTCCTGTGGTGTGTGCAGTGTGAGCGAGGCCTTCAAACGCTCGCTCAACACCAGCTTCTACCGGCTCACCCTCGCCATGAACAACGGTCCCCAGGCGATCGCCGACGCCGCTCACCAGGCCGGGATCCCGCAGGACATCCCCGGCGTCCCGGGACAGTCGCTCACCGAACTGGGTGCCCCGCCCATGCCCTCCATCGTGCTCGGCACCTATCTGGTGCGGCCCATCGATATGGCCTCGGCCTACGCCACCATCGCCGGTGCGGGCCGATACCACCAGCCGTACTTCGTGCAACGCGTGGTGCGCGGGGACGGCCGCGTCCTGCTGGACCGCAGTGGCGATCCGGGGCAGCGCACCGGCGCCCAGCCGCCGCCGTCGGAGCAACGGATACCGCAGACCATCGCCGCGCAGACCGCCACGGCCATGCTGCCCATCGCCTCGTATTCCAACGGCCACGCGCTCAACGGCCGTCCCTCCGCCGCGAAGACGGGGACCACCCAGCTGGGCGATACCGGTCAGAACAAGGACGCCTGGATGGTCGGTTTCACACCGTCGCTGTCCACCGCGGTCTGGGTCGGCACCGACGCGAACCTCCCGATCGTCACCGCCGGCGGCGGCCGCATCTACGGTTCCGGGCTGCCCTCCGATATCTGGAAACAGACCATGGACGGAGCCCTGGCCGACACCCCGCCCGAGCAGATCGGGACAGCCGCGCCGAACCCTTCGCCGGTCGTACCGGCCGCGCCGCAGCAGCCCTCCCGCAACCCCTACGACATCCTCAACCCGCCACCCCCGCAACAGCCGGAGCCGACGCAGCAGCAGCCGACACAGCAGCAACCCTTCATCATCATCCCGCCGGCCTCCGAACCGTACGCTCCCGACCCCGAACCCGAACCCGAATACGAACCCGAACCCCAGGCACCCGCGCCTCCTCCGGTCGAAGTGCCCGCGCCCGCACCACCCGCGGCGCCCGCGCCGCCGGCCCCGCGCGTCGTCGAAATCCTGCCCGGCGTAACGATCCCCGTACCGTGACCGACGGATTCCGGTCGTGATCCCACCGAAGGAACGGTCGGCATGGCAGCATCGTTGGCCAGAGTGAGATGTCGCCCATCCGACCGACCGGCACGGGCCGACGCCCGGGCCGGGACGGGCGTGCGGGAGGATATGCGCTGGAGCGACGACGTATGACGAGACATAGGGGCTACGCCGGTGGAATTCAATGTCGTTGACCGCCCGGAAACGCTGGTGGCGGGAATGGTGCTACGCAGCCCGGCACTCGCCGTGGAAGGACCGCGCCGCACCAGAGTCGAGGAAGCCTGGAAACGTACCCTGGGCCGACCCTTACCCGGCCACCCCGCCAGCGCCTTCGTCGATCACGCCCCGGAGATCAATTCCTATCTGACCCATATCATCGGCTACCGCTGTCACAGTCTCGACGATCTGCTACCCGGCGATGTCCTCGCCCGTATCCCCGCCGGCCGCTACGCCCGTTTCACCCTCAGCGGCGAGGATCTCGGCGAGACGATCGTGACCCTGTGGCGGGCGATCTGGGACGCGGAGGCCGCCGGCCGGCTGATCCGCTCCTATACCGGTGACTACGAGCGCTACCCCGACGAACACACGGTGGAAGTGTTCGTGGCCATGGCAGCAGACGATGCGGCGAGCAGGTAGGAAGCAGCAGTGGACTTCGAAATTGTCGAACTCGGTGAAAGCCTGGTGGCCGGGCTCACCATCCCGTTGGCCGGCCGGGAAGTAACCGCCCGCGACCTCGATCTGGTGAATTTCACCTGGGACCGTTACCTCTCCCGCGAGAAGAACGTCCCCCGGGTCGCCGCCTATATCGGCCAAGAGGATCACGCGGTGGCGGTGCTCGGCTACGAGATCGCGACGATGGCCGACCTGGATCCGGGTGATGTCCTCACCCGGGTCCCGACCGGTCGCTACGCGAAATTCGTGGTCACCGAGAAGCCCTATGATCTGCTCCGCACGGCATGGGCGCGAGTCCGGGAAGCCGAGAAGGCGGGCACGATAACGCGTTCCCACACCGCCGAACTGGAACGCTATACCGGACCGACCTCCGTAGAGGTCTACGTCTCGCTGGACTGAATCCCGCCCGGCCGATTCCCCGGGCGCGCCACGGGCGTGCCCGCGAGGTCGCGTTGGATACCGGGAGACGGTGGAACGCGGCGAGTACTCGACGGCGTTGATTCCGACCGTCGCACGGCTGCGGTGAGTCGTCGCTGCCCGGACGCTTCGACGGCGTCCGGTGCGCCACCCCGGACACGACGACGGCTACCCGGGGTGGCGGGGACCTGGACAAGACGACTGCCATGGGCGCGGGACCCGCCGGGGCCCCGTATTCGGCAGCCACTGGATCGGTCGCCGCCGACCCGACGGGCGATCGATCCGGAACGCGCGAACGACGTTCGGTGGGTGTGCCACCGAACGTCGGTCGGAGTCATCGATTCGTCATCGAGTGAGCGTGTCGCGCAGCTCGGTGAGGGAGGCACGGCGTTCGTAGGCGATCCAGGCGAAGATCGCGGCGAGCGCCAAGGGGAAGATCGCCATCTCGGGCTTGTCGGCGATGAAGGCCTGGGTGCCGGCGGCCAGCACGGTGAGCACGGACAGGCCCGCGGCGGCCGGTGCGGCCAGCCGGGGCACCATCAGGCCGATACCGCCCGCGACCTCGACGACACCGATGAAGATGAGAAGGGCGAAGGGGATGGTGAGGTTTTCGGGGGCGTTGTCGGTGAGGACGCCGGGTATGACGAGTTTCGGCCCGCCGGAGGCGATGACGAAGAACAGGCCGAGCAGGATCTGCAGCGTCCACAGGACACGGTTGCGGATGGTGCCGGGGCGGGCGGCGACGGTAGTGGCGGCGGTGGTGGTCATATCCGGTCCTTCTGGTCGGTCGCGCCGGGTCGGGTAGCGCGCTCAACCGATAGGACGGGGCAGCGCCGCGAGAGTCATCGCCGTCCGAGAAGAATTTCTCCGGTCAGCAGCGGCCGCCGGGACGGGCGGCCGCTGCTGACCAAAGCCTTGTTACGCGTCGATGATGAACGCCTCGAGCTGCGCCCGGGCGATATCGTCGGCCAGCTGCTTCGGCGGGGACTTCATCAGGTACGCCGACGCCGGGATCACCGGGCCGCCGATGCCACGGTCCTTGGCGATCTTCGCGGCGCGGACCGCGTCGATGATGATGCCGGCCGAGTTGGGCGAATCCCACACCTCGAGCTTGTACTCCAGGTTCAGCGGCACATCGCCGAAGGCGCGGCCTTCGAGGCGGACATAGGCCCATTTGCGGTCGTCGAGCCAGCCGACGTGGTCGGAGGGGCCGATGTGCACATCATTGGCGCCCATTTCCTTCTGCAGGTTGCTGGTGACGGCCTGGGTCTTGGAGATCTTCTTCGACTCCAGCCGCTCGCGCTCGAGCATGTTCTTGAAGTCCATATTGCCGCCGACGTTCAGCTGCATGGTGCGGTCGAGCTGAACCCCGCGGTCCTCGAACAACTTCGCCATCACGCGGTGGGTGATGGTGGCGCCGACCTGGCTCTTGATGTCGTCACCGACGATCGGCACGCCCGCGGCGCGGAACTTCTCGGCCCAGACCGGGTCCGAGGCGATGAACACCGGCAGCGCGTTGACGAACGCCACATCGGCATCGATCGCGCACTGGGCGTAGAACTTGTCGGCTTCCTCGGACCCGACCGGCAGGTACGAGACCAGGACATCCACCTCGGCGTCTTTCAGCGCCTTGACCACGTCGACCGGCTCGGACTCGGCGAGTTCGATGGTTTCGGCGTAGTACTTGCCGATGCCGTCGAGGGTGGGGCCACGCTGCACGGTCACGCCCAGCGGCGGCACATCGGAGATCTTGATGGTGTTGTTCTCGCTGGCGAAGATCGCCTCGGACAGGTCGAAGCCGACCTTCTTGGCGTCCACGTCGAAGGCGGCCACGAACTGCACGTCCCGCACGTGGTATTCGCCGAACCGCACATGCATCAGTCCGGGCACCGTCGTGGAATCGTCGGCATCCCGGTAGTACTGCACGCCCTGGACGAGCGAGGAGGCGCAGTTGCCCACACCTACGATGGCGACGCGAACACTGGACTTGTTGGTGTCTCCACTACTCATGGCCGGTATTTCCCTCTTTCTGTGGTGCCGCCTTCGTCGATTGCTCCGCCGCAATCAACTCGTTGAGCCAGCGCACTTCGCGCTCGCTTGATTCGAGTCCGAGTTGATGGAGTTGGCGGGTGTAGCGATCCAGCGATCCGCTCGCTCTCTTGATCGCTTCCCGCAGCCCCTCTCGGCGCTCCTCGACCTGACGCCGCCTGCCCTCCAGAATCCGCATCCGCGCTTCCGCGGGGGTGCGGCTGAAGAAGGCCAGGTGAACGCCGAAGCCGTCATCGGTGTAGTTCTGCGGACCCGTATCGGCCAGGAGGTCGTTGAAACGCTCCCGGCCCGCCGGAGTCAGCTGATAGACCCGCCGCGCCCGGCGGGTCGTGGACAGTCCCTCGGGTACTTCCTCCGCGATCAGTCCATCCGCCCGCATACGTTTCAAGGTCGGATACAGCGACCCGTAGGAAAAAGCCCGAAACGCCCCGAGCAGACCGGTGAGCCGCTTCTTCAGCTCGTAGCCGTGCATGGGCGATTCCAGGAGCAGCCCGAGGATTGCCAGTTCGAGCAACGGGCTTCACCCCCTGACTTCCGTACAGACCTAACCAATGGATGCGATTACCCACTATATCGGAGCGATATAACAACGCATAGTTCCGCGCGGACAGGAACGCATCAGCGCAGGTGGGAGCGAGAGCAGAGCCCGGCCGGGGGCGCGGCGGCCGGTCAGTCGACCGGGTGGACTTCCTGCGGTGTCCCGTCCAGGGCGAGCTGCACCGTCCCGGTGCGGTCGCCCCCGTCACCGACGTAGATATCGATCACCGGCCCGGCCGCCTCGGGTGCGATGAGCTCGTAGCCGATACCGAGATGGCCGACCTTTCCGTCGGGCAGCTTCACCGTCGCCGGCGCCCCGGCCAGGACCGCGGCCACGGCGGGCAGGTCGATATCGGCGAGATCGACCGGGCGACCCTCCGAATAGCTCGACGGGCCCGAGGTCTCGGGGGTGAACTCCGCACCGTCGAACTCGTAGGCCTTCTCCTCGCCCCGGTCCAGGCGCTGCAAGAGGATCCGGTCGGGGAAGACCGTCGCCGCGTCGATGATCGTGTCACCGAACTCCCGCCGGTAGCTGTCGACGAAAAGAGCCAGGCCGCTGCCGGTGGTCAGATCCGCGGCGGCCTCCTCCACAGCCGCTTCGGTGGCGGCCGCCGCCGCGTCCACGGCATCCCCGGACCGGGCCAGGCCCACCACCGCGCCGAGAGCCGCGGCCGCCGTCAGCAGCGCGACAGGCACCCACCAGGGGCGGGCCGGGCGGTCCCGGTTCAGGATCGCGGCGCCGGCGAGCTCACCGGGGATCTGCAGGTCCGCGATGAGGGCGTCCAGTTCGGCGGTGTACTTCGCCCGCATCGCCGACCGCGTGCGCGCACTGTGCTCGCCGGCGGAGAGCTGCCCGTCCGCCGCGGCCGCGTCCAGCAGCGCGCACACCTCGACCCGGTCGCTGTCACGTGCCCGGACCTGTTCTTTTTTCGCCACGGCTGCTTCCTCTAACCGTCGAAAGGCCACACCCTCAGCACCTCACCGGCGGGGCTGAGGACGAACCACCCGGATTCGTCGAAGGTGTTGTTCACATGAATGCTCACCGCCGGGCGGCCCGCGAGCGGATCGAAGGAGAAGATCTCCAACTCGATCATGGAGACGACCCCGCCGGGCACCCGGGTGGTGGCCGCGGCGGTACCGGCGGCCGCGGCGATCGCGGCGGTGTCGACCGCGGCCAGGTCGACGGTGGGGGTATCGGCCGGACGGGTGGTCGGATCGCTGTCCTGGTGGAAACCGCCGCGATAGGTGTAGGTCACCTTCCGGTTCGGCTGTCCCGGCAGCGCGCGGGTCACCCGGGCGTGGGCCGGGTAGAGCGTGATCTCGTCG
>NZ_BAGJ01000175.1 GCF_000308775.1 Nocardia testacea NBRC 100365
ACCTCGAGCAACGCACTCACCACCGGCACCAGCACCACGACCGCCACGGCCACCAGCAGCGCGCACCGCCGGCGCAGCGCCCGCAGCGCGGCGATATCGGCGCCGTGCACGAGCTCGCGCGCCACCACGTTCTGCAGGGCCAGCGCGGGCACCGCGCACAACAGCTGGACGGCGAGCAGGCTGGCGAATTCGCTGTACCCGGCCACCCCGAGCCAGCGCCCGGCCAGCAGCTGCAGCAGATAGCTCGCGATATTCGCGGTCATCGCCCCCGCGGTCACCAGGGTCATGTCCGCCACGGCGGGGAGACGGCGAACGAACTGCACGTGCGCAAGTGTCCCACCCGGCCCCGGGTCCATACCGGTCCGCCCCGCCGCGGCCGGCGAACGTAGGGTGACTGGCCGTGAGTGCGCAACGAACAGGCCGGTGGACGCGTCTGCTCCCGGCCGGTTACAGCCTGCTGCTCACCCTGCTGATCACCGCGCCCCTGCTGCGGCCCGGATACCTGCTGTTCCGCGACGCCGTGAGCACCCCGCGCTCCTATCCCACCGACGCCGCGCTGGGCCTGGGCGATGCCGCTCCACGGGCCGTACCCCAGGACGCCCTGCTCGCCGCACTGTCTCCTTTGATCGACGGCGGGTTGCTGGTGAAGGTCGTCCTGCTGGCCGCGCTCTGGGCCGCCGGGTACGGCGGCGCGGTCCTCGCCCGGGAACTGCTCGCCGCCCCGCTCGCCGCGCAGCTGGTGGCGACCACCCTCGTCGTCTGGAATCCCTATATCGCCGAGCGGCTCCTCCAGGGGCACTGGAGCCTGCTCACCGGCTACGCCGCGCTGCCCTGGACGGCCCTGGCGGCCCTGCGGCTGCGTACCGCCGCCGGCCCGGCCCGGTTCGATCGCCTCCGGAACTGGTCGGTCCTGGCCGGCTGCCTCGCGGCCGCGGGCCTGACCCCCACCGGCGCACTGCTCGCCGCCGTTGTCGCCGTGACCGTGGCCGGCCGGCGACGCGCACCCGGCGTGATCGCGCTCGCACTCCTGGCCTGCGCCCCGTGGCTGGTGGCCACCGCCGTCTCCGGCGTCGCGGCCGAACCCTCCGACCCGGCGGGCGTCACCGCCTTCGCCGCCCGCGCCGAACCCTGGCTCGCCACGGTGGGCAGCCTCGCGGGATTGGGCGGTATCTGGAACGCCGAGGCGGTACCGGTATCGCGTACCACCGCGCTGGCCGCCGTCGCGACGATCCTGCTGCTCGCGGTGGTACTGCTCGGGTTCCGGCGGGTGGCGGCGGCCGACGCGGACCCCGACCACACTCGCACCCGCCGGATCCTGCTGGCCCTGGCCGGCGCGGCCGTCCTGGTCCCGGCGCTCGCGGCCACCCCGGCGGGGCTCACCGTGATGGAATGGCTGGTCGTCGAAATCCCCGGCGCGGGACTGCTGCGCGACACCCAGAAATACGTGGCGCTGGCCGCTCCCGGCTATGCGCTCTGCGCGGCCGCCGCATGTCTCGGATCCACCCGCCGCACCGGCACCGCGGACACCCGCGACGCCGAGCGCCCGGAGCCCGCCGATCACCACGATGACCCGGCCCGCTGGTCACCGGCGCTCGCCGCACTGTTCATCGGCGTGCTGACCCTGCCGCTGCTCGACCTCGGCTGGGGTGTCGGCGGGCAGTTACGGGCGATCGATTACCCGGACTCCTGGCACGAGATCGCCGAGCGGGTCGACGGCCCCGGCGATATCGCCGTACTGCCGGGCGGAATGTTCCGTCGCTTCCCCTACACCGGGTCGGCCCCGGTCCTGGACCCGGCGCCGCGCCTGCTGCCCCGCGACGTGCTGCAGACCGGGGCACTGCCCGTCCACGGCGCGACGGTGACCGGCGAGGGCGCCCGGGCCCAGACCGTGGAGAACCTGCTGCTCGACGGCGGGCCGGCGGACGAACTGGCACAGCTCGGTGTCGGCTGGGTGCTGGTCGAACGGGACACTCCCGGCCCGCTCGGGGATTCCGCGGCGACGCTGGCGCAGTTGACACCGGTCCACAACACCGGCGACCTGGCCCTGTACCGGGTGCCAGACGTCCGGCCGCGGCCCGTGCCCGGACACCGCTCACTGGTGGTGGCCGCGCATATTCTGTGGGCGCTGTTGCTGGTGGCGCCGCTCGCCGTCCGGTCCGCCGGGTTCGTGATACGCAGAATCGGGCGCTGAGCTCCGGTCCGTGGCGCCGCGAGCGGCGTATCCTCAGGCGCCGGCCGGGACTTCGGCGCGCGCCTCGGCGGCCACGTCCTCGCCCGGTGAGATCAGGCCGCTGACCCGCTGACCCGCCGCGGCGGCTGCCAGAACCCTGTGCACCCCCGAGGCGGTGTGCTCCCAGGAGAACTCGCGCGCCCGGGCCCGGGCCTTCTCCCCCATGATCGTGCGCGCGGCCGCGTCATCCAGTAGTTCACCGACCGTGACCGCCAGCTGATCGACATCATCGGCCAGCACTCCGGTCACACCGTCGACGATGGAATCGGTGAGACCACGCGAGGAGCGGTAGCCGACGGTCGGCACACCGTGCTGGGCGGCCTCGATGACCGCCAGGCCCCAGCCCTCTTTCCGCGAGGGCAGGACGTGCACCCACGCGCGGGACAGCAGCTCGTGCTTACGGTCCTCTGCGACGTGACCGTGGAAGGTCACCGCGTCGGCGATACCGAGGGCCGCGGCCTGATCCCGCAGTCTGTCCGCCCACCAGCCGCCGCCGATCACATCCAACCGCACCTCGGGAATCCGCGACCGCAACCGGGCGACAGCGGTGAGCGCGTCCTCGATCTGCTTGTGCGGAACGAGCCGCGACAGCACCACCACCCGGGGTTCGGGGGAGCGCACCGCCGCCGTCCCGGTGGGCACATGCGCGGGCACCGCTTCCGCCCCGTTGCGGACCACCGCGATCCGGGACCGGTCGACCCCGAGCGTCGCCAGCTCCTCGGCGGAGGGCAACGAGACGGTGAGGTACTGGTCGGCGCGGTGCACCCGGGGTGAGAGGACCGATTCGATCCACCACCCGATCCGGCCGACCAACCGGCCGGCCACCGGCCACTGCTCCCGGTGCCCGTGATGGACCAGCACCACCGAGGGCACCCCCGATACGAGGCGGGCGAAGAAGGGTATGCCGTTCTGGGTGTCGATCACGGCCTCGGGACGCGTATCGCGCAGCGGCCCGATCCCCAGTCGGCCCAGAGCTATCGCGGCCAGCGCGCGCGGATACACCGAGAACCGGCCGCCGCCCCGGCTGATCTCGATACCGTCGATCCGCTCCCGCTTGGGCGCACCCCGATAGCGGGCGGTACGCAGCGTCACCTTCACCCCGCGGGCGGCGAGTTGCGCGCCGACCTGTTCCAGGTACCGCTCGCTACCGCCGCCCTGTGGATGACCGGTATCACGCCAGCAGAGCAGAAGTACTTCGCGCACGTGGGGGTTCTCCGGTGGGCTCGGGTCCCGGGCACGGGACATGGGCATCGCGGTACACCTTAACGCTCGAGCGTGTCCGGCAAGTCGCCCACCTGCGTGTCCATTCGGTATCGAAGACCCCGCGGCGGCGTTTCCCGCCTGCGAAATCTGTCATATTTCCCAATGTGCGAGACTCGGCATCGTGCTCGACGCCGAGGAATCAGCTGTGGACCGGATATCCCCCGAAACGGGCAACGACACCGAGACCGCGCTCCGGTCCGCTTCCGGCCGTTCCCCGGCCCGGTCGGCACCGAAACGCTTCCGCTTCGCGCGCCGGGCCTCGGTACGCCGGTCGCTTCGCCTGCTGAACAGTTTCCGCTTCGAGCAGACCGACCCCGCGCGTTTCTACGGCGGTATAGCCACCGACAGCGTCCAGCTGCTCGCCGATTTCTATGCCGACCTCACCGGCCGCGAGCTCGCCGGCGCCACCGTTCTCGACGTCGGTGGCGGTCCCGGCTACTTCGCCGACGAATTCGCCCGCGCCGATGCCCGCTATATCCCGGTGGAACCCGACCCCTCGGAGATGCACGCCGCCGGTATCGCGGTCCCGGCGGCGGTCCGCGGCTCCGGAATGGCGCTCCCGTTCCGGGACGACGCGGTGGACATCTGCTTTTCGTCCAATGTCGCCGAGCACGTACCGGATCCGTGGCGGATGGCCGACGAGATGGTGCGGGTCACCCGGCCCGGCGGCATGATCGTGCTGTCCTACACGGTGTGGCTCGGGCCCTTCGGCGGCCACGAGACCGGCCCCTGGCATTATCTCGGCGGTGAGTACGCCGCCCGCCGGTACCGGCGCCGGCACGGCAAGGAGCCGAAGAACCGTTTCGGTACCTCGCTGTTCGCGGTCCGGGCGGCAGACGGGGTGCGCTGGTCGCGGCGCACCTCTGCGCACGTCTTCGCGTTGTTCCCCCGTTACCACCCGCGCTGGGCCTGGTGGCTGGTGCGCGTGCCCGGCGTTCGGGAGCTACTGGTCAGCAATCTCGTGGTGGTGGCGAGCAAACCCGGCCGAGGGTTATAGCGCCACCTGCGCCCGGCTCCGGCCGATCCGGCCGCGCCAGCCGCTGCGTACCACCGGTTCGGCTCTGGTCCACGGTGATTCCTGAATGGCCAGACCGACGGTTTCGAGGGTGGTGAGCCCCACGAGATCGGCCAGCCCACCGACCACGGCCACGGCCTCGGCGGCCTGCATGGCCGCCATCGCCTGCTCCGTGGTCAAGGTCCGTCCCGGTAGGAAGGAGACGACCCAGCCGCCGCTGCCAACGCTTTTCGCTTGATGGTCGGTCTGGTCGCTGGTCATCAACGCCCGGCCGATCACTTGCACCGCCATGAACGCCTCTCCCAATCGCGGGTATTCGGTTCGATGAATGGAGCGAGCTGATATCTGGCTAACAGCATGCGCCTTCCAGCAACAAAACGCAATAGTGCGTTCGATGAAATACGAACCGGGAGGTCGGGTTTCGGTGCTTCGGCTACCTGCGAATACCTCTCACAGGCGGCCCGGCCCCGAGGCGTAATCCACGAGTTCTCCTCGCGCACAGCGCAACACCCGTAGGACCCGAAAGTTTGCCACAGCGCTCGCTTTCCGCCTCGTAGAAACGCCGGACAGGTGAAAGAAGACCTACGGCAGCCGGTCTCGGCCGCGCGAAAATTCGTACAGCAAACTAATCGGTGGCCGGCAACGCCCGGAGAACAGGCGCCCCGCCGTGGGCCGGATCTCCGTTCACGACCACGTCGACCCGCCAGCCGGCCGGAAGAACCGCACGCAACCGTGCCACCACCCGGCGCAGCGGCGTACTGACCGGCACACCGTCGGAAACGGCGGGGGTCGGGAAATCGTCGGCCATATTCCAACCACCTCTCAGGGGTGATCGGCTCGGCCACGGATAACGACGGCGGGAGCCGATCGGGCGATATCGGGACGTCCAATCGGGGAATGCGTGGTCTGAGATCCAGGACACTTTCAGAGTAAGGCACACCCGGGCGTCCCGGGCCCGCCGCCGCCCGGCGTACTCCGGGTACCGTCCGCGATACGACGCGACCCGCGACGAACAAGTGTTCGCCGCGGGTCGCCGAGAGGAATCGGTACGGTCACCCGGGCCGGACCCGGACGACCGCCGTACTCACTGCACGCGCTGTTTGAGCGCCTCGAACTCGTCACGCACGCCGGAGGGCAGCTTGTCGCCGACGAACTCGAACCACTCCTCGATGAGCGGGATCTCCGCCCGCCATTCGTCCACGTTCACCGCGAGCGCCGCGTCGACGTCGGCGGGTTCCACATCCAGGCCGTCCAGGTCCATCTGCGCGGCGGTCGGCACCTGACCGATCGCGGTGCTCTCGGCCTCGGCGGAACCCTCGATACGGCCGACGATCCACTCCAGCACCCGGGAGTTCTCACCGAAGCCCGGCCACAGGAAACGGCCGTCGTCACCGCGCCGGAACCAGTTCACGTAGAAGATCTTGGGCAGTTTGGCCGCGTCGGCGTTCTTGCCGAGGTTGATCCAGTGCCCCAGGTAGTCGCCCACGTGGTAACCGAGGAACGGCAGCATGGCCATGGGATCGCGGCGTACGGTACCGACCTTGCCCTCGGCGGCCGCGGTCTGCTCCGACGACAGCGTGGCGCCCATGAACACGCCGTGCTGCCAGTCGAAGGATTCGGTCACCAGCGGGACCGTGGTCTTGCGGCGACCGCCGAACAGGATCGCCGAGATCGGCACACCCTGCGGGTCGTCCCATTCGGGCGCCAGCGTCGGGCACTGCGACATGGGGGTGCAGTACCGGGAGTTGGGGTGCGCGGCGAGCGTCTCGGTCTCCCGCAGGTACCAGTCGTTGCCCTTCCAGTCGATCAGGTGATCGGGCTCGCCCTCCAGACCTTCCCACCACACGTCGTTGTCGTCGGTGCGGGCGACATTGGTGTAGACGGTATTGCCCGCCTCCAGCGTCTCCATGGCGTTGGGGTTGGAGGAGCGGTTGGTGCCGGGCGCGACACCGAAGAAACCGAACTCCGGGTTCACCGCGTAGAGGCGGCCGTCCTTGCCGAAGCGCATCCAGGCGATATCGTCGCCGAGGGTTTCCGCGCGCCAGCCCGGCACGGTCGGCTGGATCATGGCGAGGTTGGTCTTACCGCAGGCGCTGGGGAAGGCGGCCGCGATGTAGTAGGCCTTGTTCTCCGGGGAGATCAGCTTGAGGATCAGCATGTGCTCGGCCAGCCAGCCCTCGTCGTGGGCCATGGCCGAGGCGATCCGCAGCGAGTAGCACTTCTTGCCGAGCAGCGCGTTCCCGCCGTAGCCGGAACCGTAGCTCCAGATCTCGCGATCCTCGGGGAAGTGGGTGATGTACTTGGTGTCGTTGCACGGCCACGGGACATCGGCCTGCCCCTCGGCCAGCGGTGCGCCGACCGAGTGCAACGCCTTCACGAAGGGCCGATCCGTGCCCAGCAGGTCCAGCGCGGCCCGGCCCATCCGGGTCATCACCCGCATGGACACCACGACATATTCCGAGTCGGTGATCTCCACACCCAGCTTGGGGTCCTCGGCGCCCAGCGGACCCATGCAGAACGGCACCACGTACATGGTGCGGCCCTTCATCGAGCCCCGGTAGAGCTCGGTCATGGTGGCCCGCATCTCCGCGGGATCGACCCAGTTGTTGGTGGGGCCGGCGTCGTCGGCCGACTTCGAACAGATGAAGGTGCGCGATTCGACCCGGGCCACGTCGGAAGGATCGGATAAGGCCAGGAACGAGTTCGGCTTCTTCTTCTCGTCGAGCTTGCGGAAGGTGCCCGCCTCGACCAGCTGAGTGGTGAGCCGGTCCCATTCGGCGTCGGAACCGTCCGCCCAGACGACTCGCTCCGGCTGAGTCAGCTCGGCGACCTCTTGAACCCAGGCGAGCAGTTCGCTGTGTTCGGTCGGCGCGGTGCCGTCGGATCCACGAAGACCGGGAATGGTCGCTGAGGTCATGAAAACTCTCCTGAAATGGGCGACGCCGATGCCTCCGCCCTGGCCCTTGGGCCCGTGACCAGCGCGAAAACACCTAGCGCCACCATTGGCGGGTGAGGCTTCCGCAACGGTCCACCCTGTGCACCGCCGGATCGAGGCAGTGTACTGAGGCGCGAAGCGGACGCCCAGGTTCCTGTCTAGAGGTTAACGCGGTATTGCGCCCCCTATGGAAGCGGGTTGCCGATCAATAGGGGTGGACAAACTATTTTCCGGCAATCGGGGTCCACTGGTCCAGTATCTGCCGGTCGCGGGCGCACGCGGCGAGTCGGCCGGGCTGTCCGGTGGTGGCGCGGCGCAGAGCCGCCTCCAGTTCGGCGACCCGCCGGTCCACCTCCACCATGCCGGCCGCCGCGGCCCGCACCATTTCGTCGGAGAGGTCGGATTCGGTCTCCACCAGCGCGGTCACCGCTCGCTGCTCGAGCTGGGCTTTCACATTCGCCACCGCGTCGGCCACCCAGTGCCGCAGATGATCGCGGTCGGCGAGCTGGCGACGCGCCCGCACCACCCAGGCGGCCGCGCCCGCACCGAGCAGCAGGGTCACCGGCACGCTCGCCGCGTCCCATGCCGGCACCAACGCGAGCGGCGACACCATCAGCCGCCCCAGACCGACCCCGGCCGAGGCGCCCAGGACGATCATCAGGTGATCTTCGACACCCCCGCGCCGGACTTGCGGATCCGGGCCGAGCGTGGGCGCGGGCTCGTACCGCGGTGTGGGCGCCCCGGCCGCGGGCGGGAGGGTCGCCGGATGCGCGGCCGCCGCCCGCGCCCGCAGTTCGGTCAGCCGGGCGGCGATATCCAGATCGACCGTCCCGGTCAGCTGGGCGACCGCCTGCCGCAGGCGCTCCGGGAAGTCGCGCCGGCCCGCCCGATCCATGTTGTCCAATTCGGCCCGTGCCTCGGCGTGCAGGGCTCGCACGCGGGAGCCGACCTGGGTGAGCAGATCGACCCGGGCCAGATTGATCTGGGCGCGCAAGGTGGATACCGCCACCGCGCGCCCGCCGTCCCGATCGGCGAGCAGGCGGGCCCGCTCCCCCCGTAGCAGCTCGACCTCGGTACCCGACCGCAGCTGCGCCTCCTCCTGCACGATGCGTTCCCGGGTGCCGGCGACGACCTGGGCGAGGGCCGCCGCGCGGCGGGCGGCCGCGGTCGCGGTATCGGCGGTGAGCGCGACCAGCCGGGTGTGCAGCGCGGCCAGCCCGGAACGGTCGAGCAGTGTCGAATCGCCCGCGGTCCGGGCGGCCATGGCCAGCCGGGCCGAGACCGGGACGATCTCGCAGTCCAGCTCCGCGGCGGCCAGCAGTTCGGCGCTGCGGTCGCGGACCAGCTGCCAGTCCTTGTGCGCATGGGTGCCGTTCAGGACCAGTAGCACCCGGGCCCCCTCCGCGCACAGCCGGCGCGCGGTGTCCAGTTCCGCCGCGCCGATCACCACGCCGGCGTCCAGGATCAGCAGCACCACGCTGCCCGGTGTGACGCTCACCCGCGGATCGGACGTGGGCGCGCTGAGCTCTATCCGGGGTTCGATGCGGGTCAGTTCGGTGCGCAGCAGGGCGGTGTTCGCGTCGTCGGCGCCGATGAGCCGGACCTCGGCCGCGCCACCGGAGCCCGGCATCGCGCGCAACAACGCCATACCCTGCGGATTCCAGCGCGCCACCACCTCGGCCACGGCGTCGGGCAGGTTAGGCGCCGCCGCGGTGTCCGCGTGACCGGAGACGTCCGGCGGTCGCGGCTCCGGGTCAGAGTCCGACACTGCTCATCCGCTCCCACATCCGGACGTATCCGTTGTGGACCCGGATGGCCGCGCGACGCGCACCCGGTGCCATATCTCCGGCCACCACCGCCCGCCACCGGATGGCGCGGGCCAGCGCGTCATCGGCGTCCTCGGGCTCGGGCCGGGGGTAGCCCGCGGCGAGATGGGCGACCTCCGGGTCGACCAGACCGCCGCACAGCGCCAGCCATCGGGCCTCGTCGGTGTCCAGGTATTCGGTGATGAGGGCCCGCGCCCGGCTACGCCCGTGCGGTACGGCACGCGCCGCCAGCCGGGTCAGTTCGTCGATCAGGATTCCCGCCCGCCGGGATATCGCCTGCTGGTAGCGCTGGCCGAGCAGCCGCGCGACCGGGTCCACCCCGCTGACGGTATGCAGGATCTGCAGAACGGTCTGCGGGGTGAGATCCGGTTCGCGTTCCAGGGCGGCCAGCACACAGGCCAGCCCGTACAGATCCCAGCGTTCGAGCAGTTCCGCGCGTGCGGCGGTATCGGGGCCCACGGCCGGAGAGACGAAGGCCTCGGCGGAAACCGCCGCTGTACCGGACTGTGCCAGTCGGCGCAGCAGCGCCAGATCTGTTTCCCGGAAAGCGCCGGAAACGGTCCGCGCGGCCAGGGAGCCGACCATCGGGAACGCCGGCAGCCGGAATTCCCGGCCGAACTGCCGGGCCGCGCCCACCGCGTCCGCCCAGCCGGTGCCGATCGCGTCGGCCTTGTTCAGTACCAGGATCGTGCGTTCCGGACGCAGCGAACCGAGCAGCCGCCGGTCGCCCGGGGAGGGAGTACTGGCCAGGACGTATATGACGATATCGGCGTCGAGCACCGGATCGGGGAAGCCCGGTTCGTCGACGGGCGCGGTCTCCACGGCCTGCTGCAGTCCGAGCGCGCGGGCCACGGTGGTACGTCCGGCCCCGGTGCGCCCGGCGACCTGCGCGCGCGGCAGCGTCCGCCAGCGCTGCACCGCCGCCTCGATACCGTTCGCGATTCCCGCGTCGGCACCGTCGCCCATCCGGAGTGTGGAGATCAGCCGGTCCAGTGGATCCCCGGCCCCGACCTCCCGCATGTACCCGTTCGACTCGGCTGCCGACACGCGCCACACCCCCTTCTTTCCGGTGCGCATTCTGTCAGAACCGGGGCCGCCACGCGCCGGGTGCGGACCGAGTCCGCGCTACCAACGGGTAGCCCCCTACCGGTCCGTTGCGGCCCGGAACCGGCCATGCTGGACAATAGGGCTGTGAACGACGCCGTGCACCCCAGCTCCGAGTCCGTTCCGGTCGCCCTCTCGGAAACCTCCGGCGATACGGGCGGCCGGCGGCGCCGGCATGCCGGTTCCCGGCTCTACCCCCGGGTCACCAGCTTCCGGTCCCGGCGCGGCGCCCTCACCCCCAACCACGCAGAAATCATGGGATCGCAGCTGGCCGGTCCTCGGCCGCGAAGTCGCCGACGAACCGCTCGACGCCGAGGCGTGGTTCGGCCGCCCGGCCCCCCTGGTCATCGAGATCGGGTGCGGTACCGGGACGGCGACCGCCGCCATGGCGCTGGCCGAGCCACATCTGAACCTCATCGGTATCGAGGTCTATCAGCCCGGGCTGGCCCAGCTCGTCCAGCGGATCGAACGCGAGGAGATCGGCAATATCCGGCTGCTGCGCGGCGATGCCGTGGACGTGCTGGAGAACATGATTGCTCCCGGGTCGCTGACCGGCGTGCGGGTGTTCTTCCCGGACCCATGGCCCAAGGCGCGTCACCACAAGCGCCGGCTGCTGCAACCGGCCACCTTCGCGCTCATCGCCGACCGGCTGCGGCCCGGCGGAATCCTGCACGTGGCGACCGACCACGCCGGGTACGCCGAGCACATCGCCGAGGTCGGCGCGGCCGAATCCCAGCTCATCGGGTTGAACGGGACCGTCGGGGGAGCCGGGACCACACAACGCGAATCCGCACCGATCGGTTTCGAGCGGCCGGTCACCAAATTCGAGAGCAAGGCACACACCGCCGGTAGTGCGATCAACGAGTTCATATGGGGCAAGATCGAATGATGAGCGTCAGTGAGATGGCCCCGACCGGCGACGAGGTTGCCGGGAGTCTGCACGAATCCGGCGACGAGGCGGTGGAGCCGGATACGGACGGTCTGCGGCGGGTCCTGCTGGTCTGGGACGCCCCGAATCTGGACATGGGGCTGGGCGCCATTCTGGGCGGGCGGCCCACCGCCGCCTATCGGCCTCGTTTCGATGCGCTCGGCCGGTGGCTGCTGGCCCGTACCGCCGAACTCTCCGTCGGCGAGAAGAACCGGCTCGAGCCCGAGGCGACCGTTTTCACCAATATCGCCCCCGGTACCGCGGATGTGGTCCGGCCGTGGGTCGAGGCGCTACGTAATGTCGGTTACGCCGTTTTCGCCAAACCGAAGATCGATGAGGACTCCGACGTCGATTCGGACATGCTGAGCCATATCGCCCAGCGCACCCGGGGCGCGGGCCTGGCCGGGATCATCGTGGCCTCGGCCGATGGTCAGGCCTTCCGGGAGCCGCTGGAGCAGCTCGCCTCCGACGGCATCCCGGTTCAGGTGCTCGGCTTCCGCGAGCACGCGAGTTGGGCAGTAACATCCGATACTCTCGAATTCGTCGACCTCGAGGACATCCCGGGAGTTTTCCGTGAACCGCTGCCGCGGGTGAGCCTCGACTCGCTGCCCGACGAGGGTGCCTGGCTGCAGCCGTTCCGGCCGCTGTCGGCGCTGCTCACCTCTCGCCCCGCACAAGGAGTCGCTTAAGTGTTCACCCGCTGGGGCGATCTGGTCTATCGGTTGCGATTCGCCGTCATCGGAGTTGTCGTCGCCGGGATGCTGGGCCTGGGGGCCTACGGTCTCGGCCTGGCCGACCATCTGAGCTCCAGCGGTCTGTTCGATCCGAACTCCGAATCGGTGAAGGCCGCCGAACTGTCCGACGAGGCGTTCGGCCGCGACCACAACGCCGATGTGCTGGTGCTCTACACCGCACCCGAGGGCCAGACCGTCGACAGCGATCCGGCCTTTCGCGACAAGATCGTCGACAGCCTGAACCGGCTACCCCGGGAACATCCCGACCAGATCGCCAAGGTGAACGGCGCCTACTGGAAGACCGAGACCGGCGAGGCCCAGCCCGCGGTGTTCGGCTCCCAGGACAAGACCAAGACCTTCGCCTCCATCGCGATCGTCGGCGACAACGACACCGATATGGTGCGCAACTACCGCGCGGTCAAGGACGTCTTCGATATCGAAGGCGTCGATGTGCAGGTCGCGGGTCTGCAACCGGTGGCGGGCACCCTGAACGACACCATGGCCCACGATCAGCACCGGATGGAGATCCTGGCCATTCCCGCCGTGGGCGTGCTGCTGTTCTTCATCTTCGGCGGTGTGGTCGCGGCGGCGCTGCCGCTGATCATCGGTGGCCTCACCATCATCAGCGCCAACGGCATCATCATGATGCTGACGAAGTTCACCGAGGTGAACTCGTTCGTCGGCGCGGTCGTCTCCATGATCGGCCTGGGTCTGGCCATCGATTACGGCCTGTTCATCGTGAGCCGCTTCCGCGAAGAACTGGCGGAGGGTTACGACACCGCGGCCGCGGTACGCCGCTCGGTGACCACGGCCGGACGTACGGTCGTCTTCTCCGCGACCATGATCATCGCAAGCCTCGGCGGTCTGCTGCTGTTCCCGCAGGGCTTCCTGAAATCCATGGCCTACGGCACCATCGCGACCGTCGCGCTGGCCGCCCTGGCTTCGATCACCCTGTTGCCCGCCATGCTGAGTGTGCTGGGCAAACGGGTGGACATGCTCAGCTTCAAGCAGATCCGCAAGACCAAATCCGCCGAGGAGGTCGAGGCGAGTTTCTGGGGCCGGGCCACCACCTGGGTCATGCAGCATCCGCTCAAGATCGCCATCCCGATCTGCGTACTGCTCCTGCTGCTGATCATCCCGGTGAAGAACCTGGCCTTCGGCGGGATGAGCGAACGCTACCTGCCGCCGGACAACGACACCCGCGTCGCGCAGGAGGACTTCGACAAGACCTTCCCGCTGCGCCAATCCGACCCGATCCAGCTGGTGTTCGTCGGCGAGGACACCCGGGCCATCGCGAAGGTGGTGCGTGAGGCCGACAAGGCGCCGGGCCTGGCCGACGCGTCCGGGTTCTCGGTGCCGTCGGAGTCCTCGACCCATTCCGGGGTCTTCCGCAGCAGCGCGACACTGATCGATTCCGAGGACTACCGGCCGACCGTCGAGTATCTGCGGGCGATCGACGTACCCGACGGCGTGACCATGTACGTCGGTGGCCAGCCGACCCTGCAGGGCGACAGTATCGACGCGCTGCTGGACCGGATGCCGCTGATGATCGCCCTGGTGCTGCTGGTCACCACGGTGCTGATGTTCCTCACGTTCGGCTCCCTGGTGCTGCCCATCAAGGCGGCGCTGATGAGCGCGCTGGGCCTCGGATCCACCCTCGGCATCCTGACCTGGATCTTCGTCGACGGTCACGGTGCCGGGTTGCTGAACTTCACGCCGCAGCCGATCATGTCGCCGGTTCTGGTGCTGATCATCGCGATCATCTACGGCCTGTCCACCGACTACGAGGTGTTCCTGCTCTCGCGCATGGTCGAGGCCCGCGCGATGGGCGCCTCGACCACCGAGGCGGTGCGGATCGGTACCGCGCACACCGGGCGCATCATCACCGCCGCGGCGCTGATCCTGCTGGTGGTGACGGGCGCGTTCGCGTTCTCCGATCTGGTGATGATGCAGTACATCGCCTACGGCATGATCGCGGCGCTCATCATCGACGCCACCATCCTGCGCATGCTGCTGGTGCCGGCGACCATGAAGCTGCTCGGCGACGACTGCTGGTGGGCCCCGGCCTGGATGAAGCGGATCCAGCAGAAGATCGGCCTGGGCGAACCGATCCTGGCCGATGAGCGTCCCGGCGGCGGCGATGTGGTCGACCTGGTCAAGACCACTCCGGTCACCGACCCGGTGACCATGCAGATGCCGGCGGTCGACGCCGAGAAGCAGCGCAAGACGCCGGTGCTCAAACGCACCCGCGAGGAGATCGAGGCCGCCGCACCCACCGCGCATAT
>NZ_BAGJ01000174.1 GCF_000308775.1 Nocardia testacea NBRC 100365
GGGGGCCGCCGGTGCGGGAGCGCCCGGAGGCCTGGCGGAGGGCGCCGCCGGTCCGGGACCCGAAGCCGCGGGTGCGCCGGGAACCCGGCCGGAAGGTCCCGGCCGGTCGGCCGGGCGGGAGACTTCCGGAGCAGGGGGCGAGGTTCGGGAAGAGGCATCGTCGGAGGCCGGCCCCGGTGCCGGTGGGGCCTGGTCGGACTCGTCACGCTGCGCCGTGGAACCGGCGCGGGGGTTCAACCAGGAACTGCCGCCACGCCAGCCGGGGGCGACATTGCCGGCCTGTTCGACCGGTTCGGTGGGCGGGGACGGCTGCTGACCCTGCTGGGCGCGGCCGGTGTCGAGCAGCTGACGTAGGCCGCCGTCGGTCGGCTGCGGGCGGCCGTGGTCGCGTCTGTCACCTCGTTCGGTGTTCGATTCGCTGCTCACGAACCGTCCTCCCCAATCGATACTTCGGGGACTCGCGGGGTGCGAGCCTTCGCCAACGATAGTTGTCCGAACTGTAATCTTCAGTGCCGGATCGATCACAGCTGCGCCATCTGGATAGCCGTGGACGTCGCAGTTGGGACATATCGCCCGAACAGAGCCCTGGACAGCAAAGTGGCCCCGCGCAGTCGCCGGGTCGGGGGTCAGGCGAATGCACGGAGCCGACCGGTATATCGGTGCCGCGCGCGGGTCGTTACACGCGAACTCGACAGAAGTTCTCGAGCGCCGGGCACAATCGGGGACGGCATGCGATCCGACCTCTATGAGTAAGGGGACGCGAGATGCAATTGGGCATGATCGGGCTCGGCCGGATGGGGGCCAATATCGTGCGGCGGGTCGTCGCGGCCGGTCATACGGCGGTCGGCTGCGAACGCCACGCCGAGGTGATCGACGACCTCACCGCCGAACTCGGCGACAGTTTCCGCGGCAGTACCGACCTGGCGGAATTCGTCGCCGACCTCGACACGCCCCGGGTGGTGTGGGTTATGATCCCGGCCGGTCTCACCGGTCGCACGGTCGATCAGCTGGCGGAACTCCTGGAACCCGGCGATATCGTCATCGACGGCGGCAACAGCCGGTACCACGACGATATCGCCCGGGCCGCGCAGCTGGCCCCGCTCGGTATCCACTACCTCGATATCGGGACCTCGGGCGGCGTATTCGGCCGCGACCGCGGGTTCTGCCTGATGATCGGCGGTGAGGCGGCGCCGGTGCGGTATGTGGAACCACTGCTGCGGTCCATCGCGCCCGGCGTCGCGGCCGCACCGCGCACCCCGGGGCGGACCGGGGAGCCCGGCCCGGCCGAAGAGGGCTACCTGCACTGTGGCCCCGCGGGGGCGGGCCATTTCGTGAAAATGGTGCACAACGGGATCGAGTACGGCCTCATGGCGGCCTACGCCGAGGGGTTCAACATCATGCACAAGGCCGATTACGGTAACCGTGCCGGCGGCGAGTACTCCGCGGAGGAGACACCCCTCGAACATCCGGAGTACTACCGCTACGACATCGATATCGCGGAGGTCGCGGAGGTCTGGCGGCGCGGATCGGTGGTGGCGTCCTGGCTGCTCGACCTCACGGCGACCCAGCTGCACGCCGACCCGAATCTGGATTCTTTCGGCGGCCGGGTCTCCGATTCCGGCGAGGGACGCTGGACGCTGGACGCCGCGGTGGATATCGGGGTACCGGCTCCGGTGCTCTCGGCGGCGCTTTTCCAGCGTTTCGCTTCCCGGGGTGAATCGGCGTACGCGGACAAGACACTGTCCGCGATGCGCGAGGCCTTCGGCGGGCATCACGAGTTGCCCGGGCAGAGTTAGGCAGTCGACCGCCACGAACGGTCGACGCGGACTGCACCGATCGGCTCGCCTCCCCGCGGCCCCATCGACACCGACGTCGACTGCGCCGGGGCATCCCGCGCCCCGTGCCCATGCCGGCTTCTCCCTCGCCGACCGGAAAGACACAGTCGATGTCTGGCCGGCTGCCCGGGTCACCGGCGGTGTTACCGCTCGGCGCTGCGAACCTTCCTCGTTCGATATCGACGATCAGGCAGAAGGGACACCTGTGCGCGATATCTGGCCCACCGGGAACGGAGGTGCCCCGATCTTCCCGATCGGGGCGCCTCCTACCCCCTGCGCCGATCCGGGGTCCGCCGCGGCTGTGGGCGCTTCCCTCACCCACCGGACGGACCCGGACCGGGCCGGTTCAGCGCTCCAGAATCGCGACCACGCCCTGCCCGCCCGCGGCACAGATCGAGATGAGCGCCCGGCCCGACCCCTTCTCCGCCAGCTGCTTGGCGGCCTGGGCGACGATCCGGCCGCCGGTGGCGGCGAACGGGTGCCCGGCGGCCAGCGAGGAACCGTTGACGTTCAACTTGGTGCGGTCGATCGAACCGAGCGCACCGTCGAGGCCGAGCCGCTCCTTGCAGTACTGATCCGATTCCCACGCCTGCAGGGTGGCCAGCACCACCGAAGCGAAGGCCTCGTGAATCTCGTAGAAATCGAAATCCTGCAGGGTCAGGCCGTTGCGGGCGAGCAGCCGCGGGACCGCGTAGGTGGGGGCCATGAGCAGGCCGTCGGGGCCGTGGATGTAATCGACCGCGGCGACTTCGCTGTCCACCAGATGCGCGAGAACCGGCAGATTGCGCTCGGCCGCCCATTCGTCGCTGGACAGCAGCACCGCCGACGCGCCGTCGGTGAGCGGGGTGGAGTTACCCGCCGTCATGGTGGCGTCGCCGAGCTTCACCCCGAAGACCGGCTTCAGCGTGCCGAGTTTCTCCAGGGAGGAGTTCGGACGCAGGTTGTCGTCGCGGGTGAGCCCGAGGAACGGGGTCACCAGATCGTCGAAGAAGCCGCGCTCGTAGGCGGCGGCCATATTCTTGTGCGAGAGGTAGGCCAGCTCGTCCTGGGCTTCACGGGCGACACCGAACTCCTTGGCCGTGATGGCGGCGTGCTCACCCATCGACAGGCCGGTGCGGGGCTCGGCATTGCGCGGGATCTCGATACCGAGCATGCCCGGGCGCAGCTGACCGACCAGTTTGAGCCGCTCGGCATTGGTGCGGGCGCGGTTGGCGTTCAGCATCCACTCCCGCATCCGCTCGCTGACCCCGATGGGCGCGTCGGAGGTGGTGTCGGTGCCGCCACCGATACCCACCTCGATCCGGCCGGCCGCGATCGCGTCGCCGACGGTGACAACGGCCTGCAGGCCGGTACCGCAGGCCAGCTGCAGATCGTGGGCGGGGGTGTAGGGGCTGAGCCGGCTGCCCAGCACGCTCTCCCGGATCAGGCCGTGCTCGCCGACCCGCTTGAGCACCGCGCCACCGGCGACCATGCCCAGCCGTTCCGATTGCAGGCCGAAGCGGCTCACCAGTCCGTCCAGCGTCGCGGTGAACATGTCCTGGTTGGAGGCGTGCGCGTAGGCCTTGTCGGAACGCGCGAAGGGGATGCGGTTACCGCCGAGGATCGCTACCGGACGGGTCGAACGGGATGTGGTGGTCACTCGGGTCTCCCAGGTTGTCGAGTTGGCGAGAAGGTCGGGTGCTCCGGGCCCGGGCCGCGGCTGCGCGCCGCGGCTTCCGACGCCCGCCCGCGCTCGGTTTACGATAAACTTACTCCGGAGTAAGTTCAATGTCGACACCGCCTCCGGCGACTACCGACACACCACATCGAGCAACAGAAAAGGTGGGAACTGTGGCAGCCAAGAGCAAGGGTGCACCCAACCTCTACGGATCCTTCGTCAACTCCGCGCCGGGCGGGTTCCTCGCGAACAAGCTGGGCCTGCCGAAACCGGAGAAGCTGCGGCGCTACGTGGCCGGCGAGCCGCCGCTGCCGGGGCCGGTACTGCTCGGCGGTAAGGGCCGCGTGGCCGAACCGCTGCGGGCACTGCTGGCCGAGGACTAC
The DNA here is from genome assembly GCF_000308775.1 of Nocardia testacea NBRC 100365. GTDB lineage: Bacteria > Actinomycetota > Actinomycetes > Mycobacteriales > Mycobacteriaceae > Nocardia > Nocardia testacea. The sequence continues at coordinate 3,876 of NZ_BAGJ01000174.1, forward strand.
ACCTTCGCCGATTCCCTGAGCACCGGAACCAAATACGGCGCACTGGTCTTCGACGCCACCGGTATCGGCAGCATCGAGGATCTGTCCCAGCTCTTCGAGTTCTTCCAGCCGGCGATGCGCAGTATCGCGCCGTCGGGCCGGGTCCTGGTCATCGGCACCACCCCCGAACTCGCCGGCAGCGTGGACGGGCAGATCGCCCAGCGGGCGCTCGAGGGTTTCACCCGGTCGGTGGGCAAGGAACTGCTGCGTGGCGCCACCGCCCAGCTGGTGTACCTGCACCCCGACGCCTCCCCGGCGGCCACCGGCCTCGCCTCGACCCTGCGGTTCGTGCTGTCCGCCAAGTCGGCGTTCGTGGACGGCCAGGTGATCCGCGTCGGTAAGGACGACGCGGTCGCGCCGGCGGACTGGGACAAACCGCTCGACGGCAAGGTCGCCGTGGTCACCGGCGCCGCCCGCGGTATCGGTGCCACCATCGCCGAGGTCTTCGCCCGCGACGGCGCGAAGGTCATCGTCGCCGATATCCCCGCCGCCGGTGAGGCGCTGGCCGAAACCGCGAACAAGGTGGGCGCCACCGCGCTCGCGCTCGACGTCACCGCGCCCGACGCCGCGCAGCGGCTCGCCGAATTCGCCACCGAACGTTTCGGCGGAATCGACATCATCGTGCACAACGCCGGAATCACCCGGGACAAGCTGCTCGCGAACATGGACGAGGGCCGTTGGAACGCCGTGCTGAACGTGAACCTTGCCGCGCCGCACCGGATCACGCAGGGACTGGTGGCCGCGGGTGCGCTGAAGGAAGGCGGCCGCGTGGTGGACGTCTCCTCCATCGCGGGGATCGCCGGTAACCGCGGGCAGACCAACTACGGCGCCTCCAAGGCCGGGGTCATCGGCATGGTGAACGCCGAGGCCCCCGAACTGGCCGCCAAGGGCATCACCATCAACGCCGTGGCACCCGGTTTCATCGAGACCGCCATGACCGCCGCGATCCCGCTGGCCACCCGCGAGGGCGGCCGGCTGATGGCCTCCCTGAACCAGGGCGGCCAGACCATCGACGTCGCCGAAACCATCGCCTACTTCGCCAGCCCGGCCTCGAACGCGGTGAACGGCAATATCGTCCGGGTCTGCGGCCAGAGCATGATCGGCGCGTGATGACCGAGACCATCACCCTCGACGCGCCGCCGAAGAACGGCGGCCTGTACGCGCAGGCCGTGCTCGGTGCGATACCGCTGGTCTCGGCACGGAAATCCGAGATTCCGGACCGCGTCGTCCGGCTCGACGGATACCGGGTCGACCCGGAGCACCTGGCGGCCTACTGCGCGGCCACCGGGCTGCGCTTCGGTGACACCCTGCCGCTGACCTACCCCTTCATCGTCACCTTCCCGCTGGTGATGAAACTCGTGGTGCAGCGCGACTTCCCGTTCGTCGCGGTCGGCGCGGTGCACGCGGAGAACCTGATCGAGCGCACCCGGGAGATCTCGGTGAGCGAACCACTCGATATCACCGCGCATATCGAGAACCTGCGCGAACACCCCAAGGGTCTGCTGGTCGACGCGATCAGCGAGATCCGCGTGGGCCGGGAACTGGTGTGGCGGCAGGTCACCACCTTCCTGCACCAGCAGAAAACCTCGCTGTCGGGCGGACCCAAACCCGAACCGAAACCCGAAGAGGTGCCGCCGCCCCCGCTACGGACGTGGAAGGTGGACCAGAAGACGATCACCCGCTACGCCAACGCCTCCGGTGATCAGAACCCGATCCACACGTCGGCCCTGGGCGCCAAGGCCTTCGGCTTCCCCCGGGCGATCGCACACGGGATGTGGTCGGCGGCGGCGATTCTCGCCACGGTCGAGGGCCGGGTCCCGGACAAGGTCTCCTACGCGGTGAAATTCGGCAAACCGATCCTGCTGCCGTCCACCGTGAATGTGTACGCCGATCAGGCCCAGGAGGGGTGGGATCTGGCGCTGAAGCATCCGAAGAAGGGATATCCGCACCTCACCGCCACGCTGCGCTGACGTACCCCACGCGAACCCCGCTCCGGAATCTTCGGAGCGGGGTTCCTTCGGGTCCTTCAGGACCAGGCCTCGAGCAGTTCGTCCGGTGTCAGCACCCGCACGCCCGGTGTCGAACCTCCCGCGCGCGCGACGGCCAGCATCGGAGTATCGACATCGGCACCCGGTAGCTGTGACCGGTGGGTGATGAGAGCCGCGAGGTCGCGCTGATCGAACGGTTTCTTCTCCAGCCACTTCACCGATCCCACACACGTGATCCGCTGGGCGATCGGCCCCCGATCGGCAGCGACGATATCTATCTCCGGGTTGTTCGTCCGAGTCCAGTAACCGCCGATCGCTCCCGTCCCCTCGGGCAGGTACCTGTCCACACCCCTCCACAGCGCTTCCCGGATCACCGGCTCCACGGCCCGGCCGCGCCAGGAAGTCCAGCCCGCCCGGATCGTCTCGAGTACCCGATCCCCCCGTCCGCGTTCGATCGCGGGCATACCGGGTCCGAGAAAGTACAGCCAGAACCGCAGATATGGATCTTCGACGCGGTAGCGGGTTTCCTTGCTCGGCCGCACCGAGAGCGGACGCTCGGCCGCCACCACACGGCGCTCGGTGAGCAATCCGAGCGATCGGGTGAGCGAGGTCGGGGTCAGGTCGCCGGCCGCCCGGCCGATGAGGCTGAAAGTCCGCTCGCCGTGACCGATCGCACCGAGAACCGTGCGCGCCTGCGCCTCGGTCGGAAATTCGGCAGCCAGCGCCCGTTCGGCACTGACCAGCAGAGCCGAGGTGGGGCGGCGCAGCGCGTAGTCGAGGTATTCCCACAGCCCGGCTCCCCGCGGCCACTCCTCCAGAATCAGCGGCAGACCGCCACTGATCAGATAGGCGTCGAACGCGTCGGCCGGCCGAAGATCGAGCATGGCCGCGACATCGTGCGGATTCATCGGGGGCACGATCATTTCGGTACCGCGCTGATAGAAGGGCCGGCCGTAGGTGTTGAGCTTCTCCATCATCGCGATATCGGACCCGATGAGCACCAGTAGCACCGGCAACTTCGACAGGGTCCGATCGAACACCTTCTGTAGCGTGCCCTCGAACGCCCGGTCCTCTCGCACCAGATAAGGCATCTCGTCCAGTACGACCACGCTCGGACGATCCCGAGGAAGCACGGTGGCGAGTAGGTCGAACGCGGCCCGCCACGTCTTCGGCGCCGCGAACTCGGAGACCCGTTCGGCGCCGGGTAGGTCCGAGTCGGCGATGTCGGAAACGAACCCCGCCAAATCCTCGTCCCGCGACCCACCCACTGCCGTGAAGAACACGTGGGGCACCCGTGCCCGCTCCAGAAACTCTTCGACGAGACGCGACTTCCCCACCCGCCTGCGGCCCCGGATCAAAACCGCTCGGCCCGGCCGTCCCGACCGACCGCCTTCGCGCACCGGCTCGAGCAGTTCGTCGAGAAGGGCGAGCTCGGTGCGCCGCCCGATGAATCCGTCCACAGTACCTCCCAGGATACTATCATCAATGATAGTATCATCCATGATAGTTATCCGGCCGGTACTGTCATCGAAGCCAACCACCATCGGCGGCGAGGATATCGGCCAATCCGCTCACCGCTCGCCAACACCGCTCGGCCCGGATTTCGGCCGCGTTGAGATGCGGAACAACCACCACCACCACCTCGGCATCGTGCTCGAACACATGCTGTACGGCGATCAGCGTCGCCAGTTTCGGCGCCGAGGGCGCGATGATCGTGAATACCACCTGCAAGTGATGACGAGCGACGAGGCCGTCCAGATCGGGTGTGTCGGTGTTGTACCTGCCCACGACGATCGCGCGTCGTCGATTCTCCCGGGTCATGACCGACTCGTCCTGGCGACCGAGCGCGATCGCAACTTTCACTCTCACTCCACAGGCGCAGCGTCGTGGACATCGCCTGGTTTGTCACCGCCGGTGGCGGGGTCGGGGTTGTCTCATTGCGCTCGCGATGCAAAGTGCCTCCTGACGTATCTGGTTTGCCCGGCACCCGGCGCCGGGGACTTATCTCGGCCGGCGGTATGCGTCGCCGTTTCGACCGTTGATTCCTGGGTTCACCCGGCGCCGGGGCCACTTTCAGCCTCACGCACCCGAAGCTGCTGTAGGAGCCTCGAAAAGCTTACGGAGGGAATACGCTTCGGATAACGAGTACGTTGACCGCTACTCCGAGGGGGTGGAATGACTGTCAGCAGATGGACGAGCACGGAAGTGCGGGCACTCCGTGTGGCCGCACTCCGCGAAACCCAGGAAGAATTCGCCGAACGCGCCGGGTACATGCTCCCGACCATCAAGAAATGGCATCGGGCGACATGGGATAAGCCGGTGCGGGGTCGTTCCGCCGAAGCACTCGACACGATGCTGCGTGAGTTGGACGATGAGCAACGTGCCCGGTTCGATACGGAGACCGCCGCTGTGGGTGACGCGACACCTCACGACGCCGAGGTCGTGGGCCGGTCGAGCACGGTGCTCGGGACATATGCGTGGGAAGTCGACAGTGACGTGAGACGCCGTGAATTCGGAAAACTGGCCACTGCCGTCACCGCGTCAGCGATTGGCTGGCAGTTCGGAGAACACCTCGGACATTCGGACGCACAACGGCTGCTGGCGGCTGTCGGCGAGTTGGAAGAGAAGGACCGCCAGGTGGGTGGCGGCGCCCTGGTCCGATTTGCGCTCGACCAGCTCGAGCACGCCAAACACACACTCGACACCGCGAGTTACGACACCGCGACCGGCCACGCTTTCGCTTCCGCCACGGGTCATCTGGCTGTGCTCACCGGCTGGCTGGCACACGACTCGGATCGCCACATGGTGGCGCGACGTTGCTATGCCGAGGCACTCTCGCTGGCGAGCGAAGCAGGCGACGAAGACCTCATTGTTCATACCTGCCTGAATGCGGCGAATCAGTCGATCGATCTCGCCAGAAGGGGGCAGGGTAGCCCGCACTACGCCTTGAAGCTGATCGACCGTGCCCGCACACTGGCCGGTGGCCGGCCGCCGGGCGGGATTCACGCTCTGATTGCGGGTCGGGAGGCTCAGGCACGCGGATTGCTCGGTGACCGGGTCGGATTCGGTCGCGCCGTCTCTACTGCCTGGCGGGAGATAGAGCACGCCATCAGCTATGAGTCGTTGGAAGAATGCCCGACGTGGCTGTGGTTCGTGACTCCTGCGGAGATCCGTGGGCACGAGGCTCGCGGGTACGGCGAGATCGGCGAGGTACGCAAAAGCATCGAACTTCTTTATGCCGCTTCGGCGGAGGAGAGAGGCGCTCGCAATGCCGTCAGCGATCGAGCGCATACGGCGGTGGCGCATCTCCGCATGGGGGATATCCAGTCGGCACTCAGCTTGGGGACGGCTGCGCTCACCGAATTGGAGAACGTCACGTCGGGCCGGACCCTGCGAGTACTGGCCCCGATACGAACCGTCGACCATCCCGCGGCCGAAGACTTCCGCGACCGGTTCGCGTCGCTGGAAAACGCGACACGTAAGGAAAGCGCATGATCGACCCGGAATTTCGGCGTTACTCTGCCGCCCAGGCCCGCGCAATGCGAGACACCGTTGAAGACATCTACCGGCGTTCCTACGTCGACGCGATCGCTTCGGGCGACCCGTTCGAATCCCCTGCGGCATTCATGCACCGGTTCGACGCCTACACCGATCCCACGCGCGACAGGGGATTCGACCTGGTGGCGGCTTATATCGATGGGGCACCGGCAGGGCAGACCTGGGGCTGGCCGCTGTCACCAGGTACGGCGGGATGGAGTGGGCTACACCTGGATGACGGCGGTCTGGACGACTCTGATCTGGAGCAGTTCACCGTCGAAACCGGTGACCGGACCTTCGCTCTTTCGGAGATCATGGTGTGCGTCGAGTACACCGGGCGCGGACTCGCGCGCGCCTTACACGACAAGCTGTTGGCCGGTCGCCCCGAGCAGCGGGCGACACTGCTGGTGAACCCGGGCAACGAGCGTGCCTACGCCCGGTACCGGAAGTGGGGGTGGTACCGGGTCGGTTGGCAACGTCCGGACTGGGACGACGCCCCGCTCTTCGATGTGCTGATGCGAGACCTACCACTCTGACCCGAGGCAGCCCCACACGAATCTCTGGGCGGGTGTACGTAGCTCGGTCGTTCCAATGCCCCTGAGCAGATGTGGAAGATATGGCCTCGGATGTTGGCCGGCAGGAGAACTGGGCCGCGTAGGAACCGACTCCGGACCTTTTCATTACGAGGGTCGAGCAACGCACTGGCAATCGGGGTAACCGGCGTGGCTCAAGTATCACACCTAGCGATCCGTGTGCACACCGATCTCGACGGCAACATCCGAATCACCGCGTTCTGATGCGGAGTCGCCCGCCTGGCCGCCGCCAACGAAATAGACCACATCTGCGGGCCGGCCTCCCTATCCGTTGAACACCTTTTCGAGGGTGTCGGCCGTAACGGAGCGCCGGAGCCATGTGCGGATTTCTTCGGGGCTGCCGGTCTCGATCTTCCGAATCGCTGCCTGGGGGACCGAACCGAATTTGGTATCGAGGAGGTCGATCAGAGTTTCGGTTCGGGCGCGGGCCTCACCACGGGCCTCACCTTCGGCGCGGAGCCGTTCGGCGGTTGTCATCAATGCCTCCTTGGCTCGGGGACCCAACTGCTCGATCACAGGGTCGAGACCGTCTTCGGTTGTGTCGCTGACCTGCAGTATGTAGGTCAGCACGGCTTGCAGTTCCGTGGTGCCTTGTGGGCCGGACACCAGCGCCCACAAGTCATCGAGTAGGTCCAGCATATCGGAACCGAGGTCGGCGTTCCGGGGTGCGATTCTGTGCAGAGCCAGCATCACGCGGGTGGCGGGAGTGAGATCGCGGGCAAGTAGGTCGGGCAGGTCGAGAGCGGCGACGTCGTCGAGCAGAAAGCACAGGCGCGGAAGATAGGGCTTCAGCGCTTCATGGCCGGCTGGGTCGAGGTCGATCAGGTCGGCCAGCTCGATCGGGCCCTGCCAAGCTCGGCCCTTGCGGTTGCTGTGCACTACGAGCGGGACCACGGCGGGCAGGGTGCGGCTTTCCGGGTGCAGGCGGCGGTGTTGATTCCAAATGTTGACGAGATATTCGAGCATGCGCAGCGGCATGAAGCGGTCGCTGCGGCTCTGATGTTCGATGAGCAGATAGATATAAGCGGGGTGCGCGTCGAGGCGGGTGCGGTACAGCACGTCGCTATAGCGTGACCGTAATTGAGCCGAGACGAAACTGCCCGGTTGCAGGGTCAGTTGATTCCAGTCGATCCGACGGGTGATGTTTTCCGGTAGCGCGGAACGCAATTCGGAGGCGGCATCCGCTGGGCGGCTGAGGACGTGACGGAAGTAGGCGTCGTGTGGGTTCGACGGGTCGGCGGGCACGGCCGCGAAACTACCCGGGTGGGCCGACATCTTGAAATGTGCGATACCGGCGAAAACGAAGGCGCCCCGGACCTTTCGGTCCGGGGCGCCTTCGGTGTGCTCGTACGGTCAGAGGTTCTTCGGGAGCTTGATGGTCTCCGTCGGGGCGTCCGCGTTACCCGTGCGGGGCAGCGTGGTGGTCGGCGCGTCGGCCGAGCCGGCCACCGAGGAACCCCCGGTGGGGCGCCGGGCCGGGCCGGTGGGCCGAGCCGGCTGTCCGCCGCGACCGCCGGTGATGCCGAGCACGAGACCGGCGATCAGCGCGAGTACGCCGACGATGCCGAAAACGATCGGCAGGACCCGGCCGAACAGCGACAGCTTGTCGATATTGTCCTTGGCCACCGCGAGCTGCGATTCCACGGTGTCGGTGTCGAAGACCATATTGGCCTTGAGCGCGGGGACCTCCACCTTGTCGGCGGTGCGGCTGTAGAAGATATTGAGCTGTTCGCCACCCTTGACGATGGTGCCGGTCTCCGGCTCGACCCAGACGTCGCGGGTGTTGCCGTAGAAGCGGTACATGGTGACCGGTTCCTCGCCGCCCTCGACGCCCCACTTGGCGGCGGGCAGTTCCAGTTTGTTGGTCGGCGCCTTGGAGACGTCGGCCAGCCTGGTCACCGGGACCTGCTGCCGGAAGTGGTAGACCTTGGTGCCGTTGATCTCGGTCTCCTCCTGGAACACCATGTCGGTGGTGGTCCGGGCGAGGACGTCGAAGTACGGGTAGGTCTTCTTCTCGGTGCCGATCGGGAACCGGTACTGCAGCCCCGTGTGCTGGACCGGGTCGGCGAGGCTCTCACCCTTGGCGTTCGTGGTGATGGCGATCGAACCGTTGGGATCGGTGGCCACCGGCTCACCGGTCTTGCGGTCGATGGTGACCCGGTCGACGTAGGCGGTCAGCACGCCGGTGTCGCCGGATTTGTCGATCCGGCGCAGGGTGTTACCGGCCTGGATCGTCATCTCGTCGGCGTCGGAGGGATCCTCGACGGTGAGGAACCGCTGGGAGACCAGCGGTACGTTCTTGTTGACCTCGGCCGAGCGCCCCTCGGCCGTCAGCGACGAGGAATCCAGGACCAGGCTCTCCTGGTCCTTCTGGTTGACCGCGACGGTGGTGATCTCGAGGTCGAGAGGAGTCTTGGCCATCTTGCTGACGGTGTAGGTGGGGATCATCAGCGCGGCGACGATCAGCAGCGCGCCGAGACCCACGAGCACGCAGGCAACCGTCCTTCTGGTTCCGGCACTCAGTGCCATGCAAACTCTCCTCGTCGTAGAACACAGGTCGTTCCGCGGGTACAGCGGGGCGCCGCGGCACTCGTGAGCCCTGACACTAACAGCCTGGGGGTTACCCAGGGGTTGGCGAGGCCGGAATCCGACCGAAATCGGGGGGAGTCTAACCCGCATTGTGAAATACCGGCTTCCTACGAGCGCGGAAGGCCCGGCAGACTGGGACCCGATGACGACCACACCGACCACCGACACCGGCCCCTGGCCCCGCGCCGAACTGGGCGAACGCCGGGCAGGGCCCGGCCGCGGCCCCGCCGTCCCGGAGACGGCACCGGTACCCGTGGCGCGTCAGCGGGGCTTTCTTCCCGCGCTCGAGGGTATGCGCGGTCTGGCCGCCCTGGGCGTACTGCTCACCCATGTGGCCTTTCAGACGGGTGCCACCGGTATTCCCGGGCTCGGCCGCCTGCTGGAACGCTTCGATATGGCGGTCGCGGTGTTCTTCGCGCTGTCCGGTTTCCTGCTGTGGCGTCCACACGCACTCACCGCCCGCGGGCTCGGCGACGCTCCCACGCTCGGCTATTACCTGCGCCACCGGGTGGCCCGGATCGTCCCCGCTTACTGGGTGGTGGTGTGCACGGTGCTTTTCCTGGTCCCGGCCGCCGCCGATACCGCCGGACTGCAGGTGTGGATCTCGAACCTGCTGCTCCTGCAGGTTTTCGTGCCGCTCACGCTGACCGACGGGCTCACCCAGATGTGGAGTCTGTCGGTCGAGGTGGCCTTCTATATCGCGCTGCCGCTGCTGGCCTGGCTGCTGCATTGGTTGCGGGGCCGTGCGGCCGCGGCACGGGTGCCGGCCGTCCTGCTACTCGGGCTGGTCTTCCTCGGCTGGAACTTCATCCCGGTGCCGACCCCGGATGCCATCCACGCCGACAACTGGCTGCCCGCCTATATCCCCTGGTTCGCGGGCGGCATGCTGCTCGCCGAGCTGACCTGTGACGACCGGCGCCGGGCGCGACTGCGGCTGCTGGGCAACCAGCGGTTGATGTGGGCGATCGCCGCCGCGGCGTTCGTGGCATCGTCGACCCGGCTCGGCGGGGTCGCCGGGCTGACCCGGGCCGAGCCCTGGCAGTACGCCGCCAAGATGGGTCTCGGCGCGGTGATCGGGTTCGCGCTGCTGGCCCCGCTGGTGCTGGGGGCGCCGGACAAATCGCATCGCTGGCTCACCGCGGCGCCGGTCGCCACGGCGGGACGCTGGTCCTACGGGATCTTCATCTGGCATCTCGCCGTACTGTCGGTGATCTTCCCGATCTTCGGCATCCTGCCGTTCAACGGCAATTTCGGGGTGGTGCTGGTGCTGACGGTGGCGTTCACACTACCGATCGCCGCGGCCAGTCACGCCCTGGTGGAGGAGCCGTGCCGGCAGTGGGCGCGGCGGCGGGACCGGCCGCGGGCCGCGCCGGCCTGACCAGGCGGCTCAGCAGTCGCAACCGCAGCCGTCGCAGCAGCACCCGTCACCGCAGCAGCCGCCGCAGTCCTTACCGCAGCTGCAGCAGTCGCAACAGCTGCCGCAGTCGTCGCAGGAGCATCCCCGCCCGATCCAGGACTCCTTCCGTTCGCCGCTACACGGCCGGGTGTGCTCGGCGCAGCAGGCGTAACCGGTGCAGTACTGGGTGCAGATCAGCTGAATCGACTCGGCGACCCCCGGCCGCCGCGGGCCGGTGGAGTGGACGGCCACCAGGTTCTCACCGGCGGACGCGGTGGGCGGCGGCGCGATGGCGCGGCCGAGCCGGCGCAGTGCGCTGGTGAGCGGATCGAGTAACGCCCAGCGCAGGGTCGGCAGGCCGCTCAGACCGGCGGCCCCCAGCGAAGCGCGCAGCGCACGATGCGATTCCCGGACCAGCGCGTAGGCCTCGTCCCGCGTGGTGCCGGTGGCGGCCAGCGGGTTGAAGCGATCCGCGGCGGCGTCGGCGTGATAGTCGGTGAGCGCGTCGGCCAGGTGCGCGATCCGGCCGAACTCGTCGCCCGCCCTGCGCAGGGCGTCCACATTGTCCGGGCGATCGGCCAGTACCGCGGTATGGGCGAAGAACTCCGCGGCACAGCGACGGCTGGCGCGGGTCAGTTCGTCGAGGGCCGCGGCACCCGACGGTCCGGCACCGGCGGCGAACCGGCGTTCCGCGCCCGCCTGGGCCTCGATCGCCGCCACCAGCGGAGTGATATCCAAGCCGATGGCCGCGGCCCGGGCGTGCGCGCCCGCCGACCAGCCGGTCGCGACCCGCCGCATCGGCCGGTGCAGCCGGGGGCGGACGTCGCCGTCGTCGATATGGTCGACGACCTTGGCGGAGCCGAGCAGTAGCGAGGCCGTGGCGGCGAGCTGGACCGGTGCCGAGGTACCGACCGGGACCCGCGCGGTCCGCATTCCGCGCAACGGGCACGGCCCGGCGGTACGGCGCGCGGCGGGCGCCGCGGCCTGGGCCTCGGTCAGCAGTGCGAGCACCACCGCGTCGGTATTGGTCGCACTGCGCGCCAACTGTCCGTGCCCGTCGCGCAGTCCCAGGCACAAGCCGCACATATGGGCCTGCCAGAGCTGGGGGTCCACCCCGTATTTCGCGGCGCCGTGCCGGCACGGCCGCAACATTCCGAACACTGTGCCCTCCCGATCGGATGGCGTCCTCCGCGACATCCGTATGCGCGCATCGAAAATACGGAGCGCGCGGGCCGGGTGCAACAGGAAGGCGCCGCCGACCGGGCGATTCGAACTATTCGGGCGACTCGCTCGCCTCCGCGCTGTCCGCCCCGCCGGGTTTGCGACCGGACAGACCGCGCCAGGCCAGCGCGTCGAGCAGATCCACGGCTTCGGCCACATCGATGCGACCGTCGGCGACGGAATCGGCGATTGCCTCCCCCGCGCCGATCACCGCGACGGCGACGATATCGAAATTGGTCCCGGGATCGGCGTGTTTGGCGCTGGACTCCAGCAGTTTGGCGGTCAGTTCGATGACCCGCTCCCGGGCGTTCTCGATCTCCGAGGCGAAGGCCTGCTGCCCGAGTGCCTGGCGGTAGAGGACCTGCCAGGAGTTGCGGTGGGTATCGACGAAACCGAGAAAACCCTCCAGCGCGGTACGCAATTGTTCGTGCGGGCTCAGCAGCGGGTTGCCGGCGGGTGCCACCGATTCGAGAAAGCGCAGACCCTCGCGCTGGATACAGGCGCGGAACAGTTCGTCCTTGGAGCCGTAGTAGAGATACAGCATCGGTTTGGAGATCTCGGCTTCGGCGGCGATGGCGTCCATGGACGTCTCATGGAAGCCCTTGCGCGAGAAGACCTCGACCGCGGCATCGAGCATCTGCTGCTCGCGCACCGCCCTCGGAAGCCTTTTCGTACCGCCCGCCATCACGTCTCCTACCGCAGTGAACCCTTGATATTACTCCAAAGTAAGTTCCCCAGGACGGGAACTACCGGCCGCGATACCCGCGCGCCGGTGTTGTTCCGGTGGGCGGCCGGAAACGCCGGACCGCCGGTGATCCCGAGCCCGGCCCGTCGGCCGAAGGCCGGGCCCATTGCCCGGCCGCGGATCAGCAGGTGCGCGGAACCCGTTTGTAGTCGGCCATCCGCAGCACCGAGGAGTCCACCCGCTCCATCGGCAACCGGCCGGCCGCCACCGCCTGCTCCAGCTGATCGAGCACCTGACCCACGGCATCGGTGCTGATCCAGAGCGCATTGTCCGCGCCCGCCACGAGCGCGGCCTCCACCGCCTGCTCGATGGACAACCGTTCGGTGATCGCGGCCATACCGCTGAGGTCGTCGGTGAAGATCACGCCGTCGAACGGCGCCGCCCCGTATCCGGAACCCTCGCGCAGCAGCTTCATCACCTCCGGGCTGATACTGGCCGGGACGCCCGGGGTGGTCAGGCCGGGAACGTCGAGATGGCCGACCATCACCGCCGACCCCGTATCGATCAGCTCACGGAACGGCACCAGATCGCTGTCGCTCAGTTCCGACAGCGGCGGCACCTGCACGGCGCCGAGATGGGAGTCGCCGGTACTCGACCCGTGACCGGGGAAATGCTTGAGCACCGTCCCGAGACCGACCTCGTGCATGGCCCGGATATAGGCGTCGGCGTATTCGGTGACCACGGCCGGGTCGTCGGAGAAGGAGCGGTCACCGATCACCGAATCGTCGGGCTGGGAGCTCACATCGATATCGGGGGCGAAATCCGCCGTGATCCCCAGGTTCTGCATGGCCCGCGCCCGGTCCAGGGTCGCGGTGTAGAACTCGTCGGGCGTCATCGTCTGTGCGGTGACCCGGGCCGAAGGGGCGGTCCCGATGAGGTTGCCGAGGCGCGACACCCGGCCGCCCTCCTCATCGGTGGTCACCATGAGCGGCGTTTTCGCCGCGGCCGTCACCTGCTCGAGCCCGCCGTCGGTGAGCATCGACTGATCGGTCCAGCTGCCGACGAAGATCCCGCCGACCTGATGGTCGCGCACCACGGCGAGCGCGTCGTCGGTGCCGGTCACCCCGACGGTGAGTAGTTGCGCGAGCTTCTCCCGGGTGCTGAACTGCGCCAGGTACCCGGCGGCGCAATCGCCGCCGGTCGTAGTGGTGGGGCCGGCCGCGTCACCGGTCGCGGCCCCGGGGCTCGTACCGGCGCCCTGGTTCGCGGTGGTACCGGGACCGGAGCCGCCGCTCTCGGTGCCGGAACAGCCGGTGAGGAGCGCGGCGAGCACCGCGAGCAGGACCAACGGTATCTTCCGCATTGTTCGACGGTAGCCCGCGCGCCGTGACCGCAACACTTCGGATCGGCTTCCGGACAGAGGTAATCTGGTAACACCGGTCGGCAGTCCCGGAGGTGCGGTATGCCCTGCGATCTGATGCTCATCGCCTACGACGGTTCCGAACACGCCAAACGCGCGATCGAATACGCCGGACGCTTCCTCGCCGCGGATCGGGCCGTGGTCCTGACCGCCTGGGAGCCGATGGTGCGCCAGGCCGCGCGGATCTCCGGGATCTCCGGAATGGTCCAACCGGAATGGGTGCCCGACGAAGAACTCGAGGACATCGCCTACACCAGCGCCCGCGAGATCAATGCCGAGGGCGTGCACCTGGCCGGGCTCGCGGGCCTGAACGCCGAGGCGCGCACCCAGGAATACGCGGCCAGTGCGTGGCAGGCGGTCGTGGAGGTCGCCGACGAGCTCGATGTCGACATCATCGTCGCGGGTACCCGCGGTGCCACCGGACTGCGCGCGCTGGTGCACAGCAGCGTGGCCGACGCCGTGCTCAAACACTGCCACCGCCCGGTTTTCCTGGTCCCTCCGGTACAACCGGCCGGCGCGCGGAAAGCCGGGCGCGACGGCCACGCCGCGACATAGGGCGCCGCGGCCACGGCTACGGTCGGACCATGACCGGGTTCCTGCTGGCACGACCCGACGGCGTGGTGCGCGGCACCGGCGTGCGCGCGGTGCACCGCGACCCGTGGCAGGCCGCGGCCGCGCTACGCGAAGGCACCGCCCCGGCGATCGCCGGGGCGCTACCGTTCGATCCACGCCATCCGGCCGCGCTGGTCGAGCCGGATGAGCTGCTGCACACCGCGGGGCCGTGGCGCCCGGCCGCCCTCCCGGAGCTACCGCGTGTACAGGTGGTGGAGCAGACGCCGAGCCCGGCCGAGCATCGCGCGCGGGTGGCGCGGCTGGTGGAACTGCTGAACGAGCCCGCGCCCCGCCTGCGCAAAGTGGTGGCGGCCCGCTCGGTACGGGCCGAAGCGGCGGCCGCGCTGGATCCGGAGATACTCGCCGCGTACCTGCTGGCCCGGCACCCGCGGGCGAATGTCTTCGCGGTCGATCTCGGCCCGGCCGGGCGTACCGGCGCGACGCTGATCGGCGCGAGCCCGGAGCTGCTGATCCATCGGCGCGGTACGGCCATCGAGCTGTATCCGCTGGCCGGGACCCTGCCCCGGCTCCCGCACCGGGTGGCCGATTCCGCGCAGGCCGATCGGCTGACGTCGAGCGCGAAAAATCACGCCGAACACGCGTTCGTGGTCGACTGGATCACCGAACGACTGTCTCCGGTGTGTATCGGCCTGTCCGTACCGGAGCGGCCGCGACTCGTCGCCACCCACGACGTATGGCATCTGGGGACACCGATCCACGGCGTACTGCGAGCGCCGGCGCCCACCGCGCTCGAACTGGCGCTGCTGCTGCATCCGACCCCGGCGGTCTGCGGTACCCCGACCGCCGGCGCGCTGGAATACCTCACCGGCCATGAAGAGGACCGCGGTTTCTACGGCGGCGCGGTCGGCTGGTGCACCGCCGACGGCGACGGGACCTGGGTGGTCGCCATCCGCAGCGCGGAACTCGCCGCGGGCGGCCGCGAGCTGCGCGCGTATGCGGGCGGCGGCATCGTCGCGGACTCCGAACCCGCCGCCGAACTCGCCGAAACCACCGCCAAACTGCGCACCCTGCTCGGCGCCCTCGACTGCGCCGTACCGCCCGACAGCGAATGAGCCGGGATCGGAGTCCGCGGCCCGCGATCGGACGCGGCCGGAGACAACCGTTAGGGTGAAACGCTGGACGGTCCTACCCGGACCCGGCCGGTCCTGCTAGGTTTGCCCAGATATCTGCCTGCTTCGGAGTTTGGAGTGCTGCGATGAAGTTTGCTGTCCCCGGTGTTGCGAGTGCGGTCGGCGGCGCCCTGCTGGGCGCCATCGCGGTCTTCGCCATCACCGCCGCGCTGCAGCAGGACAGCCGGCCCGAAGTCGACCGCAGCGGTAACGCGGACAGCTCGCTGCTCAACAGCGTCGAATACGGCAAGCGCTGAGACCCGGCCCGATCGCCACCCGTCCCCGCCGGAGCCTGTCGGCGGGGACGGCGAACGCCTGACCCACGGTGCCCGTCCAGTCCGATCCCGTCGAACCTGCCGACGCGGCCCCCCGCTCCGCCCCCGACCCGGCGCCCACCGATGAACTGGGCCGCCGCTGGTTCCTCGGTTCCGCGTTCGCCGCGTTCCTGCTGACCTTCCTGCAGGCCCCCGGCCTCACCGTCGCCGACACCAAATACGATCTCGCCGAGAATCCGCTCGGTTTCCTCGCCCGTGCGGCCCATCTGTGGAGCAGTCAGGCGCCGATGGGCCAGGTGCAGAACCAGGCCTACGGCTATTTCTTCCCGCACGGCGCGTTCTTCGCGCTCGGCGATGTGCTGCACCTGCCCGCCTGGGTCACCCAGCGGATCTGGTGGGCGCTGCTGCTGCTCGCGGGCTTCTGGGGCGTGGTCAAACTCTGCGAAACGCTCGGGATCGGCAGCCGGGGGTCCCGGGTCGTCGCGGCCGCCGCCTTCGCCCTGTCCCCCCGGGTGCTGACCACTGTCGGCTCGATCTCCTCGGAAACCCTGCCCATGATGCTGGCGCCGTGGGTGCTGCTCGCGCCCGCCGCGCTGGGCACCGCCTACCGCAGGCATCGGCACGGCGGGGCGCGGTCCCCGGCGGGCAGTGCGCTGGCGCTGGCGCTGATGGGGGCGGTGAACGCGGTCGCCACCGTGGCCGCCTTCCTGCCCGCGCTGCTATGGTGGGCGAGTTTCCGGCCCAATCGCGCCTGGTGGCGGTTCACGCTTGCCTGGGTGCCGCTGCTCGTCCTGGCGGTGGCCTGGTGGGCGGTGCCGCTGCTGCTGCTGGGCCGGGTGAGCCCGCCGTTCCTCGACTACATCGAATCCTCCGGGGTCACCACCCAGTGGGCGTCACTGGGTGAGGTGTTGCGCGGTACCGACAGCTGGACGCCGTTCGTCTCCCCGGAACGGATCGCGGGCGCGGTGCTGGTCACCCAGCCTGCCGCGGTGCTGGCCACCGGGCTGATCGCGGCGGCCGGGATGGCCGGGCTGGCGCTGCGGTCCATGCCGGCCCGCGGGCGGCTGGTGTTCATCCTGTGCGTCGGGCTGACCGGTATCTGCGCGGGTTATGTGGGACAGCTGGGCGGGCCGTTCGCCGAACCCATCCGAATCTTCCTCGACTCCGGCGGCGCGCCGCTGCGCAACGTGCACAAACTCGAACCGCTCATCCGGCTGCCGCTGGTGCTGGGCATCGCCCAATTGCTGGCCCGGGTGCCACTGCCGGCCTCGGTCCGGCCGGAGGTGTGGCGGGCGGCGTTCACCAATCCGCACCGCGACCGCCGGGTCGCGGTCGCCATGCTGGTTCTCGCCGCGCTCGCGCTGTCCAGTTCCCTGGCCTGGACCGGGAAGCTCGCGCCGCGCGGCGCCTACGACGCGGTCCCGGCCTACTGGCAGCAGACCGCGGACTGGTTGCGGGCGAACGCCGCCGACACCCGGGCGCTGGTGGTCCCCGGCGCGCCTTTCGGCAGTCAGGTGTGGGGGCTGACCCGGGACGAACCCCTCCAGGCGCTGGCGCAGACCCCGTGGGCGGTGCGGGACGCGGTCCCGTTGAATCCGCCCGGCACCATCCGGGCGATGGATTCGGTACAGCGGCTGATCGCCGACGGCCGCCCCTCCGACGGTCTGGCCGCCACACTGCGCGGGCAGGGCATCGGGGTGCTGGTGCTGCGCAACGATCTCGATCCGGACACCTCCCGCTCCACCCGCCCGCTGCTTGCGCACAACGCGGTGGAGGGGTCGCCGGGACTGCACAAGGTCGCCGAATTCGGTAAGCCGGTGGAAAACGATTCCGGCCGCGACGATTTCGTGGTCGACGCGGATCTGCGGCCCGACTATCCCGCGGTGGAGATCTACCGGGTCGACGCCCCGGCCCCCGGCACACCGGCCGACGTGCGCGGTGGCACCGGGGCGCCCGAGCAGTTCCCCGGCGCGTACACCGTGCCGCTCGATTCGGTACCGGTGGTCCAGGGCGGGCCCGAGGTGCTGGAAAGACTGCACCGCGACCCCGAGACCTCGCACGAACCCACCCTGCTGGCCGCCGACGCCGCGGCCGCGGGCCTCCCGCCGGGCCCTGTGACGGTGACGGACACCCCGATGAACCGGGAAACCGATTTCGGCAGGGTCGACAACCACAATTCCGCGCTGCGCGCCCCCGGCGACGCGCGCCACACCCACAATCTGGTCCCCGACTATGCCGTCCCCGGCGCCGATCTGGTGCAGGGCGGCTGGACCGGGGCCACCGTCACCGCATCGAGTTCGGCGGCCGACGCGACGCAGATCGGCGGCGCCGCCCCCGGCAACTCGACCGCCGCCGCCGTGGACGGCGACCCGGCGACCGCGTGGATCAGCAATGCGGGCGAATACGCGCTGGGCCAATGGATCCGGCTCGACCTCGACAAACCGTTCACCTCCGGCCTGCTGCGGTTCACCACCACCCCCGCCGCCATCGGCGACCCGGTGAAATGGGTGGAGGTGCGCACCAACAACGGCAGTGTCTCGGCCCGGATCAGCGAACCGGGCGAACCGGTTTCGGTCGCGCTGCCGGTGGGTGCCACGGAATGGGTGAAGATCACCGCCATCCGCACCGAACGCGGCAGCACCGGCGGCCAGTTCGGGATCAGCGAACTGGCGCTGGAGGACTACACCGTGCGCGACGCGGGCGTCCCGGTCGAGATCCGGCACCGGGCCGTCCTCCCGCCGCCGCCGTCGGGCGCCACGGTCACCGGTTGGGACCTCGGCCAGGAATTCCCCGGACGCAGTGCGTGTTTCGACAGCCCCGAGCGCGTCCGCTGCGGTAAGGGCCTGGCCCTGGCGCCCGAAGAACTGGGCCCCTTCGGCCGGACGCTCTCCGTGCCGGCGCCGGCCACCGTCGAACCGCGCCTCATGGTCCGCCCGCGGCAGGGGCCCGCGCTCGAGGCTCTGCTGACCGACCCGGCGCGCCCCGTGGCACGCGGTGCCTCCGATGTGGGTGACCTGCGCGGTTCCGCGTTCGCCGCCACCGACGGCGACCCCCGCACCAGCTGGACCGCGCCGGAGGACACGGTCCGCGACACCATGGGGCCCAAACCCGCACTGACGATCGAACTTCCGGAACCGGCCCTCGTCACCGGCCTGGAACTGACACCTTCGCTGGGCGGCCTCCCCGCCGCGCCCACCTCGGTCACGGTGAACCTCGGCGACGGCCCCCAGGTCCGGGAGCTCGAGGAACCCGACGAGGTCTCCCGGATCGACCTGCATCCCACGGTGACCGACCGGATCGAGTTGAGCATCCGCAGCTGGGAAGCCGTGCTGGACCGGACGGCACTCGGCTACCACCAGGCCCAGCCGCCCGGGCTCGCCGAAATCGGTGTCCTCGGCCCGCAGTACCCGCCGCCCGCTCCGGCGGACCGGCCGGTGACCGTCGGCTGCGAGGCCGGCCCGACCATCGCGGTCGGCGGCCGGCTGGTCCACACCAGTATCACGGCCACCGTGGGCGAGCTGCGCGCCGGTGACCCGGTTCCCGCTCAGGTGTGTCCCGACGCGCCACAGGACGCGGCCGCGTTCCCGGCCACCACGCCCGGTGTCGTACAACCGGTTTCGCTGCCCGCGGGCGATGTCGACGTCCTCGTCGCGCCGACCGAACTGTTCTTCGTCGACCGGCTGCGCCTGGTGAACACCCAGCCCGCGGTCCCCGCCCCGAGCTCCGGAACCCGCCTGCTGACCCTGCCGCTGAGTACCAATACCGGCTGGGCGGCCCATACCGCCGACGGCCGCGAACTACAGCCGATCGTGGTCGGCGGCTGGCAGCAGGGCTGGTTGCTGCCAGCCGATGCCACCGGCCCGGTGACCGTCTCCTTCCCGATCGACAGCTGGTACCGGCTCGCGCTGTTCCTGGGCCTTTTGCTGCTGATCCCGCTCATCGCCCTCGCGGTCCCGCGTGGCCCTCGCACCGATCCGGTGGCGCCGGCGCCGCGGGTGTGGTCACCGCGGATACCGGCCGCGCTCGGTCTGATCGCCGCCGCCACGCTGATCGCCGGGATCACCGGTACGGTGCTGACCGTCGCGGGCCTGGCGGCCGTGCGATTCGTGCCGCGACTGCCGCGCCGGGCCCTCGCCGCGATAGCCGGAGCGGGCACGGCGGTCTCGGCCGCGGCGCTGTCCACCGGCCCGTGGCGGATGCCCGGCGGCTATATGGGTGATTCGCTGTGGGTGCAGGTCCCGGCCCTGATCGCGGTGGTCGCGGTCGGCCTGGCGGCGTTGCCCCGGATCAGGCGGGAGCCGGAACCCGGCGACGGGCCGCCGTCCGGATGACGAGTACCGCGACGAGGGTCGTGGTGACAGTGGCCACGGACGCGACCGTGGCGATCAGTCCGGTGACACTGCTCGCCAGGGTGAGCACGAGCACCACCTCCAGTGCCAGACCCGCCCACGCGATCGCGGCCAGCGCCGTCCGCTGCACCGCGATGGCCGACAGCAGCGCCCCCTGGAGTACCGCCAGAATCGCCCCGTGCAGCGCGAACAACCACAGCAGCCCCTGGATCGGCGCGTAGTCCTGTCCCGCGAGAACAGGTGCCAGCGGGGCGGCCAGCGCCGCGGCCAGTACGGCGACCACCCCGATGCCGGAGAGGACGGCGAGCGCCGACCGGACGGCGGACCCGGACGAGGCCGGTTGCGCCATCCGGGGGTATAGCACCACCCCGACCGCCTGCGGTAACCAGAACGCGACCTTGGTGGCGATGGTGCCCAGCGCGTAGCGGCTGGCGTCGGGTTCGTCCAGCACCATGCGGACCACGATGAGGTCGGCGGAGGACAGCGCCATCAGGGCCGCCTGCACCTGCGCGGCCTGCAGCACCGCG
>NZ_BAGJ01000173.1 GCF_000308775.1 Nocardia testacea NBRC 100365
ATCTCGGCACGGGTGGCGCGCACGTGGGCAGCCTTCCTCTGTGGTGGTCGTGACCATGCCGGCTCGCACCGGCGGCGGGAGGGGCGGTTCACCGGGGACGGCAGGCCACCGGGCGGGTACCGACCGGTCACGGTCGCAGCACGATCGCGACTCATCGCCTACGCCCCGGACCCGCGCCGCCCACGCGGCCATTGCCGCCCACCTGCGGTGATAGCTACGATCAATCGAATCGCACAGCTGGGGGACTCGACAGAACGGAAGGGAACCATGAGGCCACAAGCACGTAGCCGGGGCCCCCGACTTCTCGGTGCGATCGTCGGAGCCGTCGCCCTCTTCTTCGCGGTCGCCGCGCCGGCGGCCGCGCTCCCGTGGACCCCGGCGACACCCGTCGCCGGCCCGAATCCCCAGGTGGAACTGAACAGTTACTGCGAGGAGCCCGGTGAGGTCGGGCATCTCGCCGACGGCACCACGGTCTACTGCTCCGCCATCTCGGACTCCGATGCCTTCGCGTGGTCGTACTACTCCGAGCCGCTACCGGTGGAACCGGACAATCACCCCTACACCTGCGACACCAACAGTTGCGAGTACGAGGACGGATCCACCGTGCCGGGCCATCGGTGCGGGATACAGTGCGCCGAACCGCCCACTACCGGCGATCTGGCGCCCCACCTCGCGGCGCGCGCCTGAACCGGCTCCCATTCCGTCCGCATCCGATCGGCCGGTCGGCGTGATCCCATCCGGCTGCCTGAGCGCGGACTGCTATCGTGAAAGGACTCCTCGACCACAGAGAGATCGATCATGGTTGGTGAACTCGACATCTCCGGAGCCACCCGGCTCTGACGGCCACCGGTTGGGCGCATCGGGCGCCGCCGTAGTGGCCGTTTCGTCGTTCACTTTTCCTTCTTCGGGGCCGCGTCTCGCGCCCGAACGACAATCGAGGTCTCTCCCAGATGTCCGAATCCTTCATCGTCTGTTCGAACCTGTCCTTCTCCTGGCCGGACGACACCGCTGTCTTCGCCGACCTGTCCTTCAGCGTGCCCGGCGGCCGCACCGGTCTGGTCGCGCCCAACGGTGCGGGTAAGAGCACGCTGCTCCGTTTGATCGCGGGTGAGCTGAAACCGGGTGCCGGCAGTGTGTCGGTCGACGGCGTACTCGGCTACCTCCCGCAGACCCTGCCGCTCACCGGTGAGATGACGGTCGCCGAAACACTGGGTATCGCACCGGTCCTGGCCGCGTTGCACGCGGTGGAGTCCGGTGACACCGCCGAGGAGCATTTCACCACCATCGGCACCGACTGGGATATCGAGGAACGCACCCGCGCCCAGCTGGAACGCCTCGGGCTCGGCGACTTGACCCTGACCCGGCGGCTGCGCACCCTCAGCGGTGGTCAGGTGGTGTCGCTGGGTCTGGCGGCCCAGTTGCTGCGCCGGCCGGATGTGCTGCTGCTCGACGAGCCGACGAACAACCTCGATCTCGAAGCCCGGCATCGGCTCTACGATCTGCTGGCCGATTGGAAAGGCTGCCTGCTGCTGGTGAGCCACGATCGGGCGCTGCTGGACCGCATGGACCGGATCGCCGAACTACACGCCGGTGAGATCCGCTTCTACGGTGGCGATTTCACCGAGTACGAGGAGTCGGTGCGCGCCGAGCGCGAGGTCGCGGAGAAGAACATCCGCAATGCCGAACAGGAGGTCAAACGCGAGAAACGGGAACTGCAGCAGGCCCGGGAGCGTGCCGCGCGGCGGGCGAGCAATGCGGCCCGCAACCTCGGTAACGCGGGGCTGCCGAAGATCTTCGCCGGCACCATGAAACGCAATGCCCAGGAGTCGGCCGGGCGCGCGCACGAAACCCACACCGCCCGGGTCGACGCTGCGAAGAACCGACTCGACCTGGCCGAGCGCGCTCTGCGCCCGGAGCAGCGCATCACACTGCAGCTACCGGACACCGATGTCCCGGCCGGGCGGACCGTGTTCACCGGCGAGCGGATCCGCTACCGCTTCGGCGACCGGGAGGTCTTCGCCGGCGACGGCGTGGACCTGACGATCCGCGGACCCGAACGGATCGCGCTGACCGGGCCCAACGGGGCGGGCAAATCCACGCTGCTGCGGATTCTGCACGGCGATCTGACGCCGGAAAGCGGTTCGGTCACCCGGGCGGAGGGCCGGGTCGCGTATCTGTCGCAGCGGCTGGATCTGCTCGACCTCGACCACACCGTCGCCGAGAACCTGGCCGCGTTCGCCCCGAACCTGCCCACGCCGCAGCGGCTGAATCTGCTGGCGCGCTTCCTGTTCCGGGGTTCCCGGGTGGATCTTCCGGTGGGCGCGCTCTCCGGCGGTGAACGGCTGCGCGCGACTCTGGCCTGCGTACTGTTCGCGGAGTCGGCACCCCAATTGCTGTTGCTGGACGAGCCGACCAACAACCTCGACCTGGTCAGTGTCGGACAGCTCGAGAGCGCGCTCGACGCCTACCGCGGCGCGTTCGTGGTAGTCAGCCACGACGAGCGGTTCCTCGCCGAGATCGGGGTGCAGCGCCGGTTGCGGCTGGCCGACGGCCTGCTGCGTGAGGTCGCCGAACCAGCGGCCGGCGAGTGAGCACGGCGCTCCCGCGCGGCGATCGCCACGCCCGCGCGGGAGCCCGTTATCACACGATGTGGTCGAGGTGGTCGAGCCCGCCGGTGTCCACGGCCACCCAGCGTCGTCGGGGCTCCGCGGTGACACCGTAAGGGAATCAGCCGGGTATCGGTCGCATCGCCTTCCCCAGCGATGCGACCGAGGCGGTCACCGCGGGATTCGGTGAGTTACCCGGCGGCGCCGGATGCGGCACACCTGGCGGCGGTCCGTCGTAGGGGTCAGCCGGAACGGTGCGGTATCACCGACGAGATATCGCGCCGGTTCGTTCGGTCGCCATGGCGCGCCGCGGGGCGCCGTCCGGGCCGGTACACGGCCCCGATGAGGCCGGGCCGGCCGCCGGGCACCGGTCCGATGTGCCGGCCGGTGCCGACGATCCGCAGAACCGAACCACACAGTCCTGCTCGTGCTACCGCCCGGTCGGGGTGCGACCGGGCGGTATTCCGGTACTCCCGACCGACTCGGGTGTGTGGGCCGCCGGGACGCGGGAGCGGTACGACGATCAGGCGGTGGAGAGCTGGGCCTGCCACATCCAGTGCAGCTGTTCGAGCCGGGCCGCGATCGCGATGAACAGGTCCTGGGTCACCGGGTCCGCCTTCTCGGTGATCTCGATGCGCTCACGCAGCCGGCCGATGACCTTGTTCAGGTTCTTGACGATGGCATCGATGACATCGGTGTCCTGCTGCCAGCCGTCGGGGAACTCGAGACCGCCGGCTTCCTTGGCGACAGTGGCGGCGCGGCCGTCCGGGCTGACTCCGATGGAGGTCGCGCGTTCGGCGGCGTCGTCGGTGAACTCACGGGCCGCGGTCACCAGTTCGTCCAGAGCGAGGTGGACGGAACGGAAATTGCGCCCGAGGACGTTCCAGTGCGCCTGTTTGGCGATCAGCGACAGATCGATGAGGTCGACCACAGTGGCGCGCAGGGCCTCACCGGTGACGTGCTGCTGTTCCGGGTCGAGGGTGCTCTTGATGGGGACGTTCATCGTCGAATGCCTTTCTTCTCGTTCGCCGGACAGGGGCCGACTACCCGGTCGCGTGCGGTCGAATCAGCGACCGCCCGGGTGTGCGCGATCCCACTGGACTGGATCGGGGCCACGTTTCACCGCGGCGGACCCGGGTAGGTCGCGGGGCAGACCGCAATCCGCGTACACGGAAGGAGCAGGTATGGGCCGGCAGCACAATCTGACAGGACGACGAGTCGCTGTTCTCGCCGCCGACGGGGTGGAGCAGGTGGAGCTCGTACAGCCGCGGTCCGCGGTCGAGGACGCCGGTGCGAGCACCGCCTTGCTGTCGCTGAAGCCGGGGCAGATCCAGGCCATGAACCACGATGTGGAGAAGGGCGACACCTTCGAGGTGGACCGGGTCGTCGGCGAATGCAGTCCCGACGAATTCGACGCCCTGATTTTGCCGGGTGGCACCACCAACCCGGACAAACTTCGGCAGGACGAGTCGGCGGTGGCCTTCGTCCGGAATTTCTTCGCCACCGGTAAACCGGTCGGCGTCATCTGCCACGGCCCGTGGACGCTGGTGGAGGCGGATGTGGTGCGAGGCCGGACACTCACCTCTTATCCCAGCGTGCGGACCGATATCCGCAACGCCGGGGGCAATGTCGTCGACGAGGAAGTGGTGAACGACCGCGGCCTGGTGTCCAGCCGCAACCCCGGCGACCTGCCCGCGTTCTGCGCGAAGATCGTGGAGGAGTTCGCCGAGGGCAAACACCCGGTGCATCCGGAGGGCGCGACGGCGTCCCGCTGACGGCCCCGGCACTGCCGGACGCGTCGCGGTAGCACCGCCGCCGCTCCCTTCCCGGCCGGACGAGAACGGGGCCGACCCACTTCGGCCACCGTCGCCCCGGCCCGGCGAGGGAGCACTTCCCGCCGGGCCGGTTCGTCCGGCTCAGATCACCCCGTGCAGCGGCGGCGGACTACCGTGTAATAGGGCCCGGCCGAGGTGCTGGTATTTCCAGCGGACCGGGTCGTGCAGGGTGTGGGTCCGGGCATTGCGCCAGAAATGGTGCAGGTTGAGGTCGTCGGCCGCGCTGCGGGTACCGCCCACCTCGAACAGGGCGCTGGACACCTCGGTGGCCGCGCGGTCGGCCAGGATCTTGGCCGTGGCGACGGCCAGCGAGGCCTCGGCGACCCGTTCCGGCGCACCCAGTGCGGCGTCCACCGCCGTACCGGCGGCCGCCAGCCCGGCCTCGGCCGCGCCGACCGCGACAGCCAGCTCCCCGAACCGCTGGATGAGCAGCGGATCGTCAATCGCCCGGCTCACCTGCGCCTCGAACCAGGGCCGGCTCTTGTCCCGGGCGAATCCGGCGGCCGCGGTGAGCGCACCGCGGGCGATACCGGCGTCGATCGCCGCGTGCAGCAGCTGCGCGGAGGCGCCGTAGGCGGTGGGCCGGTCCACGGCGGCGGTCCGGGCCACCAGCTGATCGCGGTCGACCACCACGTTCTCGAACGACACCGTGCCGCTGCCGGTGGTGCGCTGACCGAATCCGTTCCAGTCGTCGACGATCCGCACGCCCGGAGTGTCGGCGGGCAGGAAGGCGACATACTGGCCGGCCGGCAGCCCCGTGGAAGCCTCCGGATCGTCCAACCTGGCCAGCACGGCCAGGAAGTCGGCGAACAGTGAGCCGGTGCAGTAGTACTTGACGCCGTCGATCCGGAACCGCTGCTCACCCGCGAGCGGGCGCACGGTGGTGGCGATATCGGCGACGGTCGCGCCGCCGCGTTCGGACTGGGCGTTCGCGATCTGGGCGCCGTCCAGGACAGCACCCAGATAGCGACGCCGCTGGTCGGCGGATCCGGCGATTTTCAACAGATTGACATATACGAAGTGGCTGTGCGGTATCTGGGCGATATTCGGATCGGCGACCGCGAGCAGCCGCACCACTTCCGCGAGCTCGCCGGGCGGCAGATCGGCGCCGCCCAGATCCGCGGGCACGGTCACCGCCAGCAGCCCGGCGGCGGCGAGTTTGCGCACTTCGGCGAAGGGCAGGGCGCGTTCCCGGTCGCGGTCGGCGGCACCCACCGCGAATTCGGCCGCCAATTCCGCGGCGACGGCGCGCGCCTGCTCGGCCGAGGCGATCCGGGCGGCCCCGACGGCGGTCATCGCCCCGCCACCGCGGCGGGACGCCGCGCGGCCTCCAGTTCCCGCACCAGCGGCAGCACCTTGGCCCCGAAGTACTCGATCTCCTCCTGGAAGTGCAGGAATCCGCCCAGGATCAGATCCACGCCCAGTTCGCGGTAGGCGACGATTCGCTCGGCGATCTGTTCGGGCGTCCCGATCAGCTTGGTCCGGAAGCCGTCGTTGTACTGGACCAGATCCTCGAAACTCGAATCCGCCCACATCCCTTTGCCGTCCCGGGTGGAGGCGCCGGCCTGCTGCACGGCGTCCCGGAAGCCCTCGACCGCGGGCTTGTTGGCCTTGTCGATGATCTCGCGGAGGGTGTCGTGTGCCTCGCGCTCGGTATCGCGGGCGATGATGAATCCGTTCAGGCCGAACTTCACTTCGCGGTCGTGCGCGCGGGCCACCGTCCGCAGATCGTCGAGTTGTTCGGTGACGCCGTCGAAATCCTTACCATTGGAGAAGTACCAGTCCGCGTAGCGGCCGCCGTTGCGGCGGGCCGCGCTGGAGTTACCGCCCTGGAACAGTTCGGGGTTCGGGCGTTCGGGCGTGTTGAGTGGTTTGGGCTTGAGGGTGAAATCGCGGATGCGGTAGAAATCGCCGCCGTAGTTCACGTTGTCCTCGGTCCAGATCTTGCGTATCACTTCCAGGAATTCCGCGCTGCGCCGGTAGCGCTCGTCGTGTTCGAGCCACGGTTCACCGAGCGCGGTGAACTCGCCGGCGAACCAGCCCGAAACCACATTGATGGCGAATCGTCCGCCGGACAGATGGTCGGCGGTGGCACCGAATTTGGCGAGGACGGCGGGATGCCACAGGCCGGGATGGACCGCGGCGATCACCTTCAGCCGTTCGGTGGCGCCGAGCAGCGCCAGGCTGAACGAAGTGGATTCGTGCTGGTATTCGGCGCCGTAGGAGGCGGTGTAGCGGACCTGGGAGAGCGCGTAGTCGAAACCGTTGCGTTCGGCGGTCTGCGCGAGTTTCTTGTTGTACTCGAAATCCCAGCCGGTGCGCTGTTCGATATCACTGGTCACCAGACCGCCGCTGACGTTGGGGACCCAGTAGGCGAACCGGATCTGGTCGGTGATCTTCTCGGTACTCATCGAGCCTCCCTCGAGCTGGTGTACGCGGTCCGCGGAGGCCGCAGCGAAAACGGAGGTTTCGCGTCCTCGCTGCTCGCCGTCGGCATCGGTCGTCTGGACGCCGGGAACGACGATCCCGCCCGGCGCGAGTCCAGTTCACCAGCGCGCTTGTGCAGGGACGAGGTTTTGAATCGCCGGGAACCTATCCCCAGGTGACCCGAGCCGACCGGGGGCGGCTCCGTGGATCCGCACCCGAGTACCGGCGACCCGTGTCCGGTACTCGGGCTCGCAGCCGGTGGCCCGGCGGCCGCCGGGCCACCGAGTCACCGGGGTCCGGCGGCGGGTCAGGCAGTGGTGGCGGCTCCGTGGTACTGCGACCTGCTGAACCGCCCGGCGGGCTGGAACCGGCCCAGCACCGCGGCCGCGTCCTCCCCTGTCACCTGGGCGATGAGCTGGTGCGCGTCCGCCACCGAATTCACCGGCCGCGCCGCTTGCGGACGGTGCAGTGTGCCCACGAGCGCCGACGCGAAGCGGGGGTCGGCCGCCGCCGCGCTGAAGAACTGGCCGCCGATCTCGGCGAACTCGGGGTCGCTGAGGAACAGCCGGGTGACCTTGGCGGCGTCCTCGGCGCGGGCATCCAGGAATGCCTCGTACTGCGCGGTGATCCAGGCGTCGTCGAAGGCGCCGTCGTGCGTGGCCGCCGCGGCGACCAGGCGCTGTGCCTGGATGAGCCCGCTCTGCGCGCCCTGCCCGGCGATCGGGTCGTAGGCCACGGCGGTATCGCCCAGCGCCGCTACCGCATGCCCGCCCGCGGTATGCCCGACCCCACGCCGGAACAGCGGCCGCACCGCACCCTTGAGCCAGGAGTACGGGTCCTCGGTGAGCACCTTCGTGGCGAGTACCTCCGGCAGGTCCCAGTCGAGGTAGTCGCGGTAGAGGTCGGTCACGATGCGATGCGCCGATTCCGCCGAGTCGGCGGCCGCGAACCGCTTCTCCCAGTCGCCGCCCGGCCGCGCCCAGCCCAGGAACGCCCAGGTCGGCCCGGCGTCCTTGTGCAGGTACGGCCCCCACCAGGCCTCGCCTTCCTCGGCGACGATGGAGAAACCGCTGCGGCCGCCACCGGCCGGGCTGCGGTGGGCGAATACCGACTCGTCGTGCGGGAGCCCGGTCACGGTGACGGTGAGCAGGCTGCGCTGGGGCGCGTCGTAGACGGTGCGGGTCTCGTCCACCTCGAACAGCTGGGACAGCCCGCCCCGGCCGGTCGCGACCAGGGTGAGATCGTTGTCGGCGGCGATGGGGTCGAGCCGTTCGGGGGTCACCTGGTCGACGACGAACCGGCCCCCGCGTTCCAGGAAGGTGGTGAGCCGTTCATCGGCCTTGAGCCGGGTGTCGACGGCGAGACCGTGGAAACCGTCGAACGCGCCGTCGAAGGCGATCAGCTCCTCGCCGCCGCCGGCGACACGGACCGTGAGGCCGCTGTGCAGCGGTGCGCGGTCGAGGTAGGTGGGCAGCCCGAGCGCCGCTTCGGCGGCCTGGGCCTCCCCGAAGATCAGCGCGGTACCGGTGGCCGGCACCTTGTCGCGCAGATCGCGCCGACCCTTGTCGCTGTAGACGGTGACCGTGAAGCCGGCGTCGAGCAGGCCGAGCGCCGCGGTCACGCCGGTCTGGCCGGCGCCGATCACGGCGGCCTTACGGTGGGAGGTGTGCTGTGTTGTCATAGCGCCATGGTCACGATCACGGCGGCCGGGCTGCACTATTACACTCACCGCGAATTGATGCCGAACCGCACCGCACCGCAGCATTTTTCGTGACATCATCGACGGTTTCCGGGAATCCGGGCCGGCCGGGGTCGCTCTACCATCCGGTGCATGACCTTCGACCTCGACCCGCCGACCGGCGACCGTGCCGAGGGGTATCGGCAGCTCACCGCACAGGCCGCCGCCCTACTGTCCGGCGAAACCGACCGGATCGCGAACGCCGCCAATCTGAGCGCGCTGATCTACCACAGCCTGGGCGAGGTGAACTGGGCCGGTTTCTACTTCTACGACGGC
This sequence comes from Nocardia testacea NBRC 100365, assembly GCF_000308775.1. Lineage (GTDB taxonomy): Bacteria > Actinomycetota > Actinomycetes > Mycobacteriales > Mycobacteriaceae > Nocardia > Nocardia testacea. The sequence continues at coordinate 8,883 of NZ_BAGJ01000173.1, forward strand.
CGTGAACTCGTCGTCGGACCCTTCCAGGGCAAGCCGGCCTGTGTCCGGATCGCGCTCGGCGCGGGTGTGTGCGGCACCGCCGCACACACCCGCCGTACCCAACTGGTCCCCGATGTCCACGCCTATCCCGGCCATATCGCCTGCGACGCCGACAGCCGGTCGGAGATCGTGGTGCCGCTGATCGGGGGCGACGGTGGGCTGATCGGCGTGCTCGACCTCGACAGTCCGCGCGCCGCGCGGTTCGACGAGACCGACCGGCGCGGACTCGAATCGATCGCCGAGGTCTTCGTCCGGTCGCTGTCCGGGCGCTGAGCGGCGCTACGCCGGCGGTGGTCCTACCGCCGGATCCGCTCCGGTGCCCGGCGGTGCAGGCGCCGGCGGCGCGGCGTTGCGCCCTCGGCTTCCTGACGCACCTGCGCGACGAGGTGGTCGGGGACGAACGAAGCGATGTCGTACCGCGAGCCGATCACCAGTTTGCGCAGGACGGACGCCAATTGCGCCTCGGTGGTACGCACCGAGGTGCCCCGGCGGGCCGCGATCGCCCGGTCGGTCCAGCCCGCGGCGGCGAACAGCGCGACCGTACGCTCGGCCCCGGTCAGCTCGCTCCACTGTTCCCGGCCGGCGGTAGGCCCGGGTGCCGCGCCCACGCGACAATCGCAGGCGCCCAGTGCCGCCGGGCGGGCACGGAGGTCGTGCAGCGCCGGCATCACAGCGGAGCCGTGAGCTCGAGATGGATCCCGTCGGGGTCGTCGAACGACAGGATCGCGATGCCGAACTGGTCCATCTCGATGACCTCGCCGTGCTCGATACCCGCGGCCGCCAGTCGTTCGGCCGCGGTGACGAGGTCCTGCCGGGAGTCCACGCCGAAGCTCAGATGGTCCAGGCCGACCCGCTCGGAGTCGAACGTATCTCCCGCGGGGGCCACCGGGCGCAGGCCCAGCAGCAGGGCGCCGGCCTGGAAGACGCAGCCGCCGTAGAGCCGGTGCGGATCGGTGCGCACCTCCGGGTCGTCGGGGCGTCCGGGGGATTCGGCGACGATATCGAACCCGAGCACATCACGGTAGAAGTCGCGGGACCGATCGATGTCGGTCACCGTGAGGCGGATGTGGTGGGGGCCACGGGTGGCGAGGACGGGCATGTGCACTCCGGAGTGGGTGTCGCGCTGGACGTCGAGGGGGTGAGCAAACCGACCGGCTGGACCGGTGCGGTCTCTTCATCGCGCAAGCGTAGGACCGATTCATCCCGAACAGCAGTGTCGGAAACGACATTTTTCGTACTATTCCCGACATGGACGTAATCATCTTCGTCGTGGACGGTGTCGCCGATTTCGGGTTCACCGCTCTGCTCGAAACCTTCGCCACGGCGAACGCGGTGCGCGCGAATCTGGACGCGCCACCGGAGCCGTGGCAGGTCCGGGTCGCCGCGCTGGGCACCGAGATCCGTTCCGGCCATGGTCACACGGTGCCCACGGTCCCGTTCCGCGAACTCACCGATGCCCCTGACCTGTTCCTGGTACCCGCGGTCAGCACGCTCGGCGCCGAGGCCCTGATCGAGCTGGTCTCCGCTCCCGAGAACGCCCCCGTGCTCGATCGGATCCGCGATATCCATGTCACCGGCGCCCGCTTCGGCGCCGCCTGTACGGGCACCTTCCTGCTGGCCGAGGCCGGAGTGCTGAACGGGCGCCGGGCGACCACCAGTTGGTGGCTGGGCCCGAGCTTCCGGCGGCGCTACCCGGAGGTGGAGTTGGACGAGAGCGCGACGCTGTGCCGGAGCGACCGGGTGATCACGGCGGGCGCCGCGCTGTCGCATCTGGATCTGGCGCTGTCGTTCGTGCACGCGCGCAGTCCCGCGCTCGCCGACATCGTCGGCCGGTACCTGGCCGACGGAAACCGCCGCACCCAGGCGAACTTCGCCGTCCCCGAGGTGATCGCCGCCGGCAATTCGCTCACCTCCGGTTTCGAGCGGTGGGTCCGCGAACACATCGGCGAGGGTTTCCGGATCTCGCGGGCCGCCGCCGAACTCGGCGTCACCGAACGCAGCCTGCAACGCGCCACCCAGGCCGAACTGGGCAGATCACCGCGCGATTTCGTGGACGACATCCGGCTCGAGCGCGCCGCGCACCTACTGCGCACGACGCCGCTGACGGTGGACACCGTAGCGGCGAAGGTCGGCTATCTGAACGGCGGTACGCTGCGCAGCCTCGTCCGGCGGCGCCGCGGTATGTCCATGGCCGAGTTCCGGGCGGCCGGGCCGGCGTGGTGACCCTGCCCCGGCAAACCCGGATCGCGGTCGCCCGAGACCGGCCGACAGCACACGTGACTAGGGGATCAGCTCCCCGGACACAGTGCGCGATACGTCATCCGGAAGCGCGGTGGAACCGGGCCCGCCCAGCCGGTAGCGCGCTCCCCGATGCTCGGGCGGGAGCCGGTCTCCCCGTTCGAACAAGGCGTTGCGCAGGGTACCCGGCACGTACTCGGCCGGATAGACGCCGCGTTCGGTCAGCACCGGGATCACATACCGGACGATGTCCTCGAACGTTCCGGGCGTGACGGCGTAGGCGAGATTGAACCCGTCCACGTCGGTATCGTCCACCCATTCCTGCAGCCGGTCGGCCACCGTCGCGCCGGAGCCGACGAACACCGGCCCGATCCCGCCGATTCCGGCCCAGCGCCCGATATCGCGGACCGTCCATTCCCGGCCGTCGTCGTCGAACTCCTGGAACGCCGCCACCGCCGAACGGATCGCGTTGCTCTCCACCTCGCCGATGGGATCGTCGAGGTCGTAGCGGGACAGGTCGATTCCCATCCAGCCCGACATGAACACCAGTCCGCCCTCGACACTGGCGTAGGACAGGTACTCCTCGTGTTTGCGGTGCGCGGCCTCGTCGGTGGCATCGGTGACGATGGTGGCCAGCGCGTAGATCCGGGCGGCGTGGCGGTCCCGGCCCGCCGCCTCGAGCGCCGCCCGGATACCGGACACCGTCTGCGCGAGTACTCGTTTCGACGGTGCGGCGACGAAGATCGCCTCGGCGTTCTCGGCGGCGAAGCGCACCCCGCGCGGCGAGGCGCCCGCCTGGAAGATCACCGGCGTCCGCTGCGGCGACGGCTCGGAAAGGTGCACGCCGGGGACCGTGTAGTGCCGTCCGGAGTGGCCGATATGGTGCACCTTCGCCGGGTCGACGTAGATATTTCGTTCCCGGTCGCGGACGACCGCGTCGTCCTCCCAGGACCCCTCCCACAGCTTGTAGAGCACTTCCAGGTATTCGTCTGCCTGGTCGTAGCGGTCGTCGTGATCGAGCTGATCGTCTGCCCCGAAATTCCGCGCGGCCGAGGGCAGATATCCCGTGACGACATTCCACCCGATCCGGCCGCGGGTCAGATGGTCCAGCGTGGACAACCGGCGGGCGAACGGATACGGATGCTCGAATCCGGTGCCGGTGGTGATCCCGAAGCCGAGATGTTCGGTCACCGCCGCCATCGCCGAGACCAGCAGCAGTGGGTCGGCCACCGGGATCTGCGCGCCGTTGCGCAGCGCCGCGCGATCGTCGCCGCCGTAGACGTCGTAGGTGCCGAGCACATCGGCGATGAACAGACCGTCGAACCGCCCGCGCTCCAGCAGCGCGGCCAGCTCGGTCCAGTAGCTCAGTTCCTTGTACCGGTGTGATTGATCGTCGGGATGCCGCCACAGTCCGGGAGACTGGTGGGCGACACAGTTCATATCGAAGGCGTTGAAGCGGATCCGCCGGGCCATCACACCGCCCCGTCCACCGGCTTGCGCTCCCCCGCGCTCCACGCGAACGGCAGCTGGGTGCCGTTCAGCAGGTGGTCACCGATGGCCCGGGCCTTCTGGATGGCCGGGTTGTGCACCGAGATGGTGCGCGCATTGCGCCAGTGGCGGTCCAGCCGCAGCCCCTCCGAGGTGATGGACGCTCCGCCCACCTCGAACAGCTGGGTCGTGGCGGCCAGCACGGTATCGATCACACCGAGCTGGGCCTGGGCCGCCGCCAGTTCGGCGTCGATCAGACCCTGTTCCTCGGTGGCGCCGGCGGCGAGCACCTCGTCGAGTACGTCGGCGACCGCCAGCACACTGGCGCGGGCCCCGAACGCCGCTGCCGACAACCGGCCGATCACCTGCTGCACCAGCGGATCGTGGCGGGGCAGGTCGGCCGCGGAATGGGTGTAGCCGCGGCGCCGCGCGGCCACCCATTCGCGGGTGTCGCGTTCGGCCCGCTGCGCGATCCCGGCCAGCACCGCGAGCTGGAACAGCTGCAGGTAGGAGGTCGAATAGGTGGCCCCGGCGTCCCCGTAGCCCGGGCCCAGAATACGGTCCGGCGCAATGGCGACGTCGGTGAACTCGGTGGTACCGCTGGCGGTCAGCCGCTGCCCGAAACCGTCCCAGTCGTCGTGCTGTCGCACCCCCTCGGCCTCGGCGTCCGCCAGCACACTGACCCGTTCGCCCTCGCGGTCCGCGGCGACCAGGATGTGGTCGGCGTACAGCGATCCGGTGCTGTAGTACTTGGTCCCGTTGAGCACCCAGCCGTCCCCGGACCGCGTCAGCCGGGTCCGGTACCGGTCCACCGCGCCCACGCCGGGTTCGGTGATCGCATTCCCGACCAGCGTCCCCTGCGTGATCTTGCGCAACCACTCGTCGCGCGCCGGACCCGCCTCGGCGAGCAACTGGTCCTCCACGAACACGAAATGCACGCGCAGCGCCTGCGGCAGGTTCGACTCGGCGGCGGCCAGTTCGATCAGCTGCCGGAACAGCTGGCGCACGCTCGCGCCGTACCCGCCGTATTCGACCGGCACCCGCAGCGCGCCGAACCGGGCCGCGCGCAATCGGCGCACTTCGTCGTGGGCGAGCCGGCGGTCGATCTCGCGCTCGACCGCGCCCGCCGCGATATCGGCGTAGATCGGCGCGAATACCGCGTCCAGATCGGTATCGGAGACAGGTTGTGCGGTGGAAGTCATCACTCCACGATCACCGACCCCGCACTTCCCCTCACCGGTTACACGCAGCCGGATCGAAACACTCGCGGCAAAAAATCCCGCCGATTCCAACCGGTGACACCGCGCCCGTGGTCGGTCAGGATCACAGATCGGCCCGGCGAGGAGCTCGGCCACCGCACTGTCCGCTCCAGAGCCCCTCGAGGAGATTTCCGGTGAGTCTGTCGTTCCACTGGTTCCTACCCACCTACGGCGATTCCCGCGGCCTGATGGCCGGCGGCCACGGCACGTCCATGTCCGGCGACCGTCCCGCCTCGCTCCGCTACCTGAACCAGATCGCCGGCGCCGCCGAGGAGAACGGCTTCGAGGCGGTACTCACCCCGACCGGCGCCTGGTGCGAAGACGCCTGGCTGGCCACCGCCATGCTGGTGGAGACCACCGAGACCCTGAAATTCCTGGTCGCCTTCCGTCCCGGCCTGGTGAGCCCGACCCTGGCCGCGCAGATGGCCGGCACCTATCAGCGGCATTCCCGGGGCCGGCTGCTGCTGAACGTGGTCACCGGCGGTGAACCGCACGAACAGCAGGCGTTCGGCGATTTCCTGGACAAGGAGCAGCGCTACGAGCGCACCGGCGAATTCCTGCACATCGTGCGCGAACTGTGGGAGTCGCGGGAGCCGATCAGCTTCGAGGGCAAACACCTCCAGGTGCGCGATGCCCTGCTCAACAACCACCCCGACCCGGTCCCCCCGGTGTTCTTCGGCGGCTCCTCCGCCGCCGCGGGCCCGGTCGCCGCGCAATACGCCGACACCTACCTGACCTGGGGTGAACCGCTGGTCGCGGTCGGCAAGAAACTGGACTGGATCCGCGGCCTGGCCGCCGAGCGCAATCGCACCCTCGACTACGGCATCCGCCTGCACGTCATCACCCGCGACACCTCCGAGGCCGCCTGGGCCGAAGCCGACCGGCTGCTGCAGGGCATCGATCCGGCCGATATCGAGCGCGTACAAGCCAATCTCGCGCGGAGCGAATCCGAGGGCCAGCGCCGCATGCTCGAACTGCACGGCGGCCGCACCGACCGTCTGGAGATCGCCCCCAACCTGTGGGCGGGCGTCGGCCTCGTCCGCGGCGGGGCGGGCACCGCGCTGGTCGGCTCGCACGAAGAGGTCGCCGAACGGCTCGTCGAGTACTCGCGGCTGGGTCTCACCCACTTCATCCTGTCCGGCTACCCGCACGTCGAGGAGGCGTACTGGTTCGGCGAGGGCGTGCTGCCGATCCTGGAGAGGAAGGGCCTGTGGCGCCGGCCGGTCGACCGGCCCGTCGCGGCCACCGGCACCCCGTTCGCCACCGCCTCCACCAGCTGAGTCCTCGCCTCGCCGAGGCACATCCATCACCCCGCGCGCGGAGAACGCGGCTACCCCGGGCACTACTCACGGGCTCTCCACAGGTGCGCGGGCAACCTGGGCTGGATACACCGACACTCGATCCGGGGACCCGGCCGAACCGGAATTGTGGTGGCGCCACACAGCGCGTTGCCAGGACCGCCTCCACGCCGCGAAATCGACCGGATGCACGGACCCGCCGGCTTCCGCGGACCCGGCCCGAGGAAACAACCGTGTACGACTACTCGATACCGCTGTCGCATGAATCGACGAGCTACCGAGGAGCAATTGACAGTGCGGAAGGCTCACTCTACGATTGGCCGACTCCGAGCAGCTGTTCGAGCGCTGGTCGGGCTCAGGAGCGGTGATGATCACATATACGACCCTCATGGGTGTTGCGGCCGGTCTCGGCATGATCCTGCTCTGCACGCTGGGATATCACCTGTACAAGCAGGAAGATCTACCGACCTTGGATGGCTGGGCGTTTTCGTTCGCCGCCCTCGGCGCGATCCTGACCGTACTCGGCGGTCATATGACCCTCACCTGGCCGCTGCAATCACCGGAGCGCTTCAAGAATTTCATGTTCGGCGAACCGCTCCTGCTGTTCGGGGTGCTCTTGATCACCGGCGCGGTCTTCCTTCGGCGTAACGGGAAGGCGCTTCTGGCACTGCGCCGAAACGACGACGGCAACAATGAATTCGGCTCCTACTTGCTCGCCGTTCTGCGGCCGGTCGTGTGGATCGTATTCGCCATGGGCCTGGTGCTCGCGGCCTGTACCATCGCCGCTTTCCGATACGACGTCTTCGCGACGGCCCCGCAGCAGGAGCCGTTTTTCGGCACGGGCCCGATGAAAGGTTTTCTCAGCGTGGCTCTCTGCCTGTTGTACGCATTACCGGCGGTGGCCTGCCTGCTGGTTCCCTTGGTCTTCTACACCCGTAATCGGCCGGTCATGGCGGTCAGTGGGATCACCTTGTTCGTCTCCGGCGCGGGCTGGCTCGCCACAGCGGTCCTTGTCTACTACACCCATATCGGGATGGATTTCAATTTCCGCTCCTAGACCTCGGACCGGGCTTTGCGATCGGTGGCGCTCCTGGTCGGCGGATTGGAAGCGGATCGAACGCCCCACTCGAACCCTCCCAACCCCTCTCGTCCATCTGATGCCGACCCTCGGTCAAAATTCTGCGGCAGGCGGCCGATGAGTTCGGGGTACTGCGCCCGTCTACCTTTCGATATCGCCCGACTCGAAAGGATCACTCCAATGGCAAAGGTCGTCTCCACGCTGTTCATCTCGGTCGACGGCGTGGCCGAAATCGATGCCGCGTGGCACTACCCGTACTTCGACGAGAATATGGGCCGCGCCGTCAGCGAGGACTATGACACCGCCAACGTACTGCTGATCGGTCGGGAGACCTACGACAGCTTCGCCGGGGCATGGCCCGATCGCGAGGCGGCGGGTGGCGACGACGCGCCATTCGCGAAACAACTCGGGGACACGCGCAAGGTTGTGGTCTCGCGTCAGCCGCTGGAGTTCTCCTGGCGCAACTCCGAGCTGATCGAGGGCGATCTTCTCGATGCCGTGGCCGCACTCAAAGCCGATACCGGCATCACAGGCATACTCATCCCCGGCTCGATCTCCGTGGTGCAGCAGCTACTCGCCGCGGGGCTGGTCGATGAGCTGCGCCTCCTGGTGCACCCGGTGGCGGCACGTAAGGGCAGCAAGCTGTTCGACGACGGTGCCGTGCCCTACCACCTGAAGGTGACGGCGACGGAGAGGTTCCCGACGGGCGTGATTCGCGTCATCTACTCGCCGACCGAGGCACCCGGCACGGTGGGCTACGACGACGTCAAGGGCGAGGTTCCCGGCCGGGATTAGCCGCCTTCCGGCTCGGTCATCCGCAGGTGGCCCGGGCAGCGGTGCGGTCCGGGTTCCCGGACGAATTCATCTCTCGGCGAGAGCTCTCCGGGGCCGATAACCCTGCTCGGATGAATTCCGCGTATCCAAGACTCCCAATCCCTGTCATGCGCAGGCTATTCTCGATTCTCTCCCGATAAGGAGGGGTGCCGTGAGTGACACACACGTCCGGACAGAACCGGCTCCCACCCATCGCTCGGTGCTGGGGTACTGGCCCCTCGCACTGGGGATGACGGCTGCCATATTCCAGATCGCGACCGGCGTCGCCGCCGAGGGGGTGGCCATTACAGTCGCCGTGGCGGCCAGCTGCTACTTGGTCGGCGCCGCATTCGGCCGCCCGTGGACCGCCTGGGCGGCGATTCTGGGCAGCTCGATGGTGGTGGTCCTCAGCGAGATGGTCGGAATCCGATGGTGGATGGGACTTGCTGCTTACGCGGCGCTGCTTGTCGTGGTCGGTATCCTCCGTAAGGTTCCGGCTCCTGTGCTCACCGCCGAGAGCCTTGCCATGGCCGGATTCGGCGGCGTAGCGCTGGTTGCCGTGCTGGTGTCACCACGCGTGGGCGCGGCCCTGGCCGGTATCGCATTGGCCGCCCACGCCCTGTGGGACTACCGCCATTGGCGCCGCAACGACGTGGTGCCCCGGTCCTTGGCAGAGTTCTGCATGGTGCTGGATGTCCCATTCGGGGTCGCGGCCGTAATTGTCGCCTTCACCGGATAGTCGTGCTGGGGCATTCAGGCATCGACGGTCGGGAATTCGCGTGTCGGCTGGAGGATCGGTCGCTTGCTTGTGACGGTGACATTCGACGTCGCTCGAGCAATGTGCCCGGCTCGGGCATTGACTCGATGAACCGAACGTCACGATTACCCTCACCACCGTGACCACCTCCGAACCCACCCCCCGGACCGCCCCCGGCACCGCCGTCGCGGACGCCGTCCGCGAGGACATCCTCGCCGGCCGGCTCTCCCCCGGCGACCGGTTGCGCGAAGTGGACCTGGCCGAGCGCTTCGGGGTATCCCGTGTCCCGGTCCGCGAGGCGCTGTCGCAGTTGCAGAGCGAGGGCTTCGTGACACTGGTGCGGTATCGCGGGGCCACCGTATCCGCGCCGTCGGGATCGGCGGCGCGGGAGCTGGTGCAGATCCGGCGGGGGCTCGAGGTGCTGGCCGCGCAGCTGGCGGCGCGATCCCGGGGCGGGCCGGTGGCGGCAGAGCTCGAACGAGTGGTGGAGCTGGGCCGGTCGGCGGATCTGAGCCACGCGCACGAGGAGCTGCCGCCGCTGATCCTGCGGTTCCACACCCTGGTCGCCGAGGCGTCGGGAAATCAGCAGTTGCGGGCCATGCTGGAGCAGATTCTGGAGCGGGTGTCCTGGATCTTCGGGCAGCGGCTGGAGAGCCGGAACCATATCTCGTGGAGTGACCACGCGGCCATCGCGCAGGCGATCCTCAACGGGTCGCCGGTGCAGGCGGGGTATCTGATGGACGAGCACATCGCGCGGGACGAGGAGCTGCTGGCCGATATGGACGCCGAGGCGACCGCGGACTGAGGCAGCGGACCGTGTTCCCCGCGCCCGGTGCAGTATCGGACGGCAGGGCGTAGGCGGTGGCATAGCGAGAACTCGATCGACTCGTGGCCGGCGAGTACAGGGCCTGCGACTGGGCTCGGAGCCTCGCACGGACGGCCGGCAGGTACCTCGGCACCGCGTCGCCGAGCACTCGGCGCGGAGCACCACAGTCGCTCGGACCGCGATTTCGCCCGGGACCGCCGGGGCCGGTTCCGAGAGCGCGCGAGCATTCCGACATCCAGACCGATCGGTACGAACGACAAGGTTTGTATACAAGAATTCCCTACCTGTCACGCGATCTTGCATAGTTCACAACCCTGGAACCTCGAGCAACACCACGGAAACAGTATTTGTATACAAATTCTGGTGTTGCTTATTTCTTCTGCCCGAGGCCAGGTCCCATGTCCACAGACGCTGCCCCGACCCAGTCGCCGCCGCTGGCTCCCCCCGCTCGCCTTCCCTTCTGGCGCACAACACTGTTCGGCATCCAGCACGTGCTGGTCATGTACACCGGCTGCGTCGCGGTCCCGCTGGTTTTCGGCGCGGCCCTGGGGCTCGACACCTCCACCATCGCGACCCTGGTGAACGCCGACCTGCTGGTCGCCGGAGTCATCACGCTCGTCCAGGCGCTCGGTATCGGGAAGCTGCTCGGGGCGCGGATGCCGGTGGTGGCGGGAGCCTCGTTCACCGCGGTGACGCCGATGATCCTGATCGGCGAGGAGTACGGGCTGTCCGCCGTGTACGGCGCCATGATCGCGGCCGGCGTCTTCGGCATGCTGGTCGCGATCCCGTTCTCCAAGCTGGTCCGGTACTTCCCGCCGATGGTGCGGGGCGCGGCGGTCACCATGATCGGGCTGTCGCTGATCGGCAAGGCCGTATCCATGACCTTCGGCGGCGAACCGGCGGGTGGCGCGCCGCTGGCGCTGGCGCTCGGGGTGGTCGTGATGATCGTCGTGCTGATGCGGTACGGGCGGGGTCTCGTCGCGCAGTCCGCGGTCCTGATCGCGCTGGTGCTGGGCACGATCGCGGCGGCCGCGCTATCGCTCACCGATTTCAGCGCTGTCGGCAGCGCGGCCTGGTTCGGTCTGCCGGATCCGTTCCTGTTCGGCACCCCCACCTTCCCGATCGCCGGAATCATCTCGATGTGCCTGGTGATGCTGGTGATCTTCACCGAATCCACCGCCTACCTCATGGCCACCGCCGACCATCTCGGCCGCCCGCTGGAACCGCACCGGCTCGCCCGCGCCCTGGGCGCCGACGGCGCCTCGGCGGTGCTGGGCGGTTTCCTGACCTCGTTCCCGGACACGATCTTCGCGCAGAACGTGAGCCTGGTCCGGATGACCGGGGTGTCGAGCCGCCGGGCGGTCGCCGTCGCGGGCGGTCTGCTGGTGGCGCTCGGGCTGGTCCCGAAGATGGGCGAGGTGGTCGCCAACCTGCCGGGTGCGGTGATCGGTTCGGTCAGTCTGGTCATGTTCGCCACCGTCGCCGGGGTCGGCATCGCCACGCTGGCCCGGGTCGACTATTCGCGCAACGACAACCTGCTCGTGGTGTCGCTGGCCATGGGTATCGGCATGATCCCGGTCGTCGCGCCGGAAGTTTACGAAGGACTCCCCTCCTCGGTTCGGATCATCGCCGGTGGCGCGATCACCAGCACGGTCATCGTGGCGTTCGTCCTCAACCTCGTCTTCAACCACCTCACCCCCGCCCGCGCCCCGAAGGAGACCGCCGCATGACCGGCATCGCCCTGCTCACCGTGCCCACTACAGATCCCGGCGACACCCGGCCCCTCGAGGTATTGACCGAGAGTGGTTTCCGCACCGGCGATCTCGTCTCGGTGATCGGCAAAACCGAGGGCAACGGCTGCGTCAACGATTTCAGCCGCACCCTGGCCACCGCCGTCTGGGAGCCACGGATACCGGAGGCCGCGGTCACCGTGTTCTCCGGCGGCACGGAGGGGGTGCTCAGCCCGCACGTGAACATGTTCGTCCGCGACGAGCACCGCCACGGCGGGTTCGATCGCGGCCTGGTCGCGGCGGCCCGCCGCAGCCGGGTGCTGGATCCCGGGGAGATCGGCCGGGTGGAACAGGTCGATACAGTCACCGACACGGTGGGCAAACTGCTCGCCGAACTCGGTATCACCCCCGCCGATGTGCATCTGGTGCTGGTGAAATGCCCGCTGCTCACCTCGGGCAAGATCACCGCGCTGCACGCCGCGGGCCGGACTCCGGTCGCCACCGACACCTACGCGTCGATGGGCTGGTCGCGGGCGGCGAGTTCGCTGGGTATCGCGGTGGCACTGGGGGAATGCGACCGGGAGACCGCGCTGCGGGCCCTGGCCGGCGCGGCCGATGTCTGGTCGGCCCGGGCCTCCGCCAGCGCGGGCGCCGAACTCGACGACTGCCATGTGCTGGTGGTCGCCGAGAGCCCCACCGCGGCCAACCCGTTGCGCGCGCTGCACGGCCATATGGCCGACGCGATCGATCTCGCCTCGGTCCAGCGGCTGCTCGCCCAGGTCGCGGCGGTCGGCGGCACGGTGCGGCAGATCTTCGCCAAGGCCGAAGCCGATCCGAGCGGTTCGGTCCGCGGGCTGCGCCACACCATGCTCACCGACTCCGATATCAATGCCACCCGGCATGCCCGCGGCGCCGTCGGCGGCCTGCTGTCGGCGCTCAAGGGCGATGGCGCGGTGTACGTCTCGGGTGGCGCCGAGCACCAGGGCCCGCCGGGCGGCGGCAGCCTCACCGTGATCTACGAACTCCCCACCCCTGAAGGGACCGATGCGCCATGAGCACGACGACGCTGACTCCACCCGAAAAGACCTGGGAGATAGAGGAGTTCGAGAACGTACCGGTACCCGCCGACCGGCGGCGCGGCCTGGGCTCGGTCTCCGCGGTCTGGTTCGGTTTCCCGATGGTGCTGACCTGTGCCATCTTCGGCGGACTGATCGTCTACTCACTGGGCTTCCGGCTCGGGTTGCTCGCCATCGCGGTGGGCAATATCTGCATGATGCTCTACGTCGGCGCGCTGAGCGTGCTCGCCGGGCGCACCGGTAAGAACTTCGCGCTCTCGGCCGCCGAAACCTTCGGCAAAGCGGGTGCTTTCCTTCCCTCGGCCTTCCTGGCGACCGTGGTGATCGGCTGGTTCGCCTTCCAGACCGGTATGGCCGGCGCGATCCTGCACGACACCCTCGGCTGGCACGAACAGTTCACCGCGCTCGCCGCCGGGCTCGGTTTCATCGCGGTGACCCTGCTGGGTATCCGCGCGCTGTCGGCGATCGGCATGATCGCGGCGCCGGTGTACATCGTGCTGGGACTGGTCGCGATCTGGCTCGCGGTCGCCGACTGCGGCTCCTCGCCCACTTCCTATCAGGGGCAGGCCGGCGCGGCGGCCATGAGTTTCGGAGCGGCGGTCACCCTGGTCATCGCCTCCTTCATCGACTCCGGCACCATGACCGCCGATTTCACCCGCTGGTCCCGCAACGGCCGCGAGGCCTTCCTCGCCGCGGCCTCGGCGTTCCCGGTGGGTAATTCGATCGCCCTGGTGATCGGCGGACTCGTCGTCGCCCTCGGCGGCAGCGCCGATCCCGCCACCGACGGCGGGAACTTTCTCGGACTCCTCGCCGACCACGGCGGGCTGCTGGTCCCGCTGGCCGTGGCATTCGTGTTCATCAACCTGGGTTCGGTCTGCGCGCACTGCCTCTACAACGGCGCGGTCGGCTGGAGCCAGCTCTCCGGCGGCCGGATGCGGCGGCTGACCCTCGTCCTGGGCGCGGTCGGCGTGCTGCTGGCGGTGGCGGGTATCTGGTCGTATTTCGAACAATGGCTCAACCTGCTGGGTGTGATCGTGCCGCCGATCGGCGCCGTGGTCATTCTCGATCAGCTGGCCCTGCCCCGGTTCGGGCTCGGCCCGCGCGACCGCCGCGCCCGCTGGCATCTGCCGGCGTTCACCGCCTGGGCCGGCGGCGCGGTCGCCGCCCTGCTCACCCATCGATTCGCCCCGTGGCTCTCGGACGCCGTCATCGGTTTCGCCGCCGCCGCCCTGATTCTCACCCTCGGCGCGGCCCTGACCGCGCGACGTGACAAGGAGCTCACCGCATGATCCCCGCCACCGTGGACGCCACCCCCTACACCTGGCCGTTCGACGGCCCGATCGACCCCGCCCGCACCGCGCTGCTGCTCATCGACTGGCAGACCGATTTCTGCGGTCCCGGCGGCTATGTCGATCAGATGGGCTACGACCTGTCCCTCACCCGGGCCGGCCTGGAACCCACCGCCCGGGTCCTGGCCGCCGCCCGCGAGCTCGGTCTCACGGTGATCCACACCCGCGAGGGTCACCGCCCCGATCTCGCCGATCTTCCCGCCAACAAGCGCTGGCGGTCCGCGCGGGTCGGTGCGGAGATCGGCAGTGTGGGCCCGTGCGGGCGGATCCTGGTGCGCGGTGAACCCGGATGGGAGATCGTGCCCGAGGTCGCGCCGATCCCCGGTGAACCGGTCGTCGACAAACCCGGCAAGGGCGCCTTCTACGCCACCGACCTCGACCTGCTGCTACGCGGCGCGGGAATCACCCACATCATCCTCACCGGTATCACCACCGATGTCTGCGTGCACACCACCATGCGCGAGGCCAACGACCGCGGCTACGAATGCCTGATCCTCTCCGACTGCACCGGGGCCACCGAACGCAGACACCACGAAGCGGCGCTGAGCATGGTCACCATGCAGGGCGGTATCTTCGGCGCGGTCGCCACCTCCGACCAGTTGCTGGCCGCGCTGGGGAAGCGACCCGTCACCGTATGAGAGTCGTGCTGATCCACGGCGTGGCCACCGACAGCCGGGTGTGGGCGGGCACCGTCGCCGCCCTCGGCCCGGCCGTCGAGGTCCACGCCCCCGACCGGCCGCAGTCGGGTGATATGGACACCGAGATCGCCGCCCTCGCGCCGCTGTGCGCGGGGGCGCTGGTGGTCGGGGTCAGCGGCGGTGCGACGCTGGGCCTGGAGCTGGCCGCCCGCGGGGTCGAATTCGCCGCGGCGCTGCTGCACGAACCGGCGGCCGGGTCGCTGGCGCCGGGCCTGCTCGACGAGGTGGCGCGGGCGTTCCGGCGGCGGGGCGTGGCCGGATTCGGCGGAGCTCTCTACGGGCCCGGCTGGACCCCGGAACTCACGACGGCCTCGCGCGAGACGGTCGCCGGAGAACTCGCGATGTTCCGCGCGTTCGAACCCCGGCCGGTGGGCCGATCGGCGGGCCGGATCACGCTGACCGTGGGCCGGAATTCGTCGCCGGCCCGGCACCGATCCGTTCACGACCTGGGCACGACCTTGGGTATCGAATGGCGGGTCCTCTCCGGCACCGGCCACGCGGCCCACCTGGAGATCCCCGGGCAGTTTGCACAGTGGGTCCGGCGGCGCCGCGGCGCCGACCTCGGCTCCTACTGCCTACCCCCGTTCCCGTGAACCGCAGCCGATGGAACCAAGGGTGTTCTCCGGCCGCGGCTGTCCGGACCGGCCGGCGGGGTCCGATCCCGTTTGTGCGCGCAGCACGAGAGCGGGCCGATGTTTCATGACGCCGGCCCATAGGCGACGCCACCGGGCCGTCCTACGATGGCAGTGCCAGGTCCGATCGGGCACGCAACGCGTTTCCTCGTTCGTGCGCCGGGAGTCCGGCACCGATCGGAAGTTCGAGATGCTGTGCGGTGGAGGAACACCGGGCCGGTGCATGCCCAACGGGCCGGCCGCCGATTCTCCCTCGAACCCCCGCCGGTTCATCCACACCGAATCCATCGCGAAAGTACGTCTCACGAAATGCTCGTTCAGCTGTTTCGCGCGCCCGGAAAAGGATGCTCGTCGGTCCACGGCTGCGCAGAAGTTTCCCGGACCGCCGTGCGGCGCACGCCGCGCATCATCCCGAGGGCGGTGTGATGGTGCGGCGGCCACAGCCCGGCTCGGGCGCATCGTGCCTGCCCACGGCCACCCAGTTGCTGTACGCGGTCGGCGGCCGGCGCGCCGAGGGCCCGGTGTGCAGCCTCGCGTCGGCGCTGTCGGACTCCTATCGGCTCGAAGCGGGACTGGCCGGCATCCGGCTGCAATCGCGCCGGCGGGCACTGATCGCCGAGATCGATGCCTGGAGTTCGCGGCATCTGCCCGCGCCCACCGCCGGTAGCCGCGTCTACGAGTGCACCCTCGGCGAGCTCATCGATGTGATCGCCGCCGGTGCCGCCCGCGCGTTCCATCTGCTGCGCCATGACGACCCGGCAGGCGACCTCATGCACGCGGAATGGACGCGCCTCGCGGAGCTGCAGCTCACCTACCGCGATCTGGTGCACGATATCGAGAGCGGCCGCTGCTGTCTCCCGGCCGAACAGCGCCTCCGCGTGGTGCACGCACAGATGCCGTATCGGCTACCCGTCGGAACGGGAGAGTCGCAATGAACGGGGTGGACCGGGATATCCCCACCGACCTGGGCACTCTCCGCGTCCGGGTCACCGGAACCGGCCCGGCGATGGTGCTGTGGCCGAGCCTGCTGATGGACCACGCGCTCTGGGACGGGCAGGTCGCGTACTTCTCCGGGCGGTTCACCACCGTCGCAATCGACCCGCCGGGACACGGTGCGAGCACACCCCTGCACCGGCCGTTCACCTTCGGCGACTGCGCACAAGCCCTGCTCCGGGTCCTCGACACGCTCGGAATCGACCGCGCGCACCTCATCGGTAATTCCTGGGGCGCGATGATCGGCACCACCTTCAGCGCGCTCTACCCCGAGCGCGTGCTGACCGCCGTACTCATGAACGGCACCGCCTCACCGGCCGGTACGCGTCAGCGTCTCGAATACGGCGCCCTGCTCGCCCTCGCCCGCGTGCTGCGCGGATTCCGGGGACCGCTCGTCCCCGCCGCGCTCTCCGCGTTCCTGGGACCGGAGACGATGCGGACCCGCCCGGACGTGGTCGAGCAGGTGCGGCGCACGGTGCGCGCCAACGAGGTCGGATCGGCCGCGCACGCGGTGCGCAGCGTGGTGGTCCGCCGTCCGGACCAGCGCGAACTCGCCGCGTCCATCCGCACGCCCACACTGGTCGTCGGGGGCCGCCAGGATGCGACCTTCCCGCCCGCCGAGGTCGAAGCGATGGCGCACGCCATCCCGGGTGCCGAGCTGTCGTTTCTGGAGGATGCCGCCCACCTGGTCGCTCTCGAAGTACCGGATGCGGTGAACGTCTTGATCGACGACTTCCTCCGGCGCCACGCTCCGCGCGGCTGAAGCCGGGCACCACCGCCGTGACCGGTCCGGCCCTTTCCGGTGCCCGTCAGCCGCTCCCGCTGCGTACCGTCCGCCCCCGCGCAGCCGCCTTGATCAAGGTCCGTGCGCCCTCCCCCGTCTCCGACTGCTGGGCCAGGACATCGAACGCCCGCCCGTACACATCGATCTCGCGCGGCTGGGTGATGGTGAGTTCGGCGGCGGTGCCCTCGACCATGACCAGCCGGTTGTCGAACATGGCGAAATTCGTCGACACCACCAGCGCTTCGGCGGTGAACGGGACGATGCCGATGGTCACCCGGGGCATGCCGATGAGCGAGGACAGCCGGTCGAGCTGCCCGACCATCACCGCGTCGTCACCGACCGTGGTGTAGAGGGCCTGCTCGGCGATCAGGAAGTGGAACAGATGGTCGCGCTGGTACAGGATGCGCTGCCGTTCCATCCGCTTCGAGACGGCGTTCTCGACATCGTCGGGGATGCGGTGGAATTCGATACCGCGACGCAGTTTGGCGGCCGCGTACTCGGCTGTCTGGAGCAGCCCGGGAACGATCTGCGGCTGGAAATCGCGGATATGGGTGGCATCCGCCTCCAGTTTCAGTGATTTCTGCTGCCGGCGGCCGAGTCCGGTGCCGAGGATCTTGCGCCATTCGAGGTAGGCGACCTCGATGGTGTTCGAGGTGGCCAGCAGGTCCGGCAGCTGGTCCTCGGCGCCACAGTGGCGGCAGTAGGCGCGGATATCGTCGTCGGAGGGTCTGATCCGGGCGAACTCGATCTTGCTCACCTTGGATTCGTGCCAGCCGCACAGTTGCGCGAGTCTGCGGTTGGTGAGGCCGGCCTGGCGCCGCAGCTCCCGCAGCCGTACCCCGAGAGCTTCTCGCGCGTCGTGCACTTCGTTCATCTGTCGACATATTCCGTGTAGGGCGTAGCCATGTCCCAGAGCCGGTGCTTCACACGCCGGGCGTACTGGATGATCCCCCGGTCGGTCGTCACCGCGAGACCGGAGGGTTTGCCGTGCTCGTCGACCAGGTTGTAGACGACGCGATCGTCATCGATCAGCCACCAGTCGTCCGAGGGCACGTCGCCGGCCAGATGCCGTGGGACGTACCGGATATCCTCGCCCGCGTCGGTATTGGTGCCGGTCACCGAGAGCAACCAGCGGTGATAGTCGCTGTGCGGCACCGACACCACGCGGACCCGTCGTACGGTGACGCCCCGGCCGGTCGTCTCCCGGATCAGCGTGTTCCATCGATTCTTCTGCGCGTCCGGCAGCGCGGGCCGGCCCTCCAGGAAGCGACCGAGCCGGCCGGTCTCGGCCGGCACGGCGTAGGCGTCGCGGACCTCGAGATGGAATGCCTCGGAAACGCATTCGCGAAACAGCGCGGCCCAGTCCGGCGGCTCATGCGGAAGATAGCGCACCGTAGAACGTCCTTTTGGTCTTCGGGACTTCGATCGCGACCTCGTCGGGTGCCAGATCGAGCTGCTCCAAGATCTCACGCTCGGCGACCGGGCGGCCGGCGAGGGTGAACGTTCCCCGGCCGGTATCCTGCATGGGCGCGCCGATGAAGGTATCGGGTTCGGCGTAACCGAGCAGTAGATGCGGGATCTCGACGGTGGCCGGTCTGTCCGTCTCCCATCCCTGCACCAGATAACTTCCCTGATCGGTCGTGTACAGACTGGGGCATCCACCGAGATCCGAGCCCCCTCTACCGAGAAACCGCAGACGCATACTTCAACCCCTGTTCGATGGTTAGCACGAGTTTTCCCGTACTCCGTACATGATGCACTTCGGCACTGTGACCGGGAAAACAACGCAGCGTAGTTGTGCAAACTCGTGCTCACTACTCGCCAAGATCGGTCTCGGCTCCTTACCGTCGATGCAACCGTCGCGCCCGACAACCGTGCCGGGATACAGGTGTCGGGCCGGCCATGAGACCAAGGGGTGAGCATGCGATTCGAGGTGAAGGTGAGCAGATACGGGGACCAGTGGCTCATCTCCGCACCCGCGTTCGGCGTCCGGAAGATCGTGGACGACGAGTCCGCCATCCGGAGCGAGGCGTACCGGTTGATCGCCCGATGCGGCACCGCGCCGGGTGATTTCGAGGTCGAACTGGTGCCGGGCGGGGGCCCCGATATCGCGGCGGTGGTCGACGATCCGCCCACCCCCGTGGAACCGCACGGCCCCGGTTGTTTTCCCGGCGGGGCGTCGGTGCACGAGATCCGGGCCCGGCTCCGGCGGGTGGACGAGCCGCTGGTCGACGACGGTTTCTGATACCGACGCCGCATTCTAGAGTCGTGGCATGGCAATTCGGGACGGCGATGCCGTAGACATCCACGATGTGGTGGCCGGGCAACTGCCCGGCTATCGGATCGACTCGGTCGTGCTGCTGGGACAGGGGGAGGACCACATTGCCTATGAGGTCAACGGCGAGCTGATCGTGCGCTTCGGCAAGGAACCCGATCCGGGAACCCGCGCCGCGCGGGTGAACGGGGAAGCCGCGCTACTGGCCGCCGTCGCCGATATCTCGCCACTGCCGGTTCCCGTGCCGTGTTTCCGGGTCGCCGAGCGGGGTTGCCTGGCGTATTTCGAACTCCCCGGCCGGCCGCTGATCGATCTGCCCGCGCCGTGGCGATCGCCGCATACACGGTCGATCGCCGCGGTACTCGGGCGATTCCTCGGCGCTCTGCATGCCGCTCCGGTCGACCGGATGGGCGACCTGGTGGATATCGACGATCAGCCGAACGAATTGTGGCTCGACGAGGCCGGGCAGATCTACGGCACGGTGGCCGACGAGATTCCCCGCGCCCGTCGTCCGGCCGTGGAGGCGTTTCTCGCGGCGGAACCGCCGGAGGATCGCTACGACCTCGTATTCTCCCACAACGATCTGGGGATCGAACACGTCCTGGTGGAAGCTCTTTCGGGTACGGTGACCGGCATCATCGATTGGAGTGATGCCGCGATCGTCGACCCGGCCTACGATTTCGGCCTCCTCTACCGCGACCTCGGCCCGGCGGCTCTGGACACGGCCTTGGACAATTACCGGAGCACCCACGATGTGCAGGCGATCCGGCGGCGGGCTGCCTTCTATGCCAGGTGCAGCGTGTTGGAGGATCTCGCCTACGGGCTCGAGAACGGACACGAGAAGTATCTCGGCAAGAGCCTCATGGCATTGACGTGGCTGTATCCGTCCCCCGCCGACTGATCCGCCCCTGCGACGACGGCAGGCGCAGCATGCACACGAATATCGTCGGCACGCCGAGCCCGCCACCGGCCACGTCACTGTGGCGACCCCAGCCGAGCGCCGCCGTCCACCCGGACCACGATGCCCGTAGTGAAGCTGTTGCCGATCAGGAATTCGATCGCCGGGACCGCGGGCAGGGCGATGGACGGGTCGATGAATTCGTTGGTCACCAGATCGGTGGCGGTGAGTCCATCGGCGATCCGGTCGCCATGGCGATTCCTGATGTGGGCAGTGGTCGGGCAGAGGTCGTAGAGGTCAGTGGCCGCGGCGGCGGCCGTGCGCCCGCTCCACGCGGACGGCCAGGAAATCGAAGAACCAGAACAGGATCAGACCGGCCGGCGAGGACAGCAACAGCGCCGTGAGCAGTTCTTCGGTGGCCGGCCGCTGCCGGTAGACGTCGATCATCCGGCCGATACCGGGTTCGCCCTGGCGGAAGAAGAAATCGGCCACGATCGAACCGATGATCGCCATTCCGCCGGAGATCTTGAACTCGGAGATCATCGCGGGTAGCGCGGTGGGCACTGGAGTTTGCGCAACCGCTGCCAGCGGCTCGCACCGTGCAGCGTGAACAGATCGTGTTCGGCCGGCGCGACGGCCTTCAGCCCGAACAGCGTGTTGGTGACGACCGGGAACAGCGACACCATCACACAGACGATCACCCGGCTGCCGAATTCGTAGCCGAACCAGAAACCGAACAGCGGGACCACGGCCAGGATCGGAATGGTCTGCAGGATCACCGCGTACGGGTACAGCGAGTACTCCGCCCACCGCGCCTGGCTCATCGCGACGGCGAACCCGACTCCGAGCACCATCGCGACGACCAGCCCGCTCAGCGCGACCAGCACGGTGGACCCCAGCGCGGACAGGATCTCCGAGCGCACCGCCGCATCGAGCAGCCCTTCGCTGATCACCTCGTCGGGGCCGGGGAGCAGGAAGCGCGATTCCGGCGCGATCAGATAGTGGCTCGCGAAGTACCAGAGCCCGGTGACGAGTACGAAGACCACGACAGGCGCGATGATCCGCACGGGTGCGGCCCGGCGCCGGGGAGCGCTCGCGGCCCGCTCCGGCCGGACCTGCGGGGCCACGGTGGGGGCGGCGGTATCCGCCGCGACCGTGGTCAGCGCCACCGGCCGCTGGGCGCAGTGGGAGCGCGCCGAACTGTTCGATCACCTCGCCACCGCGTTTCTGAACGAACCGGAGCGGCGCCGAGCACGACCCGGCCCGAAATACGGGCGGGGCTCGTCAGTTCCGGAAAACCGACGAATCGCTGTTCACTTTCCGCTATCGTCGCGGTCGCCGGGCGATTGCCCGGCGGGGGCCGGTGACGCCGCACGCGTCCCGGGCCCCGGCTCGGCTCGGCGGTCGGCCTCCGATCGCTTCGTTCCGTAGAGGAGCAGTATGTATCCCGGCGCGCATGTCGATAATTTCCCGGATAAACCAGCCGTTATCGTCGCCGAGACCGGCGAGACGCTGACCTATCGGGAGCTCGAGGACAACTCCGTCCGGCTCGCCCGGCATCTGCACGCCGCCGGATTGCGCCGTGGCGATCATGTCGCGTTGCTCTCCGGTAACGACCCGAAGGTCTACGAGGCCTACTGGGCAGCTCTGCGATCGGGGCTTTACATCACCGCCGTGAACCGGCATCTGTCACCGGCCGAGATCAGCTATATCGTCGACGACTGCGGCGCGAAGGCACTGATCGCGTCCGCCGGTCTGCGCGAGGCGGCCGAGGCGATCGTCGAGCAGACGCCCGAGGTGCAGATCCGGCTGGCCTTCGGCGGCCCGGTCGAGGGCTACGAGTGTTACGAGGACGCACTGGCCGCCCAGCCCGCGCAACCGCTGCCCGACCAACCGCGCGGCGCCGATATGCTCTACTCCTCCGGCACCACCGGGCGGCCCAAGGGCATCAAACAGCCACTCTCGGACCAGCAGGTCGGTGATCCGCCCGGCGACCCCTACACCGCCGTCTTCGGGCCGCTCTACGGTTTCGACACCGAATCGGTGTACCTGTCGCCCGCCCCGCTCTACCATGCCGCACCGCTGCGGTTCGGCGGTGTGGTTCAGGCCCTCGGCGGCACCCTGGTGGTGATGCGGCGGTTCGATGCCGAGCAGGCCCTGGCGGCGATCGAGCGCTACCGCGTCACGCACAGTCAGTGGGTTCCCACCATGTTCGTCCGGATGCTGAAACTCGACGAGGACATCCGTGCCCGCTACGACATCTCCAGCCTGAAGGTCGCCGTGCACGCCGCCGCGCCCTGCGCCGTCGACGTGAAGCGGGCGATGATCGAATGGTGGGGCCCGGTGCTCTACGAGTACTACGCCTCCACCGAGGCCAACGGCGCCACCTTCATCGACAGCGAGCAGTGGCTGCGCAAACCGGGTTCGGTCGGCCCGGCCGGTATGGGCTCGATCCGGGTCTGCGGCGACGACGGCGCGGAACTGCCGACCGGCGAGATCGGCACCATCTATTTCGAACGCGACGAACTACCTTTCGCCTACCACAACGACCCGGCGAAAACCGAGGCGGCGATCCATCCGGACCACCCGACCTGGACCACCACCGGCGATATCGGCTACGTCGACGCCGACGGTTTCCTCTTCCTCACCGACCGCAAGGCGTTCATGATCATCTCCGGCGGGGTGAACATCTACCCGCAGGAGATCGAGGACGCGCTCGCCCTGCATCCCGCGGTGCTCGACGTCGCGGTGATCGGAATCCCCGACGCGGAGATGGGTGAATCGGTGCAGGCCGTGGTCCAGCCGGCGCCGGGCGTGACCCCCGGCCCGGAACTCGCCGCGGAACTGCGCGACTACCTACGCGAGCGCATCGCCCACTACAAGGTGCCACGCGGCATCGACTTCGCCGACGAACTGCCGCGAACGCCCACGGGCAAGCTGGTCAAGGGCAAACTCCGCGCCCAATACAGTGTCTGATCTGCGCGCCTTCGGCGCGCGGGCCCGGGCCCTGTGACCAGCCATTCGGAGGTGACGCAAAGCAGGTTCGTCGGGCGGCCCCACGGCCGCGCCGACGGTGTGCACCCGAGCTTCGACGCCGTTCGGGCCGGCACAGTGGCGCGCTCGCCGGTCGGTGGACGGTTGCCGGCGCGCTCGACCGGGGATGTTTGTCTTGCCCCCACCGGGAAATACGGCGGGCAGGAGGGCTGAGCGATGACCAACGATGCGGAGAAACGCTGGTCCGACGACGGGAACTTCCGGCGGGCGGTGCGCTACGCGCTCGTCGTGCTCGGGGTCGCGGCGCTGGTCTGCGCGGTCGCCGCCGTCTGGGCGGCGACCGGCCGGTGCCGCGACGCCGACGCGCTGCTGTGCGACACCGCCGCCCAGACCGCCGTCCTCTTCGGGCCCGGGGTCGTCCTGCTCGCGGGTGGTATCGGGGCCTTCGTGGAAACCATCCGGGTCTGGCGGCGCGGCGGGGCCTGGCCCATCTGGCAGGGGGCGGGCTGGTTCCTCTTCCTGATCACGCTGTTCTACCTGGGAATCGGCGCGAGCACCGTCCCCGCGTATTGACCGGCGACCCGCACCCCCGCGCACATCTCCGGCCCTGGTGAGGGCAACCGCCCGGTAGCCCTGCTATCTCCCCGGCACCTGTGGCAGACTTTCCGGGAATGCTCGGACTACGGCCGCTCGACGACCGTGCGCGGAAGGTGATGCGGGAATTGAGATCGCGATGGACCTGATCGCCATCGAGGGCCGGGTGGCCGCGGACCGGCTCGCGGCGCGGGACCGGACACCGGAGGCAGAACTCCGGCTGGCCACCACACTGTGTGAGCTCGCTTCGGCGTATCTGGCGACCCAGACCGACGGTTCGGTGCGCAACCGGGTGGCCGGTGCGCTGGAGCCGGCGCAGGAAGCGGTGATGATCCGGCTGCGCTGGTTCACCTCCGGTCATGTGTCCGCGGTCTTCGCCAACGAGGTCCAGGACACCCTGCGGCTGCTGGAACAGGCCGCCCGCGCCATCGGCCACCGCGAGTTGGCGACCGCCACCATCCGCGACGCCTGCAACGCCTATACCCGGGTGGCGCACGAGTACCCGAACGCCGCGGGAGTGTGCGCGGACGGCCTGTCGAAATGCGGTGTGTGGCTGTGCCGGCTGGACCCGGGCGCGGCCGTGGTGGCCACCGACGAGGCGGTCCGTATCCGCGCCACCCTCTTCGAGGCCGACCCGGAGCAGTCCCGGAAATACCTCGCCACCCTGAACACCCTGCTGCGCACCTTGATGGTGGGCCGGCAGCGCAAACAGGCGGTGGCCATGTACCGCGAGCGCTATACCGCGCTCACCACCGCGGCCATGGCCTCGCAGCTGCGGAACCTCAAGATCGAGGAGATCGGTTTCACCGCGAAAACGCAGGCCGCCCTGCGGAAGCTGGAATGCCGGACCCTCGAGCGCGCCGGTTACCTGACCCAGCAGCAGATCCTGTACCAAAGCGCGGGAGATCTGGCCACGATCGAGGAGATCAACTGGCAGCTCGCGCTGGTGGGACTGAAGCCGCTGGTGGCCGGCGCGATGCCGGACCAGCCGGCCAAACCGGTGGAAATCGGTTCCTCCTTCGGCGCCTTGAGCGTGCTGTGCTCGGCACCGGACGCGCTGGAACAGGTCCGCGACGCGATCGTCGCCGCGTTCACCGCGGCCGGCGCCGAACCGGTGGATATCAATACCGCCTACGGCGTGGACAAGGCGCACTGGGGCACCCGGGATCCACAGCTCAACGCCGCCACCGAACTCGGTGAGGACATCGTGCTGATCGAGCGGATGTCGGGTAGCTGGATCGCCGTGAAGAGCCTCAAATGGGAGCTGACGCCGGTGGCGAAGAACCCGCTGGCGCTGGCCCTCTCGCAGCAGTGGCCGGTGATGAGTGTGACGAGCACCGAGAATCTGGCCTACGAGTTGTGCTGGTACGAGCAGGGATCGGCGACCCAGTACGCGGCGCTGGGCCGGCCCGCCGAACCGGTCGCCCTCGATACTCCGCTGGCACCGCTGGATTTCGGCAAACTCGCCGACTACGGCGCGGATTACGCCTCGGAGACCCAGATTCGTTCCGCGTTCGGTAATGCCACCATGTTCGCCAAACTCACCGAACTTCCCGCCAGCGGTATCCGGCAGGCCGCCGAGGCCCGGCCGCTGGCCGGATACGGCGAACGGGTGCTGTGTTTCCGGGTCGCGGGCACGAAACGCGCGGCCGCGGCGGGCGGTGGCACGCGGTCGCGATCAATTCCGGAATAAACCGTAACGCGCGGGCTCCGGTACCCGAAAAGAATGCCTGGTGAGAGTAGTAGTTTTCAAGACTGAAACGTATTGCTTTCGCTAATGTCTGGTACCGGAGTACGACGCATTGCCGGGAGACCGCAGTGCCGGGATAGTTGGGCGGTGAGCCGGCGGCGATGAGGCTGTTCGCGCGCATCCCCGGGAACGAGTTGATCTACTGTGTCCAAGCGGCTGCCTCTCCCCGAGTTCGCGTCGACTTCCCGTTCCGGACCGAATCGAACGCGCGGGCGCGTCGGCGTTCGGACCCGCCTGCTCGCCATCGTGCTCATCACCAGTATCACGCTGCTCACGGTCGGTATCATCGCCGCGGGTTACCTCGTGAAATCCGGTCGGCAGGCACAGGAATGGGCCGACCTGGCCAGTAGCACCACCACTCCCGCCATTCTCATGGTGCAGGGGCTCGAGGAGGAACGGCGCCTCTCGCTGCTGTATCTCGCGGGCGATCCCGGGGCCGCGACCGCGCTCGCGGACGCACGGAAACGCTCCGATATCGCGCTGGCCGAAGTCACCGCCAAAGGCGATGCCGCCCAGCGGCTCGACCCCGACGGCTCGGCCGGCCAGATCGAGGGCTACCGCAAACTCTTCGAGGCGGTACCGAATCTGCGCGCGGCCATCGATGCGCGCGCGATCCCGCGGGAGGAAGCCTTCGGGTTCTTCAGTTCGGTGATCGACACCATCATCGGGGCCTCGGTACTGGCGGCCCGCGTCGCACCCGATGCCGGGGTCGGTATCGCGCTCAACTACGGGGTCGAACCCTTGCGGGCGGCCGAGGCATTGTCGAAGGCCGACACCCTCGGCGCCGTCGCGCTGACCCTCGGTGAGCTCACCGACGCGCAACTGGTGGAATTCAACCGCCACGTCGGTGAATTCCGCGGCGAGGTCGCGTACTCCGCCACTGTGCTCAAAGGCGACCGGCTGGCCCAGTTGCAGGCCCTGACCACCTCACCGGCCTGGCAACAGCTGATCGCGGTACAGGACGCGGTGATGCTGCGCGGCTCGGTCTCGGCCGACGATCCGGAGACCGACGACTCCACGACCGGACGCACCGGCACCCGGACCGGTTCCGGTGACAGCAGCACCGACGAGTCCACCGAGTCCGATACGCCGGCCCTGCCGTTGACCGTCGCCGAGTGGCAGCGGGTCTCCGGCGAGGTCGTGGCCGCCCTGCTGAAACTCTGGGAGGGGCAGAGCGCCGACGCGCACGCCATCGGCCGCGCCCAGGGCGCCGACACCGCCAACGGGTCACTGGCCGGCGGCGCCGCGGTCCTGGGGATCACCGCACTGGCGTTCCTGGCCGCGCTCGTCCTGGCCAACCGATTCATCGCCCGGATGCGCCGCCTGCGCGACGACACCCTGGAACTCGCCGACGAGCGGCTGCCCGACATCATGCGACGGCTCGATCGCGGCGAGAATGTCGATTCGGCCGCCGAGGTCGCGCGCCTGGACTTCGGTACCGACGAACTCGGTGAAGTGGCCGACGCGTTCAACCGCGCGCAGGTCGCGGCCGTTTCCGCCGCCGTGGCCGAGGCCAGGACGCGGGCCGGCTTCCATACCGTGTTCCTCAATATCGCCCACCGCAACCAGCTGGCCGTGCACCGCCAGCTCGCGCTGCTGGACAAGGCCGAACGCCAGGAGGAGAACGCCGACCAGCTCGAACTGCTGTTCCAGCTGGACCATCTGGCCACCCGCGCCCGGCGGCACGCCGAGAATCTCATCGTGCTCGGCGGCGAACAGTCGGGCCGCCGGTGGCGCAACCCGGTTCCGCTGTGGGAACTCGTCCGCGGCGCGGTCGCGGAGAGCCTGGATTACACCAGGATCCACACCGGACGCATACCCGATGTCCTGATCGCGGGTAAAGCCGTCGCCGACCTGATCCATCTGCTCGCGGAGCTGATGGACAACGCCACGGCGTTCTCGCCACCGGAGTCCCAGGTCGAGGTGTCGGCGTCCGTCGTCGGCCGGGGGGTCGCGGTCGAGGTCGCCGATCAGGGGCTGGGGATGACCGCGGAGGAGATCGCCGAGCGCAACGCACTGCTGGCCGAACCACCGGATTTCGGCGTGGCCGCACTCACCGGCGATACCCGTCTCGGTCTCTTCGTGGTGGCCACCCTGGCCGCCCGCCACGGTGTCACGGTGCGTCTGACGGATTCGGTGTACGGCGGTATCAAGGCGATCGCGCTGATCCCGACCGCGCTCACCGAATCCGCCGGCCCGGGCCGGGCCGGACGTCCGGCCCTCGAGCCCACGGCGACCCCCGCGGCGGCGCCGGCGACGTCGGTCGACGGGAGCCTCGCGCAGACGGCCGCGCCCGCCCCACACGGTCCCGCCGACTCACAGCCGATGACCGTGATCGCACAGCCCCGCCCGGACGAAGGCGCTCGTCCGGCCCTGCCGCGCCGGCAACGACAGTCCGCCGAGGCGGATACCGGGGTCATCCCGGTGGTCGATCTGCCGCGCACCCGTACCCCCGAGCAGGCCCGGAATCTGATGTCCGCCATCGAGAGTGGCTCCCGGTCCGGCCGCCGGCCCGATACCGAATCACCCACAACCGATCACACTCCAGAAGAAGGCAACGATGACCA
>NZ_BAGJ01000172.1 GCF_000308775.1 Nocardia testacea NBRC 100365
CTCGCCGGGTTCCGCTTCGCCGGTCGCCCCCGCTTGTCCGGTCGGGTCCCCACCGCTCGCCGCATCCGTTGCCCGCGACGGCTGCGATCCGGTTTCGGACGTCCGCGGCTTCTCCCCGGCGGTAGAACCCGCGCGGGAGTCGCCGCCGGAGTCGGATTCGGAGCGGATCGGTTCCTTGTCGTCGGTCGGGTGCGACACCTATACCCCTCGTTGCTGGCTAACAGAATGTGACGTAGATGGCCAGCCTATCGAGCATTCCCGATACCCGTGCACAATGAAGCCCATGACCTCGTTCGGTGATCTGCTCGGCCCGCAACCGGTACTCCTTCCTGAACTACACGACGCGGAGGACGCGCTCGACGCCGGCACCGATCCGGTGCGCGTCGCGGCCGACAATCCCGCCGCGTCGATCGCCTGGGCGACCCTGGCCGAAGCCGCGTTGAAGCGCGCGGACGAGGCCGCGGAGCCGGTCAACCACGATGTGGTCGCCGCCTACGCGTTCGCCCGGACCGGCTACCACCGTGGGCTGGACCTGCTGCGCCGCAACGGCTGGAAGGGCTTCGGCCCGGTCCCGTGGGAGCACGAACCGAACCGTGGCTTCCTGCGCAGTGTCGCGGCACTGGCCCGGGCGGCCAAGGCCATCGGGGAATCCGACGAATACGCCCGCTGCCTGGACCTGCTCGAGGATTGCGATCCGCGGGCGGCCGGGGAACTGGGTCTGGGCTGAACGAACCCGGAGCATTGATCGACCCGAAGTCCCCGATGGGCCGAGCCCGGGCCAGGGGTACCGACCGGATGCGGCGGTCCTGGAAGCGGCTCCGCCTCTCGGCGATCCCGATTCTGCAGTGCTCGCTGGCGGCGGCGCTGGCCTGGTTCCTGGCCAAGGACGTGGTCGGCCACGCGCTGCCCTTCTTCGCGCCGACCGCCGCGGTGGTGTCCATCGGCACCGCCTTCGGCGCACGGCTGCGCCGCTCGCTGGAACTGGTGGTCGGGGTCGCCGTCGGTATCGGCGTCGGCGATCTGTTCATCTCCCGGGTTGGCACCGGGGTGTGGCAGATCGCCCTGGTGGTGGCGGTGGCCATGGCCCTGGCGGTGTTCCTCGACGGCGGGGCCATCATCGGTATCCAGGCCTCGGGTTCGGCCGTGCTGGTGGCCACCCTGATGCCGCCGGACACCGGGGCCGGCCTCTCGCGCATGGTGGACGCGCTGATCGGGGGGCTGGTCGGGGTGGTGGTCGTCGCCGCACTGCCGTTGCATCCGGTGCGCCGGGCCCGGGAGCAGGCGGCCGCGATTCTGGGCGTGATGGCGAAATCGCTCACCGACGGCGCCCACGGCCTGCTCGAACAGGACCCCGGCAAGGTGCACACCGCGCTCACCGCAGTGCGGGCCACCCAGGCGCAGCTCGATTCGTTGCGTAAATCGCTCGAGGGCGGCCGCGAGGTGAGCCGCATATCTCCGCTGTACTGGAATTCGCGCGGCCGGTTGGAACGCCTGCGGGCCGCCGCCGATCCGCTGGACAACGCGGTCCGCAACACCCGGGTGCTGCTGCGCCGCTCACTGACCCTGGTGCGTGACGACGAGATCCTCAATCCGGGCCTGATCGAGGAAGTGGAGCAGCTGGCCGCCGCGGTCGAGGTGGTCCGGCGGATGATACTCACCGATCCGGGTGAACAACCCGACCGCGCGGAGGCCGCCCGCGTGCTGCGTTCGGTGGCCAAACAGGCACGCCCGGAACTGGTTGCGGGGGCCGGGCTGTCGGCACATGTGGTCTTCGCCCAGATCCGGTCCACGCTGGTAGACCTGCTGCAGGTCTGCGGGGTGCAGCGCGTTTCCGCCTTGGCGCTGCTCCCGCCCACCGTACCCAATCCCTATGTGACACCGACGAATCGGCCTGCGGACACGGTCGGTTAGTTACCGGACACGCGCTATCGTTCGCTGCCTGGTTGCCGGAACCTCCCGGAGCCGTGATCGCGGGTCGCGGGGGCCTGGTCGCCCGGTCACGACCGCTATTCGAGTAGTCGACTACCTGTGCCGCGGCGGCCGGTCTCCACTAATGTGAAACGTGACCGCACCGGCCCACAGCCGGTTCGGTCGGACCCCTCCCGTGCGCCGCGTCGCCGACGGACGGCGCGTCAGCGCCGAATGTTTCGGATACCCGGACGCCGGCCCGGGCGGGGAATCCGGGCCCGTCCGGCCGGCGCCGCGCCGGGCGGGCCCTCTCGGATCGGCTACGCCCAGAACCTCGTCAGATATCCGCCGTAGCGCGACCACTGCTCCGATACCCCGGACAGGTCGTAGAGCGCGTACACGGCGTCGAAGAAGACCTGATTGATCGCCGGGGTGAACAGCAGGGCGAACAGGATGAGCATGCCGAAGGGTTTGAACTGCTCCAACCCGCGCCGCGTCTGGTAGCTCAGCGACGGCTCCACCACGCCGTAGCCGTCCAGGCCCGGTATCGGCAGCAGGTTCAGCAGTGTCGCGGTCACCTGCAGGAAGGCCAGGAAGCTGAGCCCGAACCAGAACGCCGGGTGTTCCTGCGCGCTGCCGAAGAATCGCACGACCAGCAGCAGCACCACCGCGCACACCGCGTTGACGGCCGGGCCCGCCACACTGATCAGCCGCTGGGTACGGGGCGGGACCTGATGGGTGTGCACGTACACGGCCCCGCCGGGCAGCCCGATACCGCCGAGCGCGATGAACACCATCGGCAGCACGATCGACAGCAGCGGATGACTGTATTTGAGCGGGTTCAGGGTCAGGTAGCCACGCAGTTCCACCTCGCGGTCCCCGGCCCGCCAGGCGATATACGCGTGGGCGAACTCGTGCAGGCACAGGCTCACCACCCAGCCGAACACCACCAGCACGAAAACCCCGGCCTTTGCCCGGACGGAATCCAGGTCCGCGTCCCAGGCGAGCACGCCGCCGACCACCGCTAGGGCCACGACCAGCAGGAACACCGGGCTAGGACGTATCGCACCGCGCCGCAGGGCCGGGACGCCGCGGGTCACGGCCGCCCACCCTCAGGTACTCCGAACCCGACCCGCCGACGACGCGTGCGTCGTTGCCACTCCGTCGCAGCAGGCTCGAACCGGCCCGACCGAGCGACCACCGCACTTCGGAGGCCGGCGCGCCGGCGGAGGCGCCATCCCCGCCCCCTGAGCACAGTCGGCCCGAACCGGGTAGCCCCCGAACGGCGGAGGCCGGCGCGCGAGCGGGGGTATCGCATCAGCGGACCAGCAGCCACGGTTCGTGATGCCGGTAGAACGTCGACCGCGGCACCACCCGGTCGCTCTGGATACCGTCGCGATTGATCACCGCGCCCGGTGTGCCGAGTTGCGCGGCGCGCCCGGGGGTCCAGCGACGGCGCCGGAAGCGGCGCGGGTAACTGGCCCGGACTCCCGGCAGCTCCAGCGTGGGGGTGACGAACATGGCCCGGATCGTGCCGGAGAACAGGCGGGTGTCGTCGACATAGGCCTCACCGGTCAGCTGGCCGCCGTCCGGGCCGGTGATCTTGGCGCGGCCCACCAGGACGGTGCCGGTGTCGTCGCGTACCAGCGGAGTCTCGGAGGCCGAACCCTCGAGCGCCCGTTTCGCCGCGGCGTTACCGGTATCGAGGTCATAGGCCTGGGCGGCATAGGTCCGCTCCAAGGGGACGTAGCCGACTTCCACGTGCAAACGCTCGGTGCGCATCAGATGGGTGAGCACAGCGGCCAGCGCCGCGTCGCCGCCCAGCACGATCAAACGCGGCAGGCTGTCGGCCGCCAGCACCGGCAGGAGCTCGTCTATCAGCCCGGTGTCCGGTATTGCCCCGGTCTGCGCAGTGGGTAGCGCCGCGAGGGCGATGGGTACCGGTGCGTCGGCACAGCGGAGAACCTGGGTACTCAAACGCCCAACACCCTCCCTCGGACCGGTCACCCATGAGTGTAAAGGGTGCCCGGTGGCGACCCGCGCAACGGCCCGGCCCCGGCGACCGTTCCCCGGCGCCCGCGCGGTCTCGGCTAGACTGTGCTCCCGGCTTCCTCCGCATTACGGCAGGTAGCTGCAGCACTCGAGTGTTGCGCGTCGAACCGTAGGAGACACGACCATGCCGGCAATCGTCCTCATCGGCGCCCAGTGGGGTGACGAGGGCAAGGGCAAAGCCACCGATCTACTCGGGGGCCGCGTGCAGTGGGTGGTGCGGTACCAGGGCGGTAACAATGCCGGCCATACCGTGGTGCTGCCCAACGGCGACAACTTCGCGTTGCACCTCATTCCGTCCGGCATCCTGACGCCCGGCGTCAAGAACGTCATCGGCAACGGCGTGGTCGTGGACCCCGGTGTGTTGCTCGACGAACTCGCCGGGCTGGAGGATCGTGGTGTCGACACCTCGGGTCTACTGCTCTCCGCCGACGCGCATCTGATCATGCCGTACCACGTGGCCATCGATAAGGTCACCGAACGGTTCCTCGGCAACAACAAGATCGGCACCACGGGCCGCGGTATCGGTCCCTGCTACCAGGACAAAGTGGCGCGGGTCGGGGTCCGGGTCGCCGATGTACTGGACGAGAAGATCCTCACCCAGAAGGTGGAGGCGGCGCTCGAGTTCAAGAACCAGGTCCTGGTCAAGATCTACAACCGGCGCGCGCTGGACCCGCAGCAGGTGGTCGAGGAGGTACTCGGCCAGGCCGAGCGGTTCGCGCACCGCATCAGCGATACCCGGCTGGAACTGAACCTGGCCATCGAACGCGGCGAGACCGTGCTCCTCGAGGGCTCGCAGGGCACCCTGCTGGATGTGGACCACGGCACCTATCCCTACGTCACCTCGTCGAACCCGACCGCCGGCGGCGCCGCGGTGGGCGCGGGGATCGGGCCCAACCAGATCGACACGGTGCTGGGCATCCTGAAGTGCTACACCACCCGCGTCGGTTCCGGTCCTTTCCCGACCGAACTGTTCGACGAATCGGGCGCCTACCTGGCCAAGACGGGCGGGGAGGTCGGCGTCACCACCGGCCGGGCGCGCCGCTGCGGCTGGTTCGACGCGGTCATCGCCCGCTACGCGACCCGGGTCAACGGCATCACCGACTACTTCCTCACCAAACTCGACGTGCTGTCGAGCCTGGACCGGGTGCCGATCTGCGTGGCCTACGAGGTGGACGGCGAACGGGTCGAGCAGATGCCGACCACCCAGACCGGTTTCCATCACGCCAAACCGATCTTCGAGGAGATGCCCGGCTGGTGGGAGGACATCTCGGGGGCGCGGACCTTCGAGGAACTGCCCGCCAATGCCCAGGCCTATGTGCTGCGGCTGGAGGAGCTCTCGGGCGCCCGGATCTCCTGCATCGGGGTCGGACCGGGCCGCGAGCAGACCATCGTGCGCCACGACGTCCTGGGCTGAGGCCTCAGCGCACGGCCTGGAAGGCCAGCACGGTATTGCCGATCCGGATCGCGTCGCCGTCGGCCAGCAGCGTGGAATCTATCGGCTGCTCGTTGACGAAGACCCCGTTGGCCGAGTCGAGGTCTTCGATCAGCAGCCCGGCCCGGCCCAATTTGATCTGGGCGTGGTACCGGCTGGCCTTCGGATCGTCGAGGATCAGATCGTTGTCGGTCATCCGTCCGATCCGGAAGCCGCCGTGGGCCACCACTACCGTCCGCCCGTCCGGTAACCGCAGCTGACCGCTGCGCACGGTGCGCGGCACCTCGGTGACCGTATCGGTCATGGCCGCGGCCATCCGCTCGACGCTCTTCAGCTCGACGGTGCTCAGCGGCTCCTGGCGCAGCACCCGCCGTTCCAGTTCCACCAGCGCGGGCCCGGGGTCGATACCGAGTTCCTCGGCCAGTACCGCCCGCACCCGCCGGCATGCCTCCAGCGCGTCGGCATGGCGTTCGGACAGATAGAGCGCGGTGATGAGCTGGGCCCACAGCGGTTCCCGCAGCGGGTGCTCGCTGGTGAGCGCGACCAGTTCGCCGATCACGGCGGCGGCCCGGCCGCACGCGATTTCCGCGTCGAATCGCGCCGATACCGCCAGCAGCCGTTCCTCCTCCATGGCGGTGGCGAAACTGTCGGCGAAACCGAGCCCGGCCAGATCCGACAGCGCCCGGCCGTTCCACTCACGCAGGGCGGTGGCGAACAGCCGGGACGCCGAGGCGTGATCGCCGACCCCCGACGCCCGGGTGCCCGCGTCCCGGGCGGCTTCGAACCGGCCCAGGTCGCAGGCCTCGTCGGTGATCTCGAGCCGATAGCCCGAGGACTCCGTGCGCAGGACAGCCGCCGGGTCGACGCCGGAATTGCGCAGCGCCTTGCGGATATTCGAAACGAACACCTGCAGACTGGCCGCGTAGGCATCCGGCGGCTCCTCGTTCCAGACCATATCGGCCAGGGTGGCCGAGGAGACGGCCCGGCGCCGGTTCACCGCGAGTGCGGCCAGCAGTGCCCGAGGCTTGGGCCCGCCGACCGGCACCGGCTCACCGCCCACCAGTAGGCGCACGGGCCCCAGCACGCGGAGATCGACTGTCATCTGGCTACGGGCGGTGCGAAGGAATCAGGCACTGATGGAACGCCCGGCGGACCGCAGGTCGTTGCACGCCTGCACCACCCGCTCGGCCATCGACAGCTCGGCCTTCTTCAGGTAGCTGCGCGGATCGTAGGCCTTCTTGTTGCCGACCTCGCCGTCGATCTTCAGCACACCGTCGTAGTTGCTGAACATATGGGCCGCGACCGGCCGGGTGAACGCGTACTGGGTGTCGGTGTCGACGTTCATCTTCACCACGCCGTAGCGCAGCGAATCATCGATCTCCGACTTCAGCGACCCGGAACCGCCGTGGAACACGAAATCGAACGGCTGGGCGTCATTGGCCAGGCCCAGCTTGGCCGCGGCCACCCGCTGTCCCTCGGCCAGCACCTCGGGCTTGAGCACCACATTGCCCGGCTTGTACACACCGTGCACATTGCCGAAGGTGGCGGCGAGCAGGTATTTGCCCTTTTCGCCCGCGCCGAGCGCGTCGATGG
The DNA here is from genome assembly GCF_000308775.1 of Nocardia testacea NBRC 100365. Lineage (GTDB taxonomy): Bacteria > Actinomycetota > Actinomycetes > Mycobacteriales > Mycobacteriaceae > Nocardia > Nocardia testacea. The sequence goes on from NZ_BAGJ01000172.1 coordinate 6,986, forward strand.
TCTTCTCGAAGTCGGCGGGCGAGGTGTAGAGCTTCTCGTTGATCTCGGCCTCGACGCCGTCCTCCTCACCGCCGACGACACCGATCTCGACCTCGAGAATGATCTTCGCGGCGGCCGCGGCGGACAGCAGCTCCTGCGCGATGGAGAGGTTCTCGTCGATCGGCACGGCCGAACCGTCCCACATATGCGACTGGAACAGCGGATTCTGCCCGGCGTCCACCCGCTCCTGCGAGATGGCCAGCAGCGGCCGGACGAATCCGTCCAGCTTGTCCTTGGGGCAGTGGTCGGTGTGCAGCGCGATGGTGATGTCGTACTTCGCGGCCACCACATGGGCGAATTCGGCCAGCGCCACCGCCCCGGTGACCATATCCTTCACCCCCTGGCCGGAACCGAATTCCGCGCCACCGGTGGAGAACTGGATGATCCCGTCACTACCCGCCTCGGCGAAACCCTTGATCGCCGCGTTGATCGTCTCCGATGATGTGCAGTTGATGGCCGGGAAGGCAAAAGAGTTCGCCTTGGCCTGACCGAGCATCTCGGCGTAGACCTCCGGAGTCGCGATCGGCACTGTGAAGACCTCCGTGTTGTGCGGCAGACGTGGGATTGTCTGTTTCTGCACATACCCTAAGGCAGGCAGGTTTCCTCCGGTATAAGGGGATTGTTTGCGCCGCCGCACCCTACAGCGGTCGATGTAACCGGTACTGTGGGCCGGGTGATTGCGCTGGCAGCTACCGACGCGGTGACGAGCAATCTGGCTCTGACCGAACTGCTCGACCCGATGCACCTGTTGACCGAGACCTGGCTGAAGAATGCCGTGCTACCGGCCATCATGGTGATCGTCTTCATCGAAACCGGACTGCTGTTCCCCCTGCTCCCCGGTGACTCGTTGCTGTTCACCGGTGGTCTGCTGGCCGCCCAGCCGAATCCGCCGGTATCGATCTGGGTGCTGGTCCCGGCCGTCGTCTTCATCGCTTTCGCCGGTGATCAATGCGGATACTGGATCGGCCGGGCCATCGGTCCCGCGCTGTTCAACAAAGAGGACACGCGCTTCTTCAAGAAGAGCTATGTCACCGAAACACACGAATTCTTCGAGAAGCACGGCCCCAAAACGATCATCCTGGCCCGATTCGTCCCGATCGTCCGGACCTTCATGCCGGTACTGGCCGGTGTCTCCAAGATGAGCTACCGGCGCTATGTCGCCTTCGATATCGTCGGCGCCATCGCCTGGGGCGGCGGGGTGACCGTGCTCGGCTATTTCCTCGGCAATGTCGCCTTCATTCGCGATCACGTCGAGGCGATCTTCCTCCTCATCGTGTTCATCTCGATCCTGCCGGGCATCAGCGCGGTGGCCAAGAAGCTGCTCGGCCGCAAAGCGGACAAAGCAGCCACGAACGGCGCACTGACCTCGACCGCGGAGCTTCCGGCCATGGATCTGCCCGGTCAGGTCGACAGCACCATGCCCCTGCCGGTGGTGCACCACGCCGGACCGGTCGGCGCGAACGATTCTCCTGTTCGGTAAGTGGTGAGCGCCCAGTCCGTGCCCCATGCGATGGGCAGCTTCGAACCCCTGATCTCCGCCGGTCCGGCGCTCGTCTGGACTGTGGTCCTGACCTTCGTCTTCCTGGAATGCGCGTTCATTCTCGGACTGTTCCTGCCCGGCGATTCGATGCTGCTCACCGCGGGAATCGTGATGGCCTCGCACGCCACCGGCGAAACCCAGGTGTGGCTGCTCGCGGTGGGTGCGATGGTCGCCGCCATAGCCGGCAACCAGGTGGGCTATATGGTCGGGCGGCGAACCGGCCACCGGCTCGTCGCCCGCAAGAACGGGCGCTATATCAATACCCGCAACCTGGCCCGGGTCGCCGAGTTGCTGCACCGGCACGGATTCGTGGCGGTGCTGATCGCCCGCTGGATTCCCTGGGTGCGCACCCTGTGCCCGATGGTGGCCGGGGCCGCCGGAATGGACCATCGCCGCTACACCGTGGCCAGCACCATCGGCGCCATAATCTGGGCCCCGGTCCTGCTGCTCATGGGGTACTACGCCGGCGGTTTCATCCAGCGCATCTCCTGGCTCATGCCCATTGTGATCGGTTCGCTGGTGGTATGCCTGATCGTGGGCACCGTCATCGGAATCAGGCAGTACCGGCAGGAGATGGCTCAGCCGGCCGAGGACTTCGATATCGATATCGATTCCGCGGCCGCCGAGGCCGACACCATGCCGCTACCCGATCTGGGGCGGGCGGGCCGGGCGGCCCACCACCCCGGCCACGGTTACGACCGGCGGGAACTACAGGCCGGCCGCGGTGACCATATGGGCGGCTTCCATGAGCATCCATCCCGACAGCTGTACCGATAGGTCCCGTTCGGGAACCCGGGAGGAACTGACCGCGCCGTTGGAGGTGAGCCCTCCGGCGCCGCCGCTACCGCTGGGCAATTGCGCGGAGACCGACCAGTCGGGGCCGAAGAGCGGTTCGCCCTCGAGATCGAGCCGGTTCTCCCAGGCCGCGGCCGCCGACTCCTTCACAATGCGCGCGGCTATGCGCCGGTCGGCGAGTTGCTCGTGTTCGTTGCCGGGCAGCATCAGCGCGACCTGGGCGAGATAGCGGACGAGGATGCCGTTGAACAGGCCGCCGTCACCGCCGGTACCGCCGCGCACCACGCACTCGACGGTCAGATGATCCTCCACGGCGTCCAGCAGGCGGTGCACCCGGTCGAGATGGGTGTGCTCGCCGGTGTGGACCGCGAGCTCGGTTTCCAGGCCGAGTACGACACCCTGACAGTACGTATAGATCGGGCGTTCCAGTTCACGGGCCGGGAGATGGATACCGTCGAAGATCAGGCCCGTCTCCGGATCGCGCAACGTCTCGTCGATCCAGCCCGCTATTTCCGCTGCCCGCTGGTGGCGGCCGAGCCGGGCCAGCGCGATACCGGCGGGACCGTTGGCCGGAGCGTTGTAGAAATCCGCCCACCGCCAGGGGGATGCCGCCCCCCACCGCCGGGTTCCACGCGGCGTACAGCTTCTGCTCCAGCGGTCCGAGCGCGCCGACGGCCTCCTCGTTGTCGTGGATCCGGGCCGCGCGTTCCAGGGCGAGGGCCAGCCAGGCCATATCGTCGTAGTAGCGGTTGGTCCAGCCGGAGATATTGCGAAGCCGATGCGACCGGACCAGGGTGGCGACCCGTTTACGGCGTTCGATGGTCGGCGCCCGGTTGGCGGCGTCGACCGCGCAATCGATGAGATGGGCCTGCCACCAGTAGTGCCAGGTGAGGAAGAATCGCTCGCGCCGGACGGACGGCCAGCCCACCACGCCGAGCGCAGTGCCCGGGAGCAACCACACCGGCCGCAGGTGCCGCGACAGGATCGCGGCCTCGGCCCGGTCGGCCCGCTCGGACCAGCGTGTCGCGGGGTCCCCCAGCGGCCTGCGCTGTTGCCCGGCCGAGCGCCGGGGAACGTCGAGATCGTCGCTGGGCGGGGTCATGAAACCCATATTGCCAGGCGAATCGGCTTTTCCGCCGCTCAATTGTTATCGACTCGACGCGCAACCGTTCGACTCCGTCCCGATCCGGTCCGTACCTCGTGGAATTGCTGCCGGACAAAGCCCGGAACGGGAACCCGCATACCGTAAAGTGGGGTTTACGCCCGGGCGTGTCGCGCGGGCTCCCGAGTGCGCCGCCGCGGCGAGTGAACGGCTGTTCGCCAGAAGCCGCGGCCGCACAATACGTTTCGGGCGGGCCGGACCGAGCCGGACGACCCCGCTCGCCCCCCACTACGATCATGCCGTGACCAACCCAGCGCTAGGGGCAGATCCGAGCCCCGCCCGGCTCCGGACATCCGAAGCCGCCACAGCGCGTACCCCGGACCCGGAGCCGGCAGCGCGACAGGAATCCGGCGACCCGGATCCGGACCCCGAACCCGGTCCGACCGAATGGGGTGAGAACCCGAACGGGGTCGGGCCGTGGGCCGCCGAGCACGACGGGCCACCGCCGGACGACGACCGGCTCGACCCGGTCCTGCTCGCCGAAGGCGACCGCCGCAATGTCGTCGACGCGTACCGCTACTGGACCCGGGAAGCGATCGTGGCCGATATCGACCGCCGCCGACACCCCTTCCATGTCGCCATCGAGAACTTCGGACACGACGCGAACATCGGCACGGTCGTGCGCACCGCCAATGCCTTCGCGGCCGGCGCGGTGCATATAGTCGGCCGCCGCCGCTGGAACCGGCGCGGCGCCATGGTCACCGACCGCTACCAGCACATCACCCACCACCCCGATATCGAGGCCCTGCTCGAATTCGCCCGCTCCGAGGACCTGAGCGTGGTCGCGGTGGACAATGTCCCGGGTTCGGTACCGCTGGAAACCGTCCGGCTGCCGCGGCGCTGCCTGCTGCTGTTCGGCCAGGAAGGGCCGGGAGTCACCGAAAGCGCCCGGGACGCGGCGGTACTCACGGTGTCCATCGCCCAGTTCGGTTCCACCCGCAGTATCAACGCGGGAGTGGCGGCGGGTATCGCCATGCACACCTGGGTCCGCCAGCACGCGGACCTCACGGCCGCCTGGTGAAATGTGATGTGCAGTTGGCCGTCCATAGAGTGGGGCCGTTGAGCACTTACAGTGACGTGAACCCACCCAGGCCGGTCCAAGTACAGGACGGCACACCCTCCGCCGACCCGGATATCGCGCCCTTACAGTGAAGTCAACCCCTCGGACCGGTCGAAGTCCCTGGCCGCGTGCGCGCCTCGTATACCTGGACAGGCCGATGGCATTCAGCGTCGGGCCCCGCCCCGGTGCGGTCGCGAAGGAGCACAGCGGCTCCACCGGCGGGGTCGAAGAACCGGCGTGGTCCCGCCGACCCTGCGGCACGATCGGCGCGGTCAGGCGGAGTTGATCAGCACGATCATGAAGACGATGTAGGCGATGACCGCGAGTACGCCCAGGATCAGCAGCACGGATCCGATGATGCCCAGGACGTAGCCCACCATCACATTGCTGCGGCCGCCGACTGTGCCGCCGGAGGCGTCGATCTCGTTGAGGGCCCGGCGGCCCAGTACCCAGGCGAACGGGGCGCAGACCTGGCAGAACATCATTCCGACGATGCCCAGGATCAGTACGGTGGTCGCCTGCGGATGCTCGGGCGGCGGCGGGCCGTACGCCGGATAGCCGTACGCGGGCGGCGGGTAGCTCATGCGTGGATCGTATCGGGCAGAGGCTAGGCGCTACCAGCGGAAATCTGTTCGGGCGCAGCGGCGCCGAGCGGTGTGCGGGCGTGCGCGGCCGGATCGGTGAGCAGGAACTGCGCGGCACCGTAGGTCGCCAGGATCACCGCTTCGAGCACCCGCCGCGCCCGGTCCCCGCGCGCGAAGAGCCGCCGCAACACGATGAGGCCGTCCGAGACCGTGAACAGCAGCGCACCCACCCCGAGCCGGCTGCGCGGATCGGCGCCCGGAATGTTAAGCCCCGCAACGGTGTTCGCGTCCTCGGTCAGGGCCGGGTCGGAGGCGAGTACCGCCGCGGTGCCCAGCGTGACGCCGTACGCGCTCAGCGGCGCGGCGAGGGCGGGCGCCTTCGCGCGCAGCATTGCGGCGGCACCGGCCCAGGCCAGCAGCCTCGGCACCGCGACAGCGGGCGACGGGCGCGCACCGTAGCGCCACCAAAGCGCGGCATATCCGGTCTGCATCACGGCGAACGAGGACGCGCCGGCGATGAGCCGGCGATCGTCGTCGGGTTCGATGAGCAGTACGTCCCCGACGGTTGCGGCGCCCAGGGAACTCAGCAGCAGGGTCCGGTCGGCGGGCACGATATCGGCTCCGCTGGTGGCGATATCGGCCGCGAGCAGCGGCATCATCAGCGGTTTGGCCGCCCACTGCCACCGCTGACGACCGGTGAGCGCCCCGGCCACGGTCACCGCGGTGGCGGCGAGGTACCCGGCCCGCAGCGGGCGCATATCAGAGGCTCGATTCGGCGGGCGCCGGCGGCAGGATGACGACCTGACCCGCGTAGCTGAGCCCCGCGCCGAAACCGAGCAGCAACGCCAGCTGACCGCCCTTGGCCTTACCCGTGGCCAGCATCTCCTCCATGGCCAGCGGAATCGAGGCCGCGGACGTATTGCCGGTGTTCTCGATATCGCCCGCCATGGGGATCTCGTCGGCCAGGCCCAGGTTCTTCTTCATCAGCTCGTTGATCCGGGCATTGGCCTGGTGCGGGATGAAGACCTCGATATCGTCCTTGGAGACTCCCGCCACATCGAGCGCGGTGGACAGCGCCCGCGGCAGCGTGACGGCGGCCCACCGGAATACCCGCGGCCCCTCCATCCGCAGTGCCATCCGACCCACCGGCTCCACCTTGGGATCGGTGCCCTGCAGGTCCTGGGCCCGCTGCATGTAGTCGATGAAGTTGACGTCCTGTTTGATCGCTTCGGCGTTCTCGCCGTCGCTGCCCCAGACCGTCGGGGAGATCCCGTTCTCCTCGCTCGGGCCGATCACCACCGCACCGGCACCGTCGCCGAAGATGAAGGCCGTACCGCGGTCGGTCGGGTCGATGCCGATGGTCATGGTCTCGGCCCCGATGAGCAGCACGTATTCGGCCGAACCGGCGCGGATCATATCGCTGGCGACGCCGAGCCCGTACCCGAAACCACCGCATCCGGAAGTCAGGTCGAAGGCGGCGATGCCGTTCATCCCCAGGTCGCTGGCGACGATCGGGGCACCGTGCGGAGTGAGCATCGGCCAACTGGAGGTGGCCAGGATGAGCGCGCCGATCTGTGAGGGGTCCACACCACTGTTGCGCAGCGCACGCCGACCCGCGGCCACCGAGATGGATCGCAGCGACTCGTCGCCGCTGATCCAGCGGCGGTTACGGATACCGCTGCGCTCGAAGATCCACTCATCGGAGGAATCCAGGACCTCGCACACCTCGTCATTGCTGACCACGCGCGTCGGCCGGTAGGCACCGATGCCGAGCATTGCAACGTTGTCGTGCCCCTTCTTGCCGGCAATGCTCACCACGACTCCACGACCCTTCACTTGCAGTACTGACGGATTCTCAGGCTAACCGAGCGGGACGGACCGGTGAACAGCCGCCGTGTTCGGCAGCGATGTTCAGCCGAGCTCCAGATCCCCGAGGCTCAGGATGGAGCGGTACTCGAGACCTTCGTCGGCGATGACCCGGTCGGCGCCGGTCTCGCGGTCCACCACGGTGGCCACCCCGACCACTGTCGCGCCCGCGTCGCGCAGGGCGCGCACCGCGGTCAGTGGAGAATTACCGGTGGTCGTCGTGTCCTCGACCACCAGAACCCGTCTGCCCACCACATCGGGGCCCTCGATCTGTCGTTGCATCCCGTGCGTTTTCGCCGCCTTGCGCACCACGAACGCATCGATCGGCCGGCCCGGGGCGTGCATCACCGCGAGCGCGACCGGGTCGGCGCCCATGGTGAGACCGCCGACGGCGTCGAAGTCCCAGTCGGCGACGAGGTCGCGCAGCAGTTTGCCGATCAACGGACCGGCCCGGTGGTGCAGGGTCGCCCGGCGCAGGTCGACGTAATAGTCGGCCTCCTTACCGGAGGACAGCGTCACCTTGCCGTGCACGACGGCTAAATCGCGCACCAGTCCGGCCAAAACGTCCCGGTCGGTCGTTGTCTGGTCGATCATCGGTGTCCTTCCGCCCACGTAGGCGAGTCACGGCAGTATTGTCCCGGCGCCCGCTGCGGCGCCCTGCGAAGCAGGATACGGGGGCGCTCCGCGCGGAGTTGTCGCAGGTCGCGCGGAGTGCGTATCGGGGAAATCTACTGCGGGACCGGACCCTGGTAGGGGCGGAACCCCGGATGGAACGGGCCCCCGGGCCGAGGCGGATCCTGATCGTCGCCGGGGGCGGGTTCACGGCGCTCCCGCGCGCCGGAATCGCGATCGGATTCCGAACGCGCGGGCCGGTTCGCCGGCCGCGCGTCGGGCACCACGGCCAGACTCGGCCGCCGCGGCGGAGCGTCGCCGGTATCGGAGTCGCGCCGGCCCGGCTCGCCGAGATCCTCCGGGTCGTCCTGGCGGTACCGGACATTGGGCGCCGGCCGCCCGTACCGACCGTCTTCGCGGTCGTCGGCGAAATCGTCGAAGTCCTCGTCGCGGTCGTCGTATTCCGCCGAACGGATCCTGGCGCGCGGGTGCGGAGCCCCGCCTTCGGGATCGTCGGACCGGGGTTCGGTGACCGGCGGCAGCACGTGCAGCAGACCCGACAGCCGCAGGACGGCGTCGATACCGGTCTCCCAGTCCTTGGCCGCGGTCCCGACCGGAAGCATGCCGAGAGTCCAGTTGCCCTCGCTCCACAGCATCTGCACGGTATCGGCCAGCGATTCGATGAACGCGACCATCCGCTGATCGACCGCATGCCGCGCGATCTCGGGGTTGGTCGCGAAAACGACGCGGTCGCCGATGGCGCCGAGCAGTTCGAGATCGGCGTCCTTGGGCGGATTCATCGTCTTCAACCGCATATCGACATCGATATCCGAGCCGATCTGCCGGCGGACCGCGACCAGGGTCGCGGAATCCTCGAGATCCAGCAGGACGAATTTCTCGCCTTTACGGATACCTGTCACCACGTCCACCGCGGTCAGATACCCGAGCTTGGCCAGCGCACCGCGCCGCCACGTCGAAGCGAGCGCCGGTTCCACCGACACATAGGTGTATCCCTGGGCTTTCGCCCACACCTGGCGCGCGTGACCGGTCCGCTGCCGCTGGCGCCGGTCGAAGTAGAGCAGCACTATCGCACCCGTGAGGGTGATTGCCGCCAGCCCGAACCACATTGCCGTCATCGTCGCCTAGCCTATCGACCCGCCCGGCGTATTGCCGGGCACCCACACTGCGCGCCGCGGTTTTCTCATCGCCCGCCCCCTTCGAGGGCGGTGCTGATGATGACATCGGCCTGAATGGATCCGTCCGGACTCTTCTGACCCTGCACGATCACCAGGTCACCGGTCGGCAGCGCGTCGACGGTGGCCCCGGCCAGCGATATCACCTGAGTGGACGGGCTGGTGTGCACCGTGACCTCGGCGCCGGTGAGTGTACTGATGGTGAGCGTACCGCCGGAATTGGTGCTGATGGTGCCCATGGTGGTACCGCCCGATTCGGCATCACCGGTATCGGGCATATCCGGTAGTCCGGGCAGGCTGGGGAGCGCGGGACCCGAATCGCCCGGATCGGCCGGTAGTCCACGAGGCGTCGGCCGGGCGGTGGTCGTGGTGTCGCTCGCCGTGGTGCCGGAATCGCCACCGAAGAGCGCCCCGGCGGCGATACCGGCGAGCCCGATCAGCACGATGACCGCGACCGCGATACCGACCCACATACCGGTCTTCTTCGGTCGCCGCGGCGGTTCGGGCGGCAGCTGCCCCGGCGGCACCTGGCCCGGCGGACCATACCCACCCCACTGATTCTGATAAGGCTCCGGATAGAGCGGCATCTCCCGGGTCGGGTTGGGGCCCGCCCCCCAGCCGCCGTAGGGATCGTTGCCCGGATAGGCCGTGGTCGACTCCCCGTAACCCGCCGGGCCGTAACCCGTGGACAGCTTCTCGGTGGCCGATTCCCCCGGCTGACCCAGGTGCTGGGTCGGATCGTCGTCCGGCCGCCTCGCCCAGGGATCGTTCGGGTTGGTCATACCACCCAGACTAGGCGTACCTCCGCCTCCGCTCCGGCCATGCGCGTCGACATGCCCACCATCCGCTCACAACACCCACCCACGCCCACCTCGGCGTACCTCCGCCTCCGCTTCGGCCATGCGCGTCGACATGCCCACCATCCGCTCACAACACCCACCCACGCCGACCACAAACACCGAGTCCCCGGCGAACGCAGTCGTCCGGAGACGGCGCGTGTGGCACCGGCGGCGAGGCCGGTGCCACACGCGCGGTGCGAGGGGCCGGGTCAGGAACCGGCGCTGACCGCGGCGGGGTCGCGATCGCGCGGCCCGACCACGAGGCCGTCACCGTCCGGGCTCACGCCCACCTCGACCGTGTCGCCGTCGGTGACCTTCCCGGCCAGCAGTTCCTTGGCCAGGGTGTCGCCGATCGACTGCTGGATGAGGCGCCGCAGCGGGCGTGCGCCGTAGACCGGGTCGTATCCACGCACCGCCAGCCAGAACCTGGCCGAATCGCTCACCTCGAGGGTCAGCCGCCGTTGTGCGAGCCGCCGCTGCAACTGATCGAGCTGGATGTCCACGACATGGGCGAGCTGGTCCTCGTCGAGGGCCTGGAACATGACCACATCGTCGAGCCGGTTCAGGAACTCCGGTTTGAAGGCGGCTCGCACCGCGTTCATCACGAATTCCGCGTCGGCTCCGGCGCCCAGGTTGGAGGTCAGGATCAGGATGGTGTTGCGGAAGTCCACCGTCCGGCCCTGCCCATCGGTGAGGCGGCCCTCGTCGAGTACGGCGAGCAGGATGTCGAAGACATCCGGATGCGCCTTCTCGATCTCGTCGAACAGCACCACCGTGTACGGCCGCCGGCGCACCGCTTCGGTGAGCTGGCCGCCCTGGTCGTAGCCGACGTATCCGGGTGGGGCGCCGACCAGGCGGGCGACCGCGTGCTTCTCGCTGTACTCGCTCATATCGATGCGGACCATCGCGCGTTCGTCGTCGAACAGGAAGTCCGCCAGCGCCTTGGCCAGCTCGGTCTTACCGACACCGGTGGGGCCGACGAAGAGGAACGATCCGGTCGGCCGGTTCGGGTCGGCGACACCGGCCCGCGCCCGCCGCACCGCGTCGGACACCGCGCGCACCGCGTCGTGCTGCCCGACCACGCGCCGGCCGAGTTCGGCTTCCATCCGGAGCAGCTTCTCGGTCTCGCCCTCGAGCAGGCGGCCCACCGGGATACCGGTCCACGCCGAGATCACCTCGGCGATATCGTCGGGCCCGACCTCTTCCTTGAGCATGACCTCACCGTCGGCCGCCGCACCGGAGGTCTTCTCGGCTTCGGCGAGTTCCTTCTCCAGCGTCGGGATCCGGCCGTATCGCAGTTCGGCGGCTTTACCCAGGTCGCCGTCGCGTTCGGCGCGCTCGGATTCGCCGCGCAGGTTCTCGAGCTGCTCTTTGAGCACGCGGACCTGGTCGATGGCGGTTTTCTCGTTCTGCCAGCGGGTGGTGAGCTGGTTGAGTTTCTCGCGATCGTCGGCGAGTTCGGCGCGCAACCGCTCCAGTCGCTGCTTGGACGCCTCGTCGGTCTCCTTCGTCAGCGCCACCTCTTCGATCTCGAGCCGTCGCACCGCGCGTTCGACCTCGTCGATCTCCACCGGGCGGGAATCGATCTCCATCCGCAGCCGCGACGCCGCCTCGTCCACCAGGTCGATGGCCTTGTCGGGCAGGAAGCGGGAGGTGATGTAGCGGTCCGACAGCGCGGCCGCCGACACCAGGGCGGAGTCGGTGATCCGCACCCCGTGGTGCACCTCGTAGCGTTCCTTGATGCCGCGCAGGATGCCGACGGTGTCCTCCACCGAGGGTTCGCCGACCATCACCTGCTGGAAGCGGCGCTCGAGCGCGGCGTCCTTCTCGATGTGCTGCCGGTACTCGTCGAGGGTGGTCGCGCCGACGAGCCGCAGCTCGCCGCGGGCCAGCATCGGCTTGATCATGTTTCCGGCGTCCATCGCGGATTCACCGGTCGCGCCGGCACCGACGATGGTGTGCAGTTCGTCGATGAAGGTGATGATCTGCCCGGCACTGGATTTGATCTCCTCGAGGACGGCCTTGAGCCGCTCCTCGAATTCGCCGCGGTACTTCGCGCCCGCGACCATCGCACCCAGATCGAGGGAGATGACGGTCTTGCCGCGCAACGATTCCGGGACGTCACCGGCGACGATGCGCTGGGCCAGGCCCTCCACTATCGCGGTTTTGCCGACGCCCGGCTCGCCGATGAGTACCGGGTTGTTCTTGGTGCGCCGGGACAGCACCTGCACCACCCGGCGGATCTCGGTATCGCGACCGATCACCGGGTCCAGCTTTCCGGCGCGCGCGGCGTCGGTGAGATCGGTGGAGTACTTCTCCAGCGCCTGGTAGCTGCCTTCCGGATCCGGGCTACTCACCCGGGTGTTGCCACGCACGGTGGTGAATGCCTCGCGCAGTGCCGAGGCGGTGGCGCCGTATTTGTCGAGCAGCATTGTCACATCGGAGTCGCCGGAGGCCAGGCCGACCATCACATGCTCGGTGGAGACGTACTCGTCGCCGAGTTCGGTGGCCAGATGCTGGGCCGCGGTGATCGCGGCGAGCGCTTCGCGGCCCAGTTGCGGAGTCGTGGTGGCGCCGGTGGCGCGCGGGAGCCGGTCGACGATGTCCTGGGCCTCGCGCCGCACTGTCGCGGGGTCGGTGCCCACCGCTTTCAGCAGGGGCGCGGCGATACCGTCGGTCTGGTCCAGCAGCGCCACCAGCAGATGGGCCGGCCGGATCTCCGGGTTACCGGCGGACGAGGCCGCCTGCAGCGCGGCGGTCAGCGCGGCCTGGGTCTTGGTGGTGGGATTGAACGAGTCCACGAAGCACCTTCCTGCTAGTCGATATCTCATCCGGCATCCGCACCGATCCCGGTGCCTCGTGCCGTCCTGCCCGCTTCAACGTTCGAAAGGTTGAGTCTGTTCCGCTCAACTTTAAAATTTTCTGCGACTGTCGCCGCCCACCGGGTAGCCAGAAAAGTGCTGGGTCACGGCTCATAACGACGCGTCCTTACCCGCGAACAAGATCGGCCAAACCCGGTAACCGTATTTCACACCCACCATCATCTCTTTTTTCGGGGATACTGGTCGGGTGAAGGACCGCCGGTAACGGCTACGTCCCTCCGGGTCGGAATCCAGGGAAAGGAAGCTCCACGCCGTGGATGCGCGTTCGGCAGCGCTGGTCCGCGCCAATTTCCAGTCGGTGATCGATGCGCCGAGTGGTCCCGAGCGGTTGGTCAGCGCGTTTTACGGTCACCTGTTCGCGGAGAACCCGCGGCTGCGGGAGCTGTTCCCGCCCGCCATGGATATGCAGGCGAAGAGAATCGTCACCGCGGTCCAGTACATGCTCGATCATCTCGAGGACTGGGATCGCGCCCAGAAGTTCCTCGAGCAACTGGCTCGCGATCACCGCAAGTACGGTGTCGAGGCCGCGCACTACGACCAGGCCGGCCCCGCCCTCTACGCCGCCTTCCAGACCTACAACGGCCCCTACTGGACCCGGGAACTCGCCGAGGGCTGGCGCGATGTCTGCCTGCTCATCTCCGCCGCCATGGCCATCGGAGCCAATTCCGACGATTCGCCGCCCTATTGGGAGGCCACCGTCGTCGGCCACCGGCACGTCCTCGAAGATCTCGCCATCGTGCGCCTGCAGTCCGACGACCCGATTCCCTACCTCGCCGGCCAGTACGTCCCGGTTTCCGTCCCGCAACGGCCCCGGATGTGGCGTTACCTCTCGCCCGCCATCCCGTCGAACCCCTACGGCGAGATCGAATTCCACGTCCGCAAGGTCCGCGGCGGGTGGGTGAGCCCCTCCATCGTCAACGAGACCAAGGTCGGCGACCGCTGGCTCATCGGCGGACCACTCGGCGGCCTGCAGGTCGACCAGGACAGCGGCCGCGATGTGCTGATGATCGGGTCGGGCACCGGTGTCGCACCGCTGCGCGCCCAGCTGATCGAGATGGGCCGGCGCGGGATCAACCCCCGCGTGCACTTCTTCATCGGCGGGGTCTACCCCTGCGACCTGTACGACGTGGAGAACATGTGGCAGCTCTCGCAGAGCAACCCGTGGCTCACCATCGTCCCGGTCTGCGAGCACAAGACCAACCCGTGGTGGTATCCGCATCCCACCGAGGACGCGCCCTACGGAATGCACCGGCGCCTGGTCGGCAACCTCGGCGCCGTGGTGGCCAGTTTCGGCGCATGGGAGGATCGGCAGATCCAGATCGCCGGTTCGGCGAAGATGATCGCCGACACCCGGCGGGCGCTGCTCGCGGTCGGCACCCCGGAAGAGATCATCAGTACCGATCCGGTCTGATCGGTATCGGCACATCGACCACCGGGCGCATCGGCGTCCGGTCCGGCCTGTCAGCGGAGTGAGGTATGACGAACGATCCGAGCGCGTCCCCCGCCCATTCGTCCCAGCGGTCGTACTGGCTGGCCGATGTCGTCGAACATCACCGGTTGCGCCACGATATGGCGGTCGTCCGGTTGATCGGCGAATACGTACCGTTCCATGCCGGGCAGTCGGTGCAGGTCGAGGTCCCGCAGTTCCCGGGTATGCGCCGCCGGTTCTCCCCCGCGCTGCCGCCCTCGCTGGACGGCAAGCTCGAATTCCATGTGAAAACCGTGCCGGGCGGCTGGTGCAGCGGCGGTATCGTCGCCGATACCGCGGTCGGGGACCGGTGGAAGCTGTCCGCGCCCGAGGGCCTGTTCACCGTCGATCCCGACGGCGACGAGGTGGTGATGATCGCGGGCGGCACCGGCCTGGCCCCGTTGCGCGCCCAGATCCTGGAACTGGCCCGGCACCCGGACCCGCCCACCACCTACCTGTTCTTCGGCGGCTCCGCTCCACGCGACCTGTACGCCGCCGATATGCTCGTCCTGCTCGCCGCCGACCTGCCCTGGCTCACCGTGGTGCCGGTGGTGGAACGGCTGGAGGATCCGTCCTGGCCGGACAGGTGGCACGAAAGTCACCGGGTGGACATAGGTTTCGACGAGGACGACCTGCTCCAGGGCACCCTCGCCGAAGTGGTCGGCTCCTACGGTTCGTTCGACCGGCACCAGGTGCTGGTCTGCGGATCGCCCGCGATGACCAGGTCCACCGTGGAACGCCTGCTCGACGCGGGCACCCCGGCCGAACGTATCCAGTTCGAAGGAGCCTGACCCGGCGGCGCCGGAGGCGCCGCCGTCAACGCTGCCGCCGGTTCCGCGGCTGCCACACCACCAGCGCGGTATTGCGCTGCGGCGGAATCAGTTCCGGCCGGTAATCCGGCCGGGCCCGTTCCCGTTCCAGCTGCGCGGACAGTTCGATCACCCGCTGTTGGAGTTCGGTCACCTGATTGGTGAGTTCGATGATCCGTTTGATGCCGGCGAGATTGACGCCTTCGTCCTGGGAAAGCCGCTGCACTTCGCGCAGCAGTTCCACGTCCCGTTCCGAATAGCGCCGGCCGCCACCCGACGTGCGCTGCGGTGTCACCAGACCCAGCCGGTCGTAGGTGCGCAGGGTCTGCGCATGCATTCCGGCCAGCTGGGCGGCCACCGAGATCACGAAATATTCGGTGGCCGATTGACGCCCCTCCCGGGGCCCTACCTCGTCACGCTGCGCGGCCGCCTCCGGGCCCATCGCTCGGGCCGCCGAGCGAGCCGAGCCCTCCGATGCCCGTTTCGAATCCATCACGCACCTGCCCATCCCGCTCTCGGATCGAAGCCGCTGGCCTTCTCCGCCTCCTGCAGCGCGCGCAGCGCCGCTACGGCATCGTCGTCCAGCTTCGGCGGCACGGCGACCTTCACGGTGACCAGCAGATCACCGGCTCCACCACCACGTTTGGGCACTCCGCGGCCACGCACCCGCAGGATGCGCCCGTCCGCGGTACCCGGCGGCACCTTCACGCCGACCCGGCCCTCCAGAGTGGGCACCGATACGGTCGTACCGAGCACCAATTCACTGTAGCTGACCGGTAGGGCCAGGGTCAGGTCGTCGCCGGCCCGGCCGAAGACCTTGTCCTGGCCGACGTGGACCGTGACGAACAGGTCGCCCGAGGGCGCGCCCCGCAGGCCCGCCTCGCCCTGTCCGGCGAGCCGGATCCGTTGTCCGTCCGCGATACCCGGAGGAATGCGGACGTTGATGGAGCGGGTGCGGTTCTGGATACCGCTGCCGTGGCAGTCCACGCACGGGTCATCGATGATCGACCCGGTGCCGCGGCACTCGTCGCACGGTTCGCTGAAACCGAACGCGCCCTGATTGCGGCTCACCACACCGCTGCCGTTGCAGATCGGGCACACCCGCGGGCTGGTGCCCGGTTTGGCCCCGCTGCCATGACAGGTGGTGCAGGGTGACGGGCTGGTCAGGTGCAGCGGCACCGTGACGCCCCTGGCCGCCTCCCGGAACCCGAGGGTCGTCTCGGCCTCCACATCGGCGCCCCGGCGGGGCCGGCCGCCGCCGCGTGTGGCACCGCCGCCCCGGTTGAACAGGCCGCCGAACAGGTCACCGAGCCCCCCGTCGGCGCCACCGGCGGCCTGGCCGAAGATATCGCCCAGATCGAAGCTCTGGGAGAACCCGCCACCGGCACCCGGGGTGAAACCGCCGCCCCGCCCGTACCCGCCGCCGGAGAACAGCCGCCGGGTCTCGTCGTACTCCGCGCGTTTGGCGGGATCCGACAGGACGGTGTGCGCCTCGCTGACCGCCTTGAACCGCTCCTCGGCCTTGGCATCGCCGGGATTGGCGTCCGGATGCAGATCACGGGCCAGTTTGCGGTAGGCCTTCTTGATCTCCTCGGTGGAGGCGTCGGCGGAGACACCCAGCTCCTTGTAGAAGTCCTTCTCGATCCACTCCCGCTGGCTCACCGGGCATCTCCTCCTCTCGATACTGTTCCGCGGACCGTCCGGGGCCCCGCGTGGTCGTACTTTCCTACCGCCTCCGGGCCCGTCGCGCGCGGCGTACCGGGGGCGCGGTGCGCACGGATCGCTCCGTGCGCACGCCGCGCCACCCGGTCCGTGGCTTTCGCCGCGGAGTCGTTACTTGTCCGAGCCGGCATCAGCATCCGATGCCTCCGCCCGAGCGGGTTCCGCGGTATCCGCGGCACCCTGGTCCGCTCCGAGATCGCCGACACCGTCGGTGACGCCGACCAGCGCGTGCCGCAGCACCCGCTCCCCGAAGCGATACCCCTTGCGCATCACCACGCCGATCACCGGATCGTGCCCGGAACCCTCGTGCTGCACGGCCTCGTGCAGGTTCGGATCGAAGGGCTCGCCCTCGGACCCGAACTCCTCGAGCCCCTGTTTGCGCAGGGCCTCGATCAGCTTGTCGGCCACCGAGCGCAGCGGGCCGGACTCCAGGTCGCCGTGCGCCTTGGCGCGGTCCAGGTCGTCGAGGACACCGAGCAGTTCGGTGACCACGGCGGCCTTGGCGGAATCGATCGCGGTCTTGCGATCGCGTTCGACCCGGCGCCGGTAGTTGGTGTACTCGGCCGTGAGCCGCTGCAGATCGGCGGTCCGCTCGGCGAGTTCGTCCGATGCCGGGGCCTCGGCGGGCGCCGCGTCGACACCGTCACCTTCGAGGCCGGCCTGGGGCGCTTGGGGGGCTACGCCCCCCTCGGCCCCGGCCGGGGCGGCGCCGTTGGCCGCCCCGGCCTGTTCGCGGACCTCACCGGTCTCCGGATCGATCTTGCGCTTGTCGACGAAGCTGACCGGCTCCTCGGAATTTCCTTTGTTTCCCGAATTCGTCACTTCTTCTCCGTGTCGACCGGCTCGTCCACGACCTCGGCGTCGACCACCTGGTCGTCGCCGGCGTCCGCACCCGCGGCGCCGTTACCGGAGGCCGCGCTCTCGGAGGCCTGCGCCTCGTAGATCGCCTGACCCAGCGCCTGCGATTCGGTGGCCAGCTTCTCCACCGCGGCCTTCACCGCGGCGGTGTCGGTGCCCTTGAGCGCTTCGTTGGCCTCCGCGATCGCCGCCTCGACCTTGGACTTCACATCCGCCGGAACCTTGTCCTCGTTGTCCTTGATGAACTTCTCGGTCTGGTGTACCAGCGATTCGGCCTGGTTGCGGGTCTCCGCTTCCTCCCGGCGCGCCTTGTCCTCGGCGGCGTGCGCCTCGGCGTCCTTGACCATCCGGTCGATCTCTTCCTTGGACAGACCGGAGCCGTCCTGGATCTTGATCGTGTTCTCTTTACCGGTGCCCTTGTCCTTCGCGGTCACGTGCACGATGCCGTTGGCGTCGATATCGAAGGTGACCTCGATCTGCGGCACCCCGCGCGGAGCCGGCGGAATACCGGTCAGCTCGAAGGAGCCGAGCAGCTTGTTGTGCGCGGCGATCTCGCGCTCACCCTGGAACACCTGGATCTGCACCGACGGCTGGTTGTCGTTGGCCGTGGTGAAGGTTTCCGAACGCTTGGTCGGGATGGTGGTGTTGCGCTCGATGAGGTTGGTCATCACGCCGCCCTTGGTCTCGATACCCAGCGACAGCGGGGTCACATCGAGCAGCAGGACGTCCTTGACCTCGCCCTTGAGCACACCGGCCTGCAGGGCGGCGCCGACGGCGACGACCTCGTCCGGGTTCACGCCCTTGTTGGGCTCCTTGCCACCGGTCAGTTCCTTGACCAGTTCGGAGACCGCGGGCATGCGGGTGGAGCCACCGACGAGCACGACGTGGTCGATATCGGAGACCTTGATGCCGGCGTCCTTGACCACGGACTGGAACGGCGCGCGGGTGCGGTCGAGCAGGTCCGAGGTGATCTTCTGGAACTCGGCGCGGGTCAGCTGCTCGTCGAGGAACAGCGGGTTCTTGTCCGCGTCGACGGTGATGTAGGGCAGATTGATCGAGGTGCTCTGCGAGGAGCTCAGTTCGATCTTGGCCTTCTCGGCGGCCTCACGCAGCCGCTGCATGGCCATCTTGTCCTTGGTCAGATCGATGCCCGAGCTGGACTTGAACTTGTCGACCAGCCACTTCACGACCCGCTCGTCCCAGTCGTCACCACCGAGGTGGTTGTCACCGGAGGTCGCGCGGACCTCGACGACACCCTCGCCGATTTCCAGCAGCGAGACGTCGAAGGTACCGCCACCGAGGTCGAAGACCAGGATGGTCTGTTCCTTGTCGCCCTTGTCCAGGCCGTAGGCCAGGGCCGCAGCCGTGGGCTCGTTGACGATGCGCAGCACATTGAGACCGGCGATCTGACCGGCTTCCTTGGTGGCCTGACGCTGCGCGTCCTCGAAGTAGGCGGGGACGGTGATCACCGCGTCGGTGATCTCCTCACCCAGGTAGGCCTCGGCGTCGCGCTTCAGTTTCATCAGCGTGCGCGCGCTGATCTCCTGCGAGGTGTACTTCTTACCGTCGATCTCCACGGTCCAGTCGGTGCCGATATGGCGTTTCACCGAGCGGATCGTGCGGTCGACGTTGGTCACGGCCTGGTTCTTGGCCGGCTGACCGACCAGTACTTCACCGTTCTTCGCGAACGCGACGACAGAGGGTGTAGTGCGCGAACCCTCGGAGTTGGCGACGACGACCGGCTCACCACCTTCGAGAACGGCGACGACCGAGTTCGTGGTCCCGAGGTCGATTCCGACCGCACGAGCCATTTGTTTCCTCCTCATTTTCGACTGCTTGTGTCTGTCCGGGCAGGTGCCCATGACGCTGCGGGCCCGGTCGGACCCGCCGCGTGGACCAGCCCCAGGCAGAACATAGAGCACGGTCCCAGCAATACTGAGCGTGGTCGGCTCAATCCTGCCCCTCCTCCGAGAGGCCGTCAAGTCAAACTTGAGCCAGTGTCACTCAACATTGTCGATCAGCTCAACCCCCGGCGCCGGCGATGTATTCCCGCCCCCTCGTACCGGGCCCCGCCCCATTCTTCCCGCGCCCGGCCGCGGCGACCGGGTCGACGCGACATCGTGACCCAGCTGTATCGCGCCGGCACCCGGGCCGCGGGTCGCTCCCCGATCCCCACAACCCGCTCGCCGGCGCTATTGTCGAAGCTCCGCCCATGGTGACCGCGGCGCCCCGCGTCACGGTACGGCGACGTGCGGGTGAACCGTACCGTTGTTTCTGGATGAGGAAGTCGAAGCGAGGATCCGAGAATGGCCACTGGGGTGGGCCTGCACATCGCCGAGTACGCGTGCACCGCGGCGGTCGTCGACGACGACGGAGACCCGCACTTCATCCTCCGTGATCCGGTGCTGCACATGTCCGAGGACGGGGACGCGGTCCTCGGCGGCGCCGTCGCCCCACCCGGGCACACCCATACGATCACCGGCTTCGTGGCGGCCGTGGGCGATCCGGCGGGCGTCGTCGTGGACGACGGCGAGGCCTACCGCGGTGAGGACCTGCTCGCCACCGCGCTGTTCTGCCTGATCAACCTCACCGCCGAACATCTCAACGGCCCCGCCGAGTTCTATGCCGCCCATCCCGCCGGATGGACGCCCGGGCAGGTGCTGGCCCTGCGCGGCGCACTCGACTACCTGGGCCTGAAATCGGTGGCCCTCGTCGGTGAGGACGAACTACCGGCGGGTCCCGCCCATCTCACCCCCGCGGACACGAGCCGATACTTCGCCGAGAGCGCGGGCCGGGCGGCGCTGGCGGTCGTCCTGGAGACCCCGGCCGGCGCCACGCCGCCCGATCCATCCACCGCCCAGAACTCCGCCCTGGACACCGTCGTCATGCCGAAACTGCGCGATGGCGACACCCCGGCCAAGGCGTACTCCGCGCTCGTTCCCGCCCTGGATCCCGAAGCCACCTACGGCGGCCCGAGTCTGGCGGCCATAGCCGCCGGACTGGCCCCCGCCACCGGACCGCGTCCGGCCACCGGCCCCGCGGCCGCTCCCCGGCCCGCGACCGGCACCGCGGCAGCGGTTTCCACCGCCACCAAGGGGAAGAAATCCGCGGCCGGAGTGACGGCGACCGGCGGCAATCGTGATCACAGCCCTCGGCGGACGGCCGCGCTGGTGGCGGCGGCGGCGTTCGGTGGCCTGTTGATCGGCGCCCTCGGTGTCACCGCGATTCTGCGACCGGGTGCGGCGGAGCCGGGTGAACCGGCCACCACCTCGGTGACCGAGACGCCTCCGCCGCCGCCGGTACTGCCGCAGCCGGTCGCCCCGGCCCCCGAGATCCCGTCCTACACACCCGAGCCGACCTACGAGCCGGAACCGACCTTCACCGAGGAACCGCTACCTCCTCCGCCGCCGGTCACCGTCACCGAGACGACTCCGGCGCCCACCACGGCCCCCTCGGCGACCACCACCGAACCCAGCGGTCCGACCCTCATCGAGCCGACCACCGAGACCGAAACGACGACCACCCGGACCCGGCCGAGGATCTTCCCGTTCCCAGTTCCGTTCCGCACCGAGGACCCGGAAATGGACCTTCCCGACACCGGATCCAAGGAAGGTCGCCAAGAAGAGGCCAGATAGCGATTTGTGCCTTAGAGTGATCCGCTGACCGGTGTTATTCCGGCCACCCCGGCAACCCGGTCGAAGCTCGAGCAAACCTGTGCGCCAACGGATTCGATCCGGCCACGGATTATCTGGCACCCAGTGCCGACGAAGGGACTTCATGCGCAAGTCGGTGGCGCGTCACGCCGCGGTCAAAGCTGCCGTTATCGGCTCGACCGTTCTCCTGGCTCCCCTGTTCGGCGCGACCGCGGCGATCGCCGCGCCGGAACCGGAACAACTCAAAGCCGAGGACCTGCCGGCCGAACTGGTCCAAGCGCTGTCCCGCGATCTGAATATGACCCCGACCGAATATCTGGACCGCGCCGCGCGCGCCCAGCAGTTGCAGACCTACGCGGCCGAATTCCGCGCCGAACGGCCGGACGTCTTCGCCGGCGCGTGGATGACCCCGGAGGGTAAGCCCACTGTCGCCGTGACCTCGCCGGACGCCGCCAAGGTGGCCAGCGACGACGGATATTCCACGCGCCTGGCCCCGGTCTCGGCGGCCGCGCTGGAAACCTCGCTCACGCAGATGAATCAATGGGTCGCCGCGCAGCCCCGGGATATCTCGCAGCTGATCAATTCCATCGCCATCGACTTCCTCAACAGCCAACTGGTCGTCAACGTCGCGAATACGCCACTGGCGCATATGATCAACCTGCCGACCCTGATCGCCAACATCAAGGTCGTCCTTTCCCCGGACGGCGGCGGCCCGGTGGAGCACCGGCCGATGGGCGGGGACACCTATATCAGCGCCCCCGGCCCACTCGACGACGCGGAACTCAAGAGCGTCGATGTCTGCTCGTTCGGCTTCAACAGTGTCGATTCGGCCGGTAACGCGCTGAATATCAGTGCCGGACACTGCAATCCGAATATCGACAAAGGCGACGAACGGGCCGCCGTATACGGACCGAATGTCCGGAATATCCCGGCGAGCCCGGAGCTGGGCACCTTCGTCCAGTCGGAACTGGGCGGCCCCAGCACGCTGGACTATTCGGTGATCCAGCTGAACGAGCGCGCGGTCGGCGCGGGGATGGACCAGCCGTCGGTGCGCGGCGCCAACGGCACCACCCTGACCATCACCGGCACCGCAGACCCGGTGGTCGGCGCTCCGGTGTGCAAATCCGGACAGTCCTCGACCTTCACCTGCGGTTTCGTCGTCGCCGACCGGGTCGAGACCCAGCTGTTCACCACCGAGGGCGACGCGAAGATCATCCGGGGCTTCGCCAGCTCGGCCTGCACCCTGGGCGGTGACAGCGGCGGCGCCATCGTCAGCGGCACCCTGGCGCTGGGAATCACCAGCGGCTCCAATGCCGCCGACGCGCCCGATTGCGAGAAGGCCAATATCGCCCTCGCACAGTACGGCGGCACCGCTACGCTGGGCATTCCCATCCGCGGCATACTCGCGCACGTGGATGCGGCCGCCGGTGGCGGCGTCGGCAGCGGCATCGCGGTACGAACCAGGCCGAATGCCGGCTGAGCCCGATATAGTCTCTCCATGCTCATGCCACGCATAGGTAAACGAAGGTCGGCGCCGACCAGAAAACGCATGCAACGTGCCGCGGTCGCCGCCTCGGCGGCCGCCCTGCTGTTCGGCCCGATCGCAGCGGTCTCCTCGGCTGCCCCCGACCCGGGTATCGGCCTCCCCGCCGACCTCGTCGCGGCACTGAACCGGGATCTGCACATCTCCCCCGAGGAGTACCTGGCGCGCGCCGATACCGCGCAGCAGGTGGCGGCGTTCGCCACCACGGCCCAGCGTCAGTTCCCCCAGGTGTTCGGTGGCGCCTGGCTCGACGAGCAGGGCCGCGGAGTGGTGGCCCTGGCCAACGGCCCGGGTGCCGACGAGGCGCGCGGTGCGGCCGAATCGAGTGGATTCGTGGTCCGCAATGTCGCCAAGAGCGAAACGACGCTGCGCGGCGAGAAGAGCGCCTTCGAACGCTGGCTCGACGGTCAGCCCGAAGCGGTGTCCGCACTGGTGCGCGGTGTCGTGATCGATACCGTCAACAACAGCATCGCGGTGCGGGTCGACAAGGTCGGCCTGCCCATGCCGAACTTCATCGATCCGGCCCGGGTCATCGTCATGGCTCCGCCGGTCGCGGCGGAAACGCTGCCCCAGGCGTCCGCGATCGCCGAGGCGGCCACCACCGCGGTGGGCGGCGGCGACGGTTTCGCCGCCATCGCGGGGGACAGCTCGCTGCGCTGTTCCTTCGGCTTCAACGGCACCGGCCCGGCGGGTAACACCGTCAATATCACCGCCGGGCACTGCAACCCGAACCTCGACGATATCGGCGCCGCCACCGTGCACGAATCCCTCGGTGGCAACAAGGTGGGCCCGCAGATCGCCACCTACCAGAAATCGGTACTCGGCGCCCAGGACTACTCGATCATGAGCATCGCGGACGGGGCCGCGGGCCGCTTCCAGAACAACCAGGTGAAGGTGCCCGGTGCCGCACCGATCGCGATCGACGGCGTCGCCACCCCGGTGGTCGGCGCGCCGGTCTGCAAGTCGGGTTCGCGGACCGGCTTCAGCTGCGGTGTGGTGAACGCGGTGGACCAGACCGTGCAGGTCGGCGACCGGCAGCTCACCCAGAGCTTCTCCGCCAATATCTGCGCCCTCCCCGGCGATAGCGGCGGCCCGATCGTCACCGGGCGCCAGGCCCTGGGTATCTCCAGCGCCTCCTCGGTGGCCGACTACCCGATCTGCGAGATCCCCAACATCCTGGGTGTGCTCACCGGTAACGCCCCGCAGCTGTTCGCGCAGCCGGTGAGCGTGGTGCTCTCCGACAACCCGGGCCTGCGCATCCGCACGAGCTAGAGGTCGTCCTGCTCTCCGCTCCCGGTGGAACGCGGTGAGCAGGATCGGCGCCGCACCTCCGGGTGCGACTCGCACCGAGCATCGAGCAACGAGAGGGCCGGCAGCGTCACGCTGCCGGCCCTCTCGCCTGCCCGGGGCCTGACCTTCCGAGCTGCCGCTCGACGCCATCCCGGCCCTCCACGGCATGCGTCCCTCCCGAACTTCCGGCCAGGCAAGAACACGCGGTAGCCCGACCCAGCGCAACGCCGGCCGGACCGGACGGACGCACCCCGTCCGCGGCTCTCGTTGCCGCGTCGGCGGCAGTGGGCCTTCGGGCTACACATATCCACGCGGCAAACGAAAAGGGCCGACAGCGTGACGCTGTCGGCCCTTTCGGTTGTGCCCGTTGAGAGAGGTTACGGGGCGGGAGCGGGAGCAGGAGCGGGCTCTTCGGTGACGGGCTTGCCGTCGTTGGCCCATTTGCTTGTGCCGGCCGGAGCCTGAATGGTGTTGAAGAGTTCGACACCGGCGGCGACCAGGGTCGGGCCGCCCACCGCGATGGTGCCGATGATGCCGCCGAGCCCGGCGCCCGGCAGGCACCCGATCGCGGGGATCACGATACAACCCACGACGAAGCCGACCGCGGTACCGATGAAGCCGCCGATAGCGGTGGCAAGCCCGAAGTTGCTGGAGAACTCATTGATCGCCATCTGGTTTTCCGCGACCGAGGCAATCGGCTTCGCGACCGGATGCACAACCTCTTTGCTCCGCGCGGGGTCCTGAACCGCCGGCTGTTCGGGCGTGATCTCGAGGACGGCGCCGTCCTGTTTGATCTCCGAGACGACCGGAATCTCGGTGCCTCCGGCGGTGAATTCCAGCGGCAGCGAGGCAACCAGGTTGTTGTTGCCGTCCTTGATCTCGATGACCTTGGTCTTCTCGGCCTCGGCCGCGATGGGCTCCCCGGCGGGGGCGCTGGGGTCCGGCGCGGTGGCGCCCAGCTCCTCAGGCGAGAGTTCCTTCTCGACGACCGCGAACGTTCCGCCGTTGATGGTCGCCACCACGGTCTTGTCTTTCAACTGCACCGCGTAGTTGATGGTCTTCGCGGCCTCGGCTGCCGGGTCGGCCTGCGCTGTGCCGAATCCCATAGCGAGCGAGCCGGTGACCAGTGCGGCGATCACGGTGGATCTCGGGAGTGTCATCCATTTCCAATCGGGTGTGGGGCGTCCCATCTCAACGCGAGGGGGTCGATGTGATCGAACCCTGATTCCTCCCCGAGCGTTATGAGATGTCACGCTTCCTGATAGATCGGGCTGAGCGTAGTCGAATGCACTGTCAAAAGGCGAGATTCGTTTCCCAAGCGTAAGAATCCCACGGGTAAGCCTGGCCTTATCACCACTCGCGGCAGCTGGCCCTTTACGGTGTTAATCAGCCCTTATGCACTTTGGACAGTAAACCGAAAAGAGTGATATTGATCACGCTGCGATTCATGCGGATAAGCCCAGGCAGACACGCCGGGGGCCCGACGCGGATCGTACAGTGGACACCGTTAGTTACTGGCGGGTAACTTACTGGCGGTTACGATACGAGCCGGACGGGGTACTGCTCAGTTCCCCATACCTCGTGTTGCTTCGAAAGAAAGGTCGCGACATGAATGCCCTGACAGTGACGCTGGGCACCCTGGGAGCGGCGCTCAGCCTGCTGTGTTGGGCGTCGTTCTTCGGCGGCGTCCGGGATATCGTCCGCGCCATCATGCTGGGCCAGCCCGCCCCGGACCGCTGGCGACCGTTCTTCCCGCGTTTCAAGCAGATGCTGGTGGAGTTTCTGGCGCATACCCGGATGAACAAATTCCGGACGGTGGGCTGGGCGCACTGGCTGGTGATGATCGGCTTCCTGGGTGGCGCGATCCTCTGGTTCGAGGCCTACGGTCAGACCTTCGATCCGGCCTTCCACTGGCCGCTGATCGGCAACACCGCGATCTATCACCTGTGGGACGAGATCCTCGGCATCGGAACCGTCGTCGGCATCGTGACGCTGATCGTCATCCGCCAGCTGAACCATCCGCGGGTACCGGAGCGGCTCTCCCGCTTCAGCGGCTCCGCGTTCGGCCCCGCCTATGTGATCGAGGCCATCGTCCTGCTCGAAGGCCTGGGCATGATCTTCGTGAAGGCGGGCAAGCTCGCCACCTACGGGCACGCGCACGCCGGCACCGACTTCTTCACCATGCAGGTGGCCAAGCTGCTGCCGGCGAGCCCGACCCTGGTGTCGATCTTCGCCTTCATCAAGCTGATGTCCGGTATGGCCTTCCTCTACTTCGTCGGCCGCAACATCACCTGGGGCGTGGCCTGGCACCGGTTCTCGGCCTTCTTCAACATCTATTTCAAGCGTGAGGACGACGGTGATGTCGCTCTCGGCGCGGCGAAGCCGATGATGTCCAAAGGCCGTGCATTGGACATGGAGAACGTCGACCCAGACACCGACACTCTCGGCGCCGGACGGATCGAGGATTTCTCGTGGAAGGGCTGGCTGGACTTCACCACCTGCACCGAATGCGGCCGCTGCCAGTCGCAGTGCCCGGCGTGGAACACCGGTAAGCCGTTGTCCCCCAAACTGCTCATCATGTCGCTGCGCGACCACGGCCGGACCAAGGCCCCGTATCTGCTGGCCGGTGGCAGCAAGGATATGGGCGGCGACGAGGTCGGTCTGGTCGACGGCGAGGGCAACCCGGACGAGAAGAAGCTGGCCCGGGTCTCCGAAGCCGCACGCGCCGAGGCCGAGCGCCCGCTCGTCGGCGACCACGAGGTGAACGGGATCATCGACCCGGAGGTGCTGTGGAGCTGCACCACCTGCGGCGCCTGCGTGGAGCAGTGCCCGGTCGATATCGAACACGTCGATCACATCATCGATATGCGTCGCTACCAGGTGCTCATAGAATCGGATTTCCCGTCCGAACTCGCGGGCCTGTTCAAGAATCTCGAGAACAAGGGCAACCCCTGGGGCCAGAACGCCAAGGACCGGCTCAACTGGATCAACGAGCTGGACTTCGATATCCCGGTCTTCGGCCAGGACGCCGACAGCTTCGACGGCTACGAGTACCTGTTCTGGGTCGGCTGCGCCGGCGCCTACGAGGACCGCGCCAAGAAGACCACCAAGGCCGTCGCCGAACTGCTGGCGACCGCCGGAGTGAAATTCATGGTCCTCGGCCAGGAGGAGACCTGCACCGGCGATTCGGCCCGGCGCGCGGGTAACGAGTTCCTGTTCCAGCAGCTGGCGATGCAGAACATCGAGCTGCTGAACTCGGTGTTCGAGGGCGTCGAGCAGAAAAAGAAGAAGATCGTCGTCACCTGCGCGCACTGCTTCAATGCGCTCAACAACGAATACCCGCAGGTGGGCGGCACCTATGAGGTCGTGCACCACACCCAGCTGCTGAACCGGCTGGTGCGTGGTAAGCAGCTGGTCCCGGTGGCCCCGGTCTCGCAGAATGTCACCTATCACGACCCCTGCTACCTCGGCCGCCACAACAAGGTCTACAACGCCCCGCGTGAACTGATGGCCGCCTCCGGATCCACCCTGGTGGAAATGCCCCGGCACGGCGAACGGTCCATGTGCTGTGGTGCCGGCGGCGCCCGTATGTGGATGGAAGAGCAGCTGGGTAAGCGGATCAATATCGACCGCGTGGACGAGGCGCTCACCACCTCCCCGGCCAAGATCGCCACCGGCTGCCCGTTCTGCCGGGTGATGCTCACCGACGGCGTGACCGCCCGCCAGGAGTCCGGCCAGGGCGAGGGCGTAGAGGTCGTGGACGTCGCGCAGCTGATGCTCGAGTCGATCGAGCGGCAGCAGCCGGACCAGCTGACCGCCAATCTCACGGTGGTTCAGGAGCCCAAGGCCGAACCCGAGCCGGAACCCGAACCCGCGCCGGTGGCCGCCGAAGCCGAGGCCGCGCCCGCGGCCGAGAAGGCGGCACCCAAGGGTGGCGGCCTCGCCATGAAGGGCCCGGCCAAGGCACCCGGTAAGGGTCTCGGCATGAAGGGGGCCGCCAAGGCCCCTGGTGCCACAGCGGCCGCCCCCGCGGCCGAGGCCGAGGAGAAAGCGGCACCGGCCGCGAAGGGCCTCGGGATGAAAGGCGCCGCGAAGGCGCCCGGCGGCAAGGGCCTGGCCATGAAGGGCGCGGCCAAAGCACCCGGCGCCAAGGCCGAATCCGCTCCGGCGGAGTCGGAGACCACCGAGACTCCCGCCGCGCCTCCGGTGAAGGGCCTGGGGATGAAGGGCGCTGCCAAGGCACCCGGCGGCAAGGGCCTGGCCATGAAGGGCGCGGCCCAGGCACCCGGTGCGAAAGCGCCGGGCGCGAAGGCACCCGCCGAGGCCTCCGCCCCGGCCGCCGAACCGGCGACCGAGGCGCCCGCGGAATCCACTGCGAGCTCGGCACCGACCGAAACCAAACCCACGGTCGCGGCCAAGGGCCTGGCCATGAAGTCCGGATTCAAACGCCCCGGCGCCAAAGCACCCGGCGCGAAGGCCCCGGCGACGGCACCGAAGGCCGAGACGGCTTCGACAGAGGCCCCGGCCGCGGAATCGGAGGCGGCGAACGCCGAACCGGCCACCGCGGCGGCTCCCGCCGAGAGCAAGCCGTCGAAACCGGCCAAGGGCCTGGCGATGAAGTCCGGATTCAAGCGTCCGGGTGCCAAGGCGCCCGGCGCGAAGGCGCCGGCACCCGCACCGGAGTCGGAGGCCACCGCGGCATCCGGGCCTGCTCCGGACGAGTCCCCCCGGGAATCGGCACCGACGGCCACCGCCGATCCGGCTGCCGAGGTCACCGCGGGAACGGGCGCGGAGGCCAGTGCGGATTCGTCCTCGGAAACCGCAGCCGAAGCGGCACCGGAGAGCACGGGCGAAGCCGCGACCGAGACCGGCGGAGCGGCCGGTAACGGCAGCGGAGGCAACGGTTCGGGGGCGACCCCGCCGCAGGCCAAGCCGGGTGCGCTCGGCTTCAAGTCCGGAGCCAAGGCACCGGGCCGTAAGGGCTGACCGAAGCAGGAAACACACAGCAGGGCCCGGCGGAGTTCCGCCGGGCCCTGCTCGCGTTCGCAGGCCCCGCCCCTCGCCGGGGATGCGGGCGACGGAGCCGGGTGGTGCCGTGCGTATGCCCCGGCCGGCGCCGGAAAGCCGGGCGCTGGGGGCCCGTTCGCCGGACGTCACCCGGGTGACGTCCGGCGGCTCGACGTACGGCTTCGCTGCGCTCCGGCCGGCCGCTCACGGTATCGCCATGAGCGATGGAGGAGAAGTTACGTCCTCCGGTGGGCCCCCTCAGGCTTCAGCTGCGCAACTCGCCCACCACGTCGGCGAAGTGGTCCAATCGACGCAGCGCCGCATCGTGTGCCAGCACCGGGACGATACCGAGCAATGTCCGGTGAATGCCCAGTTCCGCCAGACGTTCCAGCTCGTCGCGACCGGGTTCGAAGACCGTGGCGATCACCGGAACCGGGGCCCGGCCGCGGCTCTCGGCGAGCACCCGCAGTTCGTGAACCCCCCGTTCCAGTTCGGCGAAGGGAAGGCCCACCGGAGCCAGCCAGCCGTCGGCATGATCGAGAATCCGCTCGTGCGTGGACGGCCCCCAGCCGCCCAGCCAGACGGGCGGACGCGGCCGCTGCACCGGTTTCGGCCAGGAATACAGCGGATCGAAGTCGACGTACTCACCGTGGAATTCGGCTTCCTCCCGGGTCCAGATATCCGTCATGGCGAGCAGCCGTTCGCGCTGCAGGGCGAGCCGGCTGCGCGGATCGGTCCCGTGATTGCGCATCTCCTCCCGCAGCCACCCGGCGCCCACGCCCAGTTCGAACCGCCCGCCCGACGCCGCGTCCAGGCTCGCCACCTCTTTGGCCGTGATGATCGGATCACGCTGGACGAGCAGGGCGACAGCGGTGCCGATCCGCAGCCGCTGTGTCGAAGCGGCGGCGAAGGCCAGCGAGATGAACGGATCGAAATTCCGGTAGTAGTCCCGCGGGATATCCCCTCCGGCGGGATACGGCGTGTCGACGGTGACCGGGATATGCGTGTGCTCGGCCACGAACAGCGATTCGAAGCCACGGTCCTCGACAGCCCGGGCGAGGTCGGCCGGGCCGATACTTTCGTCGGTCACGCCGGTGAAGATTCCGATCTGCATGCGGCTACGGTAAACATTGACATCAGCGTCAATGTCAAGTCGAGGTGAGCGTTATGCGGATCGGCGAGCTGGCACAACGCACCGGCAGCAGCACGCGAGCCCTGCGGTATTACGAACGACAAGGCCTGCTGACAGCGGTGCGGCGCGGCAACGGCTACCGCAGCTTCGACGATTCCGCGGTCGACACCGTGCTCCGTATCCGGGCTCTGCTGTCAGCGGGACTCACCACCGAGGTGATCCGCCGGGTATTGCCGTGCACCCGCGACGCGGTCGGAAGGATCGAGCCGTGCGCGGAAGTCGTCGCGGTCCTGCGGACCGAGATCGACCGAATGGACGCGCTGGCGTCGGATCTGGCCCGCTCCCGCGAGCTGCTCGCCTCGATCCTGCTCGACTCGGGTGTGCCGTTGTCCGGCCGGGACGCCCGGGCACCCGCGGGCGCCGCCACCGTCGAGGAGTCGACTCCCGGCCGTTGATTCCGTCATTGTGGACTCCGCAGGCGCCGTCCGTCGTCGCGTCGCGGGCGAACGCCGTCCGGGTACAGAATCAGTGGTCGCACGCCTTCGGTTCGGGACCGACGCCGACCGGCGGGCCTCGGCGATCAGACGGGAACAGCACGCGGCGCCGACCGCCACTCGCCCACGCGCACCGACCGATACACGAGCGGTACGAGCGCCGTGCGAAGCCGCGGAAAGGTGCGGCTCAGCGCAGGGCCGCGCCGTACACGTTCTCCACCGCGAGTTCCATGAGGACCCGGCGGTCGGAGACCATGACCGTCCGGTACTCCTCCCAGTCCGGATGTTCGCCCGCCGCCTTGCGGTAGTAGTCGACCAGCGCTTCCACCTCCGGTCCGTGCGGGTCGGTACCCGGGCCGGTGAGGGTGACCGTGCCCTCCGCGGTCGCCCAGGCCCAGCCGTCGGCCCGGGTGACCTCCAGCGCGGCCCGCGGATCACGGCGCAGGTTCACGGTTTTGGCCCGGCCCTCGGTCATCGAGACATAGATGACCTCGGCCGCACGGTCGTAGTAGGGGGTTACCGGGGACAGCTGCGGCAGACCGTTGGATTTGATGGTGGCCAGGACGCCGAGCCGGCTCTCGCTGAGCAGGGTGCGCGGATCGAACTGCGTACTCGTCATATCCGGGTCCAAGTCGGGTGGGCGGAATGGTATTCCGAAACCGCGAGAACAGGAGGCAGGACAGATCGGCCGGGGTGTTCGACGGACGAGATGGCGCGAGCGCTGTCGTACCGGGCATATCCGCCTCCGCGCGGAAAATCGCTGGCGCGCGACGTCGGCACCGATTGCAATGAACCCGTGCTCGACGACGTACAGGTGGCCTCGTTCATCGAAAACGGCTATGTCCATATCCCCGGCGCGTTCCCCCGCGAACTCGCCGAAGAGTGCCGCGACATCATCTGGCAGGACCTGGATGCCTCCCCCGAGGACCCCGGCAGCTGGCCCGTTCCGGCAGCCTTCCGGCCGGATTATGTGAGCGAGCCCTTCGTGTCCGCCGCAGCCACCCCGCGGCTGCGCGCGGCCTACGACGCGCTCGTCGGCCCCGGACGCTGGGTGCCGCGCCGCAGCCTCGGCGGTTTCGTGATCCGCTTCCCGGGCCAGGAGACAGCGGTCCTCGACGGCTGGCATGTAGACGCCAGTTTCCCCGGCCCCGATTCGTCGCCCACCGATTATCTGAGCTGGCGGATCAATATCCATTCGAAGGATCGGGCGCTGCTGATGCTGTTCCTGTTCTCCGATACCGGCGAGCAGGAAGCACCGACCCGGCTGCGCGTGGGGTCGCACCGCGAGGTCGCCCGGATACTCGAGCCGGAAGGCGAAGGCGGTCTCGATGCCCGCGAACTCGCCGCCCGGGCCGACCCGGCCACCGCCCATCTCC
This sequence comes from Nocardia testacea NBRC 100365, assembly GCF_000308775.1. Taxonomy (GTDB): domain Bacteria; phylum Actinomycetota; class Actinomycetes; order Mycobacteriales; family Mycobacteriaceae; genus Nocardia; species Nocardia testacea. The sequence continues at coordinate 38,910 of NZ_BAGJ01000172.1, forward strand.
CGACCGCGCATGCCATCGGCAGCGCCGGCGACGTCTACCTCTGCCACCCGTTCCTGGTCCACGCGGGCCAGCCGAACCGCGGCGCCCACCCTCGATTCCTGGCCCAGCCGAACCTGAACCCTGCGCAACCGCTGCGGATCACCGGGCCCGGGCCGTTCTCGGCGGTCGAGACGGCGATACGGGCGGCGATCGGCTGAGCCGGTCCGGATCGATGCGGCGAATACGAGGCTGACCAGGCATACGATGGTGCCATGTCCCTGCCGCACACCGAACGGCCCGAGCTTCCCGAGTACATGACCTGGGAGGAGCTCGAGCAACTACCGGAAGAGATCGCCGAGCAGATCGAGCTGTGGGACGGGCGCGTGGTCTGGCTACGCCGGGGGCCCATGGAACACCAAGCTTTCAGCCGCCGCCTGACGAATGCTCTCGAAAGCTGTGCTCGGAAGACCATGGCAGCAGACCCGCAACATTGCTGGCGAGTCGAATCCGAGACCAACGTCTTTCTGGGCAGTCATGGTAAGTCCGATTTTCTGACCCCGGACTTCCTGGTGTGCCGGTGCCCGAAGACGCCATTCGAGGATATCCGGGCCAATACCACCCTGTTGGTCGGCGAGGTTCTGTCACCATCGAATACTCAAACCGACATGGAGGCGAAGAAAGGCCGGTACGCGAGCGCAGGCATCCCTTGGTACTGGGAGGTCACCTTGGCCCGCGAAGTAAGCGCGATAGCGACGGTTCGCGCCTACGGGCTGGAGACCGGGCCCGGGCGGCTGCCCGGCGGCGTGCGCCCGCTCCGGTCGGCCAACTATCTCCTCGCCGGCGAATGGAGTCCAGGGGACCCGGACGGCATACGCATCGAATTCCCCTTCCCCATAACAATCCCGTGGACGGAACTCGAGTACTGATTCCGGTCCCCGGTCGCGCGGTGATCCCCCTCTGGACGAACCACCACGCGACCGGACCTTCCGCACCGCGCCCGGGCGCACCGGTGAGCGCGGTGCGGTCCGATCAGGGTTTCGTCGCCGCGATATAGCGCGCGAGATGATCGGAGCTGGAGCCGAATTCGTATTCGATGGCGGTGAGCCGCTTGAAGTAGTGACCGATGGCCAATTCCTCGGTCATACCCATCGCACCGTGCAGCTGGACCGAATTCTGGCCGATGAAACGGGTCGCCCGGCCGATGGTCACCTTGGCGGCCGAGACCGCGCGAGCTCTTTCGGCGGGTTCGGCTTCCACCGCGTAGGCGGCCAGATAGGCGGCGGCGATGCTCTGCTCGAGTTCGATCAGCATATCGACCATCCGGTGCTGTAGCGCCTGGAAACTGCTGATCGGAACCCCGAACTGTTGCCGCTGCCGGGTGTATTCGACGGTATCGTCGAGCACCTTGCGCATCAGTCCGACGGCTTCGGAGGCGACCGCGGCGATCGCCTCGTCGATGGTGGCGTCGATGACGGGCCACGCCTGACCCTCCTCGCCCAGCAAGGCGTTCGCGGGCACCCGGAACTCGCTGAAGGTGAGGTCGGCGGCGGCGCGGTCGTCGATGGTGCGGTACTGGTGCGCCTCGACACCGGCCGGCGGGCCGGCGGGGTCGAAGTCGACCAGGAACAGCGAGATCCCGTCCTGATCACGACGCTCGCCGGCAGTGCGCGCGGAGATGATCAGATGCGTCGCGACGGGCACGCCGGTGACCACGATCTTCGACCCGTCGATCACCCAGTCGTCGCCGTCGCGGCGTGCGGTCGTCGCCACATCGTGGCGCACTTCGCCGGACTGCGGTTCGAGCGCGGCGAAGGCCAGCCGCACGGTACCGTCCGCAATGCCCCGCAGCAGCTCACCGGCCCGTTCGCCACCCGAACGCCGAAGCAGCCCGCCGCCGACCACCACGGTGTCGACATAGGGCTCCACCACCAGGGCGCGGCCCAACTCCTCGGCGATGATCATGCTCTCGATCGGGCCGCCACCCGAACCGCCGGTTTCCTCCGGCAGGGTCAGGCCCAGGACATCCAGTTCGGCGAGCCCGCGCCAGATCTCGGGCTGCCAGCCGGGGCCGGATTTGACCGCGGTACGGCTTTTCACCAGGTCGTATCGGGCGGCGAGAAAACCGGAGACCGCGTCGCGCAGCATCTGCTGTTCGTCGGTGAAGGTGAAGTCCATCAGAGCCCCAATGCTGCCTTGGCGAGGATATTTCGCTGGATTTCGTTACTGCCCGCGTAGATCGAGCCGGCGCGATCGTTGAAATAGCGCAGCGGCGCGACGGCCTGCCAATCGGCGCCGCTGAGGTAACCGTCCGCGGGCGGGGTGTATTCGGCGATCGGCCCGCCGGGCGCGGTGGCGTGCGGCTGGTAGACCCGGCCGCGCGGTCCGGCGGCGGTGAGCGCGAGTTCGGTGAGCTGCTGGCTGAGCTCGGTGGACAGAATCTTCAGCATGGACGAGGAGGTGCCCAGATCCTTGCCCTGGGCCATGGCGGCCAGGGTCCGGAACTCCAGCACTTCCAGCACCTCGGTGCGGATCCGGGCGTCGGCCAGTTGTGCCGCGAAATGCGGGTCCTCACTGAGCGGGTTGCCGTCCCGGCCGGGTTGCCCGGCCGCGGCGGTGGCGATGTTCTCGGCCATGGCCTGCAGCGCCGGTGCCATGGCACCGCCACCGCGCTCGTGGACGAGCAGGTACTTGGCGACGGTCCAGCCGTCGTCGATGCGCCCGAGCACATTGCTCTTGGGCACCCGCACATTGTCGAAGAAGATCTGGTTCTGGACCTGCTCGCCCGAGCTCATCACCAGCGGCCGGATCTCGATTCCCGGCGCGGTCATATCCATCAGCAGGAAGGTGATGCCCTGCTGTTTCCTGCCCTCGCGTGAGGTGCGCACCAGCGCGAAGATCCAATTCGCCTCGGTGGCGTGGGTGGTCCAGATCTTGCTGCCCGAGACGAGGAAGTCGTCGCCGTCGGACACCGCGGACATATTCAGCGCGGCGAGGTCGGATCCGGCTTCGGGCTCGGAGTAACCCTGGCAGAAGAAGACCTCACCGGTGAGGATGCGGGGCAGGAAGTAGTTCTTCTGCTCGTCGGTGCCGAACGCGATCAGGGCCGGGGCCACCATCCGGATACCCATCGGTGACAGCGCGGGGGCACCGGCCAGCGTGAGTTCCCGGCTGAAGATGTAGTGCTGGGTGAGCGACCAGTCGCAGCCGCCGTACTCGACCGGCCAGTGCGGCGCCGCCCATCCCCGCTCGTGCAGGATGCGCTGCCATTCCAGGCTCGCCTCGTGGTCGGAGTAGACACTGGTCATCAGCCGGCCCGCGGTACTCACCTCGGGTGTCAGCTTCTCGGCCAGGAACGCTCGTACCTCGTCTCGGAAGGCCCGCTCGGCCTCCGACCAGTCGTAATCCATACACGCTCCCGAAGGCTTCATGCGTCGTCGCGGCGGCTCCGGCGACTACCGGCACCAGTGGGAATGTAGCCAGGTCACCGGCCCCGCGTCAAACTGACGGCATCTGCCCTCATATCTGCGCAGTTCCCGTGTTCCGCACCACCGGAGGACCGGTTTCCAACGTCGGGGCCGGACCCGGTTCCGGATCGAACAAACACGGAGGAGTCCGGAGAATTACCCGCAGCCGGGTCCCTTCGCCCCCTCTCTCGGCGACGTGGGGCGGAGCTGCCGGCCTCCCCTGCGAATATGACCGCCAGGTGGAGCAGACCCGAGATCCGCCCGGACTTCCGCCTCGAACACCCGCGGGGGGAGTACGACACTGCAAGCGCTCGAAAGTCGCCTCTCTATGGACCGGCCGACCGCACATCACAGTCCTCGAAGATCGCCTTGGCATAACCCACCGATTGATAGACATAGTCGTAGGCCCAGCGCGGGACCGACAGCCTCGGGCGGGTGTCCACGAACAGCAGCTGCCCATCCCAGCACTTCCCGAGAACGAATCTGGCTCGGGATATGTGCGGGGTGAAGGTGACCACGATGACCCGCTGCCAACCGTGCTCCCGCGCCCGGTCGGCGAGATAACGCCCCTCTCCCCGCGTCGTCCGTGGCGACGGATCGAAGCACACCACCTCGAAGCTGTACCCGCCGTGACAGATCCGGTTCACCAGCGGACTGTCCTCGTACGGGTTGGAGATCAGCACTCGCGGCGCGTATCCCGCGCGGGCCAGCCGGAGCCCCAGTTCTTCCCGTCCGTCGTGGGCCCCGCCGAGCACCAGAATCGCATCGGCGGGCGCGGGATCCTCGCGCTGCGGGCTCACATAGACCGGCCACAGGCCGAGCACCACCACGACGACAGAGACCACCCCCGCGGCGAGGACGAGTCGGCGGCGCACTGCCGCGATCCTAACGGGCACGGTCGGTCCACAGAGATTCACAGGCCGCGTGTGCCCACTCGGGAACACGGCACGCGGCCCGGACCCGCCGGGCGGCACGGGCAGTACGCGCACAACGCGCTCGCGGGGGCGCACGCCGCCTCGGGCGGAGCCTACGGCCTGGTCAGCAGTGCTCGATGGACCGCGTCGCCCGGTGTACATCTGCTGTTGCCCGCCACCTCGCCTCGGTTTTCTGGTGTGTGCACCGGCGGGGATTACCAATCGATCATGCGATGCACAGTCTTCGGAACCGGGTACCTGGGGGCCACGCACGCAGCGTGTATGGCCGAGCTCGGACACGATGTGATCGGGGTCGATATCGACCCGGGCAAGGTCGCGAAACTCTCCGACGGTGTCACTCCCTTCTACGAACCCGGCCTCGAGGCGGTCCTGCGTCGCAATCTCGACGCGGGCCGGCTCAGGTTCACCACCTCCTACGCCGAAGCGGCCGACCACGCCGACGTCCATTTCCTCGGGGTCGGCACCCCGCAGAAGAAGGGCGAGTACGCCGCCGACCTGAAATATGTGCACGCGGTCGTGGATACGCTCGCGCCGCTCATCACCCGCCCCTCGGTGATCATCGGCAAATCCACCGTGCCGGTGGGCACCGCCGCCGAACTCGGTCGCCGCGCCCGCGCTCTCACCTCGGTGGAGGTGGAGGTCGCGTGGAATCCCGAATTCCTGCGCGAGGGTTTCGCGGTCGAGGACACCCTGCGGCCGGACCGGCTGGTGCTCGGCGTGGACGAACAACGGGAGCGGTCGGCCTGGGTGCGTGAGGTGGTCGAAGAGCTGTACGCGGAGCTACTGGCCGCCGAGGTCCCCTTCCTGCTCACCGATCCGGCCACCGCGGAACTGGTCAAGGTGTCCGCCAACGCGTTCCTGGCGACCAAGATCTCCTTCATCAACGCGGTCTCCGAGGTGTGTGAGGCCACCGGCGCAGATGTCACGGTCCTGGCCGACGCCCTCGGTTACGACGCCCGCATCGGCCGCCGCTTCCTCAACGCGGGGGTCGGGTTCGGCGGCGGCTGCCTGCCCAAGGATATTCGCGCTTTCATGGCCCGGGCCGGGGAACTCGGCGCCGACCACGCGCTGGCCTTCCTGCGGGAGGTCGACAACATCAATATGCGCCGCCGCACCAAGATGGTGGATATGGCGGCACGTGCCTGCGGCGGGTCGCTGCTCGGGGCGAACGTGGCGGTGCTCGGCGCGGCTTTCAAACCCGAATCCGACGATGTGCGCGACTCTCCCGCGCTCAACGTGGCCGGCATGATCCAGCTGCACGGCGCGGTCGTCACCGTCTACGACCCGAAAGCCCTGGAGAACTCCCGGCGCGTATTCCCCACACTGAACTACGCCACCTCGGTGGTGGAAGCCTGCGACCGCGCCGATGTGGTGCTGGTACTCACCGAATGGAACGAATTCGTGCGGTTGCGGCCGCAGGATCTGGACGCCGTGGTGCGCACCCGCTCGATCATCGACGGCCGCAATTGTCTCGATCGGGCCGCCTGGCGCGCGGGCGGATGGGTGTACGCGGGGCTGGGCACCCCGTAGCATCGTGGGGCCGGTCGGCTCACGCCGGTGGCTGCTGCCTCCCGCGGCGACGGGACCGGGCGGTAGTGTCGCAAGAGTGGTTCGGGGGATGAGCCGTCACCATCGACCGGGCGACGCTCGCAGATCGTGAAGCGGGAAGTACGGATGGGCTGCCGATGAGTTCAGCACTGGGAGTGTCGGTGGGAACCGGCGCGATCCGCTTGGCGCGCCCACCGGCGGGCGCCGCGACGTCCGACCCGCAGTCGTTCGAGCTGCGGACCTTCGTCGTCCCGCCCGAAACCCCCAGCGCCGAGCGGGCCGCGCTCTCGGTGGCCGCCGCGTTGAACTCCGACCCCGGGATAGCCCGGACCGTGCTGGCCTGCCGCGACGAACTGCAGGCCGAGGCCATGCACGTGGCGATGGCCGAGCACGGGCTCGACGATTACGACATCGTGCCCGATATCGAGGCCACCCTCGAATTCGCCACCGCCTCCGGCGCACTGGCCGGGGTCAGCACGCTCGGCGTCTACGACCTGGGTGCGTCCGGTCTGTCGGTCACCGTCGTGGAGGTCGCCGGCGGGCAGATAGTGCACGCCGAACGCACCGGCGATATCAGCGGCGAGTATTTCGACTCACTCATCCGCGAACAGCAGATCAACTCCGGCCGGATCGCCCATCCACCGGACCCGGACGGTCTGGCCCGGCTGGATGCCCTGTGCCGCTCGGCGAAGGAAAAGCTTTCGGGGACTTCCGCGGTAGCGCTGCCCAGCGATTACGGACCGGTACTGCTCACCCAGGAGAATTTCACCGCCCTGATCGGCCGGGCCGTCGAGACCTCGGTCCACACCACCCGCGAGATCATCGCCCGTTCGGGCCGTGCGGTGCAGGCTGTTCTCGCGGTGGGCGGCGGCGTCCGTATCCCGTTGGTCAGCCGCACGCTCCGGGAGATCATGGAGATGCCGGTGCTGGTGCCGCCGGAGCCGGAGGCGGCCACAGCGCGCGGGGCGGCCCTACTGGCGCGGCGGGCCCCGGAGTCGCGACCGGCCGGCGTTGCGCCGCGCTCGAACAGTCCGGCACCGTCGTTCGCGACCGCCGCCGCGCGACCGGCCGACAACCCGGCAGCGCAGGTCGGCATTTTCGGGGCCGAACTCGACACTCCCCCGGTGGCACCGGACGACGCGGCCACGAAAGCGACCGTTGCCGCTCCGGCGGTCTCGCGACCGAATGCGCCGATGCCACAACCACAACCCGGTATCTTCGGTCCCCCCGCCGGTACCGCGGTCGACCTGCCGGCCGGCTCGGTCGCGCATACCGCTACCGGCCCCGAACGGCCCGGCTCCGAGAAGTACCCGAGCGGCGCCGCGGCGGCACCGCAGACGGTGGTGGCGCGCCCGGTCGGATCCGCGGCGCCGCAGCTGACGCCCGAGGAGGATCCGCCGACCGTCGCGCTGCGGATTCCGCAGAAACTGCTGCCGCGGCGGTCGTTCCGCGAACCCCCGCAGCGGCGGCGCCGTGAACTCGGCGCCGCCGCTGTGGCCGTGAGCGCACTGGTGGTGGTAGCCGCGATCGGTATCGGTCTCGGCTACGGCCAGCACATGTTCCGCCAGGAATCGACCACCGTCGAAGGGACGACCCCACCGCCGGCGACCTCGGCGACCTCACCCACGGCACGGCCCGGTTTGGCGGGCGCCTCGCTGACCACCGCGCCCGAGCACGAATCGCTGGCCGAGCCGCCTCCGGTGGCCGCGCCCCGGGAGACCGAGGCGCCCACGACCACCAACGGCCCGAACACGATCCAGGTGCCGGGTCTGCCGCCCATCGTCGTCCCGACGATTCCCCCGCTGTTCCCGCCGCCACCACCGAACCGCTGACCGGCCGAACCCGCCTATCCGCCGGGGCGCGCCGGCAGGTCAGCCTTCGCCGTAGCCAGGGCGGGGCCGGCCCGGACGCGGCCGGCGCACCTCACGTTGCTCACCGCTGTGCGGCCACTGGTTGTCCGGACGGGCCGGCCCGGGTTGCCGGTCCCCCGGTTCCGGCGGGCCGGGATACCGCTGCGCCGACCGGGGCGGCCCGTACTGACCGCCCCGCCCGACCGGTGTCTCGCCGGTACGCGGACCGGAGCGCTGATCGCCGGCGCCGCCGCGCGGTACACGTGGCTGTTCACCGGTCGTCGGCCACGGCTGATAACCCCGGCCGGACCGCTTCCGCTGCCCGCCGCCTTCGGAACCACCCGGGCGGGCGACCTTCCGGTGGGTACCGGTATCCGTGCGGCGGGCCGCGCGGGCCCGCCGGGCCGGGGCGGCCGGGCCGGCGGATTTATTGCCGAAGGGGCGGGCCAGCATGACCGCGATGCCGGTCGTCAGGGGTACCGACAGCGCCAGGCAAATACCGCCGACGGCCGACCGCGCGATCTCGATGGCCACCGCGTCGCCCACCAGCACATCCCGGATCGGCCGGCCCGCGACGCTGAACAGCAGCAGCAGCGGCAACGCCCCACCGGCATAGGCCAGGACCAGGGTGTACACGGTACTGGCGATATGGTCGCGGCCCACCCGCATGGCGGCGGCGAACACTTCGCGGCGGCTCGCCTTCTTGTCCAGTTCCGCCAGTTCGAATGCCGCGGACGCCTGGGTGATGGTCACATCGTTGAGTACACCGAGCGAGCCGATGATGAACCCGGCCAGTAGCAGACCGGTAATGCTGACATGCTCGATATAGGTCGCGACGTTGGTGTTCTGTTCCTCGGACAGCCCGGTCAGCGTCGTCGCCTCGATGGTCAGCCAGGACAGCACCGCCGCCACCACCATGGAGGTGAGGGTGCCCAGCAGCGCGGAACTCGTGCGCAGATTCACACCGTGCGCCAGGTACAGGACCGCGTACAAGATCAGTGACCCGGCAACCAGCGCGACCGGTATCGCGGGCTTACCGTCGAGCAGCGCGGGGAGCAGGAAGATCACCAGCACCGCGAAGGCGAACACCAGGCCCAGCAGCGCCCGGACCCCGCGCCAGCGGGCGACCACCACGATCACCACGACGAAGGCCAGCACGATCAGGCTCAGTGGCATACCCCGCGCGTAATCGTCGAACGAGTACAGCGGCGTACCGTCCGGCCCGGTCTGCCGCACGATCCGCAGGTCGTCACCGGCGGCCAGATCGGGTTGCCCGGGGCCCGGCGCGATTTCCAGCAGGGTGTGCTTGCCCTCGTGCGGCCCCGATTCGATGGCGATCAGACTGCGCTGGCAGTCGTAGACCTGCATGGTGGGCGGCTTGGGTTCCCCGTCGAAGACCCGGCCGATGGACGGACTGCCGCAGGCGCCGATATCCTGCCGGATCACCTTTCCGGCTTCGGTGACCACCGCGGTCCCGTCGGCATTCTGCATGGGGAGCGGGATCTCGACCTGCTGGCGGTCGGGCCACAGGGCGATGGTGGCGACGACGACGACGATCCCGATGGCGACCAGCAGACCTACCACGACGCGGGCCGCGGTCGCGCCGATGGCGATCGGCCGGGAGTGGTCGTGATGGTGATGGTGGTCGCTCACCCCGGTCAGCCTAGAGGATTCGCAAACGGCTCATGTTACCGGCAGATACGGCTTACGCTGCGATTTCGCTGTGATTCCGAGGACCTCGGGAAGGGGCGGCGGAGAGCAGGGGGATGTCTCCGCCGCCCGCGGGCAGGCGGCCCAGGGGGGTAGGCGGCCTAACCCGAGGACCAGGTTGCCCAGGGGGGGTAGACAACCTGGCCGGGCACTTGAAGTGCCGAGGACCACTGTACACACAGGATCCTCTTTTGTGCCAGTAGGTTCGGAAAATTGGGTTTATTCCGGATGGAAGGTCGGTTTTTACCCGGAGTAACCCGCCCCGCTACTGTCGATAGCCCGCGAGGAAATTGCCGAAACGCTCGATGGCAACGGCCAGATCGCGTGCCCAGGGCAGGGTTACGATCCGCAGATGATCATGGTGCGGCCAGTTGAAACCGGTCCCCTGCACCATCAGGATCTTCTCCTGTAGCAGCAGGTCCTGAACCAACTTCTCGTCGTCGTGGATCTCGTGTACCTCGGGGTCCAGCCTAGGGAACGCATACAGCGCGCCTTTGGGTTTCACGCACGACACGCCGGGAATCGCGTTCAACCGCTCCCAGGCCACATCACGCTGTTCCAGCAACCGTCCGCCCGGCAGGATCAAGTCCTCGATGCTCTGATAGCCGCCGAGCGCGACCTGAATGGCGTGCTGGGCGGGCACATTCGGGCACAGCCGCGACGACGCGAGCAGATCCACCCCCTCCAGGAACCCGGCCGCGTGCTCCTTGGGCCCGGTGATGGCCAGCCAGCCGGACCGGTAACCGGCCACCCGGTAGGCCTTGGACAGGCCGTTGAAGGTGAGGCACAGCAGATCGGGCGCCAGCGTCGCGAGCGAGATGTGTTTGGCGTCGTCGTAGAGGATCTTGTCGTAGATCTCGTCCGCCAGCAGCAGCAGCCGGTGCTTACGCGCCAGGTCGACGAGTTGCTGTAGCACCTCCGCCGAGTACACGGCGCCGGTCGGGTTGTTGGGATTGATCACCAGTAGCGCCTTGGTGCGTTCGGTGATCTTCGATTCGATATCGGCGATATCGGGCTGCCAGCCGCTGGCCTCGTCGCACAGATAGTGCACCGGGGTGCCGCCGGCCAGGCTGGTCATCGCGGTCCACAGCGGATAGTCGGGGGCCGGGATCAGCACCTCGTCCCCGTTGTCCAGCAGCGCCTGCATGGTGATGGTGATCAGCTCGGAGACGCCGTTGCCGAGGTAGACGTCGTCGACGTCGAGCTCCGGGAAACCGGGGACCAGCTCGTAGCGGGTCACGATCGCCCGGCGAGCGGGCAGTATGCCCTTGGACTCGGAGTAGCCCTGCGCGGTCGGCAGGGCGGCGATCATATCCCGCATGATCACATCGGGGGCCTCGAAGCCGAAGGGCGCGGGGTTACCGATATTGAGCTTCAGGATCCGGTGACCCTCGGATTCCAGCCGTGCCGCGTGTGCGTGTACCGGTCCACGGATCTCGTAGACGACATTCTGCAGCTTCTTCGACTGCTCCAGAATCCGGGGCGCGGGGTGCGAATGGCCAGTACTCACCCGATCCATGGTGCCACCAGGGGCAAGCGGATATCCGGTCCGCCCCGGCCCGGTACCGCCGCACCGACCCCACGCACCGGGCCGCCGGCCTGCACCGGGCCGGGAAACCGGTCGGAATCCCACCGCCGCCGCGCCCGCGCGAGCACACCCCGCTCGCCGACGTGAGAAGGCCGGCTACCCGCTACCCGGGGGCAGGCTGCGCGATGCCGTCGACCCGCAGAACTCCTCGATCCGTTCGTCGAGCGCCCGCGCCTCGGCGACCCCGCGGAAGGCCGGCGCGCAGATCCGCCGCCGCAGGCCGGTGAGGCGTTCCTCCAACTGGGCGATCCGTTTGTCCTCGTCGAGCGCCAGTACCGGCAGCAGTGCCGCCGCGGCGCCGTCGAGGCTGCCGTTGATCAGATGAGCGGCGGCCGAATCGACGCGTGCCAGGGATTCGGCGCCGTATGACCGCTGCCGCGCCGGGCCGGTCCGATAGAGCTCGATCGTGCGCTCGGTGGCCGCCAGGGCGGGTTCGGCCAGGCCGAGATGGATATAGGTGGCGCCCGCGTAATAGCTGGCCTTGGCGTCGGAGAAACCGAAGACCCCGCCCACCTCGTCGTGCAGGCTGTCGGCCCCGGGGCCGGCGCTCGCGTCGGCGGCGGCGCGGATACAGCGCTCGGTGTCGGCGGCGCTGCCGATCTTGGACCAGATCCGTGCCTCGATATTGTGCAGGCGCACCGCGGCGGTGGCCGAATCCGCGTACTCCTGGCCGTGCTGTGCCAGTTGCAGCGCCCGGTGCGGCCGCTCGGACCAGTATTCGATCAGCGCGTGCATCCCCCGCGCCCAGGCCCGTAACCCGTTGTGGCCGCAGAGTTCCGCGTACGCCCACGCGGCCCGGATCTGTTCCCCGGCGGCATCGAGGTAGCCCAGATCGGTACTCGCATTGGCGAGCAGCCCCGACAGCGAACCCGCCAGCAGATATAGATGGCCGGTATCCGCGGGCCGCTGGTGGCCCTCCAGCAGCCGGTACACCCGGCGCCGCACTCGCAGCATCTCCACCATCATCGGCATGGGCGGGGTGTGCACGTAGTCGTTCGCGATCCGCGTGACATCGGCGTCGAGCTGGTCCAGCGTGCTCGGACCGATATTCGTACTCTCGGCCCGGCCCGCGTGTTCGCTCGCCTCGTGCGCTGCCGCCATGATCAGATCCCTCTCCGAAATCGCCGCCAGCCCTTCCCCGCGGGCCGCACCGGTATCGATGAGGGCCAGGAGTTCGGCGTCATTGGAATATCCGCCGGGCGCGGCGTTCCGGCCGGCGTCCGGGAGCGGACCGGGACCGGGTCCGGGGACGGTCATCGCCGCGAACCGGGTCCGTTCGACATCGTCGGAGCGGGCGAGACAGGTATCCAGGGCAGCCTGGTTGACCGGACGCGGATGCACCCGGTCGCCCCCGGCCTCCCATTTGGACACCAGTCGTTCGTGCACACCCAGATGTGCCGCGAACTCCCGGATACTCATCCGTTTGGCCTCGCGAAGCGCCCGGGCCTCCCTTCCAGACCACTGGCCGACCACGTTGTCACCCTTTCCGAACGATTGCCTTCTCCAGGGTACGAGCCGAATGTGACTGCAACCACAAGGAATCCCGCCACTACGGGCAATGGCAGCGCAAGGGCAGTGGAACGGGAGCGTGTAGGCGCTTCCGGCGCGCCGGTGCGGACGAGATCCTGGAAGGACAGGTCGGCGAGGCCGGCACAGGCCGTGGCTCGGCACGCCAGGGAGGCTCGGCAGCAGGAGGCAAGGGGTTCACCGTGAACGTGGAAAAGCTCAGAACGGTCGACGACTGGGCCGCTTATTATCGCCACGCGTTCGGGTTACCGGCCATCGAACGCGGCGGTTTCGTCATGCTGCCGATCACCAGCCGGGCCTGCGTCGTCCACCTGCCGATCGAGCGCGCGAAAGCCGTACGCGACCTGCTGGATTCACGGGAGATCCGAGTTCCCATGCTCGCCCGTCAGATCCGCTGGAGCTTCCTGGCCTACCCGGACCGCCGGCCGGATCCGGAAGTGGTCGAGATGTTGCAGCGCATCGATATCGACATCCCGGGGGTGGGTAGCGCGGTCATGCTGCCCACCGGGCTGGGCCGCTGGAACCGCGAGGGCTGCAACTGGGTGGTACCGCCGGAACGCGACGGCCTGCTGCCGCCACTGTCCTCGGTGATCAACGCCGCGTTGCTGGCCGGCGGCGCCGCGGAATGACCGGGGATGGGGTTACGTCCGGCAGCCGGGTCCGCCGGACGTAACCCGCCCGGGCGCCACGGCGCGCGGGGGCCGCTCTCCTACCGGCCGGACAGGATCCGGGCGGCTTCGGTGAGCAGCACCGGCGCGAAACGTCGATGCCCTGGCGAGACGGCCGCCCAGACCCGTTCACCCAGCCGGCGTTCGTAATGGACGAAGGTGGCCACCGAAGCGGTATCGTCCGCGAGCTCGATCACCAGACGCCCGCTGATCAGCCACGACCGGGCTCCCAGGGTGAGCCAGGTGGCCCCGCGTTCGACGATCGGCCATCCGGCCACCTGCCCCGCCGACGATCGGCGCCGCAGCCGCAGGCCCAGCACGACCCGCCAGACGAACTGCCCCCGCGCACCGGCCACCTCGCCGAGCGCGGTGCGCGCCCATTCTTCCGGCGTCGCGGCCGCGCCGGGCGGCGTGGCGATCGTGAACTTGTCGGCGTAGTCGTAAACCGCCATACCACTGTGCGCCCGGATCGATTCGCCGATCTCGTGCTGCCGGCGGGCGACCGGCTCGACGGTCGGGCGAAGCTCGGAATTCTCGGTCATCTTCGACACCCACTTCCTGTTATACGCTGGCGTATATAAACGGTAGCGCGAATATACGGTGGCGTATATACCGCGGATGGTGAAGGGAGACACATGGGCGCGGTACGGACCACCAGTGCCGGCTGGATCGACGAAGGGCTACGCGCCCTGGCCCGCGGCGGCCCCGACGCCGTCCGCGTCGAAGCGCTCGCGAAATCGCTCGGCGTCACCAAGGGCGGCTTCTACGGGTACTTCGCCGACCGCAACGCCCTGCTCGAGGCGATGCTGGACACCTGGGAGCGGCGCAGTATCGACGATGTCCTGGAAAACGTCACCCGCGAAGGCGGCGACGCCCGGGCCAAGATCGAGCGGGCCGGCGCACTCACCCTCTCCGCCGAACTGCTGCCCATCGACCTCGCAGTACGCGACTGGGCCCGGCGCGACGACGAGGTCGCGGCCCGCCTGCGCCGGGTGGACAACCAGCGCATGGCATTGCTGCGCGAAATGATCGGCACCTATTTCACCGACCCCGTGGAAGTCGAGGCCCGCAGCCTGCTCGCCTTCTGCGCCCGGATCGGTATGCACTTCCTGGCCGCCGACCCGCTCGACGGCACCGACCGCGCGCAGGTACTGGCCCGCACCGCCGACCTCGTGCTCGGACCCCGCGCCACGGACCACCCGTAGGGCATCGGCGCGGCGACCGGCCGCGCGAGCTGTTCGGCCACATCCCCGGTTCCGAGTGTCCGGCACCGCATCGGACGGCCCCGTGACACCGTCACCGATCGCCCCGGACTCGGTCACGGCAACGCCGACCTCACGGACGGAACCGAATCACGCTCAGCGGCTCGGTGTCGGGAAGTTCAGGTACGCGCGCGACGGGGTCGGTCCGCGCTGGCCCTGATACTTCGATCCGGCGCCCGCGCTGCCGTACGGGTTCTCGGCCGGACTGGTCAACCGGAACAGGCACAGCTGCCCGATCTTCATACCCGGCCACAGGGTGATCGGCAGATTCGCCACATTCGACAGTTCCAGGGTGATGTGCCCGCTGAACCCGGGGTCGATGAACCCGGCCGTCGAATGTGTGAGCAGCCCCAGCCGGCCCAGACTCGATTTGCCCTCGAGCCGCCCCGCAAGATCGTCGGGCAGGGTGCACACCTCCAGGGTGGACCCGAGCACGAACTCACCCGGATGCAGTACGAACGGCTCCCCCTCGGCGGGCTCCACCAGGCTCGTCAGCTCGTCCTGGCGCTGGGCCGGGTCGATATGGGTATAGCGAGTGTTGTTGAAGACCCGGAACATCCGGTCCAGCCGCACATCGATGCTGGACGGCTGAACCAGGTTGTCCTCGAACGGTTCGAGCCCGAGCCGTCCGGCGGCGAACTCCGCCCGGATGTCACGATCGGAAAGCAGCACGCCACGAGCGTAGCGACCGCCCCGCGAGGCGAAGCCCCCGGTCCGCGCGGTCCAGATTTCTGTCACCGCTCCCGGGCATACTTCACCCGTCGGGCGGAGCCCGTCCACGGCCGCAGCGAATCAGGAGGTATCCCCATGTCCGAGACGAGCGCGCACACCCATCACGGCATCGATTACGTCGAACTCGCCGTCACCGATCTCGACGCCGCCAAAACCTTCTACCGGTCGGCCTTCGGCTGGGAGTTCAACGACTACGGGCCCGCCTACGCCGGTATCCGCCGCTTCGACGGCTCCGACGGTGAAGCGGGCGGGCTGGCCGCCACCGACGAGGTCCGCACCGGCCCCGGCCCCCTGGTCCTGCTGTACTCCGACGACCTCGACACCACCCTGCGCGGCGTCGGAGCGGCCGGCGGCACGGTCACCGAAGGCCCCTTCGACTTCCCGGGCGGGCGCCGTTTCCACTTCACCGACCCGAGCGGCAACCAGCTCGGCGTCTGGTCCGAACGCTGACCCGGGGCACCCGGCACGCAGCGGGCCGGAGCAAGAGCGGAGAAATTTAGAGCTCGAGCCCGGCCTCTGCTAAGCTGCCCTTCGCGCCCGTGGGCGCAGGCCGGTGTAGTTCAATGGCAGAATCTCTGCTTCCCAAGCAGATGGCGCGGGTTCGATTCCCGTCACCGGCTCCACCGATTTCCGCCGAGCGTGTTCGCTGTGCCTGTCGTGGATCCGCCGGCCATCGTCGGCGATACGATCCATTTCCTTCCGACCCCTGTAGTCGGAACCCTGTAACCGTCGTCCTGCTGCGCTCACGCCGTGTGTGCTGCCAGCAACCGGTCGTGGTCTGCGCGGAGTATCCGTTCCAGACCCAGATAGGCGTTCCTGGAGTCTGCGGACACGGCGGAGCCGGCTGCTTCTCGTGCCCATTTCAGATCTTCGGTGGTCCGTAGGAGCGCCGCGGCCCGTTCGAGCGGGGTGCCTTCCCGGGCGATGGTCTCATTGGTCACCACCCGCCAATCGACGCCCGCGCCTTGCAAGGCGGCACGCAGCTGCGGGCCGGGTGCTTGGGGTAGCGCCACAAGATCGAAGTTCGGCCTGGTCACCTCGCCGAGGACGAGCGCTTCGACATGTTGCCTCGATCTGAACGGCTGACCGTCGTAGTCGCGGCCGACACCACTGAGCACAGGGTCGGCCGATTGGGGTCGGGCGTGATAGGACCATTCGAGAGGGTCGGTGAGCGGGGACGGAATCGCGTATGGCTTGTGCACGCCCGAGTCACCGACAACGAAGGCGGTGCGTTCACGAACGTCAGGTGTGAGATAGAGCTGGTAAGGGCCGTACTCCCGGGTCAGGAAATCCGGTCCTGAACCATTCAGAAGAGGTCCGGCAGGGCGCACGCCACCGACGGCGACGGAACCGTAGATGGGCGAGCGGCCCGCTGCGAATTCCCGGCCGAACCACTGGCTTTCGTCGTGTTCGCGCCACCTGTCGTTCCAGACCGGCTTGTAGCGCCCCTCACGGAGTATGGAGATCAGGTCCCGCTCGGTCGGCACTCGGATCACCACCGGTTGGCCTTCGAGGGCGGTTCGCAACTCGTTTCGCATCTGCGTTTGCAGATCGTCGAGGCTTCGACCGAGCGAGGACGCCAACTGCTCCATATTCCGATGAATATGAGCGTACTGCTCGAGCCGCGACCAGGGCTCGTCCCGTAAGTCCTCCAGCTCGAATTCCGTCGGGCCGCGATCCCCGAACCGCCGGCGCAATTTGCGGTCCAGGTCCTGCCGGGCCCGCGCGAGAGTTTGTTCGTCAGGAGGTAACGGGCAGACCCGGCGGACAAGCGTCGGGGTACCGGGTTTCGTCGGCCCACCATCGAATCCGGTCGTATCGCCTATCGACCGAGCAGCCTGATCGCCGCCTTGTACATCCTTTGTCTCGATCTTCTCGAGCCCTGACCGAAGTTTGCCGGTTGTGTCATCGGAGAAGGATTCGTATCCCCTGGTCAACTTTCCGAAACTGCGACCGATCCGCTGGGCGCTCTCGCTGAGTAGTTTTCTGGCCCACATCGATCGAACCTCTGCGGCGTCCTTTCGGTTACATGCCCTCGAAGCAGGCTATTCGACACCGCTGCCATATGCAGGACCCCAATTCGGGGGGCGGTAAGACTCCGCGTGCCGGACACCCGCGGCCGCCGCCGTATGCCCGGCGCCCCAGAGCAGCACGGCGTCCGGCAGTTCGGTGCAGACCGGAGGTCCATACTTCGCAGCGTTGCGGTTGCCGTTGTCGGATAGGAGGTTCTTCACGATGCGTCGGGTGATGCCGTCCGATCGGGATGTACGCGGCGGCCTGGCTTCTCGGACATTCGGCCGGACCGATGTTCGGCGGCCTGCAGCCGCCGCCACTTGTCCATCGACTGTTCGATCTCCGCGCGCAGGAATGCGAAGAACCGGTGCGTCTCGTCGAGCCTCTGCCCGGCGGGGGAGCCAGGACCCAGGAGGGCGGCGCCCTCGGCGGCGCCGGTCTGGACCTGGACCAGGACCGGGTCGGACTGGCTGATGTAGTGGCTCCAGGTGTGCTCGTGGATCCGGCAGAAGTCACGCCGGCTACCGGGCTCGCGTCCACGTTCGACCAGCCGCACCTGCACCAGATATTTGACCGCCCCCGAGATGGCCGGCGCACCGGCGCCCAACCGCTCGCCGAGTTCGGCGGCCGACAGCTTGCCGGAGTCGGTGACCAGCAGTGCGGCGAACACGCGCGCGGCCATCCGCGGCATACCGGATTCGACCATGATCTGGGCGAACCGTTCCTGGAAGCCGGCGATAGCGCTCTCGTCCGCTCGCGTCACTGGAGCAGTCTCCTCTTCGTGGGTTCCGTAGCCATCTCATTATATATTTCACGAAATTCATGAAGTATAAGTAGTATAGGCGAGCGTGAAAGACAGCGGATTCGTCGGAGTGCAGCAGACCGCCCGTCCTGTTCTCGCGGCCAAGGCCCTGGACAACCGGCTGCCGGACCCGATCCTCGGCGACGAGTACGCCGAGCAGGTCATGCGCCGCCTCGACCCCGGCTACGACAAGCGCAGATTCGGCACCAGCCAGCTGGGCCTCGTCGCCGTGGTACGCGCCAAGGCGCACGACGACTGGGCGCGAAGCTTCCTCACCGGCCACCCCGACGCGGTGGTACTGCATCTGGGCTGCGGCCTCGACGCCCGGGTGTACCGGATCGACCCGCCCGCCACCGTCGACTGGTACGACCTGGACTATCCCGCCATGATCGAGGTCCGCAAACAATTCTTGCCGCCGCGCGAACACCACGCCCTGATCGAAGCCGACGTCACCGACCCGACCTGGCTGAACCGCGTACCGCGCGGCCGGCCGGTGCTGGTGATCGCCGAGGGACTGGTGCCCTACCTGACCGAGACCGACGTCCGGCGCCTGCTGACCGACGTAGCCGATGCCTTCCCCACCGGGCAGATCCAGCTCGACACGGTGTCGGTTCTGGCGTGGCGCACCTCGCGGTGGGACCCGACGCTGCGCAAATACGACACCCGGTTCCACTGCGGCTTCGACGATCCGGCCGCCCTGGCCGATTTCCATCCGCGGCTCGAATACATCGATGAGGCGCCGATGAACGACTCACCTGTGCTGATGGCCAAGGCGCCCGCGAACGCACGCCGGGTATTCCGCCTCTTGAATCTGCTTCCGGGTATGAAACGGTCCACCCGCATCGTGCGGTTCCGGTTCTGAACAGCGCACCCGATCTCGGATCGGCCCCCTGGGGTCGAGGCATTGACGCACGAGAGCCATTTCCCCGCAATACGTTCGAATTCGTCGCCACGGGGGAATGATGTCATTCGTGAAAGGCGCCCGGTCGGCCGAACGGACCGGGGCGTACACCGTGCCGACCCGATTTCCCGGGTCGGTCCCGGTTTCACGAAAAGAGGAGATCGCTTTGCTGAAATACTTGCCTGCCGGTGCTTTCGCTGTGCTTTCCGGGGTCGCGCTGACCCTCGCCGGCACCGTCTCGGGGCCCGTGGCCCAGGCCGTCCCGATACCCGGCGTGGCGCCGGAATCGGTACTGCACGCCCGGCTGGCGCTCCTGGGCGCCGATCGACCGGACGCCGCGATTCTCGGCGCGCAGGTGTGCGGGACGCTGCGCGCGGACCCCTCGACTGCCGGCAGGCTCGCCGCCCGCCGGCAGCTGACCGACGCGGGGGTCCCGGCCGGTTTTCAGGAGGGCTGGGTGCTGGGAACCAGCGTGGACGTGCTGTGCCCGGAGTTCGCGCCGGTCCTGCGGGCCTAGTAAAGGAACTCCGCGAGAGCGCTCGCCACGGTGTCGGGGCTCGTCGACGGCGCGAAATGGGTCTGCCCGGGAAACGTCACGAGCCGCGCGTGCGGCATACCGGCCGCCAGCCGCTCGACGGTCTCCGGCATCGGCTGCCAGGTATCGGCACCGAGCATCAGCAGCGTCGGGGTGGTGAGGTTCGACCAGCGTTCGAGATAGGTGGTGTCGGCGATCATCGACTCGAGATCCCGGCTCCAGCCGTAGGAGTCGTCGGGCTCGTTCTCGTCCGGTTGGATATCGCCCGCGGCCTCCAGCAGCGCCGCCGGCACCCGGGACACCTTCTCCGCCAGCAGCCGGACGGCCCGGCCGCGTTCGCCGGTCGCGGTCAGCTCTTCGAACCGGGTCAGGACCGGGGCCAGCTCCGCGCCCGCCGCGTACAGGGGCGGCTCCCACAGCGCCAGCGAACGGACCGGAAGTCCGGACGCCGCGGCGTGCAGGGCGACCGTGGCGCCGTAGGACATACCCACCAGGTGCGCGGGCCGGCCGATCATCTCGATGATCACCCCGAGATCGCTCACCTCGTCGGCGTAGTGCTTGGGGGCATGGCCGGGTCCGCTCGGCGCGTAACCGCGGCGGGCCGGCAGCCACAACTCGAACCGGTCCGCCAGCAATTCGGCCACCGGCTGCCACGAGTGCAGACCCCCGCCGGACCCGTGGATCATGATCACCGGAGAGCCGGAACCCACCCGCCGGTAATAGATACGGGTCCCGTCGAAGGAATCGAAGGACGCCGGCGGCTCGCTGGTGAACTGTGGCATGCCGCTACTCTCGCAAAGCCGGGCGCACTCATCCAGCGAATTGCCGCCGGTTTCGCCGACTTCTCTCCGGATGTCCGGCACATCGCCGTTCGGCGGCTCGCAACCGTGCAGTAGCACTCCACAGCGCATCGGCGTGACAGCGTCGGCAGGTGGTCGACTCCCCCGCCGAACGAAACCGACCGGCGGCATCCTGGTCGATACCCCGGACGGTCAGCTGGCGTGCAGCAGGCGGAACCGCGAACCGTGGAAGACGAGGGGTTCGCGGTCGGGGTGGATGGCCAGCCGGTTGATCCGCAGGATCACCACGGTGTGGTCGCCGGCCGGTACATGCGCTTCGGGCGATCCCTCGATCCATACCGAGGCGCCCTGGATGAACACCGCCTCACCGGTACCCTCGTGCAGTTCCAGATCGCGGAAACGGTCACCGGTCCGGGAGCTGAGCGAACGCGCCGCGTCCTGCTGGTCGGTGCCGAGCAGGCTCAGGCCGAGATAGCCGGCGTCGACCAGCTTCGGCCACGTCGAAGAGCTGTTCTGAATACAGAACGACACCAGCGGAGGGTCCAGGGAGACCGGGACGAATGTGCTGACCGCCAGGCCGACCGGTTTCCCGTCGACCTCGGCGCAGACCGCGACGACCCCGCTCGGGAAGTTGGCGAAGGCGCGCCGCAGGCCGGTTCCGTCGGCGGGGGTTTCGAAGACATCGTTCATGATCAGCCCTTCACTTCGAATGGGTCGACGTGGCCGACAACGCCTGCGCCACCGGGCGCCACCGCTCGGCGTAGGCGTCCAGTACGCCGTCCTCGGCAAAAGTCCGGTCGGACAGATACAGCCCGGGCAGGGCGGTGGTCGCGCCCAGTTCCACCAGTACCGGCTTGAGCAGCAGATCGGGGGCGAGCGCGTGCGCTGGGCCGGCCCCCAGCATCAAGGGCACGGCCAGTACTCCGGCCAAGCCGGTACCGCCGTCGAACTGCTCCAGGAAAAGCTTCAGCAGACCGGTGTAGGTGGCCTTGAAAGTGGGGCTGGCGAAGACGACCAGCTCGGCTCCGGCGACGGCGCGGGCGGCCTCGGCAACCGCGGGATCGCCCCAGCCCAGTAGGCCGGGCCCGAACTCGACCAGGTCGATGACCGCCGGCTCGGCATCCGGGCGCAACGCCGTGGCGAGGCCGACGGCCGCGGAGAGGGTTCGGGATGCCGGTTTCGGGTTACCGACCACAACTGCCACGGACACGCCGGAGCCTCCTGTCTCCGGCGCGCGGGCCGGACTCGACTGGTGCTGTGCTCTCAGTGCACCATTCTCGGCCCAGCGGCGGGAGGGTTCGGCTCGGCCCGATCGGAACCGGTGGTCCGGGTGAGTACGTAGAGCCCCTGTAGGGACCGGGGCGAACCCCGGTGCACGGGACGATCCGCGGCGGCCGGGAAGTACCCGGCCAGGCGGCCGCGACCGGCGGCGACCAGGGTGAGATCGGTGGACGCGGCGATCGCGCCCAGCGATTCCGGGGTCACCGATTCCACCAGGAAGGCGCCGCCGCGCTCCACGAAGGAGGTGATCCGCCCCGAGGTCTCGAACGAACTGTCGACCGTGACGCCCACATACCCGTCGAAGGCGATACGGCCGACCGGCCGCGCCACCCGGCCCGGGCGGCGACCGCCACCGGCCGGGCCCGTCGGCTGCGGAGCCACCGCGACGGCCCGCATACCCGGCCGGGTCCGATCGCGCAACGCGTTCTGGTCACGATCGCTGTAGAGGGCGACGTCGAATCCAGCGTCGAGCAACCCCAGCGCGGCGGTGACGCCCGCCGGGTCGGCGCCTATCACCGCGGCCGTGCGGGCCGCGGTGAAGGGCGGATTCTGTGGTGTCATGCAGGCATGCTGCTAGGAGGTGATTCCCGACAGCAGTATTGCGCTCACCGAGAATCATTTCCGCGCAACGATTACTGGCCCTTGCCGAGGCATTCGGTGACGATTTTGTTGGTAGCCGCCCGCGCCTTGTCGGCGTCCTCCGTGCTCATGCCCAGAGTTTCCGGATCCGCCATCCGGGTGTCGAATTCGTCGCTGACCATGGTCCGCAGACCGTCTTGCGAAATACCTTCGCCGATGTACAGTTTCGCGGCGCAGTCGGCGAAGGCCGGGTCCTGGAGTCCCTTTTCCTGAAGGGATTTGGACAGGTCCGCTTCGGTCAGCGCCGGCGCGGAGTCGGTATCGCTACCGCAGGCCGCCGCGAACAGCGGCAGAATGACGAAGGTCGCGGCAATCAGGGTCTTCCGCACCGGGTTCCTCTCTCAGATGTATCGCACGGACGCCGCGTCGGCCGGGGAACAGCACCCGCGGCCACCCGCCGACGTCCACGCATGTGTGTAGTCGTAGTCACATACGACGTGCAACCCGGGGCCGGAATTACGAGAAGATTCACACTCGCCGACCCCCTTCCGGGCCGGCGCGGGCCGCGTCGCCCCGGCGCCCGAGCACCCGCGCGAAGCCAACTGACGGCTGGTGCCTGCTGTTACTCTGGTACCCCGGAATCGCGTCCCGATCGGAGAGCGGCGAACATGACGATCCTCGAGCACCATCGCGTAGGCCGCGGTGAACCGCTGGTGCTGGTTCACGGTGTGGGCAGCAGGTGGCAGGTCTGGGAACCGGTCATCGGCGCACTGGCCGCCCATTACGAGGTGATCGCGGTGGATCTGCCCGGTTTCGGCGGCTCCGCCCCGCTCCCGCGCACCACCGTGGACACACTCACCGACGCGCTCGCCGACTTCCTGGCCGAACAGGGCATCGAACGACCCCATCTGGCGGGCAATTCGATGGGCGGCGGCATCTCGCTGAATCTGGGCGCCCGCGGCCTGGCCCGCTCGGTCACCGCCTTCTCCCCGATCTTCTTCTGGGACACTGCCGGCCGGATCTGGTGCCAGCAGTCGCTGGGCCGGTCCAAAACACTCGGTCGCCTCCTCGGCCCGGCCATGCCCAAGGTGCTCGGTACTCCGGCCGGACGGACGGCCTTCCTGGGCCTGGTCTTCGGTAAACCGTGGGCCGTCAGCGCCCAGGTCGCGCTGGACACCGCGCGCGGTGCGATCGACTCCCTGGGCTTCTCCCCGGCCCTGGACTCGTTCACCGATGCCCGGCTGCACGACCCCGCCGCGCTCGCCGAGGTCCCGGTGACGATCGCCTGGGGGAACCGCGACATTCTGCTCACCTACGCCACCCAGAGCAGGCGGGCCCGCGAAGTACTGCCCGGAGCCCGGCACATCACGCTCGCGGGCAGTGGCCACACACCGTTCTACGACGATCCAGAGGGCTGCGCCCGGGTCCTCCTGGACTGGCTTCCCACCCTGCGCGACACCGCGTAGCCGGGAGCCGAGGAGGTGTTCCCGGAGCGGTGCGTCCGGCCGAGAGGTGAAGGCGGTCGGCCACCGGTCGACCTTGCCGGCCGGGTAGCGGTGGCCAGGCGGACGATACTGGGTGTGCGTCCTCGCCCCAGGTGATCGTCGGGCCGCGTCGGCCGCGGATGTCCGGAACGGTCCTCGCGGAATGTCCGCCCATGCGGAAGCCGGGTCACCGATTCGGCAAACATCCGCAAGAACCAGGGCCCGGTATGCCCGAGCAGCCGCGCGCCGAGCGGGCCGGGGCCGAACGGCGCCCCGGCCCGAAGCCGAAGCTCAGCGTCCCTGCCAGACCGGATCGCGTTTCTCCGCGAAAGCCAGCGCTCCCTCGGCCGCGTCCTTGGAAACCAGAGCGGGCAATGCGATCTCACCCTGTTTGGCGAAACCCTCCGCCGCGGTCCAGTCCGGGGTCTCGTCGATGATCCGCTTACTGGCGGCCACCGCCAGCGGGGCGGCGGCGGCGATCTCACCGGCCAGTTCCAGCGCGACCTCCAGCGCCTCACCCGGTTCGGTCACCCGGTTGACCAGGCCCAGCTGGTAGAGACGTTCGGCGCTGATCCGGCCACCGGTGAGCGCCAGTTCGGCGGCGATACTGCGCGGCAACCGCTGGGTCAGCCGCATGACGCCGCCGGCCGCCGCGACCAGACCGCGTTTCACCTCGGGCAGACCGAATTTCGCGTCCCGGGCGGCGACGATCAGGTCGCCGGAGAGGGCCAGTTCGAAACCGCCGGCCAGCGCGAAACCCTCGACCGCGGCGATCATCGGTTTCGCCGGCGGCTTCGAAGCGATCCCGAGCGGGCCACGCCGCTCGGTCACCGGCACTTCACCGCGCGTCATGGCGATGAGATCCATTCCGGCACTGAAGGTTCCCTCGGCACCGGTGAACACGAGGACCCGGGCCGAGTCGTCGGCCTCGAACTCGTCGAGTGCCGCCTCGATCGCCTTGGCGGTGGCCAGATCGATGGCGTTGCGCGCCGCGGGCCGGTTCACCGTGAGCACGGTTATCGCATCGCACCGGTCCAGGAGCACGGTCTCGGTCATCAGGCGGTCCTCTCGCTACGCAGAATGAAACGGTCGGCGGCGGTGATCTCGATTGCGGCGCCCAAACGGTCATCCGCGGTGACCGCCGCGATGGTCTCGCTGTCCGTCGCCCGGACAAGTATGCGGGCACCGGCGGGGTTCAGCGCACTCACCACAGCGGCTTCGGGTTCGTCGCCCGCGCTGCCCTTGCGGTACGGAACCGTGTAGGCCTCGATCACCGCCGGACCGGTGTAGCCCGGTGCGGTCTCCCGCCGGGCGACCGGCACCTCGGCCTCGACGGGGCGGAACAGTTCGGCGGGGGGTTTCGCCGAGTAGACCCCGACCCCGTGTTTGGTGATGTACCAGCCGAGCGCGGTGGTCAGGCCGTAGTCGCCGGGGTTGCGCCGCAGGATCTCGGTCATGGTGGCGATGCCGTGGGTGCTGTAGTTGTTGCCGGGTCCGCCGCCGAAGGTCAGGCCCCCGGTGACGGTGAGGGGTCGCGCCGGATCGTCGATGCATAGCCCCAGCGCCGCCGCGCCCACCTGTACGGCCACCGGGAAGCACGAGTACAGGTCGATATGGGCGATATCGTCGATCCCGATTCCCGCCCCGCCCAGCGCCGCCCGGCCGGCCGCGGCGATGGCCGGGGACGCGGCCATATCCGTGCGTTCGGAGAGGAACCAGGTATCGGTGGCGGTGGCGCCGCCGTGCGGGAAGACCCACAGCTCCCGCGGCACCCCGGCCGCGTCCGCCGCCGCGGCGCTGCACAGGATCAGCGCCGCGCCCTGATCGACCGTCAGGTTCGCCATCAGCAACTTCGGGTACGGGGTGGCGACCATCCGGTTGTCGGGTCCGGGAGTGATCAGTTCGCTCGCACTGCGTTCGTGGGGCAGCCACGCGTAGGGATTGCGCGCCGCCACGGCGGAGAACCGCGACCACAGCCCGCCGATCCGGGCCAGATGGGTCTGTTCGTCGAGGCCCAGTCGATTGCGCATGGCGGATTCCATCAGCGCGTACACATAGATCGGGCCCCACAGTCCGGCCGCGAGCTCCATCTCGGTGTTGGGGGCGTCGTCGGAGCCGACGATCTGGTCGGGCCGGGCGTTCTCGTCCTGATCCGGCCAGCCCGGATCGGTCCCGGACCGCTTCGCCACATTCCACGAGGCGACCGATTCCGCCCCGCAGAGCAATGCGATATCCGACCGGCCCTCGGCGATCTCGCGGGCCAGCAGGTTGAGCAACCGCTGCGGGGCATCCCCGCCGTACGGAGCCGATTGCAGTGTCCGTTTCGGCGAGGCGCCCAGGTCGGTGGCGACGAGTGCGCCGAAGTCGGCGTACTGGCGACTCACCGGGGCCACCGAGGCGATCACATCCGCCGAACGCAGCAGCGCGTCCCCGGTCCCGCTGTCCGCGCCGGCCCGGCGCAGTGATTCGGCCGCCAGCTCGACAGGCCCGGGCAGGCCCGGTTCACCGGGTCGGTGCACAACCTGTCCGACGCCGACGAGCACCGGTGTGCGCGGGTCCATTCCGGCTGGCAGCATACGTCCTCCGCTTCCTCGCTGAAGTCTCCCGCTGAAATCGGCGGTTAACTTCCGATTAGACCATGGAGTGATCTATGTCGCCCGGGGCCGAAGCCCCGGGACCGTGTCACCGAAGTCCGGGCAACGCCGCCACCGGGGCCCGAAATGACACCGGCGCCGAACCACCGACAATGCGTCTGATCAGGCGCTATGCACTGATAGCATGACCGGGTTCTGCCAGCCAGTCGAAATGTTCCGTGTATCCATCGAGGCGCCGCCCATATGCCGGCGGTGTCTTTGACATGACCCGGAGGTCCGACGGACTTGAAGAGAACCCGCTCGATACTCATTTCTGTGCTGGCGGGCGCATCGGCTGCACTGATCGCAGTCACCGCACCGGCCACGGCGAATCCCAACGCCATCAATCCGATTCCCGTTCTGAACGGCACCAACGGGCTTCCGCAGTTACACGGGGCCACTCGGGCCGTTTTCCAGGTGACCGGCATGGCGAGCCCGAACGGAACCCACAACTACAACATGCTCGGCACCGACCTGGGCATTATGTGGGACAACGGACAGGGCGAAATGCTGACCGCGTTCGGCGATACCGCCGGGGTCGGTTTCCCCAATCTTCTCGCGGGCAGTATGTGGGCTTGGCGCAGTAATGTTCTCGTGCGCAGTCACACCCAGGATCCACGGCAGGGGATCTACTTCGACAGCGTCGTCAAGGATGTGTTCGGCCAGGCCAGGGACCTGATCCCCAGCCCGAAGATCCCGCTTCTCGAGATCAGTCGCATTCCGACCGCCGGTATCTCGATCGGCGGCGTGCAGTACATGAGCCTGATGTCGGTGAAAACATGGGACACCCCCGGCGACTGGACCACCAATTACTCCGGACTGGCCGCCTCCGCGGACAACGGCGAAACCTGGGCCGATCTCGCCTTCACCCGCCGCCCCAACGAGGGCGCGAACCGCAATTTCCAGATGAACGCCTTCGTGAAGGATGGCGGTTTCGTTTACGTCTACGGCACCCCGTCGGGTCGCGACAATGCCGCCTATATCTCCCGGGTCCGGGAGCCGGATTTCCAGAATCTGGCCGCCTACGAATACTGGGACGGCCGCGCCTGGAAACGGGATATCAACGCGGCACAGCCCATCATGCACGGCGTGGGAGAACTGTCGGTGATGTGGAACGACTATCTCGGACAATTCATCTCCCTCACCACCGATCCCTTCAACTCGGTGGTGATGCGCACCGCGTCGTCACCGGCCGGACCGTGGAGTGAACCGCGGGTATTGATCGATACTCGTGAATTGCCGACGGCGTACGCGCCGTCGATTTTCCCCTACCAGACCGGAGACGATCTCTACTTCCTCACCACTGTGCACAATCAGTACAACGTGGTCCTGATGCGCACACAGCTGTGAGAGTCCCGGTTTCCGATCCGGGTATCGAGCTTGACCTTAACAATAGTTGAGGTACGAGGCTGGTTCGCGACACTCCACCGAGACCTCAGGAGCACCTCGTGACCACCTCGAACCCGACCGTCGTCCCCGAAGCGGTGCACGAGTGGCTGCGCAGCGCGGCGCAGCCCATATTCGGCACCGATGCCGCCGACACCGGGCCGGAACTGCGGAAATTGATCGACCGCCTGGCCACCGCCACCGTGGTCGGAATCGGCGAATCCACCCGGTTCTCCCGGCAGACCTACGGCGTCCGGGACCGGATCTTCCGGGCGCTGGTCACCGAGCACGGTTTCCGGACCCTTGCCCTCCAGGACAATGCCCGGTCCGGGGCGCGGCTCGACGCCTACGTCCGCACCGGTGCGGGCGATGCCCGGCAGGTGCTCGCCGGTGCGTGGCGGCCGCTGCGTACGAGCGAAACCGTCGCCACCCTCGAATGGATCCGCGCCTACAACCTGGCGCACCCCGACGACCCGGTCGGCGTTCTCGGCGTACAGCCACCGGCGGCCGAACCGGCCGACTACGACGAAGTACTCGCCCGGGTGCGCCGCTGGGCGCCCGACCGGCTGGCGGAACTGGAAGCACATCTGGCGCCGATACGCACCGCGCACCGGATCGACGAGCACGTACAACGCCACCGGGGCATCCACCCCGGACGCCCGTTCGCCGAAGACGCCCGCGCCGCGTTCGCCCTGGTGGAATCGCTGCCCCGCCCGGTCGATACCGACGCGGCGGCCGAATTCACCACCGCGCTCGAACTGCTGCGCTCGATCGTGGAGTTCCACGAGCGCAGTGTGGCCGGCCGGGGCGGCTTCGGCGGCGGCGACCCGGAGCCGGCCCGGACCTTGATCGAGCATCACACGCGGACCGGCGCCCGGATCGTGTACTGGGACGGGACGGCACACACCGCGGCGACCGCGCCGAGTGCCGGCGCCGGAACCGCGCCGCCGATGCGCACCGAGGGCGCCCAGCTGCGCGGGCATTTCGGCGCGGCCTATCGGTCGGTGGCGATCGGTTTCCACCATGGCGACCTCGGCGTGGCACAGGCGCCCGATCCGCTGCCCGACCTACTCGACGCCACCCTCGCAGCCGTGGACCTGCCCGCCTGGTTCGTCGACCTCGGCAGCGACGCGCCCGCGGCGGTCCGGTCCTGGGCCGCCGCGCCCGCCCGATTGCGGGTGATCAGCGGCGTGTACGACCCGGCCCGCGACGAGGAAGCCCGTTTCCGGGTGGAGTCACTGCGCGACGCCTTCGACGCACTGATCCACATCCGCGAAACCGCGCCGGTGCACTGGCTACCCGAAACGGGCGCGGCCTGACCGGCCCGATCCCCGCGGCCGCCTCCATACACTTGGCCGTATGAAGGCGGCCGAATGGGATGCGCGCTATGTACAGAGCGAACTGGTGTGGGGCGCGCCCCCGAACAACACGGTGGTGGAGTTCGTACACGGTCTGGACCGGCGCGTACCACGCCTGCCCGGCCCGGACGGGGAGATACCGGAACTGCCCCGCGCACTCGACCTGGCCTGCGGCGAGGGCCGCAATGCATTGTGGCTGGCCACGCACGGCTGGCGGGTGCACGGCATCGACTTCTCACAGGTCGGCATCGACAAGGGCCGCACCGTGGCGACCCGCCTCGCCCGGTCGATCCGGGAGCGGATCACCTGGCAGTGCGCCGACCTCACCGATCCCGCCCTCGATCTCGCCGGCCCTTGGGAACTGATCCTGCTGGTGTTCCTGCATCTTCCGGCGTCCGACCGCCGGCGACTGCTCCGGCAGGCCGCCGCCGCGCTGGCGCCCGGCGGGATGCTGCTGGTGCTCGGTCACCACAGCGAGAACCCGGCCCGGGGATACGGGGGACCCCAGGATCCGGCGATCCTGTTCACGCCGGAGGATGTCGTGGCGGATCTCGGTACCGATTCCGGACTCGATATCGACACGGCGGGGGAGGTGCTGCGCCCGACCGAGGGCGGGGACGCCATCGACGCCCTGGTCGTGGCACGGAAACCCCTGCCCGGGCAGTAACCGGGCCCCGGCGCCGCCGCGGCTGCGCCATTTCCCGTCCTGCGGATCGGGACGATCGGGCGTGCCGCCCGGTCGGTGCCCACGGGCAGCCGGATCCGGTCACAGTGCCGTCGGCAGCGCGGACGGCCGCGGTTCCGCACGTCGAGCCGGTTACCCGGCGTCCGCGGCCGGCCGCGGCGTCAGGAACTCCATCGCCGGAACCACGGCACCAGGGTTTCGGCGAGGGTGTCGAAACCCTTCCGGAAGGAATGCGGCTGGCCCGGTATCACCCGCACCTCGGCGGCATCGGCGGCATCCGGGATCCCGAACGGGTCGCTTCCGCCGTTGATCACCACCACCTCGGTATCGCCGGCGGCCAGCAGCTCGTCGCGGCGGGACTTCTCCGGCTTTCCGGGCGGATGCAGCGGAAACGATACGGCGACCACCCCGCGCGCGCCCACCTCCACCGCGGTCCGGCACGCCACCCGGGCGCCGTTGCTGCGCCCACCCTGTACCAGCGGAAGATCCGGCCCGAGCTGTGCGCGCAGCGCGGCGATCAGTTCCACCCAGGCCCGGTCCTGGGGCTCGGGTTTGCCGGGTGCGCGGCGCCCGGCCACCCGGTACGGCTGAAGCACCCGGGCCACCACCCCACCGGCGGCCAGCGCGGTATCGCGCACCGCCGTGATGTCCGCGGAGTCCACACCGCCGCCCGCGCCATGGGTGAAGACCAGCAGAAACGCCGGGACGGCCGGATAGTCGATCTCGGCCTCCGCGGGCCCTGAGTCCGTCTCGATCCGCACGCCACACCCTAACGGGCGAAGCCCGGCCGCAAGCCGCGCACCGCGCGCGGGGAGGTGCGCCGACCAGGTCGTTATCTCCGGGGAGCCCGGGACGCCGCCCACCGAGACCGGACCGAAACCGCTGGTCCGGGCTTCGCACCTGTTCCGCGCATCACAATGCGGCGTGACTCCGTTGCCGACCGCCTTACTCGCCGGTAATATAATGAATAAGTTACCCGCGAGTAGCCTGCCGTTATGCGACAGCTACCCGACGGCAACCGACGGGCGGGAACGGGATGAACACCGACCGCACCCGACTCAACGGAGAGTGAGTATCACAATGGGTCATTACAAGAGCAACGTCCGCGACCTGGAGTTCAACCTCTTCGAGGTACTCGGCCTGGGCAGCATCCTGGACTCCGGCGCCTACGGCGATCTCGACGCCGACACCGTCAAGGAGATGCTGAACGAGGTGCGTCGCCTGGCCGAGGGACCGCTGGGCGAATCCTTCGCCGATGCCGACCGCAACCCGCCGGTCTTCGACCCCGAGACCCATACCGTCTCCCTTCCCGAATCGTTCAAGAAGAGCTACCGCACCCTGCAGGAAGGCGGCTGGGACTCCTACGCCGTCGATCCCGAGCTCGGCGGTATCGACTTCCCCCGCGCCGCCTACTGGGCCATCGCCGAACTTGTACTGGGCGCGCAGCCCGCGGCCTTCATGTACGCCGCCGGCCCCGGCTTCGCCAACATCTTCTACAACAACGCCACCGAAGAGCAGAAGAAGTGGGCCAAGATCGCCGTCGAGCAGGGCTGGGGCGCCACCATGGTGCTCACCGAGCCCGACGCCGGCTCCGATGTCGGCGCCGGCCGCACCAAGGCGGTGCAGCAGGAGGACGGCTCCTGGCATATCGAGGGTGTGAAGCGCTTCATCACCTCGGCCGACTCCGACGACCTGTTCCCGAACATCATGCATCTGGTGCTGGCCCGCCCCGAAGGCGCCGGCCCGGGCACCAAGGGGCTGTCGCTGTTCTTCGTACCGAAGTTCCACTTCGACCACGAGACCGGCGAACTGGGCGAGCGCAACGGCGTCTTCGTCACCAATGTCGAGCACAAGATGGGCCTGAAGGTCTCGGCCACCTGTGAGGTCACCTTCGGCGGCCACGGCATCCCGGCCAAGGGCTGGCTCGTGGGCGAGGTCCACCAGGGCATCGCGCAGATGTTCGAGGTCATCGAGCACGCGCGAATGATGGTCGGCACCAAGGCGATCGCGACCTTGTCGACCGGTTACCTGAACGCACTGGACTACGCCAAGCAGCGCGTCCAGGGCGCCGACCTCACCCAGATGACCGACAAGACCGCGCCGCGCGTCACCATCACCCACCACCCGGATGTGCGCCGCAGCCTGGCCACCCAGAAGGCCTACGCCGAAGGCCTGCGCGCGGTGTACCTGTACACCGCCGCCCACCAAGACGCCGATGTCGCGGCCGCCGTCTCCGGCGCGGACGCCGACACCGCCGCCCGCGTCAACGACCTGCTGCTGCCGATCGTCAAGGGCGTCGGGTCCGAGCGCGCCTATCAGTACCTGACCGAATCGCTGCAGACCCTGGGCGGTTCCGGGTTCCTGCAGGACTACCCGATCGAGCAGTACATCCGCGACGCCAAGATCGACTCGCTGTACGAGGGCACCACCGCCATCCAGGCCCAGGACTTCTTCTTCCGCAAGATCGCGCGCGATCGCGGAGTGGCTCTGGCGCACGTCGCCGGCCAGATCCAGAAGTTCATCGACGCCGAGGCGGGCAACGGCCGCCTCAAGGGAGAGCGGAAACT
This sequence comes from Nocardia testacea NBRC 100365, assembly GCF_000308775.1. Taxonomy (GTDB): domain Bacteria; phylum Actinomycetota; class Actinomycetes; order Mycobacteriales; family Mycobacteriaceae; genus Nocardia; species Nocardia testacea. The sequence goes on from NZ_BAGJ01000172.1 coordinate 71,197, forward strand.
GCTCGCGACCGCGCTCGAGGACGTTCAGGCCATGGCCGCCACCCTCACCGGTCACCTGATGGGCGCCCAGGAGCAGTCCGACGAGTTGTACAAGGTAGGCCTCGGCTCGGTCCGCTTCCTGCTCTCGGTCGGCGACCTGCTCATCGGCTGGCAGCTGCTGCGCCACGCCGAGGTCGCGGGCGCGGCCCTCGACGCGGGTGCCGAAGGTGCGGACAAGAACTTCTACCAGGGCAAGGTCGCCGTGGCCCAGTTCTTCGCCCGCAACATCCTGCCGGAGCTGTCCGCCACCCGCGCTGTCCTGTCGAACCTCGACAACGACATCATGGAGTTGGACGAAGCCGCCTTCTGACGCTGCCTTCATCGACTCGAGCGGCCCGGATCATATCCGGGCCGCTCGCGGCATTCCAGGGGCACGGATCCGCGGAAAGCACTCGCGCGAAAGGCGTTCGGCGCAGATCATCGTCGACGCCGGCGCCGTGTCCTCCGATCCGACGACCTACTCCCGCAGGTGGCAATAGCCCATAGCTCGCCGCGCCGACAGACTGCGACTCTTATCAGGTGCCCGCCGGCGGTGGTTCCTACCAATCGATTACGACGGCGGTCGAGCATGTGTGCACCCGGATGGGAGCGGCAGGCAGGAACATCGGCGAGACCGCTCACCACAATCTCGAGCAGTTCGCGAAGGTATCGGAGTCGGCAGCGGAATCGCTCACCGGCGCCCAGATCGCGGGCGCTCGCAGACTCGGCGAAGCAGGCGCACCGGGCGGGCCCGGCGGCGACGGATTCGTGGAAGGTATCGGCCCTGACTCAGCGGCGGTGAGATTTCGCCCGAACCAGGTGCACAGCATCCCGATCCAGGACGGGAACGGGGACATCTTCGGGGTGTCCTTCCCGACGAAACCCCAGGACGAGGGGCTGATCACCAGCTGGTCCCAACAACCGACACGGACCAGCGACGTGGCCTATGTCCCGGTCCCGACAGACAAGCTGCCCAGCCCGAACGAACCGGCCCCCACCATCACGCCGGATTGGTCCTTCCGCCCGGAACCCGCACCCTGGGGAGCCGACGTCCAGCGCCTCGGCCACGCGCCGGTGTACATCGATGCCCACGGTAATCCGACCAGCTTCGCCGTGGCGGCCGACCTGGGGGACCCCGGCGGCCGTACTGTCGTGCGTGTGGACGGCGCCAATTTCGGCAGGGTGCTGGAGGGCAATCCACATTTCCGGCGCGCTCTGGCAGAGAACCCGGGGATGCCGGTGGTCTCCATCTCGTGCAAGACTGCGCCGGAGGGCTCCACAGCGGCCGAGTCGACAGCAGAGTACCTACACAACGAAGCCGGCGTCGAACGGGACTTTCACGCCTGGACAGGGCTGGTGAACCCGGTCACGGGCGAGAACGGTATGTCCTGGCTCGTGGTCGAGCGGAAGGACGACTCACCTCCCTACCGTAGTTTCCCGTACCCGCGGGCATCGGCAGGAGAATGAGAACCGGCCACGAGCGAGAGGAACATTCGTATGGAGGAGCCGGTGCCGGGCGCGGTCCGGCGCGACGACTGGTACGTGCTCCTGGATCCGGCCTGGCAGGCGGAGACACCGGATTCCGAGCCGCCCCCGGATGTCATGGTCGGGGGTTGGAAGATCGAGTCGCAGGACCGTCTCGGCCCGTTTCAGCCGAACCCTCGGTACGTCCCGTCCGGCACCGAGGTTCCCACCGACCCGATCGACTCGCTCCTGCGATCGTTCGCCGCGGGCTCTGCCGTGGACGAGGACTTCATCACGGTGTTCCGCAACACGGTCGTGTACATAGGTTGCGACGAGAGGAATCGCCCGCTGACGGCCGGCTCACCCGACGGTGTGGACTGCGCGATCGTGGTGACCGCCGAAGTGCACAAGGCCCGCAGCTCTGCGACCCACTGGTGGCCGGTGCTGGGAAGCAAACTGCCCGAGATCGTGCCCGCCCACACGGACATACTGGTGAACCCTTCGGGGCCGGCGCAGTTCCGGCTTCGGACCGCGTCGCTACGGGCAGAGGTGATCGATTCCCCGGGTCGCTGACCAACGGCTGCGGAGCCCGGCCCCGGGCAGCGAACAGATACCGGCTTTCCGCGTGCCGGCGACCGGACCCCGGCACGACGATGAACGTGGCAAGATTGGCCCGCAGAACCGCCGTGCCGCCCAGCAGGAGGACATCGAAATGACCCCCCGCCCGCTGTCCGTGCTGGTGCGTACCGGAGTCGCCGGTGTCGTCGCCGCTCTTGTGCTGGCAGGTCCGGCGATCGCCGACCCGAACGATGTGAATCCGATCCCGGGTATCAACGGCGAGCCCCGTGGTCTGCCGACGCTGCCCGGTGATACCCAGGCCGTCTACCAGGTGACGGGTATGGACAGCCCCAACAGAACTCAGCAGGTAAATGTGCTGGGCACCGATCTGGGGGTGATGTGGGACGACGGGGCGGGCACGCTGTTGACCGCGTTCGGCGATTCCGCGGGTCTCGGGGTGCCCAATCTGCTGGCCGGCAGTGTGTGGGCGTGGACCAGCAATGCCCTGTTCTTCAGCCACACCAAGGATCCGGCCCACGGCATCGTTTTCGACGGCGCGGTCCCGAATCCGCTGCCCAGCCCGAAGATCCCGGGTATCGAGATCAGTTTGATCCCGACCGCCGGTATCTCGGTGGGCGGTGTGCAGTATCTGAGCATGATGTCGGTGAAGGAGTGGGGCGACCACGGCCTGTGGACCACCAACTTCGCCACCCTCGCCGCGTCCGGCGACGGCGGACGGACCTGGGCCCAGCTGCCGACCACGCGCCGGGCGAATGTGGACGGGCATGAGCGGTTCCAGCAGAACGCCTTCGTGAAGGACGACGGATTCGTCTACCGGTACGGCACTCCGGCGGGCCGGAACCATCCCGGGTACATATCCCGGGTCCGTGAGGCCGAGATCGCGAATATCGACGCCTACGAGTACTGGGACGGGCACGCCTGGAAACTCGGCGATGCCAAGGCGGCCGCGCCGGTCGTGGACGGGGTGGCCGAGCTGTCGGTGCAGTGGAACGACCATCTGCGCAAATTCGTGATGCTGACGACCGATCCGTACAACTCGGTGGTGCTGCGCACCGCGGACGCCCCGGAGGGTCCGTGGAGCGCACCCCGGGTGCTGCTGGAAGCGGCCGCCCTGCCGACGGCCTACGCGCCGATGATCTTCCCGTACCAGACCGGCAGCGACCTGTACTTCCTGCTCACCGTGCATCGCCAGTACAACGTGCTCTTGATGCGCACGCCGCTGTAACACCCGCGTATACGACAGTGCCCGCCCCGGTCGCCGGGGCGGGCACCGTCTTTTCTCAGCGAGATCCGGGGCGGCTGCTCGGCCGGCTGTTGGGAGCGGTGCCGCTGGGCTGGCTGCCGCCGCTCGGCTCGCCGGTGGATTCCTCCGGCTTCTCCTTGTCCGGCGACTCGCATTTGACCTCCGGCACCGGGTCGTATTTCACGGTCCGGGTGTGGCGGGAGATCTCCGCGCCGGTGTTGATATCGGTGATCACCCGGGTGTCGGAGATGGTGAACCCGGGAGCACCGGTGGAGGCGATGCAGTCGTCGCCCTCGGGCAGGGTGATGGTTTCCGGTTCCGTCGGCTTGGTCCTGTCACCGGTGATCGATTCCACGTTCACCGTTTTGGTACCCCAGATGCGAACGGTCACCTCGGAGCTGTCGGCGAAGGCCTGGATGTAGATGCCGTGCGGGGTGTTGTTGCGGAACTGCAGGTCGATGGCGCCGTCGAATACGGTCGCTTCCCGGGCCGCCGGGTAGCGGGAGATGTAGTAGCTGTGTTCGGTGTGGCCGGCATCCTCCAGGCCCGCGAAGTAGGCCGCGTTGTAGAGGGTGGTGGCGAACTGGCTGATCCCGCCGCCGACCGCCTTGCTCGGGCGGCCGTGGTCGATGATCCCGGATTCCACATAGCCTTCGGCGGCGGTACGCGGACCGGTATGGGTGTTGAGCGAGAAGGTGTCGCCCGGTTTGACGACCGCACCGTCGACCTCCTGCGCGACCGTGCGGATGTTCACCCCGGATGGGCCGGTGAAACCACTGGTGGTGAACTCGCCCATCGTTTCGTTGATACCGAGCGCCTCGGCGGCCTGCGTGGTGAGCTTGGGTTCGATCCGCTCGTAGATCGCCGGGGTGGTGCGCGGCGCACCGGTCGCGGCGAGCATCGCCGGGAGCTGCTCCAGCGTCTTGGGCCAGTTGATCTTGTCGCCGACCACGGCGGGGACGACGGTGGGCGCGCCGGAGAAGGTGAAGGTCGCGTCCTTGGGTTCGACCTCGGTGGATGCCAGCTGCGGGGCGAGCAGGTCGGTGGCCACCTTGTGGTCGAACTCGACCCGCAGCCCGCCGTGCCCGTCCGGTACGAAACCGACGATGGTGGCGATCTGCTCGGGGCTCAGACCGGCGGTGGCGTCCCCTTTACCGGTGTAGGACACCGGCGCGCTCACCGCGGGCTCGGCGATCTGGTGCATGGCCGCGTCGATCGCGTCCTGACGGACGGCGGGCGGCGCCACGGCGACCGGCAGATCCAGGGTGCTCGCCGTCGCCCACTGCTCGGTGAGGACCGTGCGGGCGGCGGCGATGTCCAGGACCCGGCCCGAAACGGGGTTCACTTCGACCGGCCGGGTGCCCTCGAAATGGATACCGCCCTCGACCGGCGGCTGGTCGTGCACCTTCAGTTCCTCGAAGGTGCGGTCCAGCGCCGCCTCGTCGACCGAGCTGGCCACCGTGACCTTGCGGGTGGCCACGAAGGACAGCAGCCGCGACGCCGGGTTGAGCGGCTGACCGCCCACCCGCTCCCAGGTCGCCTCCCAGTCCACGCCCAGACCGGCCGCGGCGGGCACCAACTCGGTCTGCACATCGGCGATCTTCACCGGGACCACTGCGCCGGACCGCGGGTCGAGTGTTTCCTGCAGCTTCGCCCGGGCGGCGTCTTTGTCCATTCCGCCGATCGCCACCCCGGCCACCTCGACGCCGCGCGGGATCTTGCCCGAGGTCATCACGAGGTCGGCGATATAGCCCACGAGAGCGACGCCGAACACGATCGCGGCGACCAGCAGGACGCGCCGGGCGTTCGCGGAGTCGCGCAGCCAGGTACGGGCCCCGGCGAAACGACCGTCGTCGTCACCGGACCCGCCGGTACCGCGGCCCTTGCCCGGACCCCGCGGCGGGGCGGGCGGTCCCGATTTCTCGCCCTGGGCCAGGATATCGGCGCTGGTCGGATTGTTCGGATGGCCCGGCCAGGAGGACGGCCCTCCGGAAAGCCGCTGGGTCAGC
>NZ_BAGJ01000171.1 GCF_000308775.1 Nocardia testacea NBRC 100365
CGCGGTGTGTTCAGGAGCTCAGTGCGCCCGCCAGCAGTGGCCAGGAGCGGTGCAGATCGTCTTGCCAGTACCCCCACGAATGCGTGCCGGAAGGACGGAGATCGTAGACGATATCGGTCCGGCCGAGCTCCTGGGTGCGGCGTTGGAGCGCCCGGGTGCAGTAGTCGGCCGCGGCCTCGATTCCGCCGCCGACGAGCAGCTGGTTCCACAGCATCCGCTGGTCACCGTCGAGCCGCGGATCGCCGGCGCTGTCGTATCGCCCGGCCAGCCCGGTGCCGCTGGTGATGTACATCGGGATATCGGGGAGCCGGTGGGCCTGCAGGTAGGGGTCGTGTTCACGCCACCCCGGGCCGTCGCCCGGGCCCCACATGTTCTCGGGGTCGCCGCCGCCCAGACTCACCACCAGGGTCACGAACGCTTGCCCCAGCGGGTCACTGGTCATGGCGCATCCGCTGTAGGCGGCCGCGGCACGGTAGAGGTGAGGGGCGCGGATGGTGAGGTCGAGCACCGAGGTCGCGGCCATCGAGATTCCCGCGATCGCGTTGCGGCCCGTGGTCCCGAAAGCGGAATCGAGTACGGGCGGTAGTTCTTCGGTGAGGAAGGTCGCCCACATGTTCCGGCCGTTGTTGCCCAGTTTCGCGGCCAGGCCGGCGTCCTCCTGCTGCCAGTCGGTGTAGTAGCTGAAGGCCCCTTCCGCGGGGATCACCACATTGACGTGTTCGCCGGCAAAGAAATCGGACACGTCGGTCTGCGCGGACCAGGTCGCGGCGTCTTCGCCACCGCCGGCGCCGTTGAGCAGGTAGAGCGTCGGCGCGGGGGTATCGGTATCGGCCGGGCGCAGCACCTGCAGCGGGATATCACGCCGCATAGCGGGTGAGTACACCGTGACCTCGACCGATCGTCCGGCGCCGGGCGCGAGCGAGACGATATGCGCTTCCGGTGTAGCGGCGGCACGCGGTGCCGCACCGAGGACGAGAACGAACAGTATTGCCAGCAGATATACCGGCGACGTCCTGCTTCGTGGAATCATGAATTCGTACACGTGGCTTTCGAGCACGGGGTCCACCCGTCGCGATCGGGTGGACCCCCTTTTCCGACCGGCGATCTATTTGCCGGGGGCGGGTGTGCCCCCGCTCAGGGTGATCAGCGCGTTGACGATACTCGTGCCGATACCGCCGGCGCTGGCGGTGCCCATGCCCAAGATTTCCATGAGAGATCCCATGTCGTGCTCCTTGCGGTGTTGAATTATCGGAATTCCGAACGGAATTTCGGTAAAAGTGGGTGTATCGTTTGCTGAATCAGGCAACGCTTCCCTGTAGGGAACCGATGAAAACATCGAGGAGGCCGTCACCTGCGACGGCCGAACCGAGTGCCGGAATCAACGCCATGAGCAGATCGCTCAACGAACCCATAGTGAACTCCTCGAGAGGGTTGAGACGTCCTCACGGATACGACTTACGCCGGGAAGGACGGCCACGGCCGCGGTGTCCGGCAGTGACCCAGGCAACATAACAAGCGACCAGTTTTCCCGCAACGAATTCCTCTGAATTCGAGTTACAGAAGGCTGGCAATCAATTGGCAATCACTCGCGATGCGCTGCGAACCCCACCGGGCACCCGACGAGTGATACGCGACGGGGCCGGCCGCCCGGTGAGGGGGTTGCCGAATGCGCGGTGCGGACACGAGGAACCGGCATCGCCGAGCACAGGAGTCCGCGGGTGTCTGGGCCGGATACCCCACCGGAATCACCGACACCGCGCCCTCCTATCGCCCGACCCGGCTCACCCACCGGCTGCGCGCTCCGGCTGCGCGCTCCGGTTGCGGCACGCGAGGCGGATCGGATCACGAGCCCCCGCCGGGTATCGACGGGAACGCCACCCGCACGCGAGGAGGCCCGGCACACCGGCAGACGACGGGATGCCCGGCGCGAAAGCCCATCCACGACGCGGCGGCCGGCCGCACCGGGGAGCGAGAGCCGGGAAACGAAAAGGCGCTGATATGGCGATGGCTCGGACCCTATCGGTCCGAGCCATCGACGTATCAGCGCACTGTGTGCGCGGGGCTCAGGCGAACACCTCGGTGAGATCACCGTAGAGCCGCTGCTCGGTGCACTGGGTGTCCGCGTCGAAGCTGGCGTACACGGCGCCGGGAATATCGAGTTCCTTACCGTTCTTCAGCCAGTAGTGGATGCGGATCTCGAAGGTGACCTCGGCCGTGCCGTCCGCGGCGGTCTGCGGCTCCATCCAGTGGAAGATGGTGTGCCGGATCTTGGTGGTCTGGTCGAGCACGTACTGGATGGACGCGGCGGCGGCTTCCCGGCCGGTCACGGGTTCGGCATTGGCGAAGGTCAGCTTCACGTCGTCGGTCATCAACTGCACGGCGTCGGCCAACCGGCCGGAGTCGATGTGCTCGTAGTAGTCCTCCACGGCCTTCCGGACGGACGTCATCAACGCACTCCTTGCTGAGTTTCCCGAAAAGGGAACGGTTTTCGATTGCTGCGAGCACACAGTAGTGGAAGTTCACGCCCTCCGCCGGGGATCGCGAGGAGCGGTAGTTCACGGTCCGGCAACGGTTTTCGGGGTCGGCGGCGTGGAGTCCGCCAGCCCCTGGGATCACTGCGCCTCGGCCGGTGCCCGCAGCGAGCCGGGTACGGCGGCCCGGATCGCCGCGGCTTCGTGATCCAGCAGGACATCGCCACCCTGCGTGCCGACGATCGGACTGTACGGGTCCGGCTCGTAGGGATCGCCGAGCAGTTCGCGCAGTACCGCCAGCCCGCAGAACGGCACATAGTGCGGGCTGTAACCACCCTCCTGGACGAAGGCGATCCGCCCCGCGCAGAGTTCGGCCGCCACATCGAGTACGCGCCGGGTGAGCTGGGCGAATCCGGCGCTGGTGACCATCTGGCGGGCCAGCGGATCCATCATGCTCGCGTCGAAACCGGAAGCCACGAGGATCAGCTCGGGCCGGAACTCCCGCAATGCCGGCAGTACGACCTGGTCCATCGCGTGTACATAGGCGGCGTCACCGCTTGCCGGCGGGAGCGGGATATTGATCGAGAAGCCCTCGCCCGCGCCCGTGCCCCGTTCCTCCAGGTAGCCGGAATTCGGCGGGAAGCACAGGTGCTGATGCAGCGAAATGGTGAGCACCGACGGATCGCTGTACCAGATCTCCTGGGTGCCGTTGCCGTGGTGCACATCCCAGTCCACCACCGCCACCCGCTCCAGGCCGAGGACGTCCTTGGCGTAGGCGGCGGCTATGGAGATATTGTTGAAAATACAGAACCCCATCCCACCGGCCCGGTACGCATGATGTCCCGGCGGGTTGACCAGCGCATATCCGGTATCGATGGTCCGGGAGACCACCTGATCCACGAGCTGGATCGCACCACCGGCGGACAGCGCCGCGATCTCGTAACCACCGCGGCCGAACGGCGAACAGCCGTCGCCGGCGTCGCCGCCCTTCGGCTGGAGGCTCTCTTCCTTGATCCGGGCCAGATGTTCGGCGGTATGGACGCGGAGGATATCCGCTTCGGTGGCCGGGACGGCCCGCACCGGCTGCAACCGGTCGAGCAACCCGGAGACGGCGACCAGTTCATGGAACCGCCGTTTGGTATCGGGGTGGGCCAGATGGTGACCTATCGGCTGGAGTCCGGTGGTCGCATCGGCGGGGAACAGACTCCCCGAACCGGTGTCGGCCCATCCGTAGACCGTGTTCCAGACATATCCGATTGTCATGGTCGAGCTCCTTGGTGTCCCACTACCCGTTCCCACGGGCGCCGGACGGCAAAACCGCGCGCAATCGATCGACAGCGCCAGCTCATCGAGCCACAACCGGTCTCCGGCCGCAACCGGAACGCGATACCCGCGGCCGCCGGACCCTGCCGCGGGCGGTCCACCCGCGCGACCCGCGAGCACGAATCCGATCGGTACCCACCACTACGCAGTCGAGGCCGGCCGACGACGGCGGCCTGCACGTTCCCATACTCGGGATGATTCGGGACAACCGCGGGCGGCGACGCTGCTATCTTGTGGCTCCTATGCGTCGCGATCAATCGAGAGGGCCGTCTCGGCCGCCGATCCGACATCGACTCCGTAGCAGGCTGTAGACGGTGGGTTCGCTTCCCGCATCCCTACAGGCCGCAGGCCGCGCAATCGACATCGCGTTGCGCGAGGCTGCTCGGAAGAGTCGGGCAACGTATCGCACGACCGGTGTGGGGTTGCGATCCGCGGCCGGTCGGCTACGAGATGTCAATGGCCGGTCGGCACTGAAGATCGGCGCCCTGGCTGCCGCGACCGGCACAGGTCTTGTCGTCCTTCACGGTGATGAGAAGCAGGAGTACGCAGTACCGCCTCGTAAAGGAACCGCCGAGGACGCGAAACGGATCAACAAGTGGTGGAACTCGCTCTCTGCCGCTGAGCAGGAGGAGCTTCTGGACAAGGAACCCGGGCGAATCGGCAATCTGAACGGCATCCCGGTAGCGGTCCGCAGCGAGGCGAACAAACGGGTCATGAATGCCGATATCCAGCGGGTGGAACGAATTGCCGAGGCCGAGGGCGTATCGGCCGAAGCGATCGAGAAGGATCCGGAGAAGTACGGCCTGACAGCCGACGGCATCACGCGCTACCACAACGCGAAGAACGTCAGATCGGGACTGCGGGCCTACGAAGGCCCGAACGAGGCCGACGGCGGCGGGTATCCCACCGCCCCGTACGAGACCTACCTGTACGCGTACCAGCCGCTCGCATTCGGCGGAAAAGGCAGGGCCGCGATCAGTATCGGCAATCCGGACACGGCAGCCAATACTGCGGTGGTCGTGCCGGGGGCGAGCCAGAGCGTGCGAGCCAGCGACGCATCGGACAAGGGCTACTTCGACGTCCAGCGCGACCAAGCACTGAACCTTTATACCCAGTCCAACAGTGCCGACCCGGACAATCCCACGGCGGTGGTCGCCTGGATGGGCTACGACGACCCGGCCGACGGATTGCGGGCGGTGCTGGAGGGCGACCCGACCGCCGAACGCGAGGGCGGCAATCTGCTGGCCGAAGATGTCGATGGACTACGCGCGACACATCAGGGACCCCGTGCCCATCTGACCGCGGTGGGATACTCGGCCGGCGCCATGGTCGTGTCGGACTCAGCGGCAGCGAGTCGATTGCAGGCCGACGATGTTGTGCTGCTCGGGCCGATCAATGCCGATCAGGCGCGGAGTGTATCCGATTTCCACCTGGGTGATCGCGGAAACGTGTACGTCGGGCAAGCGTCCAACGACCTGAATTCCTATGGGGGGCATTTGATTTCGAATGCCGTTTCGGGTGGTTCCAATCCCCTCGACCCTGATTTCGGAGCGACGCGCATCAAAGCGGAAGCACCGGAGACCGCGCTGTACTCCTCGCCGATCGGCTACAGCGGCCAAGCCCACCTGCACTACTTCACCGCCGGCAGTGAGTCGCTGTATGCCACGGCGTTGATCGCGTCCGGTAATGCCGACCGCCTGGGACCCGAGGGAATGAAGGCCGATCGGATCGATGAGCGCCCATTCTGGCCGGACGACGATCCCGAAGCAGACCGGTCGGGCGTGCGAGACGATCACTATCACTCGCCCGAGTAGCCGCGCGCCCGCCTGGACCCGCCGCGAAACCATCCCATCCACACGGAACGACGGATCGGCGCCTGGGCGAACCACCGGGTTCTCGGTCCGTGCCGGTCGTCGCCCCGGCGCGGCCGAACCGCACTGTCTTCGTACGTCCGACAGCGGGGCGGCGGCCGAGTATCTCGGATTTACCGGCCGCCGCCCCGGTAGCTATCGACGAGACGGGCGGCGCAAACTCATCGGTACCGCCAGAATTCTTTCGAAAAGGCCCGGTGGCCGCGCCCGAGCCCCGCGTACAGCGTCGCCGAAGCGGGTATCGCACGTCGCGAAACACCGGACGAGCGTCCTCGGCACGCGGGTATCGGCGAGTAGGCACGGCCTCTTCGGACGCACTCGCCGACCCGACCGGCCTGCCACGGACCGCCCGCGGCTCCCCGTAGGGTCCGGAGTGCTCGATCCGCACGCGTACCACTTCCCACCCGTTCACCGAGAGAGAAGGGGTTACACATGTCGATCCGCACCACCGCCGCCGCTGCGCTCGCCGCATTGGCCGTCCCCACCGCGGTCGCTCTCGCGGCTCCGGCGGCCACGGCCCAGCCCGCCGAGGGAGCCGTGGACCAGCAGGACAGTCAACCGGGACTCTTGGGTCTGCCGGGCCTGGTCGACCTCCTGGCCGGCCTCGGCCTGCAACTCCCGGGAGGCGAGGAAGGCGAGCAGGAACCCGGCGACGACCGACAGCTCCCGGGCGGTATCGACCAACAGGCACCCGGCGACACCGATCAACAGAGCCCCGGCGGCGCCGACCAGCAGACACCCGGCGGCGTCGACCAACAGGCACCCGGCGACACCGATCAACAGGCACCCGGCGGAATCGACCAGCAGCAGGCGCCCGCCATCGATCAGCAGGGCGCCGCGCAGTACTACGGCCCCGCGGCGTAGCGCCGGAAGCGGGATCGGTTCATCAGCCGCCGCCGGGCGGGCGCGGGGCCTCGCCCGGCGGGCAGTACTCGCCCCGACGAACCCGCGCGAGCGTGAACGATATCGACGAGGAAAGGGCCTCGCTCGTCTGTGCATACGGAATACGGGCTCGCCCGTCCGTGCCGCGCCACACCGACTACTCGGCCACGACCGCCGACGAGCCGCGCGCCGGATCAACCGACCGGCGCCGACCTTCCGCGATCAGGTCGGTGAACCCGCTGCCGCACCCGTCGCCAGGTCCGCGCCCCAACGCTCCACGGCCGCATCGAGGTCCAGGCGGCGGGGCCGCATATCCTCGGTATCGGGCCAGTCGGCGCGGGGGACCCGCCACATCACCTCGAACTCGTTGCCGTCCGGATCTTTCGCGTAGAACGATTTGGACATCAGGTGGTCCGAGGCGCCGACCAGCGCGTCCCGGGAGCGCAGGCGGCGCCCGGCCTCGGCGAGTTCGCCGAGGGTGCCCACCTCCCAGGCGAGGTGATAGAGGCCGACGCTGCCGGACTGCGGGCCCAGGGCACGGTCACCGAGCGCGAAGAGCCCCAGGTCGTGGTCGTTCTCGGTATCCGGTGCCCGCAGGAAGGCGGCCCGGCCGGGGATGAGGTGGGCGACGACGAATTGCAGGGTGGCGGTGTAGAAATCGACGGCGCGGTCCACATCGCGGATGTAGAGGACGGCGTGGTTGAGCCTGCGTACGGGCATGGCGGACCCTTCTGTGCTTATCGCCGGAGTCAGAGCGCGGCGACGACGGCGTCGTGCAGGGATGTGGCGGGCCGGCCCAGTAGCCGGGCCAGATCGGGCGTGACGGTGGCGAGCGCGCCCTCGGCGATCCGCGTATCGGCGTCGACGAGTAGTTCGACCAGGAAGCCGGGGAGGCCCGCACCGGTCAGGATTTCAGCGTACTGCGTGGCGGGGAGGTCGGTGTAGGACACGGTTTTACCGGATACGGCCGTGGCTTCGGTAGCGAGATCGGCCAGTGTCCAGGCCGCGTCGCCGGTCAGCTCGTAGGTCCTACCCGCCTGGTTCTCGGGCGCGGTCAGGACGATCGCGGCGGCCTCGGCCAGATCGGCGCGGGTGGCCCCGGCGATGGCGCCCCGGCCGGCGGCGCCGACGAGGGTGCCGCGCTCCACCGCATCGGCGAGAGTGGCGGTGTAGTTCTCGGTGTACCAGCCGTTGCGCAGCAGGACGGTGGGCACGCCGGCAGCGGCGAGCCGGGCCTCGGTGTCGCGGTGGACCCGGGCCAGGGACAGCGGATTGGTATCTGCCCCGACGATCGAGGTGTAGGCCACGAGCCCGACCCCGGCCCGGGCCCCGGCATCCACCACGGCGGCGTGCTGGACGAGCCGGAGGTCGTCGGGACCGTTCGCGGAGACGAACAGCAGCTTATCCGCGTCGGCGAACGCGGGAGCGAGGGTTTCGGGCCGGTCGTAGTCGGCGATGCGCACCGTCACGCCCCGGGCGGCGAGATCGCCCGCCCTGGTCTCGTCGCGGACCGCCACCGCGAGTTGATCGGCCGGTACGCCACGCCGCAGCAGGGCGTCCACCGCGAGGCGGCCGAACTTTCCGGTGGCACCGGTGACGACGAACATGACGAGCTCCTTCTGGATGGCTACACGGATCCGCCCACCAAAGTACACGGTGAAATAGTTAGCGCAAACTATTGGTAAGTGCTCTCCGGTGGTTACCATGGCGGCATGGACGTAGCGGACCACTCCCCCTCGGAAACCTCGACCGCGGCGTTGCCCTTCGATGTCTTCGCCCGGGCGTGCCCGTCGCGGCCGGTGCTCGAGCACCTCACCGGACGGTGGGGCACCCTGGTCCTGGCCGGGCTGGCCGACGGCCCACTCCGCTTCGGTGACCTGCGCCGCCGGATCGACGGCGTGAGCGAGAAAATGCTCGCCCAGACGCTGCAACAGCTGGAACGCGACGGTTTCGTCCACCGCGAGGTACGACGCGCCATCCCACCCCATGTGGAATACAGCCTCACCGGGCTGGGCGCCGAGACCGCGCCGCGGTTGCTCGACCTCATCGGTTTCCTCGAAGCACGCATGCCCGAGGTACTCGAGGCGCAACGACGCCACACCGAGTCGCGCACCGACCCCGCTCCCTGATCGGCGTCACCACGGCGCCACCGCCGGACCGGTCACGGCCGGAAGACCTTGCACCGAGCGGACTGCGGTCTTCGAATGCCCGCCCGTGCGCGGGGCACATACGGTGAAGCACCTTCTGGAGTCGGGCGCGCCGCGCGACACGCTGCCTCGCGGTCCCCGGCCGGACCAGTTCGGGTAGATGGTGCCATCCCCGCAGGCCCCGGCAGGCTGTTCGCAGTACAAACCGGCAGTACCGCGAACCCTCCCGTTTCCGGGCTACCGCAGCGGCGGACTCACGGAGCGACAGACGCGCGCAGCGTTCCTCGTGGCGGAGGCTTCAGGACCGTGGTGATGGCATCCAGCCCCACCGGCTCGGCGATCAGATCCCGCCAGGGCAGGGCATCCACGGTGGCAGTGAGGAATTCGACCGCGCGGGTGAGGTGCCGGGGTTCGTAGTTGTGCACACCGGTGACGGTGAGCCAGCCGCGGACCACGGCTTCGGGGTCGAGGGGCACGCTCGAACACGTACTCACCACCGACGGCATCCGGCTCGGCCTGGAAACCACCCGCCTGCCCGCCCACCGCTATCCCGGGCTGCTCGAAACCTTCGACTACAGGCAGTCGCTGTACGCCGAAATCGCTTCTCGCGGAATCGCTTTCGCCGACGCGGTCGACAGTATCGAGACCACCCTCCCCGACGCCCGCGAGGCGGCCCTGCTCGGCGTGGACACCCGCACCCCGATGTTCCTGCTCAAACGCGTCTCCTACGACCCCGGCCGGGTCCCCATCGAACATCGCCGCTCCCTGTACCGCGGCGACCGGATGACCTTCACCGCCATCCAGACTCCCTGAAAAGCCTCCGCGCGCCATCGATGCACACCGATGAAGCGTTGATAGCTTTCGCGCATGAAATCGAGAAGAGCATGTGGTGGCGCACTGTCACTCGTCGCCCTGATCGCCGGGCTGCTCGTCACGACCCACGCGACGGCAGCGCCGGATATCGAGCCGACCGCCGGTGACCCGATGAAACGCAGCCCGGTACCCGTGATCGCCAACGGATTTCCCGGCGGGAGGTTCGCGCTGCGCAACGAAGAGGCCCGGCTGTGCCTGGCCAGCGAGCCCGGCCGGTACTACGAATTCGACGGCACCTGGCAGCAGCGGGAGCATCCCCGGCGCAACGACCGGGCGAGTGTCACCACCGATCCCGGCCTCACCATGCGCGGCTGCGACGGATCGGTGCGGCAGAGCTGGTTCTTCGACTCCAGCGGCACGAACCCGTTGTTCGGCCCGCACAACCAGCTCGTCAACCTCGTCGCCGAGCAATCGCGCGGATATTTCGCACTCTCCTACGGCAGCACGCCGTTGCGCGGGGGAACCGATGCGCGGCTGGTCGCCGCCGCGTCGACTCTCGCGGTGAAATGGCAGGTCGAGGACGGCTACCTTTTCGAGCAGGGTTATCCGAAGTCGGTCCTCACCTATCTGCCCGATACCGGGGCACTGAAGATGACTCCGCGCGGCGGCCCGTACCAGCGCTGGCGCCTACAGGCGACGCCGTAGCCCGGACTTCCGGAGCTCAGGACCGCAGGCCGGCCAGGACTATCTCCAGCCCGCCGCGGAATTCGGTTTCCGGGTCGGCCGTGCCGGCCGCTTCCGCGATCTCGATCAGCTTCGGGAACCGATCCGCCGGCAGAGCAGCGATCCGGTCGGCGACCACCGCCCGGTCCTGCCCCGCACGGGTCACCAGTGGACCGGCGAGTTCGGCCTGCGCGAATCCGGTGACATATCCGGAAACCACGCGGAAGGCCACCAGCAGCTCCACTCCCGACCTACCGGAGCGGGCCAGCGCCCGCAGCAGCGCCTCCGCGGGCGCGAGAGTGGCGATATCGGAGCTACGGCGGGTCAAGATCAACGGAATGGCGTGCGGATGTGCGCGAACGGCCCGCCACATCCCTTCGGCGACCGACACCACCTGCGCCGGCCAGTCATCCGGCGTTTCGACCCAGCGCGTCTCGCCCATGACGGCTTCGGTCACCAGCTCCTCGAGCCCTTCCCGGCCGTCGACGTAGTTGTAGATCGTCATCGCGCCGGTACCGAGCCCGGCGGCGAGATTGCGCATGGTGAGGCCGGCGAGACCGTGCTCGTCGACCAGCGCCAGCGCAGCCTCCCGGAGTTGTTCCCGAGTGAATTTCCGGGGCGCGGGCATAGTCCTCCCTTGTTCAAGTACGCCGTACGTGATTAACTCACCTCGTTCACGTACAACGTACCTAAATCGAGGTGTCATGACGATCCGTACTGATTTCCCCTCCGGCCGCGACCGCTGCGCGGCCTGGCTGACGCTGCCCGACGGCCCGGGCCCGCACCCCGCCGTCGTCCTCGTCCACGGCGGCGGCGCCACCCACGAGATGATGCTCGGACAATACGAACAATGGTTCGCACAGGCGGGGCTGGCCGTAGTGGCGTTCGACTTCCGCCACCTCGGCGAATCCGGAGGCGAGCCGCGACAACTGGTCGACCAGCGCCGCTACGCCGAAGATGTCGATGCCGCACTGGACTTCGCCCGCTCCCGCCCGGAACTGGACGCCGGCCGGATCGCCCTGTGGGGTACCTCCTTCGGTGCCAGCCATGTCCTGGCCGCCGCTGCCCGCCACCGGGATCTGCGTGCGGCGGTCGTGCAATGCCCGGTTTTCAGTGGACGTGCCGTCGTCGCCCGAGCGGGGGTGGGCCACCTGCTGCGGTTCACGCTCCCGATCGTCTCGGACCTGGTCCGCGCGGCACTGGGACTTTCCCGGCGCTACGTTCCGCTGGTCGGCGAACCCGGAGAGCGTGCCTTCGTCACACAGCCGGGAGCGCTCGCGGGCTGGCAGTCCGTGACACCGCCGGGCTATCACTTCGACAACCGGATCACGGCGGCCTCCGGCCTGGGCATGCTGTTCTACAACGCGGCGTCGGCCGCACCACGGTTGTGGTGCCCGCTGATGGTCTGCGCCTGCGAACGCGAGAATCTCATCGATCCGGCGATAGCGGCCCGAGTAGCCGCCCGCGCGCCTCGAGCAGTGCTGAAGAGCTACGACGCCGACCATTTCACCGTCTACCATCCACCGGCGGTGCAACAGATCGTCGCAGACCAGATCGCCTTCCTCACCGAACATCTCGTAGCCCCACGCACGGGGGACGACCCCCGAACCGGAAGCCGGCACTTCGGTTAGAGTGCCGGACGAGGCCGGCGGGCCGTGGTGGAAATGCAGAGGGTGGCGTCGTGCTGATCCGGTCGTACGAGATCACGCAAGCCGTTCTCCGAGCCGGCCGGGACATGAGCAGTTGGTTCCTGAGATTGGAAGGGCCCGATGCCACCCACGGCATCAGGCCCTTCGCCCGGAAATTCGAGCAGACGGCCGCGGAATTCGCCGATGCCGACAAAGGATTTCCGCATGACTCCGGCGGCGGTTCCGGTGGCGCGGCACTGCCGGGTCGCGGATCCGCCGACCCGTATCCGAAGATCGAACTGCATGTCCATCTCGAGGGCACGATCCGGCCGGAGAAGCTGCTGGATATGGCCCGGCGCAACGGTGTGGCACTGCCCGCGGACAATGTCGAGGCGCTGTCGGCGCTGTATCGGTACCGGGACTTCGGCCACTTCCTGGAGATGTGGCGCACAACCACCGGCACGATGCGCACCGAAGACGATTTCCGGCGAGCCGTCCTCGACTACGCCCTGGAGGCGAAAACGCACGGCGTGCAGTACATCGAAACAACCTTTTCCCCCATCAATCGCAACAAATGGGACGGTATCCCCTACCCGGCGATGTTCGACGGTGTCACGGACGGCATCACCGCGGCCGCCGAACACTACGGTGTCACAGTGCGTGCCATGCCCAGCCTGATCTGGGGAGTCGACCGCGACCTCGCCGAAGAATGCGCGCGATGGGCCGTGCGCTACCGGGACCGGGGCATTGTCGGCCTGGACGTCGGCGGCAACGAATTGGCGCGCGGCGATGTCTCGGAATTCGACCGGGCGGTGGCCCTCGCCCGGGACGGCGGGCTGGGGATCGTGCCGCACGCGGGAGAAGCCGGGGGTGTGCGCGCTATCCGAGATGTCCTGCGCTGGAACCCCGACGGGCTACAGCACGGGATCGCCGCGGCCGGCGATCCCGCACTCATGGCCGAACTCGTGGATCGAGGAACCGTACTTCGCGTGACCCCGACCTCCAACGTCGCCACCCGTGTCGTGGCCGATATCTCGGAACATCCCCTCCCCCGGCTGCGGGAGGCCGGCGTTCGATGCAGTATCGGCACCGACGACCCGGCTCTGTTCGGCACCACGCTCGGCCAGGAATACGAGCTGGCCGAGCGACTCGGTATCAGCCCCGCCTCGGCCTATCGGGCCGGCGTCGACGGGTCCCTGTGCGACGACACCGTGCGGCGGCAACTGCGCGAAGTCGGCGACAGCGCGTTCGGTCCTCCACACAGCTGACCGCGAACCCCCGATCAGATACTTACCGACATCCGCCCGTACACGATCAGTAGCAGCACATCGAGCGCGGAGATCGCGAGCAGCGCCAGCCACTGCCGGGGCCAGTCCCTGCGCATCACCACGAACGTCGCCGTCACGCCGAGCAGGCCGGCGACGCAGTACCCGAATTTCCAGCCGAGTCCGTCGGAACTGAGCCCCATCACGGCAATGATCGAGGACAGCACGAGAGCGGCGACCATCAGTTCATTGCGCAGAAATCCCTCGTCGAGCTGTGCGACGGCCCGCTCGATCGCGGCGCCCATCCCGCCCGAACGACGTGCGCGAGGTGTATCCCCCATTGCGAGACCCCTTCCGCCTGCTGCCGCGCTTCACGCGACAGGTCTGTGTCTACCTCTCCTGCCGGATTCCGAGCAGATCCCGTGCCCGCCGGGCACGGCGCCCACGCCGCCGGTCACAACACCGGGCAGGCCGAGCCCAGGTTCAGGCCGGAGCCGACCTCCACCTCGACTGACTGTTCACCGGCGATATTCACGGCGTGCAGGGTGTGCGTGCCGGGAACATCCGGGGTCCATTCCGCGGTCGCGGTGCCGGATTTCCCGACGAGAACCGCACCGGGCGGATCGAACGAACCCTTCCGGCTGTCGTAGAAACTCACGTACTCGCCCGGCTCCGCGGTGGCGGTCGCGAGGTAGGTGCAGTGGGTCCCGTACGGCGCCACGGCACTTCCTCCGCCGGCCCCCGGCGCCAGGTCGAAATCGGTGATCGCCGCGGGTGCGGCGGGAGCGGTGACCACGAGCGCCGGCGCCAGTGCGCCCAGCAGCACAGTCACGGTCGGAACGATCCTGCGTGAACGGAGCATCAGCGACCCTTTCAGCGACAACGGATGGAACGGAACTGCCGGTACCACCTGGTCGAGAACGCCCGACCACAGTCGAGCGGAAAGCCGGAGCCGGGGCCTCGGTCACGGGCGACCGGCCTCGGGAACACGGACGTCACGCTACTCGGCGAGCTGCGCGTTGTTCGGTGCTTCCGCTCTTTTCTTCGCCGGCGGGCGAGTTCGTGTTATCGGCGTAATCGCAGTACCCTCCTGGTTTCCGGCGAGTCCGCACCCGGTGCGGTCTCCGGCGTTACCGTCTGGGCATGAGTTCTTCGCACTGGACCGCGGCCGATCTACCCGACTTCGACGGCCGCACTGTGATCGTCACCGGCGCCAACAGTGGCGTCGGCTTCGGCACCGCCACACTGTTGGCCCGCGCCGGTGCGCATGTGGTGCTCGCGGTGCGTGATATCGGCCGCGGTAACGAGGCCGCACGCCGCATCGGCGGCAGCAACGAGGTGCGGCGGCTCGATCTCGCCGACCAGGAATCGATCCGCGAGTTCGCCGACGAGTGGGCGGGTGAGATCTCGATCCTGGTGAACAACGCCGGGGTGGCGATGGTGCCCGAGAGCCGGACGAAGGACGGCTTCGAAATGCAGTTCGGCACGAACCATCTCGGCCATTTCGCGCTCACCAATCGGCTCCTGCCCCATATCACCGACCGCGTGGTCACCCTGGCCTCCGGCGCGCACAGGGTGGGCACCCTCGACTTCGACGACCTGGACTACGGCACGAGCGGCTACGGCCCGGTGAAGGCCTACGGCCGTTCCAAACTCGCCAACCTGCTGTTCACCCTCGAACTCGAACGCCGGCTGCGGCAGGCGGGGTCCGCGGTCCGCGCGATGGCGTCGCATCCCGGGTACGCGGCCACCGAACTCGGCACCGCCAACCGCAACAAGATCCTGGTCGGCATCGTGCACCTGGCCGGTCGTTTTCTCGCCCAGCCCCCGGAAAAGGCCGCCCTGCCCACGCTCTTCGCCGCCACCCAGGACCTGCCGGGCGCGAGTTACGTCGGGCCCGACGGCCGCGGGGAGATGCACGGCTACCCGACACTCGTCGGACGATCGGCGGCGGCCAGCGATGTGCACACGGCGCGGCGGCTCTGGGAGGTCTCCGAAGAGCTCACCGGCGTCCGGTTCGGCCTGTCCTGAGCAGCTCGGGAGCTTTCCGCGCCCGGTGCGTGGCGGCCCGGTGCGTGGCCGCCCTCCGGTAGATAATCGGGGCCTCGACGATCGCCGTGCGGGATCGATCAGCACGGGATCTCCGGACTCGTCACAAGGAGGTTCCCGATGTCGTTCACCGAGGAAGAGGTCGCCTATCTGCGGTCCCAACCGCTCGCGCGGGTGGCGACGGTAGGCCCGGACGGGCAGCCCGATGTGGCGCCGGTGGGTTACGAGTTCGACGGCACCCACCTCTACATCGGCGGTCACGATCCGGTACGGACAAGAAAGTTCCGCAATGTCGAGCGCGGTAACACGAAGGTCGCGGTGGTGATCGACGACCTCGTGTCCACCGACCCCTGGACCCCGCGCTACCTGCGTGTCTACGGGACCGCCGAACTCGTGGAGTGGGCCGGGCAGTTCGGGACCGCACCGTATATGCGGATCACCCCCACCGTTTCCTGGAGTTTCAATCTGGCCGGGCACGCGTTCTCGCCCGGCGATGTCCAGGTGCGGCGCACTGTGCACACGCCGGCCTGAGTACCACCGCCGAACCTCCGGCGGACCGGTCGCCCGGGGCCGGGCGGGTCACCGATGCTGCGGGACGATTCGTGTTCGCCGACGCCCCCGGCTGTCCGTCGGCGGCCGGAGGCACGGTGCGGATTCATCGCTGCCGGGGTGTCCGGCGCAGCACCGCGAGGTAGGCTGCCGCGGCCGCCCGCTGCGCCGACACCGCCAGCGGGCCGCCCAGCCGCATGTACCAGCTCGCGGGCCGGGAGAAGGCCGTGACCACGCCGTACACGACACCACTGCCCTCGTCGTATTCGACGGCGAACAGCTCTTCCCCGCTCATCGGATGTCCGGGCAGGGTGCCGTAGGCGAACCCGATCCGATCCGGCCCGTCCAGGACATACACCACCCGGCACGGCGCCCGCAGACCGAACCGACCGATCCCGAGCCGGACGGTGACCGCCGTACCCGGCTCGGCCACCGGCGTTCCGGCTTCCCGGAGAATGCCCAGCCCCCGCTGTATCCGGTAGCGCAGCAGTGCCGCGCCGAGCCGCCGGAACTCCGCCTCGCCGGCAGCTATCCGACGACGCACCCGCAGGTGCCGATATCCCGGCGGCAGCTCACCACGAGTCGCGCCGATCTCGGAGTAGGTGAACGCGGGACCCTCCGGCGAATCGCTCATACCCCCATCCTCGTCGCCGCAAGCCGTCGACGCGAGACCGGCCGGCCGCGCCAGGTACGGGCCCAGCGATCATCGGGAGCCGTCGCGATCGCCTGGAGGTGGTTCCGGAAGTATTTTCAGGTTTTCGTAATCGATGGGTTCGTAGTCGACAGTGTCGTCGAGTGGCCCCGGGCGCTGCTCCCAGCGCGCGATCTCGGCGTCCCAGTCACGGTAGGCGGGATCCTCGGGGCCGATGGTCACCGAGCCGTCGACAATATCGCCGTCGAGTTCTTCTCCGAAGTAGCGCAGGAGAATACGACCATCGTCGAGACGCCGGGCCAGCGGGTGTTCTTCACTCATAGCGTAATTCCACTTCTCTCTCCAGAGCCTTGTAGAAGGAAGTCAGATGACGACCCGCGGCGACCGAGCCGTAGAACTCGGGTGGCGCGGCACTGTCGACGCCGACGGGTAGATCCCGCATGGTTTTATTGCGCCAAGCGATGCCTTCCGCGAACAGCTCCCGTTTCCCGGCCTCGCCGGGCCGGGCGAAATATTCGGCGATATTCGGACTCGTCTGTTCGATATGGCGCAGAACTTTGGAGTGAAACTGAGAAAATACGAGCTGTTCACTCACCCTGCCGAGAGCGTCGTCCAGGGCATGGCCGAATTCGTGCGGCGGGGTATCTTTTCTGGAATGTCGTGCGTCGCCTACCAGCATCGCCCGAAACCTGTCGCTGTACATGCCGCCGACATCGTCCCAGGTCGATCCATCGGGCCAACCGTGCGGCCTCTGGTCCCGAGGTCTCGTCGCCGGCCAGGCCGGATGGCCGAGGTCGTGCAACCGACCGGCGCCGAGCCAGATGCCCCCCTCGGGGAATTCCTTCATATGTTTCGCGACAACGCGATGATATCGTTCCGGAAACGAGGCCAATGAACGAGCGTACTCGTGGGCCCGGGGCGAGCCGTCCATATGATACCGATCCCCATATATTCCCCTGAGGTATTCGTCGACCGAAGTCTCTGTTACATCCGGCCCCGCGCCGGAAGCGTCATCAGAACCTCGGTTGCCGAACGGATGACTGCTGTAGATATCGGCCTCGGTCTCCAGATCAGCTCCTCGCGTGATACCGCGAGAGAAGGTATCTCTATACACTCGGTTCGCGAGGTGGTCGGACCACTCTGTCAGATTGCCGACCAGCCCTTCGGTGACCCGCAAGGTAGCCCCGGAAATTCTGTTGCTCAATTCGACCTCGCTACCACGACGGGCCGGACCGACCCTCGGAACCACAGGCGCTCGCACCTGTGTCTCGGTTCGAGGCAGCCGTCCCGACCCAGAGCCCCGGGACCGATGAGTTCGGCCCCGGTATCTCCAGGCTTCGATGATGCCTGATGCGGGTGGGTTTCCTGTAGCGAATGAGGGCTCCGGATGGTCGCACATCACGGCATCCGCGAGCCTGCTCATCGGGTCGGCGATGCCGGTGGCGCTCCCGGCGCCCGCTCCTACCCGAGGCGATGCCGGTGCGGGGGTCGACGCATGTACGGGCTGCGCGCGGGACCGATTCCGGTCAGCCGGACGCGGGAGCGACGGGCGCGCTGCTCCGCTCATGACCTCGACCGCTGAGTTCCGCGTCGAGGGTCTCCTGCGCCACCCGCATGACCTCGGCGTACACGGGTTCCTGCAACCGCCGCCACATCTCGTCCTCGGTGACCTGCTCGACCGGCGCGATCACCCACCAGATGTTGCCGAACGGATCCACGACCCGCCCGCCCCGCTGCCCGAACGCATCGTTCGCAAGCGGGGTGACGATCCGTCCCCCGGCTGCCGTGGCCTTCGCGATCGCCGCGTCCGCGTCGGGCACGAACACGCGCAGCAGGCTCGGCAGCACCGGCCAGTCGTCGTGCCGGTCGAAGGCGAGGACGACGGTGTCGCCGATACGTATCTCCCCGTGCCCTATCTTCCCGTCTTCGGTCGGCACCCGGCCGAGTTCGACGCCGTCGAACACCTGGGCGACGTAGTCGAGGAAAGCCCCGGTGTCGTCGGTAACGACCCACGGCGCGACGGTGGTATAGCCCGGGGGCTGGGAGTGTTGCGGCATCTCGATCCTCTCGCTCACTTGTGGTACGAAGGTGACGGTAGGGGCGATAGCGGTCGGAAACCGTCCTCAATCCGCCCAGGCCCGGTGAGCGATTCATCGACCGTGTGACCCCGGAATCACGCTACGACGATGTCTCAGGAAGCGATTTCGGTACGCAGCGCGGCCAGGACGCGGTTCAGTCGACGGATAGCGGGGGCTTCGATCGGGTAATGACCGGCACCGGCCAGCACGGTGAGCTTCTTCGGAGCAGCGATACGTTCGAAGAACTGTTCGCTCAACGACAGTGGCGTCCAGGTATCGGCGCCGGGATGGACCAGCCACACCGGGCAGCCGGTGAAATCCTCCGGCTCGATATACGGCGCCGAGGTGAGATAGGTCCGCAGGAAACCCAGCGGCATACGGACACCCCCGCCCAGCGGATCGGTGGAGACCATTCGGGTCAGCGCCGAGTTGCCGGACATGCCCGACATATTCGCCGACCACCGGATCGGGACCCGCAGGTTGTCGACGGTGGGGAAGAGCAGCCGCGCGCCGTAGCGGCCGAGCCATGTCCCATCGGCCGCCAGTACTCCGCTCACAGTCTATGACGCGCTCCAGAGCACAGCGGTTCCACCGAACGCCATCGGAAGATGCAGCGTGCACGGTTGCGACCGTGCGCGCGTGACGGAATCATCGGTAGCCTTCGACGGCCTCGCGGGAACCGCCGTCGAATATCTCAGTGATGGCGCGTCATGAGCGAGAGACGAATCCACCCGCAAGGAGTTCGGTTGCGAAGGCATCCCACGCTCCGGGTGCGAACACCAGGGCGGGTCCGAGGGTGTTCTTCGAATCCCTCACTCCCACCTGACCATCCGTCAACCACGCAACCTCGACACAATCGGTCTGCCCACTACTATGACTGCTCTTAAACCACTTCGCTCCGGATAGATCCGTCTTCACGCTTCATACTCCTTCGCAATGTGCCTGAGCAGTTCTCGCGATCGCACTTGATCGTGTGCTGCGCTTCGGATTACCGAAGCAAGCTCATCGTAACGCCGCACATCATCACCGCTCTCGAGATAGAGATCGGGCTTGCCTACACCTTCGAAGTAGACCAGCGGCGGCTCGACTGACCGCCCTCGAGCATCATTGCCGAACGCGAGGATCACGAACGGTCCATGCAACAAACCCTGCGCGCACCCGGCACTGTACGGATGAATCCTGATGTCCACGTTCGGACGTTTGCCGACCTCCGCCAGGTAGCGGAGCTGCTCCGCCATCACCTTCGGACCGCCGACCATACGATGTAGCGCCGACTCGTGCAGCAGCAGTTCGAGGCGCACCGGGTCGGCCTTACGAGTCACGATGGACTGGCGCTTCATTCGCAACTCCACCCGGCGTTCGATGTCGTCCGGGCTTTCTTCCCGGTAGAAGCTGCTGATCAGCGCACGCGCGTAATCGGGTGTCTGCACCAGGCCGAACACGATTTCCTGATACGAGACGAGTTGTCGCGCTGACGCGGACAGTTCCACGTACATGTTGAAGGTGGGATCACTGTAGAGCCCCGCGAACGCCGTGTACCACGATGTCACCTTCGCCTGTTCCGCCAGGTCCAGCGCCCGCACCACCTCTTCGCGCGGCACCTCGTACAGCTCGCACAGCGCCCGCACATCCACCGCGCGAACCTTTTTCGTCTTGGCGGCCTCGATGCGCTGTAGCGCCGCCTGACTCAACTCCACCAGAGCGGCCGCTTTCGCCAGGCTCAACCCGATGGCCTCCCGGTGTTCCCGTAGGAACCGACCCAGCTGCCGACGCGGCAGGGTCGATGGTTCCGCCCCCTCGTCACTGGTCATACCGCTACCTCCGCTCGAAAAAACGAATCATTGGGCACCCCGAAATCGAATCATCGCCGGAATCGGATTCGAATCACGTTCTGGGACTACACATCACTTTGGTCCGGGCCTGCCGATTCGGCTTGGACCAGCGTATATCCCGTGGTGTGCTGGGGTCCGGAGAACAGGTGACACCGCGGACGGACCCACCGTCACCCGATCCTCGCGAGCTTCACCGAGTTCGGCCGCGACCACCTCCGCGCTCCGCTCGTTCCGTCCGGATGGTCGCGTACGAACACGTACCCAATCGCCCACGTCTCGAAATACCCGGGAGGACCCGTGCCGTATCCGCATGTCCCAGGCTCATCGGAGCGCCGACCCACCGCCATCGGATTCGTCCGCGTCGATATCTCCGCCCACCACGCCCCGCGCCACGCCGACGAAATCCGGCGGCACGCTCGGGCATCCGGCTATCGGTACCTGTACACCGTTCGCCCACCGGTCGATGAACCGAACCCGCTCACCTATGTTCGCGCGCTCGCCACCGAACTCGGGGCCGAGGTGATCATCGCCTTCGATCTCGGTCAGGTGGATGACCGGCCCGCCTTGATCTGCGATCTCGGATACCGGCTGGAAACCGTCTGCCCGCCCACCGTGTGGGCGGCCGGTACGCCTGTCGCGAGAGCAGAAGGCGGGCGCGTATGAGTGCGTGGGATGCGTTGATCACCGCCGCGACCGTGGTGGTCGTGTGCTTTGCGGTGGCGTCCGCGGTGGGCTGCGTATGGCCCGCCGAACCGCCGCGCCCCGCCAACCGTCCCGCACGACGCGTGCGGCACCGGATCTCCATCACCCCCGAGACGGTGGCGTGGACGTGCGCGCTGCCCGGAACACCGCTGAGCGTCGACGACGCCCACAACGCCATGCGCCACCACCGTGCACACGACTGTCTCCGGAAACGTGCCGCATTCGCGACCCTCATCGTGCACGGCTGCGTGACCCCCGACCCCGCCCGCCGGCCGTATCGGCAGAAAGCACTCTCGTGAAACACGTAATCGTCACCGGGGGAGCCGGTTTCCTCGGTTCACAGCTGTGCCGCCGTCTCCTCGCCCGCGGCGACCGCGTCACCGCAATCGACAATTTCGGCACCGGGCGGACCGCGAATGTCGCCGATATGACCGGCCACCCGCGTTTCACCCTGCGGCCCACCGACACCACGGCCTTCGGCGCATTCACCGGCCTCGACGAGGCCACCCATATCGCGCACCTCGCCTATTCCGGCAGCCCCGTCGCCGTCGCCCCCGACCCCGCGGCAGTCCTGCGCGCGGCCTGCACCGGAACCCTCGCCGCACTCGACCTCGCCGCGGCCCACAATGCCCGGATCGTTCTCGCTTCCGGCCCCGACCCCGCCAGCGAACCGGTGCGCACCCGCCGGGCCGCGGCATTCGCAGCCCACCGGACCGGCCACCACCTCATCGAAACCGCCGCGCACCACGACCGGCGCGCCGATATCGGCATCGTCCGGTTGTTCGAGGTCTACGGGCCGGGCCTGCCGCCGGGCGACGGGCGCGTCACCGCGACGATCTGCGCCGCCGCGCTACGCGCCCAGACCCTGTACCTTCCCGACAACCCGATACTGTCGTTCGTCTACATCACCGATGCGGTCGAGGCTCTCGTCACGATGCTCGACACCGATATCCGGGGCCCGATCGATATCGCCGGCCCCATGCTGGAAGTTCGCGAATTCGCCCGCATCGCCATCACGCTCGCGGGTACCGGCTGGCTGGAATGCACCTCGTCTGTTGCCGGGCCCGGCACCCCCATCCCACACCTCGACCGCACCCGCGACAGCCTCGGCTGGCAACCCACCACTGATCCGGCCACCGGCATACACCACACACTCGACTGGATGCGCACCTTCGTCGGTAAGTGATGTGGCTATCGCGCTGCTGCCGCCCGCGGCGCCGGACAGCCGCCTCGCCCCGGTAGCCGGCCACAAAGCTGTGGATTTCATCGGGCGGGTCACTACAACCAAGGCCGGGTGGCCGACGCTCATGAGGTCGGTGAAGCCAGGGCGGAATTCCTTCGCCCGAGCCCGGCCGAAACGGTGGCCAGCGCTACCACCGCGGCGGCGGCGACCGCGACACTTCCCACCACGGCCGATTCCGGAGCCTCGGCGAAACGGGCGACCCCGAGCCAGGCGAGTCCCCAGATCATGGCGAGCGCGAACGCGACCCGCCCGCCGCTGAGGAAAGCCAATGCGGTCCCGACCGCGGCCGCGATCATCAGCACCACCACCGCCCATGGCTCCGCGCCGAGACCGAGGCCACCCACGCCCCCGGCTTTCAGCGCCGCGGCGATATTCGCCACCGTCGCGACGATGACCCACCCGAGATACAGGCCCATCACGCCGTCGAGCAGCACGGCTTCGACGCGGCTCGCGGGACGCGATCGCAGGCAGCGGGCGAAAATCACCGCCAGCGTCGCGAGCAGCGCGAGGATCACCACGACACTGACGTAGATCCAGCCGAACTGCACGGTAGCGATCCACAGCGCGTTCAGCAGCAGCGACAGGGCGATCAGCCACCACAGGTCCCGTACCCGCGGATTCCCGCGCTGCGCCGGTAGCGCCTGCCAGACCGCGAGCGCCAGGAACCCGATATACAACAGCGACCAGATGGCGAAGGCCGGCCCGGCGGGAGCGACGAAGGTGGCGTCGGCCGCGAGCGCCCCGTCGGCGGCCTCGGCGATCGGCGTACCGCCCAGCGCACCCGAACCGATCACCGCGGCGACCGCCGCGATCACGGCAGCCGCCAGGAGCAGTAGCTGCCTGGAAATATCGGATGTCCGGTCGGTCATGGGGCCCGTGTGCCCGTTCGCCGCGTAACCAATCACCGGTGTCGGGCATCTGCCGACTGCTGCGAGGACATCGCCGCCGAACAGCGGCCGCGGGCAGTGAAGGTGACCTTCACTCGAGATCTTCCGTGGGGCGTTCCATGTTCACCTCGACAGGATCACCGGCTCCGAGTTGGGCGATACCCTCGGCAAGGCGGGCGGCATTGGCGGGGGAACGCATCAGGTAGAGGGTTTCGCGTAGTGAGTTGTACTCGTCTTCGGAGATGAGTACCGCATTACCCTTACGGCTGGTGATGTGGACCTCGACGGCGTCGTTGTTGACCTGTTCGATGAGTAGATACAGGTTGGCGCGCGCTTTACTCGCGGACATACTGGTCATCTCTGCGGTTCCCTTCCCTGCAGGTCGCATCGGCCGCGGTACCGGAATGTGGTACGAGTAGTCGAGTGATGCCAGGTCCAGCCACCTGGGCAAGCCCCGTCGAGCGTTGGACCGACGCAGGTCTCCGCCTGCTGCATCCCACCCCCGGTTCGCGTCACCCACGACGCTTCGGCGGCCTACGCCCCGCCGACCGAGGCACGGCGCCTTCACGATCTCGCCGCCTATGTCCCTTTTCCCGACCACACAGCCAGTTCGCCGCCCGGCATGCAGACCACTCTGAAGCCATCGGCCCCGACCACGCTCCACGCCTCGTAATCCGGATCCGCGAATACTCGAATCGAACTTCCGGACTCGAACTCCAAGTGGAGTGTGCCGTTCTCTATCGCGTGCGCCTCCCGAAGTACCCCAGTAATCTGCGGGCCGACCTCTGCCGGTATTTCCCCGACCGAGTAGCGATTACTGGCACCCCCGCTTATTCCGATTTCTACCACACTTTCTATTTGGACTTCGAATTCATTTCCGGCACGGAGTACGAGCACGGGAGCGAGCTGGGCCAGTTCTACAGGGAGCTCAGGAGTTGGAACGATCATTCTTGCCATCCTTTTGGAAGCGGATAGGTGCCGTCGGATTCTATAGCGATGTGCGTTTCCGAATTAGGTCCTGGCTTACCATCCAGATTAATCGGCTGACCACCGGAGTTATAGAACCGAACATAGCCGTTCGGATATCTGTTCGTCGGCTCCATGACCCGGACACAATCAGCGTTGCCGCTCGCGCCGGGCTTCTGCCATACCACCCCTTTACCGTTGTCCGCTGTTCGCGCCACCCAATCACCAGGCACGCCCGGCGGTCGGACATTCGGGTCCCACGGTTCTGGCTTTTCCAAGGTCTCGACTGAGTCTTCGATTGTTTCGATGAGGTCGTGGATGCGCTCCAATTTGGCGCGTGTGTCGCCGGTGGAACGGGTCACGGCGACCACCGTCCGCAACCCGGCCGCGGCGACGATGCCGCGCAGCGCTTTGACCAGATCGTTGACCAAATCTACGGCTTTGCCGGCGCGGATTGCCGCCACGGCGCTGCCGCCGATTCCGAAACTGACCACCGAGGCGGCGACCGCGAGTACGAGGGTGATGGCGATCTGCTTCTTCAGTTCGTCGGCGAACTGGGCGAGCATGTCGCGCAACTGCGCCTTCATGTTGTCGTGCGCAATTTTCTGGGCCGCGCACGAGGCGGCGATATCGGCGAAAGTGGCCAGCAGGTCTTCGGCGGCGGTTTTGATCTCTCGGAGATCCTCGTCGATCGACGCCACCTCCAGCGCTGTGACCTGCTGGAACATCGCCGCTGCCCGTTCCAGTTCCACGGGCAGGTTGGTGGCGCCCGGTGCATGGGCCAGGCTGTTCCAGACGGTGGCGGCAGTGTTGAGTTTGTCGGTGTCGCCGTCGGGAACAGTTAGGTCGACACCGATCTTCTTCGCCAGTTCGAGACCGTCGTCGACCAGACCGCTACCCGGACCTCCTGCCGACGGCGGTGGTTGGGCACAACTGACATAGGCGAGGTGCGGATCAGCCGGTTTCTGCGGCGCGGGGGTTCCGGATTTGGGGTCGTGATCGCTACTCGCGTAGACGAACCCGGCCTGATTCAGCACCCGGGGATATTTGTCCAGCGCCAGCATCAGCGTGCTGACGAGATTGTTGGTTTCGCGGACCTGATTGTCGTATGAGGTCGCCCACTCCTTGCCCGGTCCGGCGCTGCCTGCCATCGCGTCGGTACCTTTCAACGCCTGCAGGTGCTGGTCATAGGCGGTGAAGAAGGCACTCGCCGCCCTGTTCACGATGGTGGCCGCCTCGTAGTAGACGGCCGGGTCCACATTGATGAAGTTCATCTACCGGGCTCGGGCTACCGGGTGCCGAACATCCGCTGCACGGTTTGGATGGCGGTCGTATAGCGGGTATGGGCGTCGACCGCGGCCTGACGCATGGCGTCGACGCCCTCACGGACGTCGGTGGCTCCGGCCGCCCACTGCCGG
The DNA here is from genome assembly GCF_000308775.1 of Nocardia testacea NBRC 100365. Classification (GTDB taxonomy): domain Bacteria; phylum Actinomycetota; class Actinomycetes; order Mycobacteriales; family Mycobacteriaceae; genus Nocardia; species Nocardia testacea. The sequence continues at coordinate 25,500 of NZ_BAGJ01000171.1, forward strand.
AAGGCATCGGCCTGCGCCAGCGCCGCGTCACCGGACCAGGTCTGGTGCAGGGTGGCCATCCGTTGTTCGAGGCCGGTGAGGCTGTCGTTGAGGAAGCCGATGAAGTTCGCGGCGCGCACGGTGAGGTTGTCGAGTTCGTCGAGATCGACCTGGAAAGCCTCGGACGGCTCGGGCATGCTGTTCCCCCTTGGTAGTTCAGAGATTGAGCGACGGGTAGCTCTGTGAATTGCTGTCGTCCTGCTCCACGAATGTCTGTGTGGTGACACCCAGCAATTCGGCGATGGTGGCCAGCGCCTCGAGGACCTGCACCGCACCCTGTTTGGTCTCGTCCCAGCCCGCGCGATAGGCGTTGGCGGAATTGCCCTTCCACACCTCGAGCACGGCGTCTATATCGGTATCGAGATCCTGCAGGGCTTTCACCAGGTTGTCGGCGGTCAGTTGGACGAACTTTCCGGCGTCGAGAACATGGTCCGGTACCACCTGGATCGACGGTGTCGATTCTGCCGAGCCGGCCACAGCGTCCCCCTCGATGATCGAACCGCAGCTGTCCCGAGAGTACCGGCGGACGGCCACGTGTCAACCGGATCGGTCTGCCGGCCTGCGTCTTTCCGATACAGGACTGCGCGGGCCGGTCGACTGCCGTCCATTGGTACGGTCGGCGGCCGCTGTGCCGATCTTGCGCGCGAGCCACGCCACGTACTCGCCGGCTCGCCCGGTCTGTGAACTCGCACGCGCCCGGCACAACACGTCCGCCCCAGCGGTATCGGGGCGGAATTCGATTGACACGCCCGGCCCGCGGGTGGATTCTGCGCCGCATGAATGAGGCGCGACTGCTCCCGCTGACCGAGAACAACCTGCACCTGCTGCTCGAGCGGGCGGTAGCGGATGCCGACCCCCTCGAAGTGATGCCACCGGTTCCCGGTACGACCGGCTGGGATCCCACGGCCAGGGCCGCGTTCCTGGAGTTCCACCGCTCCCGGTCCGTCGCCACGCCGCGGCCGGTGGAGAGCACCTATGTCATCGTCGTCGACGAACAGATCGTGGGTGCGGCGCGGCTCGAACCGCTCGACGAGGGCCGGGTCGAAGTCGGCGCCTGGATCGGACGGTCGCGCCGTGGGGGTGGGATCGGCGCCGCGATCATGGATCAATTGCTGACGCTGGCCCGCGATTCGGGTGCCCGGCAACTCGTGGCCTGCACCACCGCCGCCAACAGGGCAGCCTGCCGCCTACTGGACCGTGCCGGTGCCGATCTCACTGTCACCGGGCCCGAGGTCGGTGCCGTAGCCGAGCTCTGAGCATCCCCACGCAGCTGTGAGACCGCGATTCCGCACGAACTCGGAAGTCCGTGAGGGCGATCGGGTGATGCACTGGCCGCTTGCCGGTGGCGTCCGGACCGGGTGCCGAACATCGTTACGAACCCGTGCGGTCCGGACTCACTCGGCGGGAAGCCGGGTCACCGCACTGTCGGCGAACGCCGGTACGTTCGGTGCGACCTTGTCGAAATGGATGATGCCGAACTGCGCGAAAACGGCTGTGCCGGAATCCACCTGCTGCTGTATCAATTCCGCCGCGTGGGCGTCGCGGCGCATATTGCATGCCAGAGCGACCTTCTGCACAGGAGTCTCGGCGATTCCGGTAACCCCGGGGTCGTTGGTTTCCTTCATGAGCCAGTCCTCATCGGTCTTCCGGAACACTCCGGAGAAACCGGTATGAGCGTAGTCGCGGGCCATCAGATCGGTGAGTGCCTGCCGGGCATCGGCACCGGGAGGAAGGATGTGGGCGAACATATCGAGCGCCTCGTTCAGATGCGCCGTCATATCGAGGCCGGTCCGCTCCTGAGCTGCCAGTCCTTGCGGCATCTGCCGGAGGACGTAATACCCGAAGACATCCTCGGGCCGGTGCTCGGCGAGTAGGCCACGGACCTGGTCGGCCAGATCTTCCTCCATCGAAATAGGCTCCACTCCTTTTTCTCGCGCTTTGAAAGCGATGGCGCCGATTTCGCCTCGATCGGACTCGAACGCTGATCTGGCATCGCTCGCCCGGGGTGGCACCCGGCCCTCGACGATGACGACGCGTTTCTTACCTTCGGTCGCCGCGAGCCAGTCCGTCAGTCGCTCGAGCAACGCCCGGCTCTGCGGCAGGTCGTAGATCTTGTAGTGCACCGTCCCGACGAATACGGAATCCCCGGCGGACACCATCAGGTGCGGGCGCTCGTTCGCCGAATTATCGGCGAGCCGGAGCTGGGTTTTTCCGGCGAGCTCGTCGGTGACCTCGAGTCTTTTCTTCTGGGACGCGTCGAAAGTGTCCGCCCCCGTCCGCGCCACGGTCCCGTGGTCTTCGGAGTGGCGGGACAGCGTCCGGCCGATCTGGAGTCCCGCCTCCTTGAGCCGATCCCGCACCCGCCCGAGACTGCGGGCCATCTCGCCGAAACCTGGCACACTCACCCTTCTCACGTCGGCCGCGCACCATGCGCCGTCGTACCGGAATCGGCCGGGCCCGGTCAGTTCAGCGACGAGGGCATCCGCGCTACTACCCGTTCCCGAGCTTCCGATGCCGTTCGACAACTGTAGAAAATCACCGTCACCCTCGCAGCCAGGGGTCCGTGAGCAGCGATCTCGAATGATTTGCGACGGTGGGGGTTCTGAGGCTTTCGCCCCGAGCTCGCTCCGCCCACGGTAATCGGGCCTCACTCGGGCGGCGCGCTACGCGTTCGCGCAAGCCTCCTACCGACGCCGGTGGCCCGGTCCGCGCGACTCCAGCGCTTCAGCCGCGCCGGGCTTCCAGTGCCTCGTGCAGCGTGACCGCCCACTGGTGCACGATCTGTTTACGCCGGGCCGAATCATCGGTGAGGACATCGGCCAGACCCAGACCGCGGGCGAGGTCGAGGGTGGCCTGAACGAGATGGTGGGCGACCGGATCGGTGTCGTCGACGCCCAGTGCCCGGACGGCGCGCCGGTGGGCGCCGCGGCCGAAGCGGGCTTCCAGCGGGACGATGCGTTCGCGGAGCGCCGGGTCGGCGGCGGCGTGGGTCCAGACCTGGAGGGCGGCTTTGAACAACGTGCTGGTGTAGGACTCGACCAGCCCGGCGACCACGGCTTCGGTGCGGGCCAGGCCGGGTTCGGTGACCACCGTGGATACCGCCTGGTCGGTGCGGGTGTCGAACATGTAGGTGAGGGCGGCGGTGATGAGATCTTCGCGGGTCGGGAAATGGTGCTGGGCCGCGCCCCGGGACACCCCGGCCCGTTCGGCGACCACCGCCACGGTCGCCGCTGCCCAGCCCTTCTCGGCCAGGCAGTCGATGGTCGCCTCGAGGAGCCGCTGCCGGGTCGCCCGGCTGCGGTCCTGTTTGGGTTCGTGCGGTGTCGCCATAGCGGCCTATTCTGCCGAGGGCGTCTCGGCGGCCTGGACGGCCCAGCGGGGCGGGCGGCGTTGCAGGAACGCGGTCATACCCTCGATCACTTCCTCGGTGCCGAAGAAACTGCCCGAGCGGGCGGCCAATTCGTCGGCGGAGCGGTCGAATTCGGCCAGGATCGGCGCGGTGGTGAGCCGTTTGCTCTCCGCGAGGCCCTGTGGGGAGGCTTTGCGCAGTTCGTCCAGTAGTTCGGTGGTCCGGGCGGCCGGGTCGTTCGTCGCCAGGGTGATCAGGCCGATCCGCTCGGCGGTATCTGCGTCGAACTTCTCGCCGGTCAGGAAATACCGGTCGGCGGCGCGGGGGGTCAGCCGGGGCAGCAGGGTGAGCGAGATGACGAAGGGGGCCAGGCCGAGCCGCGCCTCGGTGAGCGCGAAACTGCTGGACAGGCCGGCCACGGCGATATCGCAGGCCGCGAGCAGTCCCATACCTCCGGCCCGCACATTGCCGTCCACCCGCGCGATCACGGGTTTCGGAAGTTCCAGGATGGCGCGCAGCAGCCGCACCATCCACTGGGTGCGGATATCGGAGGCGGCGGCGGGGTCGGCGTCCACCGCTTCCTTCAGGTCCGCTCCCGCGCAGAACGTGTTGCCGGTATGGGTGAGGACCACGGCGCGGACCTGCGGGTCGGCGGCGGCGCGTGCCAGGCCCGCCAGGAGTTCGGTCACCAGGCGCGAGGAGATGGCGTTGCGATTGTGCGGGGAGTCGAGGGTGAGGGTGGCGAACCCGTCCTCGACGGCGTAGTCGACAACTCGGGTCTCGGTTCCGGTCACGGTGGCCCTGCCTTTCTGGGTGGGCCGGCGCCTGCGCCCCGGCCCGCCGGTGTTCAGTAGGACTTCGGCAGGCCCAGCGAATGCTGGGCGACGAAGTTGAGGATCATTTCCCGGCTCACCGGGGCCACCCGCGCGATCCGGGCCGCGCCGAGCATGGCGGCCAGGCCGTATTCCGAGGTCAGGCCGGAACCGCCGTGGGTCTGGATGGCCTGGTCGAGCGCCTTGATACTGGCCTCGGCGGCCGCGTATTTGGCCATGTTGGCGGCCTCGGCGGCACCCATCTCGTCCCCGGCGTCGTAGAGGGTGGCGGCCTTGAGCATCATCAGCCGGGCCAGTTCCAGTTCGATCTTCACCTGGGCCAGCGGATGCGCGATGCCCTGGTGCGCGCCGATCGGGGTTTTCCAGACGGCGCGTTCGTTGGCGTATTCCACCGCCCGGTCGAGGGCGTAGCGGCCCACGCCGACCGCCATGGCGGCGCCCATGATCCGCTCCGGGTTCAAACCCGCGAACAGCTGCATGAGTGCGGCGTCCTCTTTACCGACCAGGGCGGTGGAGGGCAGCCGGACATCGTCGAGGAACAGGGTGAACTGGTGGTCCGGTTCGATGATGTCCATTTCCTGCGGGGTCTTCTCGAACCCGGGCGCGTCGGTGGGGACGATGAACAGGGCGGGCTTGAGTTTGCCGGTCTTGTGGTCCTCGGTGCGCGCCACGATCAGCACCGCCTCGGCCTGGTCGACGCCGGAGATGAAGATCTTGCGGCCGGTGAGCAGCCAGTCGTCACCGTCGCGGCGGGCGGTGGTGGTGATCTGGTGCGAATTGGAACCGGCGTCGGGTTCGGTGATACCGAAGACCATTTTGGCCGAACCGTCGGAGAGCTTGGGCAGCCATTCGGCCTTCTGCTCGTCGGTGCCGTACTTGGTGATGATGGTGCCGCAGATGGCGGGCGAGACCACCATGAGCAGCAGACCGGCACCCTGCGCGGACAGTTCCTCCATCACCAGCGCCAGTTCGTACATACCGGCGCCGCCGCCCCCGTACTCCTCCGGCAGGTTCACGCCGAGGAAGCCCAGCTTCCCGGCCTCGGACCACAGTTCGTCCAGCGGCTGGTTCTTCCGCGCCCGGGGCAGCACGTAATCGCGATAGTTGTACTTGGCGGCCAGCGCGGCCACGGCCGCGCGCAGTTCTTTGCGTTCGTCGGATTCGATGAAGCTCATTGCCTACTCCTGGTTTTCGGTGGCGGGATCCACCACGGCGAGAACGGCACCCACATCGACCTGTTGGCCGACTTCGACATTCACGGCACTGAGCACACCGTCGGCGGGCGCGGCAATGGTGTGCTCCATCTTCATGGCCTCCAGCCACAGGATCGGCTGACCGGCGGTCACCGAACTGCCGACCTCCGCGCCGAGCCGGATCACGCTGCCCGGCATGGGCGCCAGCAGGGATCCGGTGGCCACCTGGTCGGCGGGGTCGGTGAACCGCGGCAGGCGGCGCGCCGACACCGGACCGAGCGCGGAATCCACGCAGACCAGGTCGGCGTAGCGGGCGACGGCGAACTGCCGCCGGACCGGGCCGTGCGCACCGGGTACCGCCAGTACGACCTGATCGGGCGTGGCGGAGATCAATTCCAGGCCGTCGTGCCCGGCGACCTCCACCCCGCCCCGGGTGAACCGGTAGTCGATATCGTACGTACCGGTGGCGCGGCTTTCGTAGGACTTGCGTTGCGCCTGCGACGGCAGATTGCGCCAGCCGCTCGGCACGCCCGCGACCACACCCGCCCGGGCCCGGTTGGCGGCCGCTTCGGCGAGCGCGGCCGCGACGATCGACAGTTCCTCCTCGTCCGGGCCGGCCAGCGGCGCGGCCAAGGCATCCAGACCGTGCGTGGCGAAGAACGCGGTATCGGTATCGCCGGCCAGGAAGGCGGGATGGCGCAGGACCCGGACGAGCAGGTCGCGGTTGGTGACCAGGCCGTGGATCCGGGCCCGGTGCAGGGCGCCGGCCAGCAGCCGGGCCGCCTCCGCCCGGGTGCGGCCGTAGGAGATGACCTTGGCGAGCATGGGGTCGTAGTGCACCCCGACCACCGAACCGTCGACCACCCCGGAATCCAGCCGGACCCCGGGGCGGTCGAGCAGGTCGAACTCCGCCGCTACCTGCGGGACCTCGATGCGGTGCACGGTTCCGCTCTGCGGCTGCCAGTCCTGCGCGGGGTCTTCGGCGTAGAGCCGGACCTCGATCGAATGGCCCTGCGGAGCGGGAGGTTTCGGGGCCAGCCGAGCGCCCTGGGCGACCTCCAGCTGCAACTGGACCAGGTCCAGCCCGGTGGTGCATTCGGTGACCGGATGCTCCACCTGGAGGCGGGTGTTCATCTCCAGGAAGAAGAAGTCACCGGATTCGTCGGCCAGGAATTCGACCGTTCCGGCGCCGGTGTAGCCGATGGCGGCGGCGGCCTGGCGGGCCGCCTCGAACAGACGGTCCCGCATACCGGGGCCCGAATCCGCTCCCCTACCGCCATCGATACGCTCCACCAGGGGAGACGGCGCCTCTTCGACTGCCTTCTGGTGCCGGCGCTGGATCGAGCACTCACGTTCGCCGACGGCCCAGATGGCGCCGTGTGTATCGGCCAGCACCTGGACCTCGATATGGCGGCCGGTCTCGAGATAGCGCTCGCAGAAGACGGTGGGGTCGCCGAACGCCGATTCGGCCTCCCGGCGGGCGCCTTCCAGCTGCCCGGGGAGTTCGGCCAGGTCGCGCACCACCCGCATACCGCGACCGCCGCCACCGGCGGACGCCTTGATCAGTACCGGGAGCTGCGCTTCGGTGACCTCCGCCGGGTCGAGTTCGGCCAGCACCGGCACCCCGGCGGCGTCCATCATCTTCTTGGCCGCGACCTTGGACCCCATCTCCTCGATGGCGGCGGCGGGCGGCCCGATCCAGACCAGTCCCGCCGCTTCCACCGCGCGCGCGAATTCCGCGTTCTCGGAAAGGAACCCGTAGCCGGGGTGGACGGCGTCGGCACCCGTGGCCTGAGCGGCCGCGATGATCAGGTCGGCGCGCAGGTAGGTCTGCGCGGGTGTGTTCCCGGGCAGCCGGACCGCGGCGTCGGCCTCGGCGATATGCGGAGATCCGGCGTCGGCGTCGGAATAGACCGCCACCGTGCCCACGCCCATCCGGCGGCAGGTGGCGAAGATCCGGCGGGCGATCTCACCGCGATTGGCGACCAGAACGCTGGTGATGAGCTGCTGCGAATTCGTCACGACCGGCCTCACATTCGGAAGACGCCGAAGGATTCGGCGCCCTGGACAGGTGCAGTGTGGATGGCCGAGAGGGCCATACCGAGCACGGTGCGGGTATCGCGCGGGTCGATGACCCCGTCGTCGTAGAGCCGCCCGGACATGAACATGGCCAGCGATTCGGCCTCGATCTGCGCTTCCACCATGGCACGCATCCCGGAATCGGCCTCTTCGTCGAACGCCTGCCCGCGGGCCTCGGCGGCGGCCCGGCCGACGATGGAGATCACCCCGGCCAATTGCGCCCCGCCCATGACCGCGGATTTGGCACTGGGCCAGGCGAAGACGAAGCGGGGGTCGTAGGCGCGGCCGCACATGCCGTAGTGGCCGGCACCGTAGGAGGCGCCCATGAGCACGGAGATGTGCGGGACCTTGGAATTGGAGACCGCGTTGATCATCTGGGCGCCGTGTTTGATGATGCCCTTCTGCTCGTACTCCTTGCCGACCATGTAGCCGGTGGTGTTGTGCAGGAACAGCAGCGGAGTGTTGGTCTTGTTGGCCAGCTGGATGAACTGGGTGGCCTTCTGCGATTCCTCGGAGAACAGCACACCGCGGGCATTGGCGAGGATGCCGACCGGATACCCGTGCAGTTCGGCCCACCCGGTGACCAGGCTGGACCCGTAGCGGATCTTGAACTCGTCGAAATCGGAGCCGTCGACGATCCGGGCGATCACCTCGCGCGGATCGAAGGGGATCTTCAGGTCGGGCGGCACGATCCCCAGTAGTTCGTCCGGGTCGTACAGCGGTTCGAGCACCGAGGTGCGGGCCGCCGGTCCCCGCTTCTTCCAGTTCAGCCGTTTGACGATGCGCCGGCCGATGCGGATGGCGTCCTGCTCGTCGAGGGCGTAGTAATCGGCCAGACCCGAGACCCGGGCGTGCATATCCGCGCCGCCCAGGGATTCGTCGTCGGACTCCTCACCGGTGGCCATCTTCACCAGCGGTGGTCCGCCCAGGAACACCTTGGAGCGTTCCTTGATCATCACCACGTGATCGGACATCCCGGGGATGTAGGCGCCACCCGCGGTGGAGTTGCCGAAGACCAGGGCGATGGTGGGGATACCCGCCGCCGACGCCTGGGTGAGATCGCGGAACATCCGGCCGCCGGGGACGAAAACCTCTTTCTGCGTGGGCAGATCGGCGCCGCCGGATTCCACCAGCGAGATCACCGGCAACCGGTTCTCCCGGATGATGTCGTTGACCCGCAATGTCTTGCGCAACGTCCAGGGATTGGACGTGCCGCCGCGCACAGTGGGGTCGGGCGCGACGATCATGCATTCCACGCCCTCCACCACGCCGATACCGGCGACGGTGCTGGCGCCGACCTGGAATTCGCTGCCCCAGGCCGCGAGCGGGCACAGCTCGAGGAACGGGGAATCCTCGTCGATGAGCAGTTCGATCCGTTCGCGGGCGGTCAGCTTCCCGCGTTTGCGGTGGCGGGCGAGTTTCTCGGGACCGCCGCCCGCGATGACCTTCTCGAATTCCGCCTCGACCTCGGCGAGTTTGGCGGTCATGGCCGCGGCCGCCGCGGTGTAGTCGGCACTCGTGGTGTCGAGGGTGCTGCGCAGTGTCGTCAAGACTGATACCCCAATCGTTTCGCGGCCAGGCCGGTGAGGATTTCGGTGGTACCGCCGCCGATACCCAGGATCCGCATATCGCGGTACTGGCGTTCCACCTCGGATTCGCGCATATAGCCGAGTCCGCCGAAGAGCTGCACCGCCTGGTTCGCCACCCATTCACCGGATTCGACGGCCGTGTTCTTGGCGAAGCAGACCTCGGCGATCAGATCGGTCTCCCCGGCCGCGGCGCGGGCGGCCACGTCCCGGGTGTAGACGCGGGCGATATCGACCCGGCGGGCCATCTCGGTGACGGTGTTCTGCACGGCCTGCCTGCTGATCAGCGGGCGGCCGAAGGTTTCCCGGTTGCGTACCCAGTCCAGGGTGAGGTCCAGGCAGCGCTGCGCGCTCGAATACGCCTGCACGGCCAGTCCGACCCGCTCGCTGACGAACGCCGCGGCGATCTGCAGGAAACCGGAATTCTCCGGCCCCACCAGGTTCGACACCGGCACCCGGACATCCTGGTAGGACAGTTCCGCGGTATCGGAAGCGCGCCAGCCCATCTTGTCCAGTTTGCGGCCCACCGTGAAACCGGGGGTGTCCTTTTCCACCACCAGCAGCGAAACCCCCGACGCGCCCGGACCGCCGGTACGGACGGCGGTCACCACGAAATCGGCGCGGCAGCCGGAGGTGATGTAGGTCTTGGCGCCGTTGACGATGTAGTGATCGCCGTCGCGGCGGGCCGAGGTGGTCAGATGACCCACATCGGAGCCGCCGCCGGGTTCGGTGATCGCCAGCGAACCGATCTTGTCACCGGCGAGCGTCGGCCGTACCCAGCGGTCGAGCTGGGCGGGATCGCCCGCGGCGATGAGGTGCGGTACCGCGATACCGCAGGTGAACAGCGAGGCGAACACGCCACCCGAGACCCCGGCGTAGTGCAGTTCCTCGCAGACGACGGCGCCGTCGATACCGCTTCCGCCCGCTCCACCCGCGGCTTCCGGGAACTGGATGCCGAGCAGGCCCAGTTCCCCGGCCTTCTTGTGCAGTTCCCGCGGGATCTCCCCGTCGCGTTCCCAATCATCCTGGTAGGGCAGGATCTCGCGCTCGGCGAAAGCGCGCACGGTGGCGCGGAGTTCGCGGCGCTCGGCGGTGTTCCAGACAGTGCTCACGGCAGCAGCTCCAACGGTATGTCGAGATGACGGGACCGCAGCCATTCGCCGAGTCCCTTGGCCTGCGGATCGAACCGGGCCTGGTAGGCCACGCCTTCGCCGAGCAGGCCGGAGATGAGGAAGTTGAGTGCCCGCAGGTTCGGCAGCACATGCCGGGTGATCTCCAGCGGGGCGGTCTCGGGCAGTAGCTCGCGTAGCCGCTCGATGGTGAGGGTGTGCGCCAGCCAGCGCCACTGGTCCTCGGTGCGCACCCAGACACCGATATTCGCGTCACCGCCCTTGTCACCGCTGCGGGCCAGCGCGATCTCGCCCAGCGGTGCCCGTTTCGTGGGGGTGGGTGGAAGCGGTGCGGGGAGTTCGGGTTCCGGGACCTCGGTCAGATCGCGGGTCTCCGACGGTGCCCCCACCAGGACCTTGCCTCCGGCCGGCCGGTGAGCGGTATGCGGGACCTCGGCGGCGTCGACGAACCCCGGGCGATAGACGCCGTAGGGCGAACCGTTCCCGGGCGGGGCGGTGAAACTACAGCCCGGATAGCTGGCCAGCGCCAGTTCGACGGCGACGCCGGAGAACGCGCGTCCCACCTTGTTCGGATCGGGGTCGCGGACCACACAGCGCAGCAGCGCGCTGGCCTGTTCCTCGGTTTCGGCATCGGGGCGGTCCAGCCGGGTCAGGGTCCAGTCCAGTTCCGCCGGACGTTCGGGCAGCCAGGACTCCAGCTGCCGCCGCGCCAGCTCGGCCTTCGCTTCGATATCGAGACCGGTGAGGATGAACTCCATTTCGTTGCGGAATCCACCGAGGGTGTTCAGCGAGACCTTCAGCGTCGGCGGCGGCGGTTCCCCCACGACGCCCCGGATCGACACCCGGTCCGGGCCGTCGGCGGCGAGTTCGACCGTATCGAGCCGGGCGGTGACATCGGGACCGGCGTAGCGCGCGCCCTGGATCTCGTACATGAGCTGGGCCGCGACGGTGTCCACGGTGACCGCGCCGCCGGTCCCCGCATGCTTGGTGATGACGCTGCTACCGTCCGCGCGGATCTCCGCGAGCGGGAATCCGGGGCGGCCGAGATCGGGCAGTTCGCGGAAGAACGCGAAGTTGCCGCCGGTGGCCTGAGTGCCGCATTCGATCACATGACCGGCCACCACCGCACCGGCCAGCCGGTCGTAATCCGTGCGTTGCCAGCCGAAATGGGCGGCGGCCGGACCCACCACCACCGACGCGTCGGTGACCCGGCCGGTGACCACCACATCCGAGCCCGCGGCCAGGCATTCGGTGATACCCCAGGCCCCCAGATAGGCGTTGGCGGTGAGCGGGGAGCCGAGGCCGAGTTCGGCAGCGCGGCCGGTGAGATCGTCGCCGTCCACATATCCGACCCGGACCTCGAGGCCGAGCCGGGCCGCCAGCTCCCCCACCTTCTCCGCCAGTGCGGCCGGATTCAGGCCCCCGGCATTGGTCACGATCTGAACGTTGCGTTCCAGCGCGAGACCGAGGCATTCCTCGAGCTGACGCAGGAAGGTTTTGGCATAGCCGAGGCCGGCATCCTTCATCCGGTCGCGGCCCAGGATCAGCATGGTGAGTTCGGCGAGATAGTCACCGGTGAGCACATCGAGCTGCCCGCCCTCGAGCATCTCACGCATCGCGCCGAACCGGTCGCCGTAGAACCCCGAGCAGTTGCCGATCCGGATCAGGTCGGGATCGGCCGCCAGACCACTCATGAGCGGTTTCGCCTCCTACCGCGGCACCGGGCGGGGTCGCCGATATGCGCCCGTGGCTGTCCGCGTACCGCCCCAGCATCACAGGCCCCCCGCAAAAAATCAAGCACGCGTGCTTGTTAATTTCCGCAGGGCGGGGCGCGGCCCTGATCAGCGCCGGGAGCAGGCACAATGGGTCCCTGTGTCCACCGATGTCGCCGTAGTTCTGCTGTTCACGCTCGCCGGATTCCTCATCGGCGGCGCCTACACCACCTGGAAGACCACCCGGCCGCTCTCGATCGCCCTGGGCGTCTGCGCCGTGCTCGCGGCGCTGGGCGCGGTGCTCTGGCTGGTCTGACGCCGGAAACGAACGCCGGACCCGGCCCCGCCGCCCCTGACCACCCGTTACGGGACGCAGCGGCCGGGTATGTTTCCGAAGCGCCGCCGGGGTCAACACTCAGGGCACGGCGCGCTGCGCGACAGGCGGGAAGCCCCGGTGAACCAGAGCCCAGGGATGCGACCGGGCTCCACCGGGCACCCCCTGGCACCGCCGGAACACGCGTCGGCCCTGCCCCTCTGCGCCGGGCACGGCCGGCGCGCTTTCCCCCACCCGAGGCCCAGGTGGACCCGCCGGACAACGTCGGCCAATTCTGTCGGGGCGCGCCGATACGGTCGGCGGGTGCGAGCTGAAGCAACATTCACTGTCGAAACATTCGTCCCGCTCGAAGCGGAACCGGACGCGGCCGGGTCGACCGGTCTTCCGGTAGGAGTCACGACCATGGAGAAGCGCTTCGAGGGCGAGGTCGCCGGACGCTCGGCGAAGCGGGGCCGGGGGCCGGCGGCGCGCAGGACATGAGAGCGGTCGGTCTGCGGATGTACGAGGCGTTCAACAACCGGGATCTGGCCGCTCTGGAAATGATTCTCGCGCCGGAATTCATCAGCCATCCGCTGGGCACGACCGGCGTACGGGCCGTCGCGCAAGCGTGGTCGAAGATGTTCGCGGCCTCCCCCGGTATTCAGGTGCGCGTCGAGGACCTGCTCGTAGACGGCGACCGGATCGCCGTCCGTTCGACGCTGTCCACACCGGACAGTGCCGAGCGTGTGCCCATGATGGAGACATTCCGAGTTCGGCACGGCCGGATCGCCGAATTGTGGGGTCTGTCCGGCCGCGGCCGCCCTGCCGACTGACGCGGAAAAGCGCGGCTCAGGCCTCCAGCAGGGCGGTCTTCAGCTCACGCGCGGCGGCCTCCGGGTCCGGGGCGGCGGTGATCGCCCGCACCACGACCACCCGTTCGGCGCCCGCCGCCAGGACCTCGGTGAGGGTCTCGGCGTCGATACCGCCGATGGCGAACCACGGCCGGGTCGGCGCCGCTTCCGCGGTCGCGCGCACCAGATCCAATCCGGCGGGCGTACGCCCCGGTTTGGTCGGGGTCGCCCACACCGGGCCCGTGCAGAAATAGTCGAGGTTCTCCTCACCCGCCGCCAGCCGGGCCTGCTCCCGATCGTGGGTGGACCGCCCGAGCACCACCTCGGGGCCGAGGATCTTGCGGGCGTACCAGGGCGGCAGATCCTGCTGACCCAGGTGCAGTACATCGGCGCCCGCCGCCAACGCGATATCGGCACGATCGTTGACCGCGAGCAGCGCGCCGTGCCGGCGGGTCGCGGCCTTCAGCTCGGCCAGCGCCGCGAGTTCACCCCTGGCCTCGAGCGGACCGAACTGCTGTTCCCCGGGCGAACCCTTGTCCCGGAGCTGGATGATGTCCACGCCACCGGCGAGGGCCGCTTCCGCGAACTCGGCGAGATCCCCCTTCTCCCGGCGGGCGTCGGTGCACAGGTACAGCCGGGCGGTGGTGAGGCGGTCACGCGGGGGCAGCGGCCGGCGAGCGGAGGACGGTTGCACAACTGCCACGGTAGCCGCGCTAACGTGGAGAAGTTGCAGGAGGTGGAACGTAGTGCGAACATCCGCGCGCGCGGCGCGGGCGGCGAGCCGGACCCGACCGGCGCCATGTAGCCCGGCGTCGATCCATCGATCCGGCAGTACCGCCGCCGTGATCCACCGTGCCCCCCGGAGGAGGTGGCGCAGGTGAGCGAACCGGCCACCGATACGACCCTCGCCGTGGTCGGCGGTGGGGTGATCGGACTGGCTGTGGCCTGGCGGGCCGCGGAGGCGGGCTGGACGGTCACTCTGTTCGATCCGGCGGTGGGCAGCGGCGCCTCGTGGGTGGCCGGGGGCATGCTCGCGCCGCTCTCGGAGGGCTGGCCCGGCGAAGACGCGGTTCTGGAGTTCGGTGCCGCGGCGCTGGCCCGCTGGCCCGGCTTCGCGGCGCGTCTCGAGGCCGTCACCGGCGTGGACGTCTTCGTCGCCACCGAAACCCTGACCATCGCCCAGGACGCCGCCGATGCCGCCGACCTGCGCACGGTCGCCGAATGGGTCGGCGAGCGCGGCCACGAACTCCGGTTGCTGGACCGGGCCGGGGTCCGGGAACTGGAACCGGCGCTGGCCCGTACGGTGCGGGCCGGGCTGCTGGCGCCCACCGAACCGGCCATCGACAACCGCCGGCTGCTGGCCGCGTTGCGCAAGGCCGCGGCCGAAGCGGGGGTGACCGTGCACGCCGACCGGGTCCGCGATCTCTCCGAACTGCGTCAACGGCAGGTGGTCCTGGCCGCGGGCGCCGCCTCGGCCGAACTGTGGCCCGGGCTGGCAGTCCGCCCGGTGAAGGGCGAGATCCTGCGCCTGCGCCACCGTCCCGGCGCGCAACCGCCGCCCACCCGGGTGGTCCGGGCGCGTGTGCACGGGCGGCCCGTGTACTTCGTGCCGCGCGCCGACGGCCTGGTGCTCGGCGCCACCCAGTACGAGGCCGGTTTCGATACCGCGGTCACGGTCGCCGGGGTCCGCGACCTGATCGGGGACGCCGAAACCGCGCTGCCCGGTATCGGCGAATACGAACTGCTCGAAGCCGCCGCGGGCGCGCGCCCCGGCAGCCCCGACAACCTCCCCTTCATCGGGCGGTTGTCCGACCGCGTGATCGCGGCCACCGGGCACGGCCGCAACGGCATGCTGACCAGCGCGCTCACCGCCGATGCGGTGGTCGCCGAGCTGAGCGGGCAACCGCTGGCCGCGGCCGCGGCGGCCGATCCGCACCGGTTCACGGCATCCACATCCTCAGGAGGTAGTCGATGACACAGTCGTCCACACCAGGCGCACCGGCGCACGGAGCGTCCGTGCCGATCGGGGTCACGGTGAACGGGGTCGACCACGAGTTCACCGAACAGCTCACGGTGCGCCAACTACTGGAACGCCTCGAGCTGCCGTGTCAGGGGGTGGCGCTGGCGGTCGACGGCGCCGTGTTCCCGCGCTCCCGCTGGGACGAGCCGGTGGGTCGCGGCTGGGAGATCGATGTGCTCACGGCGGTCCAGGGTGGCTGACGAAGCGCTGCGCATTGCCGACCGCACCTTCGGTTCGCGGCTGATCATGGGCACCGGCGGCGCGGAGAACCTCACCGTGCTGGAGGAGGCCCTGCTCGCCTCGGGTACCGAACTGACGACGGTCGCCATGCGGCGGGTCGACGCCGCGGGCGGTACCGGTGTGCTCGACCTGCTGAAACGGCTCGATATCGCGCCGCTGCCCAATACCGCGGGCTGCCGCACCGCCGCCGAGGCAGTGCTCACCGCCCGGCTGGCGGCCGAGGCGCTGGATACGAACTGGGTCAAACTCGAGGTGATCGCCGACGACCGAACCCTGCTGCCCGATCCGATCGAGCTGATCGACGCCGCCGAACAGCTGGTGGACGCCGGTTTCACCGTGCTGCCCTACACCAACGACGATCCCGCGCTGGCGCGGCGGCTCGAGGACGCCGGGTGCGCCGCGGTGATGCCGCTGGGCTCCCCGATCGGCACCGGTCTGGGTATCGGCAATCCGCACAATATCGAGATGATCGTGAGCCGGGCCCAGGTGCCGGTGATCCTGGATGCCGGTATCGGCACGGCCAGCGACGCCGCGCTCGCCATGGAACTCGGCTGCTCCGCGGTGCTGCTGGCCACCGCGGTGACCCGGGCCAAACATCCGGCGCTGATGGCCGCCGCCATGGCCGACGCGGTGCGGGCCGGCTACCGGGCGCGGGAAGCGGGGCGGATTCCCAAGCGGTTCTGGGCCCAGGCGTCCTCGCCCGGACGGTAGATCCCCGAGCCCGGCGCCTTCGCGAGTGAGTGCCGGGCCGGGCCTCGGTTGCGCGAACGAGGCCACGGCCTTATCACCTCTGCGCGCGATCCGGCGCCGATTGGGTCGCCCTCATCGTTCCGTAGATCCGGAGCGCGTCGCGTCCGCGGCGAGTGGTGGGCCTGCGCTGTGCGCATCGTCAGGTTGCGATCCACCCAGTAGGCAGAGCCGCGGTGCCCCCGTCGACAGGGGCACCGTTGATGTCGCCGGGCCAGGCCCGGCCGGTAATCATCCCGTGGTCGCGGATTTCCTGTAGGCGCTCCAGCGCTCCGGTGATGGCCTTGTCACCGATCCCGGCGTCGGCCCAGGCCGCCCGCAGCATCTCGGGGTCCACCGCCCGCACACGATCCACCACCTCCGGACTCAATGCGACACCGCGGAACTCGGCCACGAAGTCCGAACGGATCCCGAAAATCGGATCAGGGAATTCCGGGAAGGACAATGTGTTGTCGATAGCGACGATCCCGCCGTGCCGGTCGGTACGGAAATTGTTCCAGTGCCGGTCGGTGTTGCCGATCACGTAATCCAGAACCGCCATCTGCTCCCGCTGGATCCGGGGATACTGCTGCAATGCTGCGCGAATCGCAAGCCGGGTGCGCTCGGGGTTTTCCAAGCGCTGATATTCCGTAGCGTATGGCGGGACCGGGCCACGGTTTTCCATCTCGGCATCGTGCCGACGGAGACGAGCCAATTCCAGCATCGGGTAGGACCGTGTAGAGAAAATCCAGTGCTGGTTCGATCCGCGTCCGAACGGGCCGTCGAGCAGACCAGTGGGCGGAACACGCCCGAACCCGAGTGCTTCATCGAGGCGATAGGTGCCGACATCACGGGCGGCCAGATGGCCATGTCCGTGCGGGATCCCGAGCCGGAAAGCCCGGCCCGGGAAGGGACCTCTGCTCGGGATGCACTCCAAGGGGCTCGGCTTGTACACCGAACGCGCCCCCGCGCCGGTCGGGGCGAGGAAAGTCGTACTGGCTCCGGTATTCAGCGATCGCGGTTTTCCGGTGCCCATGACGCCCATGGCCTGCTCGAAGGCGGACGGCCGGAACGTCCCACCCGCATCTTCGATCACGCGGGCCGCCAGCCGCAGGTCCGTGGCGCTACCTCGGCCGTCTTGTCTCAGCACCCGCCCCATGAGCAGAACGGCATCTTCGATCCGTCCACAGATCAGCTTCCCCAACCCACCCCGACATGGATCCGGCAAGCCCGCCCTTCCTGTCCACGGCGCACGGCCCGTGCAGACCGCCCTGCTTCCAGCCCTACCCAGCGAGGCGACAAGCCGGGCACGCGTCGGTGAAGAGCCCGCAGCAACTTCGATCCCGACCGCGGGCCCCTCGACCGAACCGACCCAGCGCCTGCGGACTACCCTAATCACTCTCTGACGCACTACTTCTCATTGCCGGTGGTACGCCGACCAGGGCGAAACCGGACACCTCGGGGCCGATTGGAGAGGTTTGGCGTGACGGAGATCAACCCCGGCTCATGCACCTACCCGTACGGACTTGTACCCACCCGGACAGTCGCGCCCTCATCCTCCAGGATGAGGGCGGATGGCGACCATCGGGCGACGCGAGCACACCGCGGATAGGGCATGCTGGTCGGCATGATCGAAGTCCGGGGCTTGACCAAGCATTACGGGCAGACCGTCGCGGTCCAGGACCTGACCTTCACCGTGCAACCCGGTCAGGTCACCGGGTTCCTGGGACCGAACGGCGCCGGTAAATCCACCACCATGCGCATGATCCTCGGTTTGGATCGCCCGACCTCGGGCACCGCGCTCATCGACGGCAGACCGTACGGGCAATTGAAACACCCGTTACGCGAAGTCGGCGCGCTGCTGGACGCGAAATGGGTGCATCCCAACCGTTCGGCGCGCGCCCATCTGGAATGGATGGCGGCCTCCAACGGTCTGCCGAAGTCCCGGGTGGAAGAGGTACTGCGGCTGGTGGGCCTGTCGGAGGTGGCCGGTAAATCGGCCGGCGGATTCTCCCTGGGCATGTCGCAGCGGCTCGGCCTGGCGGGCGCCCTGCTCGGCGATCCGAAAGTCCTGCTCTTCGACGAGCCGGTCAACGGCCTGGATCCGGAGGGCATCCTCTGGATCCGGCGGTTCATGCAGCGGCTGGCCGCCGAGGGCCGCACCGTCCTCGTGTCGAGCCATCTGCTCTCGGAGATGTCGCAGACCGCCGAGCACCTGGTGGTCATCGGCCGCGGGCGGCTCATCTCCGATTCCACGACCGCGGAGTTCATCGAACGCGCGTCGGAGTCGTCGGTGCGGGTGCGCAGCCCGCAGCTCGACGAACTGCGCAGCCTGCTCACCTCGAACGGGATGACCGTGAAACAGAACGAAGGCAACGCCGACGGCGCGGCACTCGTGGTCAACGGGGTCACCAGCGACGCGGTCGGCGCCCTGGCGGGGGAACACAACATCACCCTCTACGAACTCGCCCCGCAGCGGGGCTCGCTGGAGGAGGCGTTCATGCGGATGACCGGCGGGGATGTCCAGTATCACGGGGAGGTCGGGCCGCAGGGCGATGTCGCGGCGGCCCCGCCGGCGGCCGTCCCGGCCCAGCCGGTCGAGACCAAGGTTCTCGGAGGTACCAAGTAATGGGTGTGATCGCCGCGGAACGCATCAAACTCACCTCGACCCGCTCGCCGTGGTGGTGCTCGCTGATCGTGGTGGCCCTCGCGGTCGGTTTCGCCGCGCTGTTCGGGCTGATCGGGCGGATCGCCGCCGACGACCCGCAGGCCTCGGGCGCCCCCGCGCTGACCGTGGACACCGCCTTCCTCGGAATCAGCGGGTTCGGGGTGATGGTGCTGGCCATCATGGCCACACTCACCGTGACCAGCGAATATCGGTTCGGGATCATCCGGACGACCTTCCAGGCCGTGCCCAATCGCATCCTGGTGATCGGTACCAAGGCGGGCCTGGTCGGGCTCTACGCGGCCGTGCTGACCACGGTGCTCGCCTTCGCCGCGTACGCGGTGGCCAAGGCGGTCGCCGGGGACGCAGGGTCCACGCTGATTCTCGAGGGCAACTGGCGTGCCCTGTACTCGATACCGGTGCTGGCCTTCCTCAACGTGGTGCTGGCCATCGCCATCGGGGTGCTGGTCCGGCAGTCGGCGGCGGCGATCTCGTTGATCGTGCTCTGGCAGCTGATCATCGAACCGCTGGTCGGGGCACTGGGTAAAGTAGGACGTGAGATCAGCGCGTTCCTGCCGTTCCAGAATGCGAGCCGCTTCGCGCTGATGGACGAGTCGATGGCGTCGGGCAACTGGCACTGGGGCGTATGGGGCAGCCTCGTCTACTTCATCGCCTTCGTCGCACTCGTCACCGGTGTCGCTCTGGTGGTGGTCAACCAGCGCGACGCCTGACCGAACCGCCCGAGCCGCTTCCCTCGCCGCTCGGGTAGTGGGTAGCGCGGCCTTGTCGGGAGGATCGCGCGCCCCGCACGCCGGCGGCCACTGCCCGGTCGTCGGAGTGCACTTATCACCGGCCCGGTGCGTTACGCACCGGGCCGGTGGTCGTGATCACACAATGTGGTTGTTCACCCTGGTCGCCGGCACGCTCCGGCGGACTCTTCACGAGTTGCCAAATATCTGTAACCAAGCGTTCACCGGCTACCCGCCGGTCGTCGCTACGATCGGGGTCAGGCACCGAACGTTTTCCATCGGCGGACCCAACGGCGTGCCGCACTCCTCCGATAGAGAGGCGACAGGTGACGATTCTCAGCGTTCCCCTCACGTCCGATTCCCTGAGATACCCTCGGGGCGTGAACGAAAAGCCCTCCGGCCGTGCCGTACCGGAGCCGGAGGTCGACAGCGCCCCCGCGCCGGGCGCCGATCACGCGACCCCCGATGAACTGACTGTGGGGGCCACCCCCGAGAACGGCGCGGCCGTCGGCGCGGCGCGCCGGGTCCATCCGCTGTCGGCCCTGATGAACGCGGCCAACCAGCGACCGGATGTCATCGAGGTCCTGCGGCGGGCCCGGCAACAACTGCCCGGCGACCCCGCCTTCGGGGACCCGCTCTCGGTCACCGGCCCCGGTGGCGCGCGCGCCGTGGCCCGCGCCGCGGACCGGCTGGTGGGCGACAACCCCAGCGCGGCCCGCGAGATCGGCTTCGGCGCGTTGCAGGTCTGGCAGGCGATGCTGGAGCGCCTCGGCCGGGGTAAGGGCACCGAGGAGATGACGGTGATGTTCACCGATCTGGTGGCGTTCTCCTCCTGGTCGCTCACCGCGGGTGACGAGGCCACCCTGGAGCTGCTACGCAAGGTGGCCAAGGCCATCGAGCCGCCCATCGCCGAACGCGGCGGCCAGGTGGTGAAACGGATGGGCGACGGCGTCATGGCGGTGTTCCCCTCCGCCGACCGGGCCGTACAGGCCGCGATCGCCGCGAAACGCAATCTGGCCGACGTGACCGCGGGCGACTACCGGCCCCGGATGCGGATCGGCCTGCACACCGGCTCACCACGGGAGATAGGCGGCGACTGGCTGGGTGTGGACGTCACCATCGCCGCCCGGGTGATGGAGGCCGGCGGCAACGGCAAGATGATGGTCTCCCACACCACGCTGTCCGCGCTGCAACCCGAGACCCTGGCCGAGCTCGGGCAGATGGCCCGCCCCTACCGCCGTAGCTTCTTCGCCGCGCCGCTGAGCGGGGTACCGGAGGACCTGCGCATCTACCGGATCAGCTCGGCCTGAGCACTCGGTTTCCCCCGCGGCCACCGACGGGCGCGCCGGTTCGGAGGGCGGTGAATCGAGCGGCGCATCGTGCACCCGGGCGGGGTTGTTGCCCGACCCGGCGCGGACGACGCGGGCAATACACGGGGCGGCCGAGCGCGTCTCCGAAAGCAGGACCGACCGGCTGTGCGATTCGGTAGCCGTGGCTCGAACGTTCGAGCGAGTGCCCGATAGGGCACAGTGACGATGTGGACCGTGGTCTGGATGAGGTGTGGCGAAGTGTGCGCGAGATGCTCGGTACGGCTGCCAGGGACAGCGGCCCCGCGATCGCCGCGTTCCCGGAGCGGGCCAGCGGTCACCTCACCGAGGCCGTCCGCAAGTTCGAGAAAGCCTCCGAGGCACCCGTACCGAATCAGACCCTCATATCCGCCGGCGAGGTCGGCCGCATCGCACGGTCTTCCACCTACGTACCGGGCCGCGATCTGATCGATGAAGTGGACTACGCCGCCCTGCGGAATCCGCAGGCATCCCGGTCCTCGGGTTCTTCTCCAGTATTCGAGGAGATCCAGCGGCTGCAAGGATTCAACGGCCGTTTCACGTTCGCCACCCGGGAAGAGATCGACGCGGTGATCTCCGAGGACAGGCCGAAACTGTTCCGCGGTTTCGAGGCGGACAGCTATATGGAAGCCTTCCTCGCCGGCTCGCTGCGATCCGGCGGCGGCACCACCGGAAACGGCTTCTATGTCACCTCGCTGGAAAAAGTCGCGCTGTCGTACACACACCCCAACCGCATAACGGTGGAACCCAGCCGTCTGATGCGGATGGCTCTGCATCCCGAGGCCAGAGTAGTCAAGTATCGCGACATCAAATCCGAACTCACCAGCACCCTCGAGCAGGTCGAGCGGGAAACACGGGCCGTGGGTGAGATAGCGAACCCCACGGACGAGGACAGGGCTCGCTACTTCGCGCTGCTGGACAAACGGCTGACATTCGGTGATATCGGCCAATACGGTGCCCTGCGCGGCTATGACGCGATCGAGTCCGATGTCATGTCGAACGGCGAGTGGAACATACTCAACCCGACTGCCCTCTTGATCCAGCGCTGAGCGCCGCCGGACCTGCTCTCCAGGGCTGTGAACGGCGTGGAGAACGGGACGTGTGCCCGTCCACTACCCGGATACGAACAGCGGCCGGTCGGCCTCGGGGATCCAGCAGTCGCGCGCGATATCGCGGTTGTAGTTGGCGCGGAAGTAGGCGACCAGATCCGCGATACCCGGATGCGGGTCGGTCCGGTCCCACAGAAGCGCGTGCGGATAGGCGGGGGTCGGGTCGACGATCGGGACCCGGCGGATATGGGGATGCCACGGGGATTCGAAACCTTCGGCGCTGAAGGTCGCAAGGGTGTCCGAATCGGCGATGTGCTCGATCACCATCGCGATCGGCGCCGGCCCCCGGCCGGGGCCGACCTCGGGGAACAGTTCGGACCGGCGACTGCTGTCGATCACGACTCCGCTGTAGCGGCTCAATTCGCGGTAGTAGTCGGTCCACTCCGATTCCACCGAGGTGCCCGGCACCCACACCGTCACCCCGGCCAGGTCGGCGAGCGAGACCGCCGCGCGTCCGGCGAGCGGATGATCCTTGCCGACCAGCAGATGCAGCGGATCCAGCAGGAACGGGACGGCCGCGATCCGCGCGGGCAGCGGCCGGGGACCGCCCACCGCGCGGGCCACGGCCGCGTCCACCCGGCCCGCGACCAGAGCGTCCCGGGAGGTGACGAATGCGTTGGTCAGCACGATCTCGGTATCCCGGTCGGGGTGGCGGCCGAGGTAGTAGCGCATGGCCCGCATCTCGGTCGCGTGCTCGCCCAGCACCGCCACCCGCAGCGGCCGCGGGCGCCGCACCACCGTGGCCACGGCTTCGTCGGCGACAGCGAGCAGTGAGCGCGCGTGCGGCAGGAACCGGGCGGCGGACGCGGTGAGGGCCGCGCCGGTGCGGATCCGGTCGAAGAGGTCCAGGCCGAGCCGGGTCTCCAGCCGGGCGATCCGTTTGGACACCGCCTGCTGGCTGATCCCGAGCAGCGCCGCGGCCGCACTGAACTGGCCTTCGTCGGCGACGGCGACGAAAGCCCGCACCGTCGCCAGATCGAGCTCCCCCACCCCACCTTCTGATACATCCACTGGTTGTCCCCGCTGTCGTGTCGATTGTTCGACTCAGCACCTTTGAGCTGGTCATATGTAGCCGAAAATGACCTTATCGGCTCGCCGTTCCGACAACCGAATCGGCCGCGCGCCGATTCGACGGCACGGGGTTCAACAATGACGGGCGCGTCTTTCGTACATCTGCACAACCACACCGAGTACTCGATGCTCGACGGTATGGCCAAGGTGGCTCCGCTGTTCGCGGAAGCCGAGCGGCTGGGTATGCCGGCGGTCGGGATGACCGATCACGGCAATATGTACGGGGCGGCGGAGTTCTTCCGGCAGTCCCGGGATTCGCCGGTGAAACCGATCATCGGGATCGAGGCGTACATCGCGCCGGAATCCAGGTTCTCCGGCAAACGGGTCTTCTGGGGCGAACCCGGGCAGAAATCCGATGACGTCTCGGGGTCGGGCGCGTATCTGCACATGACGCTGTTCGCCGCGAACGCGGTGGGTCTGCGCAACCTGTTCCGGTTGTCCTCGCGCGCGTCGTTCGAAGGTCAGCTGGGGAAATGGCCGCGGATGGACGCCGAACTCGTCGCCGAACACGCCGAGGGGGTGCTCGCGACCACGGGCTGTCCGTCCGGCGAGGTCCAGACCCGCCTGCGGCTGGGGCAGTTCGACGCCGCCTACACGGCCGCGGGCCGCTGGCGCGATATCTTCGGCCCGGACAACTTCTTCCTCGAAGTGATGGACCACGGACTCACGATCGAACGCCGCGTCCGCGACGATCTGCTCGCCGTCGGCCGCAAGGTCGGTCTCACCGCACTGGCCACCAACGACTGTCACTATGTGCTCCGGCAGCAGGCGGCGGCGCACGAGGCGATGCTGTGTGTGCAGACGGGCAGGACCCTCTCGGACCCGGCGCGGTTCCGGTTCGACGGTGACACTTTCTACCTCAGGTCCGCGGCGGAGATGCGCGCCCTGTGGGACGAGGAAGTGCCGGGCGCCTGCGATACCACTCTCGCGGTGGCCGAACGCGTCGAACCGTACGACGAGGTGTGGGAATTCCGCGACCGGATGCCGGTGTTCCCGGTGCCGGAAGGTCATACCGAGGACAGCTGGCTGCGCCGCGAGGTGGACGCGGGTCTGCGCTGGCGTTTCCCGGCCGGTGTACCCGGCGGCTACCGCGACCGCGCGCAGTTCGAGCTGGACATCATCCGCGACAAGGGCTTCCCCGCCTACTTCCTGGTGGTCGGTGATCTGGTGGCGCACGCCCGGCGGGTCGGTATCCGGGTCGGTCCCGGGCGGGGTTCGGCGGCGGGGTCGCTGGTGGCCTACGCGCTGGCCATCACCAATATCGACCCCATCGAGCACGGACTGCTGTTCGAACGGTTCCTCAACCCCGAACGCCCGTCGGCGCCCGATATCGATATCGATTTCGACGACCGCCGCCGCGGCGAGATGATCCGCTACGCCACCGAGCGCTGGGGCGCGGACAAGGTCGCCCAGGTGATCACCTTCGGCACCATCAAGACCAAGGCGGCCATCAAGGATGCCGCTCGCGTCCAGTTCGGCCAGCCCGGATTCGCGCTCGCCGACCGGCTCACCAAGGCACTGCCGCCCGCCGTGGCGGCCAAGGACATCCCGGTGGCCGGAATCACCGATCCCGGCCACGAACGCTATGGCGAGGCCGCCGAGGTCCGGGCGCTCATCGAGGCCGAACCGGATATGCGCCGCATCTACGACACCGCGGTCGGGCTCGAGGGGATGGTCCGCGGGGCCGGGGTGCACGCCTGCGCGGTGATCCTGTCCAGCGAACCGCTGCTGGATATCGTGCCACTGTGGAAGCGCCCGCAGGACGGGGCGATCATCACCGGCTGGGACTACCCGTCGTGTGAGGCCGTCGGCCTGCTCAAAATGGATTTCCTGGGTCTGCGCACCCTTACCGTGATCGGTGACTGCCTGGACAATATCCGCGGTAATCGCGGTATCGAGATCGACCTGGACACCCTCGCCCTCGACGACGGACCCACCTACGCCATGCTGGCCCGCGGCGACAATCTCGGAGTGTTCCAGATGGACTCGGCCGGGATGCGGGAGCTGCTGCTGCGGATGGCTCCCACCGAGTTCAACGATCTGGTGGCCTCCAACGCGCTCTACCGGCCGGGCCCGATGGGAGTGGGGGCGCACTGGTCCTACGCCGACCGCAAGAACGAGCGGGAAGCGGTGACGCCGATCCATCCCGAGCTCGACGAACCGCTGCGCGCGATCCTCGCCGAGACCTACGCGCTGATCGTCTACCAGGAGCAGATCATGCAGATCGCGCAGCAGGTCGCCGGATACTCCCTGGGCCAGGCCGACCTGCTGCGCCGGGCGATGGGTAAGAAGAAACCGGAAGTACTCGCCATGGAGTTCGAGAACTTCCGGGACGGTATGCGCGGCAACGGCTACAGCGACGCGGCGGTGACCGCGCTGTGGGAGGCGGTGCTGCCGTTCGCCGGCTACGCGTACAACAAATCGCACGCCGCCGGCTACAGCCTGGTGATGTACTGGACCGCCTATCTCAAGGCCAACTACCCGGCGGAGTTCATGGCCGCCCTGCTCACCTCCGTCGGGGACGACAAGGACAAATCGGCGATCTATCTGGCCGACTGCCGCAAACGCGGAATCCGGGTGCTACCACCGGATGTGAACCAGTCGGCGGCCACTTTCACCAGCGTCGGGCCCGATATCCGTTTCGGCCTGGGCGCGGTCCGAAATGTCGGCGAACCGGTGGTGCGGGCGGTGATCCGCGCGCGCGAATCGGCCGGCGCGTTCACCTGTTTCTCCGACTATCTGGCAAAGGCCGACGGTGTGGCCTGCACGAAGAAGGTGGTGGAATCACTGGTCAAAGCGGGTGCCTTCGAATCCCTCGGCCATCCCCGCAAAGGTCTGTACACGATCCACAGCGAAGCGATCGAGGCGGTGACGGTCACCAAGAAGGCCGCGGCGCGCGGGCAGTTCGACCTCTTCTCCCGTGATACCGCCGACCCCGGCACGCACGCCTCCGTTTTCGAGGTGCCCGTCCCCGATGAGGAATGGGAGACCCGCGAGCGGTTGAGCTACGAACGGGAGATGCTCGGGCTCTATGTCTCCGGACATCCGCTCGACGATATCGCCGTCGCGCTCGCCGCCGCCGGTGATACCCCACTGGCCGCCCTGCACGACGGCCGGATCCCACACGGCCGGCGGGTGCGGCTGGCCGGCATCATCGCCGCCGTCGACCGGCGCGTCACCCGCAAGGGCGAGCCCTGGGCGGTCGTACGCCTGGAGGATCTGGAGGCCGGCGCCGAAATACTGTTCTTCCCCGCCGCGCACGCCACCGCCGCCGGATATCTCACCGAGGACGCGGTAGTGGTGATCAGCGCGACGGTCAGCATCCGCGACGGGCGCCGCTCCCTGCTGGGCGATCAGGTGACCACACCGGATCTCGCCGCCGGTACCGCCGGACGGCCGCTCACCCTCACCCTCCCCGTGACGGCCTGCACCCCGCACACGGTCCGCGCCCTGCGCGAGACCCTGCAGCGGCATCCCGGTCCCACCGACCTGCGCATCGACCTGATCGGCGCCCGCGGTCCCCGGCTGCTCGCCCTGGACCCCCGCTTCCGGATCACCACCTCGCCCGCGCTGATGGGTGAGCTGAAAGCGCTGTTCGGACCGGCCTGCCTGCGGTGACGAGACGATCAGGACAGATCGAGGTGGCGGTTGACCGCCATGGCGGCATCGGCCAGTTCCCGGAGTTCGAGCACCCGCACCCCATGCTCGCGCAATCTCTCCACTCCCACACAGTTCTCGACGAATGTGGAGGGTTCCCGCCACGCGATCACCACCACCGGGATACCGGCCGCGAGCACGCGATCGGTACAGGGCAGCCGCGTTTTGGTCGCCCGTTCCGAACAGGGCTCCAGGGTGCTGTAGAGAGTGGCCTGCCGCAGCCGCGGATCGTGCGGATCCAATTTGTCCAGGGCGGATTCCTCGGCATGCACCTTCGGATCGGTTTCCCGTGAATAGCCGGTGGCTATCTCGGCGCCGTCGGCGACGATCACGGCGCCCACCGAGAAAGCGCCGGGCGCCTGCGGACTCCGCCGTGACAGATCGATCGCCCGGTTCATCCAGTAGTGGTGGTCGGGTTCGGGCACCGGGCCTCCTAGGGTCGATAGCGCAACACTGCCACATCCCCGAGCCGCTCCACCTCGACCAGCCCCATCCGGTGGGTGGAACCGCCGGGAAACCGCGCGGGATGCAGAAAACGCGGGGCGGCGGGATCGCCTACGAGCGCGGGCCCGACCGCGAGCAGCAGTTCGTCGGCCAATCCGCCGGCCAGGAACGCGGTGTGGATCCGGCCGCCGCCCTCCACCATCAAGCGCTCGATGCCCCGGGCACCGAGATCGTCGAGCAACGGCCCGAATTCGAGCTCCGGGCCCAGTGCCACGATCTCGGCCGGGGCGGTCAACCGGTCGCGCAGCCGCCGGGCGCCGGCGTCGGTGGTGTAGACGAGCGGGGGCTGCCCGGCGGTACCGAACCGCCAGAAACGCGCATCCGGATCCAGTTCACCGCGCGCGGTCACCGTCACCTTGCGGGGGTACTCCGGCCGGCCCGCGGCGACCCGCCGCGCGCGCCGCGATTCGTCGCGCACCAGCAACCGGGGATTATCGCGCCGCAGCGTCTCGGCGCCGACGAGAATCGCGTCCGACCAGGCGCGGATACCGTCCACTCGATCGAAATCGGCATCGTTGGACAGCAGCAGGCGTTCGGGCTCCGTATCGTCGATATAGCCGTCTACACTCATCGCGACCGACAGCAGCACATACGGCCGGGCCGGCCGCGCGTCTTCCTCCGCGCCGTTTCCCAACTCAGCCCTCCGGCCCCAGCACCGCGCTGCGCGGAATCCCCAGCACTCGGGCCTCCGTGTGCGCGACCGCCCCGAGCCCGGCCCCCGGATCGTCCCCCTCACCCGCCGGATTCGGGGACCCACTCGGCGCCGGATCCTCCGGCGGGTACGGCGGGTTCAGCAGAACGGCACGATCGCCGGGACCATCGGGTTCGGCGTGCAACCAGACGAACTCCGCACCCAGGTCGACCGTGCGCGGCAGGGTCGCGGCCAGTTCCGCCGCATCCGCCGCCGCGCACTCGCCCGGATCCATCCACGCGAACGTGGCCCGCAACCCGGGCCAGGCGTGCGCGAACCCGGCGTGCAGCGGGCGCCGATCCACCTCGTCCTCCGGCACCCAGGCCAGTTCCACACTCTCCATGTTCGGCCGCACCGGCAGCGGTTTGCCCGCGTCGGCGATCACCGTCGTATAGGTCCAGCCGCTCGGGGCGGTGGCGGTGACCCGTTCGGCGCGCACCCGGATATCCGCGGCCTTGATACCGGCCTCCTCGTCGGCTTCGCGGACCGCCGCGTGCACCGCCGACTCGTCGCTGTCACGGGCCCCGCCGGGCAGCGCCCAGGTCCCGCCCTCGTGACTCCACAGCGCGCGATGCTGCAGCAGCACCGCCGAACCACCGCTACCGATCGGGGCGCGCAGCAGCAAGCCGGCCGCGCCGAACAGGCCCCAATGCCGCACACCACCGGGGCTTATGGACCACCCGTCACCGTCACCACGCATCTCGCACCGCCCTCGTCGACCGTCGCCTCCATCCTGCCCCACCGATGGTGGTGGGTGGCGCGTTGTGGAGGTCGGGGCGCGCGCGTGGAGAATACCGAATACGCTCATGGCAGCGGTGTGAGCGATCTCGCGCGGCACCGGCGGAGCGATACAGCGCACACGGCGCCCAGAGTTGGAGGGTGGACATGACGCGGTTGGCGGTGGATCGGGTGGTATCCGAACCCGACCCGGCCCACCCGGAACCGGCGCCCGCCCCCGGGCGGGCTCGGCCCGTCCGACCCCGGCTCGCGCAGGCCTGGAAGTGGTTGAATCCTGCACGTTTACGCCTGTTCGCCCAGTCCTCACCCGGGCGCCTGCTCGGGATGGGGCTCCTGCTGATCGTGCTGTGCCTGGGTTCCGGGGTGATCACCGCGGGCGCCGTGCACGACCGCCAGAGCGACCTCGACGTGCTGCTGGCCCACACCGAACCCGATGCGAACGCGGCACATCGGCTCTACACCGCGCTGTCGGTGGCCGACGCCGCCGCGGCCACCGCGTTCATCTCCGGCGGCCTGGAACCCGAGCAGGTGCGCGACCGCTACAGCCAGGCGCTGGGCGAAGCCGGCGCCGATCTGGTGACGCTGTCCGGTGACGAACCCCAGGACGTGCTGCAGCGGATGGGTATCGGCTCGGGACTGCCCGTGTACTCCGGTCTGGTGGAAACCGCGCGGGCGAACAACCGGGAGGGTCACCCGGTCGGGGCGGCCTACCTGAGCGAGGCGTCGTCGCAGATGCAGACGGTGCTGCTGCCGACCGCCGAACAGCTGTACGTGCGGCGCGCGGCCGCGGTCGACACCGCCCAGGACCGGCACGTCCGGCCGCCGTGGGCGGCGATCGTGCTGCTCGTCGTCGCGGTGATCGCACTGGTGTGGGCGCAGCGACTGCTGGCCCGGCGGTGGCACCGCACCTTCAACCCGGGCCTGCTGCTCGCCTCCGGCGCACTGCTCACCCTGATGCTGTGGACGGTGATCGCCGGATCGGTTTCATCGGTGGCGATGTCCAGCGGCCGGGCCGACGGGACGGTGCCCGCCGCCCGGCTCACCGAGAGCCGGATCCTGGCCCAGCAGGCGCGCTCGGCGGAAACACTCAAACTGGTACGTCGCGATACCACCGGCGACTACGATCACGCCTTCGATGCCAACATCACCCGGCTCAACGAACTGCTCGCCGGGCACACCGACCGGGCGACCGTCGACGCGCGGGCCGCGCTGCTGCACTGGCTGGCGGCGCACCAGCGGATGAACGAGGCACTCAACCGTGGGGAATTCGCCCGCGCGGCCGCCATCGCCACCGCGCCGGGCGCCGAGAACGCCACCATTCATGTGGAAGCCCTGGACAAAGCGCTGGGCAGTGGGATCACCGAGACCCGGGAGACACTACGCAGCAATATTTTCCACAGCGCCCGGGTACTCGACTATCTGGCACCAGGTGCGCTGATCCTCGGTTTCGCCGCTGCGGCGTATATCGCCTTCGGCATCTGGCCAAGACTGCGGGAGTATCGATGAGGTTTGCGCGAAACGCGGTCCGACCGGCGGCCCCCCGGCCGTCGCGGCGATCATGGCCGCTGCGGGTCGGGGTGGCGTGTACCGCGCTGCTGCTGGCCGGTTGCGCCACCGGCCCGGGCCCCCACCACGAGGTGGCGCACAGCGATTACGCCGAGCCGCCGCTACCCGCCCAGGCGACGGCGATGGAGGCCGACGGTCCGCTGCCGCTGCCCGACGACACCGCCAACTGCGGTGATCCCACCGCGGGCCTGCGTCCGAGCGGGCCCGGAGCCACCGGCCCGGTACTGGATCGGATCCGGGCCCGCGGCCGGCTGGTCGTCGGATTGGATACCGGCAGCAATCTGTTCAGCTTCCGGGACCCCGAGAGCGGGGTGATCGTCGGCTTCGACGCCGATATCGCCCGTGAGGTGGCCCGGGACCTGTTCGGCGATCCCGACAAGATCGAATACCGCAGTCTCGGTTCCGAGGAGCGGGAAGCGGCACTGATCGAGCACCGGGTGGACATGGTGGTCAAAACCATGACCATCACCTGCGCCCGCCTGACCAGAGTGTCCTTCTCCACCGTGTATCTGAAGGCGCACCAGCGGGTGCTGGCCGTGCAGAATTCCGGGATCCAGAGCTTGCGGGATCTGGCGAACAAGCGGGTGTGCACGATCCGCGGCACCACCTCGCTCGAACAGATCAGCCGGATCCAGCCCCAGGCATCCATTCTCACCGTGCCCACCTGGGCCGACTGTCTGGTGGTACTGCAGCAGCGGCAGGTCGACGCGGTCAGTACCGACGACGCGATCCTGGCCGGGCTGGCCGAACAGGACCCGTATACCGAGCTGGTCGGTCCGAGTATCAGCGAAGAGCCCTACGGAATCGGCATTCCCAAGGGCGACGACGACCTGGTGCGCTTCGTCAACGGCACCCTCGACCGTATCCGCGCGGACGGTACCTGGAACCGCCTCTACAACCAGTGGCTCTCGGCCCTCGGCCCCTCCCCCGGACCCCCGCCGCCGACCTATCGGGACTGAGCGCCGTGACGACGGACGAGTCGGGTATCCGGTCCGGCTCCGGAGACTTTCCGGAGCCGCCCCCGACCCGTGCCGTCGAATCCGCCCGCACCGGTTCGCCGGACGGGCAGCCGAGTGCGGCCACCCGGCTCGGGGCGGGCCGCGTGCGTGATCAGGCCACTCCGGACGTAGTCACGGGCCCGGGAACCACCGCCGCAGCGGAAACCACCACCTCCTCGGAAGCCGCCGGCGGCGCGGGCGCTACCGAGCACCCGGAAACTGTCGCGGGTGCGGCCGAAGACGTGAAAACCGCTGACGAACCGGGGCCCGGCGGCTACCCGGAGACCGAACCGGCTGCGGCCGGCCCGGAAACCGCCGCCATCGCCGGGACCGCGGTATACGCAGAGACTGCTGCCGGTACAGGGTCGGCCGGCCTCCCGGGCACCGGCGCCGGCGCAGATCCCGCCGCGACCGGGGCGGGCGGTGGCACGGCGTCCCCGGAAACCGGCGCAGTCGCGGGGACCTCCCTCACCCCGGAAACCGCCGCGGTCGCCGGGACCGCCGCGTACCCGGGCACCGCGGCGGCCGTGGCGTCCACCGGCACCGGCGACCGGGCGAGTTCGGGGGCCACCGGAGTTTCCGGGCGCGGTAGCGGTTCCCAGCTGCGTACCGGCCGCAGCACCCGCACCGTGCGTTCCCGGCCCACAGTACGCACCCTGGTCGCCGGTCTGGTCGAGATACCGCCTGTCGAAGCCGCCGACCCGGTCGCCGCGGTGCTGACCGACCCGGTGGTGGCGGAGGGCAAGCGGTTCTGCTGGCGGTGCGGCAAACCGGTGGGCCGGGCGAGTGCGAGCGGTCCGGCCACCACGCGCGGCATCTGTCCGAATTGTGGCGCCGCCTTCGATTTCCGTCCGACGCTGGCCCCCGGGGATATGGTGGCGGGGCAGTACGAGGTCCAGGGCTGTCTCGCGCACGGCGGGCTGGGCTGGATCTATCTCGCCGTCGACCGCAATGTCAGCGACCGCTGGGTGGTGCTGAAAGGTTTGCTGCACGCCGACGATATCGAGGCGCAGGCGGTGGCCGTGGCCGAGCGGGAGTTCCTGGCCGAGGTCGCCCATCCGGGCATTGTGAAGATCCACAATTTCGTCGAGCATCTGCCGCCCGGCGGTGAGCCGATCGGCTTCATCGTGATGGAGTACGTGGGCGGCCGGTCGCTGCGCAGCATGCTCGACGACCACGTCCGGCCCGAGCGGATCCCGGTGGCGCAGGCCATCGCCTACATCCTGGAGGTACTGCCCGCGCTGGACTATCTGCACGCGACCGGGCTCACCTACAACGACCTCAAACCCGACAACATCATGGTGACCGAGGACCAGGTCAAACTACTCGACCTGGGTGCTGTCGCACCGATCGATGCCTATGGGAACCTGTACGGCACCCGCGGTTTCCAGGCACCCGAGATCGCCCGCACCGGGCCGACTGTCGCCTCCGATATCTACACGGTGGGCCGCACATTGGCCGTGCTCACACTCAATATGCCCACCGAACACGGGGCGTATCGCGACGGCCTGCCCGACCCGGACGACGAACCGATCCTGGCCCGGTACGAATCGTTCCACCGGCTGTTGCTGTGCGCCACCGATACCGACCCGGACCGGCGGTTCCCGTCGGCCGGGGCCATGGCCGATCAGCTGTCCGGGGTGCTGCGGGAGATCCTGGCCTTCGACACCGGCGTGGAACGGCCCCACCGGTCCACGGTTTTCGGTAAACAGCGCAGCGCGTTCGGCACCGAGGAACTGATCGGCCAGACCGACGCCTACGCCGACGGTATCGCGCGCGACACCCTGCTCTCCGCCGCCGATATCGCCGCCGCGCTGCCGATCCCGCTGCTGCCCCGCACCGACCCGGCCGCCGCCCGGCTCACCGACACCCTGCAATCCGATCCGGACCAGGCACTGGCCGCGTTGTACGAGGCCCGCGAGCAACTCGCCGCGGACCCGGCCGCGGCGCCGGAGAGCCTCGAACGCGAACTGCGTTTGGCCGAGGCCCGCATCCTGCTGGATCTGGATCGCGTCGCCGAGGCCACCGATCTACTCGACGCCATACCCGGGTCGGGCCGGCGGGATTGGCGGATCGACTGGTACACGGGTATGGCCGGATTACGCGAGAAGGATTACGAGAAGGCATATTCGGCGTTCGACGCGGTATTGCGCGTACTGCCGGGCGAACTGGCGCCGAAACTGGCCCTCGCCGCCACCGCCGAACTCGTGCTCCAGCACTGGGCACCGGACGAGACCCGGGCCTGGCGCGACTACGCCGAGAATTTCTACGCCACCACCTGGCGCACCGATCACGGGCTGGTGAGCGCTGCCTTCGGTTCGGCGCGCCTGCTCACCGCCGCCGGCCGCCACCGGGAGGCCGTCGCGGCACTGGACGAGGTGCCGGGTTCGTCCCGCTATTTCACCACCGCCCGGATGACCGTGGTCCTGCTGCTGCTCACCAGCGCGCCGGTGGCCGAACTGCCGGAGGACACCCTGCGCGAGGCGGCGGCCCGGGTGGACGCCCTGCCGCCCGACGAACGCCGGGCGGTCCAACTGCGGGTGATGGTGCTGGGCAGCGCACTGGCCTGGTTGCAGGCCGGTAATACGCCGCGGCGGCCCCGACCGCCGCTCATGGGCGTGGCGTTCACCGAACACGCCTTGCGCGACGGCACCGAATCCGGGCTGCGCACCCTCGCCCGCTTCGCGCCCGGGCGACGACACCGCTACGCGCTGGTGGATCTGGCCAATTACATCCGGCCCAACACCTGGTTCTGACCGCGGAGGACTGCGCGCTCAGTGATTCGAGCGCCTTCCTTCCCCCTCCTCATCGTGGTGACGCATTCACGATCCCTTCGATCAAGAAGGCGTCGAGTTCGGCATCGGAAAGTTCACCCGTATGATCCGTCCACCAACCTCCGATGCACTGAACAGCTTCGTGGGGTAAGGCGAATGCATTCTGCATCAGCTCCATCAGATCGGGTGTCGATACGTCCGAGTAGAGCCGGATGATCTCTCGAAGGATCCGTGAGGGGGATCGTCCCTCTCGGTGCCTCCGGATTACCAGCGCAATTGTCTCTTCGTCGAATGTCGGCCCGTGATCGTTCATCGAGTGAACGCCACCTTCACGCTCGTGTATCTTCCGGGATCGCCTTGGGAGTTCACAATTCTCAACATCTGAAACCCCGCCTTCTCGGCTTGTTCTCCAGTCCATGTCCTCGCCGCTGCGTCCTCTAGTGACAATCCTCGAGCAGTGAGTTCGTTGACGTGGGCGAGGTTCGTTCCGTACTGCCAATTCGACACCAACGATGTGAATTCGCTGTCGAAGAACCTCACAATGGCTTGGAAATGTTCAGCGCCCCTCAACAGGGTCGAACGCTGCCCGTCTTCCAGTTGGGTTCGGAGGTCCATGGAAAGCTCGCCGTGTCGACTGACGGTGCCGTGAGCAACGAACCGTGGACTCGCTGTGTCCTGTATGTAGTACCGCTCACCCGGTATGGATCGATCGATCAGGCGCGGCGGTGGAGGGACGTCTTCGAGAGACGACGCTCCCATATGTTCCGGCGTTCTCAGTCTCTCATCTGCGTTCGCAATGCCTTGGCTGCCGAGTCGTTCGGCGTCCAACTTCGCCTCGACATCCCGCTCCACAAAGCGAACCGCGTCTCTGCCGGTTTTTCGCCAGGCCTCCGTTTCTGCGCTGGTCAGGCTTTTCATTTTGTCCCTGATCCAGGCAATGAGCCCGGTCGTGCCGCTGCTCACCCGAGCCGCACCCGGTTGGCCGGTGCGGACTCCGCGGCGAGGTTCGCGATATCGTCGAACGCCATCGGCAGCGCGCAGGTGCGGGCGCGCACGGCCTCCGGGGAAATGATGGGCCCGGAGCGACCGCGACAGCCCGCCGGCCCCCGCGGGTCCTGTACCGGCGCCAAGGCGGTCGGGATCCCGGCAGACAGGTCAGGACCCGGAGTCGAGCGCAGCACAGGGCACATCGACTCACGACTCCTCGACTGTCCGATAACACGCGGGAAAAGGTGTGGCCCAGCATGTTTTCCCAGGGACGCCACCCGGCGTCATCAGAATACGCTGTGGCCCGACGGCCTCTGGAGTCGGTGATCGCGGCACCCGGTGCGACCGAGGGCGGGCCGAGCGCAACCCGGCCCGCCCTCGTTGTTCAGTCCGCCCAGACGGTTTCGATCGGGGCCGCCTCGGTGGGCGGCGGAGTGGGCACACCGTTGGGAGTGCGGGAGAACCGGGGCGCCGGGGCGTGCTGGGTGACATTGTCGAGTTCGATCAGCGAACCGCGCGCGGCGATATGTTCGTTCTCGCTCGCCTCGTCGAAGGTGAGCACCGGGCTCACGCACGCGTCGGTGCCGGTGAAGATCGCGGCCCATTCGTCGCGGGTCTTGCTGCGGAACTTCTCGGTGAACAGCTTCTTCAGCGTGTCCTGCCCGGCCGGGTCCATCTGGAACGGCAGGCCTTCGGGATCGATCTCGAGACCGGCCAGCAGCTGGGCGTAGAACTGGGGCTCGATCGCGCCGACGGCCATGTACTTGCCGTCGGAGGTCTCGTAGGTGTCGTAGAACGACATACCGGTATCGAGCAGGTTCGTGCCCCGTTCGGAGGACCAGGCGCCGGTACCGCGGAAGGCCCAGATCATATTCGACAGCGCCAGCGTGCCGTCGACCATCGCCGCATCGATGACCTGGCCCTTACCGGAGTTCTGGCGTTCCACCAGGGCGGCCAGGATACCGAACACCAGGAACATGGAGCCGCCGCCGAAATCGCCGACCATGTTCAGCGGCGGCACCGGCCGTTCGCCTTTGCGGCCGATGGCGTGCAGCACGCCGGTGAGGCTGATGTAGTTGATGTCGTGCCCGGCCCGGTCCGCCAGCGGACCGTCCTGACCCCAGCCGGTCATCCGGCCGTAGACCAGCCGGGGGTTGCGTCCGAGCAGGTCGTCGGGTCCCAGTCCCATCCGTTCGGTGACGCCGGGCCGGAATCCTTCGATGAAGACGTCGGCCTTGTCCACCAGCCCGAGAACCTTCTCGATATCCGCGGGGTCCTTCAGGTTGGCCTCCACGACCGTGCGGCCCCGCAGCTGCGGCCGGTCGGCCCCACCGGGCAGCTGACCGGCGCGCTGGACCCGCACCACATCGGCGCCGAGATCGGCCAGCAGCAACGCGGCATGCGGCCCGGGCCCGATCCCGGCCAGTTCGATCACGCGAATGCCCGCGAGCGGGCCCTGCTTGGTGGCGGTGGATGGTGTACTCACGCCCTACCTCGGTTCGTCGTCGATCCAGTGTCTACCCCACGGGGCATATTGACAGTATGACAACAGCGGCCCGGAGTCACGGGTCCGGTGCGGTCCGCCCCGGGAGCGGGGATTGTCGGTGGGCACGCGCAAACTGTCGGTATGCCGGACAGTGCGGTCGCGCCCCTGGAAGCGACGGATTTCGACACCGCGATCGGCCGCTGTGCCATCGCCTGGCGGGCGGACGCCGTAGCCCGCTTCTCCCTTCCCGGCTACGCACCCGGCACCGGATTCCGCGGTCGCGGTGAGGCCCGGTCCGTCCCCGAGCCCGGCACGGGCCCGCGCGCCGAGGCGCTCGCCCGTATCCGTGCCCACCTCGACGGCGACCTCGACGACCTGCGCTGGATACCGCTCGACCTCACCGGTCCGCCGGAGTTCCACCGCGCGGTGTACGCGGTCACCCGCGCCATCGACCCCGGGCAGACGCTCAGCTACGGCGAGGTCGCCCGCCGCTGCGGCGCGGCCGGGGCCGCGCAGGCGGTGGGCCAGGCGCTCGGCAGCAACCCGATTCCGCTCATCGTGCCCTGCCACCGCGTCCTGGCCGCCGACCATTCCCTGCACGGTTTCTCGGCGCCGGGCGGTATCGATACGAAATCGAAACTGCTGGCGATCGAACGCACCCCAGGCTTCGGCGAACCGACCCTGTTCTGATCGGGGTCTGGCCGGGGCGCGACCGGGCGCGCTGTTTCAGAACATCGACGTGGTCCCACCCCGACAGGCGGGGTGATCGCTGCAAGCGGCGTGAGCCCCGGCAGCTTCTCCATTACTGCGCGGTACTCGCGGTGGGAGCGTGGAATGTGCGTATCTCGGGCAGTAGTCGCCCGGCCTCGTCGGTCGTCTGCTCCAGGGCGAGGGCCGCGATATCGGTGCCCGGGAGAACTTCCGGTTTGGCGATCCCGGTCGGCACATGGATATCGCTGACCACACCTCCCTCTCCGTGCATATAGGTGGCGAACTCCTGCGCACCCGAAGCACCGGGCCTGCTGCTGTTGCACGACAGCAGCACCATCGGCCGCTGCGGTCCGTCCGTGATCGCACGGTGAAGATCTGGATGGCTTCGAACAAGGCGTCCGAATGTCTCCCCGTCCACCACCAACTTCTTCCACACCGGGTTCTCGGCAGTACCCACATTGGCATCAACGCTGTAGCCGTGCAGACTCGCATGGGCATCGATGAAGATGGGCGGAGTACCGTTGCGCCGCACCGCCTTCCCCCAGGCCGCCTCTCGGGAGTGGCCCCATTCCCAGATCGATCGGGAACCGCGTATCGGTAGCTCCCGGCGCACGGCCGGTGAGTATTCCGTATCGGCCAAACGGTCCGACTGTGCCCACCTGCGCATGTAGGCGCTCTCGGCGGCGTCATCGATACCGGGCTGCGTGCTCAGCACTCGTAGCCCGAGGATATTTCCCTCCGAGTCGTACATGGTGGTGGTGCGCGCCGCATCCGCACCGAAGGTGAGTTCGTCGCCGTCATCGGTCCATCCCCGCAAGGTCGCCGCGGCATCGACCGGGGATCTCTCCTCACCTCGGCCGACAGCGGCGACGGCTCGTGCGCCGTCCACATCACTACCTGTTTCATGCTTGATGGCCCCGCGCAGGCTTTCCGCCGCTCCGGTGAGGTTGCCATTCGCGCCCGACTTGATGCCCTCAACGGGTTTCTGAATCGCCCTGACGGCTGCGAGCATCAACTCCTGCAGTCGTCGGCTCATATCACAAAGTTTGCTCTAGACCTTTCCACCGTCCAACCCCGGAGGGCCGGCGGGCTATCGGGCCCTGACCTGCGGTTCGGTCAGGGCCAACGAGATCGCTCGTGCCATCTTCTCGTTCCGGGCCGCCTGGTCAGAGCCGGGTGTCTTCGCGGAGCGCGTCCTCGACGTGCGGGCGCTCGTCGCCGAGTTGCGGGCCGGGGGCGGCAACTTCCGGACGATTCCGGCCGAGGACCTCCACATAGTGGACATTGGTCATGAGGCCGAGGACGTTGCCGAACGGGTCCAGCACGGAGCCGGTGACGAAACCCGGTCCGCGAGTGGTGATCGGCTCGTATTCGGTGGCGCCGAGTTCCAGCAGCCGCGCGTAGGTGGCCGCCAGGTCGTCCACGTGCCAGTACAGAATCGCGCCGCCCGGTCCCGGTTCGGCGCGCCGCGGCCGGTATGCGCCGTCGATGAGGCCGAACTCGTGCTCGTAATCGCCCACCCGGAACTCGAAGTATCCGGGCACCGCGAAATAGGGCGGCGCCCCGAGGAACTCGGTGTACCAGTCCCGGGCCGCCGCCAGATCGTCGGCGTAGAAGTTCACGGTGGTCATTCCGCGCAGCATGGTCGTTCTCCTCGGTCGTGGTTCGAGCTGGTGAAACCATCGTGACGCGCAAAGTACTCAACTCCTGAGCACTTTCCGGGGCAGAATCGCGACCATGCGAGCTGATCGATTGGTGGCCACCCTGCTGCTCATGCAGATGCGGGGCCGGGTCACCGCCGCCGAGATCGCGGCCGAACTGGAGGTGTCGGTGGCGACCGCGCGCCGCGATCTGGAGGCGCTCTCCGCCGCCGGGGTCCCGGTGTATCCGCAACCCGGCCGGGGCGGCGGCTGGCAGCTGGTCGGCGGCGCACGCACCGATCTGAGCGGCTTGACCGCCGGAGAGGCGCGGGCGTTGTTCCTGCTCACCGGCCCGTCGGCGGGATCGGTACCGGAAGCGCGCTCGGCACTGCGCAAACTGTTGCGCGCCCTCCCGGCGACATTTCGGGGCGAGGCCGAGGCCGCCGCGGACGCGGTGGTGATCGATCCGGCCGGCTGGGGCCGCACCGAACGCGAACTTCCCGAGACGGTGCGAGTGCTGCAGCGGGCGGTGGTACAGCGCCGCCGGGTCGCATTGCGGTACCGGGGCCGCGCCGGTATCACCGATCGGGTGGTCGATCCGTGGGGCCTGGTCGACAAGGACGCCGTCTGGTATCTGCTGGCCGGAACCGAGCACGGTCGCCGAACATTCCGGGTGGACCGGATCTCGAGTGCCGAACCCACCGACCAGGAAGCGTACCGGCCCGCCGACCTCGACCTACCGGCCGTCTGGGCCGAGGTCGTCGAACAGATGGAGCAGCGCCGGGCGACCACGTCGGCCACCGTTCTCGTGGGTGAACAGCTGCTGCCGGTACTGCGTGATCGGCACGGCAGGCACTGCGAGGTCGCCGGGCCCGCATCCGACGGCCGTGTCCGGATCCGGTTCACCGCGCACACGCCGCGGGCGATCGCCGAACAACTCGCGGGCTGGGGCGCGACCGTGGAAGTCGTGGAACCGGACTCGGTGCGCCGCGAGCTCGCCGCGCTCGGCGCGGAGTTGGTCGAACGCTACGGCGCCATCGAAGATTAAGTGCTCACCAGGTGCGCACTTATCGGTGGATGATCGGAACAGATCAGCACCCGCCGACCGGAAGAGGTCCGTATATGCCCGCCACCGCCCCCACCCGGGCCACCACCTTCGAAACCGCCGAGGACTACGAGAGGTGGCTGTCGGCCCATCACGCCACCGCCGGCGAGATCTGGTTGAAGATCGCCAAGAAGAACGCGCCCATCTCCACCCTCACCATCACCGAGGCCCTCGAAGTAGCCCTCTGCTACGGCTGGATCGACAGCCACCGCCGCGCCCTCGACGCCGACCACTACCTCCAGCGCTACTCCCCGCGCACCCCGAGGAGCCCGTGGTCGGTGATCAATCGGGGAAAGGCGGAGAGATTGACGGCCGCGGGCCGGATGCGGGAGCCGGGTTTCGCGGCCATCGAGTCGGCGAAGGCGGACGGGCGCTGGCCGGGGTAGGTTCGTCAGCGGCGGCGCAGCGGGCCCGGTCCGTTGTCGGTAGGCGATATCGCCTCCGGTGCGGATCGTCGGATTCCCGGTGCGGCGGGCGTCCGCTCGGTGTCGCGAACGAGCGGTACGGAATCAGCGGCGGTTGCTCGTGGACGGGCGTCCGGTCCATCCTCACGGAGCCTGTCCGCCGCTGTCCGCTCCCGGACCCGGTTCACTCCAGTGGGCCACCGCCGGGTAGCGCGGATCGCGACCGTCACCCACCACAGGCCGTGCACCCGATGCGCGGCCCTGATCGCGCCACATGCGCCCGCCGAGACCGCCGCCAGCAGCGCCAGTCCCAGCAGATACGGAGCAAGGCTGTGCCGGAGTCGTTGTGATGCGGTATCGGCCACCGTTCGCGTCCCGGCGGGGGTTTCGGCGCCGGCCACGACATTGCGGATATCGGGCCCGAGGACAGGCGGGGCCGGCGGCGGCATCGGCTGTCGCGGTGCGGGAGCGGCCGGCGCGGGGACGACAGGCGCCGGTAGCGCCGGGAACGGTTGCGCCGGGGACGGCTCGGGAATGCGGTTGGTGGCGAGGTCTTCCGCGACCGCGGTAAACCATTTCAGTACCAGGTCGGCGGCGGGCCGGCCGTCGGCGGTGTAGCCGGCGTGGAAGTAGTCGCCGTGTTTGCGGACCGTATCCGCGTAGCGCAGCCACAGCCCGGGGTCGAGGAGCTCGGCGTTCTCGGCACTCAATTGGCCGAGCGCATTGAATGTCTTGGTGACCAGGTTGAACACAGTGCGACGCGGCAGTGGGCGGCGCGCGGCGGCGACCAGCGCGTCGGTGGCGCGTTCGAGACCGGTCAACGGGTCGGGTGCGGTGGCGATACCGGCGACCTCGGCGGGTTCGAACGCGACACCGATGATCGCCAGCAGTGTATTGAGCGCGCAGGTACCCAGTTTCAGCAGCGCTTCCCGGGCCTGGGGTTCGCTGCCCGACCGCGGGTCGGCGGCTTCGGCCAGCCGGACGCCGAGCGGCTTCTCCGGTGTCAGCGACAGTGTGCCCAGGGAGTATCCGCGCAGATCGTGGGTGACGACCGCGGCCGCGGTACGTGACAGCGTCGAGGAGAGACCGTCGCCGATCGAGGCCAGCGCCGCCACCGGGTCCGACGGCAGCAATTCGGCCTGCCCGAGGATATTGACCACCATGTGCAGTAGCGGAGCGTCGGTGGGGGCGTCACAGGCGAGGTCACCGGGCAGGCACAGCGAGGCGACCCGTCCGGTGAGCTCCCCGAAGTCGGGCGCGATATCGCGCAGCGGCCCGATACCGCCGCCGGGCGCGGGATTCCGCGGAAATTCCGGCAACGCGTCCAGTCGCGCACCGGTGGTACCGGGCGCCGGCGCCGGACGCCCGGTGTCCGGAATCCCGGGGAACACCGCGGCTCCGGGGGCACGGGTGGGGTCGGCCAGCAGCGCCACGGCCGCGACCCGCTCGGCCGGTACCGCGCCCGCGCCGGCGCCCACCTCGCGCGCGAACATCGAAACCACATGCGCGCCCTGCGAGTAGCCGATCAATCCCAATTGGGAACTCGGGCACCGCCCGGCGACCTCGGCGGCCATATCGCGCAACCGTGCCAGCCCCTCACCCGCCGAGACGGAGTACGGTGCCGTGGTGGCGCCGGGCAGCGCGCCGCCGAATCCGGCCAGGTAGGGAACATAGGCGCGGCCCACGGCCGGTCCGCTCAACATTTCGGTCAGCGGACCCAGTACCTGCGACAGCAGACCGGCGTCCGCGGCCACCGGGGAACTCGGCGTGGACTCCCCGGTCCCCTGCACACCGAGAACGAAAAGCCCGGGACAACCCCCGGCCTCCGCCAACGCCACTTCGACACCGTCCTGGGCTCGGGCGAGCACGGGTGGTCCGATCGTGGGCGCGGCGACCGATACGGCCACCACTCCGGCGACAGCACAGACCAGTCGTTCGCACACGGCGCGGGCGCGGCTCATCCAGACCTCCGAATCGATCAGAACGGCGCGGCCCCGGACAGCGCCGTGCGGCAAACGCTCTCGTGCGGACCCGCTAGGGAACGAGTAACGCGATCACGAGATCCAGCACCGTGCCGACGAGCTGCCCGACAACACTCAGAAGCAACTGAACTCCTCACAGCGGACGAAGGCGCCGGGACATCACCGCGATGCCCGGCGCGAAAGAAGTTGCCACGTCGGAATGCCCGCCCCGGACGTCACCGCGCAGCGATGGGCCGGAGCGGGCACCCCACAACGAATCCGGCCGGACGGAAACGCTCGTCAGGTGCAGTGTTCACGAGCACATCCGCCGGCGGGGCGACCTACTCAGAAGAGGACGCCGCCGAGGCCGCCGACAACAGCGGCGAGGTTCGTGACGACGCTACCGACGAGTTCCAGCAGACCACCGAGCAGTCCCATTTCCATCCTCGTTTCTCTGGTTTCGTTGTCCGTCCGGGCGAATGCCCGGACTCTTACGGTTGCGCTCTCACCCAAGCCCCCGACAGCCGATGGACGAGACCGAACATAGCGCCCTAGCAGCAGTTATGGCTTGAAGCTATGAGACATACCATCTGGTATTCGACGCCGGTTCGCAGCTGGACGGGTCGAATGTGTAACGAATTGCGCGCCGTGCGCGATAGGGCCCGCCGCCGCCTTGCCACACGCCGGGGCCGCGCGACACCGGAACACCTGACCTCCCGGCGTATTCGAGGATGGACCACGCCCATGACCGACACCGCGGCCGGCGGCCGATCTCGCACACACCGGGGAACCGGGCCGCGCCCGGCCGGACACCGTAGGGTCGTGGTACGGGCAATTCGTCCAGACCGGGAGTGGCGTGATGAAGATTCGATTCGGCATCGGTACGGGCTCCGGCAGCCGGCCGGAGGATCTCGCGGAGCTCGTGGACCGGCTGGAGGCCGAGGCGATCGATTCGCTGTGGTTCTCCGAATTGATCTACGCACCGGCCGTGGACCCCACCGTCGGTATGGCGTTCGCGCTGTCGCGCACCAGCAATCTGA
Organism: Nocardia testacea NBRC 100365; assembly: GCF_000308775.1. GTDB lineage: Bacteria > Actinomycetota > Actinomycetes > Mycobacteriales > Mycobacteriaceae > Nocardia > Nocardia testacea. The sequence goes on from NZ_BAGJ01000171.1 coordinate 68,773, forward strand.
AGGTCGGGACGTCGGTGGCCATCCTTCCCGGACGCCACCCCGTCCTGGTTGCCGAACAGCTGTCCTCCCTGGCCGCACTCGCACCCAAGCGGGTGCTGCCGGTGTTCGGACTACAACCGGCCACTCCGCGGGAACGGGATCTGTTCCCGGTGGCCGGGCGGCGCGGCGACGTGTTCGACGAATCCCTGCGGCTGTTGCGCGCCGTACTCCGGGAAGACGATGTCGACTTCGACGGCGACTACTTCACCGTGCGCGCGGCGCGGGTGGGCAACCGTCCCGCCCGGCCTCTGGACATCTGGCTCGGCGGGCGCGCACCCGCCGCGTTCCGGCGTATCGGGCGCTACGGCGACGGCTGGCTGGGCAGTTTCCTCACCCCCGCCGAGGCGGCTGCCGGGGTGGCGGCGATCAACACCGCGGCCGCGGCGGCCGGGCGGGAGATCGAAGCCGATCATTTCGGGATCACGCTGCTGCTGGCGCGCGACGGTATCCCGGCCGACCTGGCGGCCGGAATCACCCACCAACGTCCCGGAACCGACCCGGCCGATCTGGTGGCGGGAAGCTGGCCGGACCTGCACCGGCTGATCGACGGCTACCTCGATGCCGGGCTGAGCAAATTCGTGGTGGTGCCGGCGGACGGCAAACCGCTGGACGGCTTCCTGGATCGTTTCGTCACCGAACTCCTGCCGCGCCAGAACTGAGATCGGCGGCCCGGGTGCGAGCCGGATCGTCCGGCCGCGCCCCGATCGCCGGCCGCAGCCCGGCCCGTACGCCGCCGCCGTCAAGCGACCGCGACCAGCGCGGTGGCCGCGATCACCTCCACCCAGAAGTAGAACCAGATGGGGTAGAACGCGACAGAGCCGTCCAGCACCCGGGAGACGACCCGGCCGCCCGCCATCCCGGCGAGCGCGACGGCCACCGCCAGCACCACGCCCCGGCCGAGTTCTCCGGAGTCCAGCGCCGCCCAGCCGAGCGCACCCGCGACCGCGAGCCCGAATCCGCCGTATACCGCGCGAATTTCGGAGCGCCCGGAGGCCGTGGTCACAGGAATACCGAAAGGCGCGGTCGGTTTCGCCGGCACGGCGAGCGCGTACAGACCCATTGCCGCGAAAAGAATTGCTGCCACGAGCAATACCACCGGCCGCATCACTACCTCCACGAGTCGTCTGCTGGTCGGCCCTATCATTCGCCCCGACCGCCGGCCCGGCTTCCGGAAACGTGCTCCCGCCCACCACTGCGGCCGTGGCCGGACGGTCACCGTTCGGCCCACGTCTCGCGCAGCCGCGGACTCGGCGACCGGGGTAGCGCCGGGCCTCCCGAAGTACATCTGGGCGCCGGTCACGCTCGGCACCGACGGAACACTGGAAATGCGCAATCCGGTAACCGCGAAGGGCGATTCGACCGGGCTCACGCTGGAGGCCCTGCATCGGATGAACGCCAGTCTCCATTGGGTGGACAACTCCGGCTGATGGACGGCCGGCTGTTCAGGGCGTGAGAATGGTTTTGCCGAGCGCGGTACGGGCCTCGAAGGCGCGGTGGGCCGCCGCGGCTTCCGCCAAGGGCAGGACCGCGCCGATCACCGGATCGAGTTCGCCGCGCACCACCAGCTCCTCGGCCCGGCGGACCAGTTCCGGCCAACGCTGCGGGCGGTAGCCGAGACTGAACGGAATCAGTGCCGCGCCGACCGGGAGCAGCTGCTCCGAACCGATTTCCACCGGATCGCCGCTTGCCGAACCGAAGACGACCATCCGGGCGCCCGGCGCGGTGAGCAGGCCGTAGGCCTCGCGAGCGGTCTGCCCGCCGACGGTTTCCAGCACCACCGAGACCGGTCCGACTTCCTCGGCCCAGCCGGGTTGTGAGTAGTCCACAGTTGTGTCGGCTCCCAGGTCGGCGGCCAGACGCCGTTTCGACTCCGCGCTCGCACCGGCCACGACCCGGGCACCGGCCCGTTTGGCGAGCTGCACCAGCAGGGTTCCGATACCTCCGCCTGCCGCTTCCACCAGGACCGTGTCGCCGGGACCGATCTCGGCGGTTTCGAACACCCCCACGGCCGTGGCGCCCTGGCCGAGCAGGGCGAGCGCACGGTGCTCGCCGAGCCGTTCGTCGAGCGGAGCGGCATCGGCCGCGGGGACGACCACCAATTCGGCGTAACTCCCGGCAGCGACCTTTCCGATCACCCGTTCACCGATCCGATGCGCGGCGACGCCGGGGCCGACGTCGACCACGGTGCCGGCCACTTCGATCCCCGGGATATGCGGCAACGACGAGCCGAGGGGGTCGGGTAGAACTCCGGCGCGCACCTGCACTTCGAAGTAGTTGACGCCGGTGGCCGCGGCCCGGACCAGCAGTTCGCCCGCACCCGGCACCGGATCCTCGACCTCCTCGATGCGCAGTACCTCCGGCGCTCCGTACTCGTGATATCGAACTGCACGCACAGCACTCCACCTTTCACCATCCGGACTGACGGTCCGTTTATCTGTCTTGTATCATACGGACCAGTAGTCCGCTTCTGTCAACAGGAGGTGCCCGGTGCGCGCCGACGCCGAACGCAATCGCGCCGCGATCCTGGCCGTCGCCGGACGGCTGATCTGCGATGAGCGCCGCGACAACGTCTCCATGGATGACATCGCGGCCGCCACCGGGGTCGGCAAGGGCACGCTGTTCCGCAGGTTCGCCGACCGCGACGGACTGATCCGGGCGCTGATCGAGGAGCGCACCGGCCGGGGCTGGTCCACCGTGCGCGAACTCGCGGCGGATACGGCAGTCCCCGTACCGGATCGGATCGCGGCGATCGTCGCGGTGGTGTTCGACCTCACCGCGATCGAGCTCGCCCCACTGATGCGCGCCCTGCCCGACGTCTGCCAATCCGATTCCTGGGCGCCCTGGCGCACCCTGTTGGCCGATCTGATCTCGCAGGTCCTCCCCGATACCGACACCGAATTCCTGGCCCTGGCGATCTTCGCGAGCATGCGTCCGGAGATCACCGATATGATCGGCGCCCGCCGCCACCGCGCCGACGTCCTGGACCTGACCGCGCGCATCCTGGCCGCGGGCAATCCGGCCTGATCAGCGTTCAGCAGGCGGCACGCGCGAATTCGTACCCGTCGGCAGTGACCCCTTGGTGCGGAACGAACTTCGCCCGCACTCGTTCACCGGACCGGCGACAACGTCCGATTCGGGCTACTTTGGTGCTGTGAGCGTTTGGGGAGAACTCGTTGTCGGCCTGGCGATCCTGGTCGGCCTCATCGGCATCGTGGTGCCGATCCTGCCGGGGGTGATCCTGATCTTCGGGGCGATCGCCGTCTGGGCCTTCGTCACCGGAGGGACGACCGCATGGGCGGTACTGGCCGTCAGTACTGTTCTGCTCGTCATATCCGGAGTCGTGAAGTACACCTGGCCGGGCCGCAAACTGAAGGATGCGGGAGTGCCGAACCGGACGCTGCTGTTGGGCGGCCTCGCCGGCATAGCCGGGTTCTTCGTGATACCGGTGGTCGGGCTGTTCGTGGGGTTCGTCGTCGGCGTCTATCTCTCGGAGCTACAGCGTCTTCCCGACAACCGGCAGGCCTGGGTGTCGAGCAAACACGCGATCAAGGGCGTGGGGCTGTCGATCCTGGTGGAGCTGTTCGGTGCGCTCCTGGCCAGTGGCGTGTGGGTGATCGGCGCGATCGCCGCCTGAACCACCGTATTTCCCGTAACCACAGGGCCGGCTCAACGCCCGCAGCCTCCGGCCACAAGCGCCTTACCCTGGTGTTCGGTGCCGCGGCTTCGACCGCACAGAACTGTTCAGTCCGGGCCGGGCCGCCGCTGAATGATCGGCAGCGGACGGGTGGTCCCATCGTGAGCCGAGGCCCGGTCATCGCGCGGCGGCACGAAAAGAGGCAGGGTGGGAGTCGGATCCTCGGTGGTGCGATCGATCGCGGGCAATCCGTAGAACGCGCGGGCGTTGTCCTCCAGCACCGCGTTCATATCGGTGCCGACCACATCGCAGATCAGTTCCACATCCGATTCCCGGAACGGCCGTCCCGCGCGCGTGCCGGGTAGATCGCTACCGAACATCAGCGCCTGCGGATCGACCGCGTGGATCCGGCGCAGCGCCGTCGCGACATCCATATCGACCCGCCCGAAACCGGTCGCCTTCACCCGCGCACCGCGGTCGACCAGATCCAGCAGATAGGACAGGCCTTCCTCGGACATACCGAGATGGTCGATGGACACCTTCGGCAGCTTGAGGATCACCGGTTGCAGCGAGGCCAGCATCTGGCCGTCGACGTAGATCTCCACATGCCAGCCCGCCAGGTCGTAGGCACGCAGGGCCTGCCGGGTCATGCTGACGATATCGGCGGCCGCGCGTTTGAGATTGAACCGGACCGCACGCACTCCGGCCGCGTGCAGATCGAGGATCTCGTCGTCGGAGGCGTCGAGATCCAGCCGGGTCACCCCGACCCAGCCGGGCCCCAGTTCGGCCAGGGCGGCGCGCAGATAGCTCTGGTCGTTGCCCTGGTACGACGCGCTCACCACCGCACCGCCGGAAGGCCGGAACCGGGCCATCCGCCGCCGATAGTCGGCGACGGTGAAGGGCTCCGGCAGGTAGCCTTCGTTCTCGATCAGCGGAAAACGCGGATCGATGATGTGCACATGGGCGTCGAACACTGCTACAGCATGCCTGATAGAGGGGGGCGCTCGCTGCTCTCGACCACCGACCGGGAACAGCGAGCGGTGGATCAGACCTTGTGGGGTTCGCTCGCGCGCAACATGTCCTCGCGCTCGACGACCTTCACCCGCTCGCGGCCCTCGGGCTCGCCGAGGGACCGCTCGTGCGCGTCGAGCCGGTACCAACCGGCCCAGGTGGTGAACGGGATACCCCGGCCCTCCAGGAACTCCAGCACGGCCTCGGGTTCCGGCTGCTCGGCCGGGACGAAGTTCGTGCTGTCGTCCACGAGGCAGGCGACCGTCTCGTTGGCGTCGCCCTTGGTGTGGCCGATGAGCCCGACCGGACCGCGCTTGATCCAGCCGGTCACATAGGTGCCGGGCATATAGCGGGCGGCGCCGTCGGCGTCCTCGTCGATCAGGACTCGGCCGGCCTCGTTCGGGATGACCCCGGCCTGATCGTCGAAGGGCAGCTCCGAGATGTTCTGGGACAGATAACCCACAGCCCGGTAGACGGCCTGCACATCCCATTCCTTGAAGGTGCCGGTGCCCTTCACATTGCCGGTGCCGTCGAGCTGGGTACGTTCGGTGCGTAGCCCCACGACCTTGCCGTCCTCCCCGAGGATCTCGGCAGGGGATTCGAAGAAGTGCAGGAACAGCTTGTGCGGGCGGTCACCCTGGTCGCGGATGGCCCACTGCTCGAGGGTGTTGGCCACCATATCGACCTGCTTGGAATGCCGCCGCGCGGCTTCCGAGCCCTCGTCGTAGTCGATGTCCTCCGGATCGACGATCACCTCGATCGTCGGGGAGTGGTCGAGTTCGCGCAGCTCCAGCGGGGTGAACTTGGCCTGCGCCGGGCCGCGACGCCCGAACACGTGCACCTCGACGGCCTTGTTGTTCTTCAGGCCCGTGTACACGTTCGGCGGGATCTCGGTCGGCAGCAGTTCGTCACCGGTCTTGGCCAGCACCCGCGCCACATCGAGGGCGACATTGCCGACGCCGAGCACCGCGACCTTCTCCGCCTCCAACGGCCAGGTGCGCGGCACGTCCGGATGCCCGTCGTACCAGGACACGAAATCGGCCGCACCGTAGGAGCCGTCCAGGTCGATACCCGGGATGGGCAACGCCCGGTCGGCGTTGGCGCCGGTGGAGAAGATCACCGCGTCGTAGAAGCGGCGCAGATCCGACAGCGTGATATCGGTGCCGTAATCGATATTGCCGAGCAGGCGCACCTGCTCCTTGTCCAGCACCTTGTGCAGGGCGGTGACAATGCCCTTGATCCGCGGGTGGTCCGGGGCCACGCCGTAGCGGATCAGTCCGAACGGCGCGGGCATCCGCTCGAACAGATCGATCGAGACGTCCGCATCGGATTTCATCAACGCGTCAGCGGCATAGATACCGGCCGGCCCGGCCCCGACGATCGCGATCCGAAGCGGGCGGTTCGCTTCCTTCTGCTCGGTCATCTGTTACGCGCACCCTTATCGGTCGAAAGAATCACTGGCGTTGCTGTTAGCTTAGGCTAACTTGACGCGCGGCTCGTATGCACCTACATCGCGCCGTCCGTGGTCGGCTGTTCACCGTTCGTCGTCCCACGTCTCCGCGGGTAGCGCTGTGCCGCGGTACCCGCCGTACCCGCGATTCTATCGGGGTGCGGGCACGGTGCGATCCGGGGACCAGGGATGATCGTCGGCATGAGCGATTCCGGAGCGGCCGACGAGCAGCCGGCCACCGAATCGGGTGACGACGAGCGACCGCGCTCGATCACCCCGTTCGTCGTGGCCGCGGTGGTCGCGGCCCTGGTCCTGGCGGGTGTACTCATCGCCGGCCTGGTGGCGCCCGCTGAGAAAAATGTCACAGATTCCGACCGGATCGCGGGAGCGGTCCGGGAGTTCGCCGATGTGAGCAACCGCTACGGGCCCGAACCGCCCCGCGAGGCGGTGTGCCCCGGTTTCGTTCCCGCCCGCTCCCCGCTGGCGGGTCAGCTGCGGCCCGGCGAGACCGGGAAGGACATCGAGATCACGAGATTCGGCCCGGTGCACATCTCCGGCGATACCGCGAACATCGAGGTGACCAGCCGGGTCGACGGCGCGGAGCGGACCGCGACCTGGTGGCTGTTCCTCTCCGACGGCGACTGGCTGGTGTGCAACCAGCCCGCTGGATGAGCTCGCCGGGGACGTCAACCGGGGTTTGACACGGCCCGACCGTGCCGGGCAATCTTTTCGATTGGGTCATGAGTACCAGTGCCAAGCCCCGGCTCGCTGGTCGGCAACCCTCCTCCGCGGTGGGGTGCTCCGGGTGACGACCTGGCGCGCATCGATCGGATGCGGCAAGTGCGGATTCGCAGGAGGTGCCACGTATGAGTTACGCAGGGGATATCGGCCCGGAGCAGGCATGGGAACTGCTGTCCGAGAATCCGGACGCAGTCCTGGTGGACGTGCGGACCGAAGCCGAATGGAAATTCGTCGGTGTACCCGACACCAGCGCCATCGCCAAGCCGACGCTGCTGGTGGAGTGGGTCGACAGCACCGGAGCCCGGAATACCGAATTCCTGGACCAGCTCCGTAGCGCCTTGTCCGACCGTCCCGCGGACGCGCCCGTGCTCTTCCTGTGTCGCTCCGGTCAGCGTTCGGCGCACGCGGCCGATGCCGCGACCGCCGCGGGTATCGCACCCGCCTACAACATCAGCGAAGGCTTCGAGGGCCCGCTGGACGAACTCGGGCACCGCGGCGGTTCCGGCTGGCGTGCCCACGGCCTGCCCTGGCGGCAGTCGTGATCGGCGGCGGTTCGTTCGAACGGCCGTTACCCGAAGGGGTCGGTCCGGCGACACTGGGGGTGCGCGGCGGGCTGAGCCGCTCGGGGTTCGACGAGACCTCCGAGGCCCTGTACCTGAACTCCGGCTTCGTCTACGCCAGCGCCGAAGCCGCCGAGGCGGCGTTCACCGGCGAGAACCCGCACTACGTGTACTCCCGCTACGGCAACCCGACGGTGACCACCTTCCAGGAACGGATGCGCCTGCTCGACGGCGCCGAAGCCTGTTTCGCGACCGCCAGCGGTATGGCGGCCGTTTTCGTCGCCCTCGGTGCGCTGCTGAAAGCGGGCGACCGGCTGGTGGCCGCGCGTAGCCTGTTCGGCTCCTGTTTCGTGGTGTGCAATGAGATCCTGCCCCGCTGGGGCGTCGAAACCGTGTTCGTCGACGGCGAGGATCTCGACCAGTGGGAGGCGGCGCTGGCCGAACCGACCGCCGCGGTGTTCTTCGAGACTCCGGCCAACCCGATGCAGACGCTGGTCGACGTGCGCAAGGTGTGCGAACTCGCGCACGCCGCGGGCGCGCAGGTGGTACTGGACAATGTGTTCGCCACCCCGCTGCTGCAGCGCGGCTTCGAACTCGGCGCCGACGTGGTGGTCTACTCCGGTACCAAACACATCGACGGTCAGGGCCGGGTGCTGGGCGGCGCGATCCTCGGCACCTCCGAGTACATCGAGGGCCCGGTCAAGACGCTCATGCGGCACACCGGCCCCGCGCTGAGCCCGTTCAATGCCTGGACACTGCTCAAGGGCCTGGAAACCATGCCGCTGCGGGTCCGGCAATCCACCGATTCAGCGCTGCGGATCGCGCGCTACCTCGACGAACACCCGGCCGTGAGCTGGGTCCGGTACCCGTTCCTGGAATCGCACCCGCAGTACGCGCTGGCCGCCGAGCAGATGAGCGGCGGCGGCACCGTCGTGACCTTCGAACTGAAGGCCGCCGCCGACCTCGCCAAGAAACGGGCGTTCGAAGTGCTGAACGGGCTGCGGATCATCGATATCTCCAACAACCTGGGCGATGCGAAAAGCCTCATCACCCACCCGGCGACCACCACCCACCGGGCCATGGGCCCGGAGGGCCGCGCGAGTATCGGACTCTCCGACGGAGTCGTGCGGGTCTCGGTCGGCCTGGAGGACATCGAAGACCTCCTCGGCGACCTGGACCAGGCATTGAGCTGATCACTCCGAGGCGGTGGACGCCGACATGCCCACCCGGACCGGCGCTCGCCTCCGGCACCGCTACCACATTCGTGCCGGACGGCTCCGGCAAACAGCCGCGCCCTCTCGGTGCCGAGTCTTACGAGGCCCTGGAAGGGTCGAGGCCCGTCCCGCCGTTCAGGCCTCGAAAGCGCCCGCGCTTAAGGCGCAAGTCTCGAGGCCTGAACGGCGGGACCGAGGGGGCCTCGACCCCGCGGCGCCGAAGGCGCCGCAGATGAACACTGTCAGATCGGCGGAGTCACCACCTCGGTGAACGGCGTGCGTACCCGCCCGACCAGGTCGGCGACCGAGTCCAGCACCGAGGTCGGCCGGTACGGGTACTGCTCCACCGATACCTTCGTCGAGATACCGGAGGTCACCAGGATGGTCCGCATACCGGCTTCCATCCCGGAGATCACATCGGTGTCCATCCGGTCGCCGATCATGACGCTGGTCTGCGAGTGGGCGCCGATACGGCGCAGCGCCGAACGCATCATCAGCGGGTTCGGTTTGCCGATGTAGTAGGGGTCGCGGCCGGTGGCCCGGGTGATCAGGGCGGCCACCGAACCGGTCGCGGGCAGTACGCCGTCACGGGACGGGCCGGTCGGGTCGGGGTTGGTGGCGATGAACCGCGCCCCGCGCTCGACCAGCCGGATGGCCGTGGTGATCGCCTCGAACGAATACGTGCGGGTCTCGCCGAGCACCACATAGTCGGGGTCCACCTCGGTCAGCACGTAGCCGATCTCGTGCAGTGCGGTGGTGAGTCCGGACTCGCCCACCACGTAGGCGGTCCCGCCGGGCCGTTGCTCGTCGAGGAAACTGGCGGTGGCCAGCGCCGAGGTCCAGATCGAATGTTCCGGGATCTCCAGCCCGGTCTGCCGCAACCGGGCCTGCAGATCCCGTGGTGTGCGGATCGAATTGTTCGTCAATACCAGGAACGGGATCTCCTCGGCCCGCAGTTCGGCGAGGAACTCGTCGGCGCCGGGCACCATATGGTCCTCGTGCACCAGCACCCCGTCCATATCGGTGAGGTAGGACAGAATCCGGTCGTCTGTGCTCACCCGGTCGATTCTGCCTCTTTCGCGGCAGGAGGGACGGGTATGCCGCGCCCGGAGGGTGAACGCAGGGTGGGGAGCGCGACCGCTGGATGCCGCCCGCGTTCGCGTACCGGTCGTCCGGTCGCCTTGCCCGCCGGGGAGCTTCCGGCGTCCGTCCCGGTTGTCCGGGGGTTGCGAGTGGGCCCGGCCCGACAGCGCCTATTAGGGTCGAATCCGGGCCCGAAACGGTCCGACCACAAGCGACAGGAGTGGGCGCAAATGGGTGAACTGAAGCTCGGATACAAAGCATCGGCGGAACAATTCGGTCCCCGTGAACTGGTGGAGCTGGCGGTACTGGTCGAGGAACACGGCCTCGACAGCGCCACGGTCAGCGATCATTTCCAGCCGTGGCGGCACAAAGGCGGCCATGCGCCGTTCTCGCTGGCCTGGCTGGCCGCGGCGGGCGAGCGCACCGAACGCATCCTGCTCGGTACCTCGGTGCTCACCCCCACCTTCCGGTACAACCCCGCCGTGATCGCCCAGGCCTTCGCGACCCTGGGCTGCCTGTACCCGGGCCGGGTGATGCTGGGTGTGGGCACCGGTGAGGCACTCAACGAGATCGCCACCGGTTACTCCGGGGAGTGGCCGGAGTTCAAGGAACGCTTCGCGCGGCTGCGCGAATCGGTGGATCTGATGCGCGCCCTGTGGACCGGCGCCCGCACCGATTTCGACGGCACCTACTACAAGACCGTCGGCGCCTCCATCTACGACGTCCCCGAAGGCGGGATCCCGGTCTACATCGCCGCCGGCGGCCCGGTGGTGGCCCGGTACGCCGGCCGCGCCGGCGACGGCTTCATCTGCACCTCCGGCAAAGGTATGGACCTCTACACCGAGAAACTGATGCCGGCGGTGGCCGAGGGCGCGGCGAAGGTGGACCGTGAGATCGGCACGATCGACCGGATGATCGAGATCAAGATCTCCTACGACACCGACCCCGAACTCGCGCTGGAGAACACCCGCTTCTGGGCGCCGCTGTCACTGACCCCCGAGCAGAAGCACAGCATCCACGACCCGATCGAAATGGAAGAAGCGGCCGACGCGCTGCCGATCGAGCAGATCGCCAAACGCTGGATCGTCGCCAGCGATCCGGACGAGGCCGTCGAACTGGTGAAACCCTATGTGGACGCCGGGCTCAACCACCTGGTCTTCCACGCACCCGGCCACGACCAGAAGCGCTTCCTGGACCTGTTCCAGCGCGACCTGGCGCCCCGGTTGCGGAAGCTCGGATAGGGAACTCAGTCCGCGAGAAGCACGGTTCGACCGCAGGTGATCGGTCGCGAACATGCGAACACCGGATGTCGGATGCCGACGCAACCCCATGCGTCGAGTTCTACGAGACACCTGAAAGGGTTGAGGCCCGTCTCGCCGTTTCGGCCTCGAAAGCGCCCGCGCCGAAGGCGCAAGTCTCGAGGCCGAAACGGCGAGACCAAGGGGGGCCTCAACCCCGCGCCGCCGCAGGCGGCGCCAAAAACACAGCACCTTCACGAGAAAGCCCACTCGGCGCCACCACCCCCGGACCGCCCGCCGACGACCTGCCACAGGGTATCGAGTGGAACCCGCCCGCCCCTCTGAGACCTGATCCCGAGCATGCGCTGTCGGTAGTACCGCAATGAACACAGCTAGGCTCTGGCTATGGCCGAGGTTGCTGCGTCCAGTGTGTACATCGCGTCGCCGGAGGGCGATACCGGTAAATCGACGGTGGCGCTCGGCGTTCTGCAGATGCTGTGCGCGACCACCGCGCGGGTGGGGGTGTTCCGGCCGATCACCCGGTCGGCCACCGAACCGGATTACATTCTCGAGCTGCTGCTCGAGCACAGCACCGCCGATATCGAGTACCAGCAGGCGGTGGGGGTCGGCTACGAGCAGGTGCACGCCGACCCGGACGCCGCGATCTCCGAGATCGTCATGCGGTATCACGAGGTGGCCGCGGTCTGTGACGCGGTGGTCATCGTGGGCAGCGATTACACCGATGTGGCGAGTCCGAGCGAACTGCGGTTCAATGCCCGGATCGCGGTGAATCTGGGGGCGCCGGTACTGCTGGTGGTGCGGGGCGCGCAGCGGTCGGCCGAGGAGGTCGAGCAGCTGGTGGAACTGTGCACCGCCGAACTGAAGTCCGAGCACGCGCAGCTGGTGGCCGTCGTCGCCAATCGCTGCGCGCCCGGCGAGCTCGAGGCGGTGCGGGACGCCCTGGCGCCCTTCGGAGTGCCGTCGTGGAGCCTGCCGGAGGTGCCGCTGTTGATCGCGCCCACCATGGCCGAGTTGTGTGAGGCGCTGGACGGCGAGATGTACAGCGGCGACCCCGAACTGCTGGACCGGGAGGCACTGGGTGTGATGGTCGGCGGGATGACCGCGGAACACATCCTGGAGCGTCTCTTCGACGGCGCGGTGGTGATCGCTCCCGGCGACCGCTCCGATGTGCTGCTCAGTGTGGTCAACGCCCACGAGGCCGAGAGCTTCCCCTCACTGGCCGGGATCGTCATGAACGGCGGGCTGCTCCCGCATCCGGCGATCGCCCGGCTGATCACCGGGCTCAAACCGCGATTACCCATCCTGACCACGGATCTGGGCACCTACGAAACCGCCGGGGTGGCGCATCGCACCCGCGGCCGCATGTCGGCACACAACCCGCGCAAGGTGGATACGGCGCTGGCGCTGATGGAAACCCATGTGGACGCCGCGGATTTCCTGCGCCGGCTGGAGGTTCCGCTGACCAGCGTGGTGACCCCGCAGATGTTCGAATACCAGCTCATCGAACGTGCCCGGGCCGACCGTAAGACGATCGTGCTGCCCGAGGGCGACGACGACCGGGTGCTGCGGGCGGCGGGCCGTGTGCTGCAACGCAGGGTCGCGGATCTGATCATCCTGGGCGACGAGACCACGATCCGGGCCCGGGCCGCCGAACTGGGCGTGGATATCACCGACGCGCGGGTGCTCGACCCGCGGACCTCCGAACATCTCGACGATTTCGCCCGCGAGTACGCCGAATTGCGCAAGCACAAGGGGATGACCCTGGAGCGGGCGCGGGAGACGGTGACCGACATCTCCTATTTCGGCACCATGATGGTGCATCGCGGGATCGCCGACGGCATGGTGTCCGGGGCGGCGCACACCACCGCGCATACGATCCGGCCCTCGTTCGAGATCATCAAAACGGTGCCGGGGGTCTCGACGGTATCGAGCGTGTTCCTCATGTGCCTGGCCGACCGGGTCCTGGCCTACGGTGACTGCGCGGTGGTGCCCGATCCGAGTTCCGAGCAACTCGCCGATATCGCCGTGTCCTCGGCCGCGACCGCGACCCGGTTCGGGATCGACGCCCGGGTGGCCATGCTCTCCTACTCGACCGGGGAATCCGGTAGCGGCGCGGATGTGGACAAGGTCCGGGTGGCGACCGAACTGGTCCGGGAGCGGGCGCCCGAACTGCTCGTGGAGGGGCCGATCCAATACGACGCCGCCATCGAACCCACCGTCGCCGACGCCAAACTCCCGGGCTCCGAGGTCGCGGGCCGGGCCACGGTTTTCGTCTTCCCCGACCTCAATACCGGCAACAACACCTATAAGGCGGTGCAGCGCAGCGCGGGTGCGGTGGCGATCGGCCCGGTGCTGCAGGGGTTGCGCAAACCGGTGAACGACCTTTCCCGTGGCGCCCTGGTCACCGATATCGTGAACACGGTGGCCATCACCGCTATCCAGGCGCAGCAGCAGTGACCGCGCCGCGTTCCGGGGAGAAGGAGACGGCGGTGGGCGGCGACCTGGTGCTGGTGGTCAACTCCGGTTCGTCCTCGATCAAATACCAGCTGCTCGCGCCCGGCTCGGGCACGGTGGTGGCGGCGGGTCTGGTGGAGCGGATCGGCGAGGACGGCGGGGCGATCGAACACACCACCGACGGCCGGACCCTTTCCGATCGGGTGAACATCGCCGACCACACGGCCGGATTACGCCTGGCGTTCGAGAAGTTCGCCGAAACCGGGCACGATCTGGCGGGCGCGGGCGTGACCGCGGTCGGGCACCGGGTGGTCCACGGCGGTGAAGTGTTCTACCGGCCCACACTCGTCGACGACCGGGTGCTGGCCACCATCGACGAGTTGTCGGCGCTGGCGCCGCTGCACAATCCGGCGAATGTGCGCGGGATCGAGGCGGTGCGCACCCTGCTGCCCGACGTTCCGCAGGTCGCGGTGTTCGATACCGCGTTCTTCCACGGGTTGCCCGACGCCGCCAAGACCTACGCGATCGACGCGCAGGTCGCGGCGGCGCACGGTATCCGCCGGTACGGTTTCCACGGCACCTCGCACGAGTACGTCTCGGGTCGCGTCGCCGAATTCCTGGGCCGCCCGGCCGAATCGCTGAAACAGATCGTGTTCCATCTCGGCAACGGCGCCTCCGTCTCCGCACTGCGGGACGGGCGGCCGGTGGACACCAGCATGGGGCTGACCCCGCTGGAGGGCCTGGTGATGGGGACCCGGCCCGGAGACCTGGATCCCGGGATCATCCTGCATCTCATGCGCACCGCGCAGTTGGACGTCAACGGCGTCGACCGCCTGCTCAACCGCGGTTCGGGTCTGCGCGGGATGGCCGGGGTGAACGATTTCCGGGAGTTGCGGCGGCTCATCGGCGAAGGCGACGAGGCGGCCCGGCTGGCCTACGACGTCTACGTGCACCGCCTCCGCCACTACCTCGGTGCCTATCTGGTCGAACTCGGTGGGGTCGACGCGATCACGTTCACGGCCGGGGTCGGCGAGAACAATCCGGACGTACGCGCCGACGCGCTGTCCGGACTGTCCGGGTTCGGGATCGCGGTGGATCACGAGCGCAATACGGCGCCGGACCGGACCGCGCGGCGTATCTCCCCGCCGGACGCGAAGGTGGACGTCCTGGTGGTGCCGACGAACGAGGAACTCGCCATCGCCCGCGCCGCCGCCGCGCTGACCGGAAGCCCTTGAGCCCACCCGGGTTTCAGTAACAGGTGAGCGGCTGCAGCGAATCGCCGGCCTGCGGTCCCAGCGTGGCGTAGGCCGTCGCGATGGCGGAAACCGCGCGCCGCAATTCGGGTTCGGGGCTGGTGTAGGGCAACCGCAGAAAACGTTCGAACGCGCCCTGGACCCCGAATCGGGGGCCCGCCGCCAGCAGCACTCCGTGATTCGGCGCGGTGGCGGCCAGCGCCGTGGACACCGGCGTGGGCAGTTGTGCCCACACCGACATTCCACCGACTCCGGGCAGCACGTACCAGCCGGGCAATTCCTCGGCCATCGCCGCCAGCAATGCCTCCCGCTGACTGCGCAACTGCGCGCGCCGGCGGTCGAGGATCGGGTCGGCGTGCTCGAGCAGATGGACCGCGGCCAGCTGATCCATCACCGGTGTGCCCAGGTCGACGGTCGCGCGGATACCGAGCAACCGTGTGATCAGCGATTCCGAGGTCCGGATCCAGCCCACGCGCAGACCACCCCAGAACGATTTCGAGGCCGACCCGATGGTGACGACCTCCGCTCCCTTCGCGAACGCGGCGACCGGCGACACCGGCGCCTGTTCACCCAGGGACAGATCGGCCATGGATTCGTCGATGATCAGCGTCATCCGGGTTTCCCGGGCGATGGCGGCCAGTTCGGCGCGGGCCGTATCGTCCATCAGGAAGCCGGTGGGGTTGTTGTGGTCGGGTACCAGGTAGGCCAGCGAAGCGGCGGTCTGGCGGGCGGCACTGCGCAGCCCGTCGAGATCCCATGCGGCCGCCGGATCTTCGAGGCGCAGCGGAACCGGGACCGGACGCGCGCCCACATCCCGGATGGCCTCGATGGCGTTGGGGTAGGTGGGGTGGTCGATGAGGACCCGGCCCGCGGTCGGGGCCAGCACGTTCAGCAGCAGCCGAAGTCCGTGCTGGGCGCCGAGGGTCACCAGGATCTGATCGGCGCCGGTGGGCAGGCCGCGTTCGGTGTAGCGGCGGGCCAGGGCTT
Source organism: Nocardia testacea NBRC 100365 (assembly GCF_000308775.1). Taxonomy (GTDB): domain Bacteria; phylum Actinomycetota; class Actinomycetes; order Mycobacteriales; family Mycobacteriaceae; genus Nocardia; species Nocardia testacea. Next base: position 84,458 of record NZ_BAGJ01000171.1, read on the forward strand.
CCCGCAACGGGAGGATGCCCACCGGGTCCATACCGTGCGTACCCAGATACGACGGGATGCCCTGCAGCGCGACGGAGTACGCCTCCTCCATCTCCGGCGGCGCGGTCATCGCCGCGTAGGTGAGGTCCACGGCGGGGGCGGCGCCGGTGGACATGGTGGCGAGGATGCCGCGGGCCGCCCGGGTGCCGTCGTGCGCCACGGCCGGCGGCAGCGCGACGGTGCTGCGCGAGCCCTGGCGGGTGATGAGATACCCGTGCTCGCGCAGCAGGGCATAGGTCGAGGTGACCGTGGTACGGCTGACGCCGAGCGTGGCGGCCAGATCTCGTTCGCTGGGCAGGGCGATCCCGAGTGGGGCGCGCCCGTCGTGGATCAGCAGGCGGATCCCCTCGGCCAGGGCGAGATAGGCCGGCCGGGCCGATTTGCGCGCGTTGCCTTCGGCCGCCGCGTCGGCACTACGCCAGTGCCCCAGATCGCGTGCCAGACCTGTCGCGCCGATAACTCGTGTCGCCATAAGGTCCAGTATTAAGGAATTGGCTCTTTCACAGCAAGTCCAGTTGCTGGATGCTGAAGATATGACACTCTTTGTGGCACTCGTGGGAGTGGGAACCTTCGGCTTCATCGCGTACGACTACGTCGTGCACGAATCCAGGATCGCGGAACTGCTGGACCGGTACCGACCACTCGGTCCGGTCACCGAGGACGCGGCGAATCGCTACGACCTCGAGCGGATGTACCGGGACCTGGACGCCGCCCGCTCCTACCGGGAACGGGACGCAGCCTGACCCCGGAGCGATGGAGCGGTCGCCGCGGATCGACCAGTCCGGTTGCGCAACTGGACTGGTCAGTGGTCAATCCAGCGGATGCGCGCGGTAGAACTCGCACGCCTCCCCGGAGAGCAGGCCGTCCTCGCAGGCGAAATAGGTTTGGATACAAGAATTGGTATCGCAGCCCAGCCGGACCAGTTCGTCGCGTACCCGGAGGTTGCGTTCCTGCGGGCTCTCCGGCTGCGACGACGCGGCGGCCGGGACCGCACTGCCCTGGTTGTCCGCGCACGCCCCGAGCAGCAGCGTTCCGGTGCACAGTGCCGCCACGGCGGCGAATCGACCAGCGGATCTCGTAACCACGCGCACCTCCACATCCCCCGGGGTGTTCGACGAGCGGCCAGCGTAACCGATACCCGGGCCGATGGGTACCCCGCGCGATGCGCTGCCCGGCCCAGGGCCGGCGCGTGCCGGACCTGCGCCCGCACCAGCGCACCGTCGACGCGCTCGGCGAGAGCGACCAACCGCGGTGCCGACGAGTCCGCACCGAAGCGAGCCGCGGAGTGGCACGCCGGCGCCGCCACGGCATACTGTCCCGCTCGGTCGGCAGCGGTGGCGGCCCACCGCGACAGCTCGATCGCGATTCTTACCGCCCCTCCGCCGGCGCCGGGCAGGCGCGGGAGATTTCCGGTTGCGGTCCGTAGACGGCGCTGTGCCGGCCGTCGCGCGCCCGGGCCTCGGCAATCGCGAGCTGCAACAACAGGGCTGCCGAGAGCTGGTCCGGCAGACGGGCGTCGTCCATACCGATGATCGCCGGGCCGGGCCTCGCGGGCGGCGGTCATGAAGGTCACCGGACGTGCGCGAATCAGTCCTCCCCCACCTCGCACGCCACGCCGTCACCGTCGGCGTCGAGTTGCCGCGAGTAACCGGGCCGACCCCCGAACAGCGGTGTATCGGATTCCCGGCGGGCGTGCGCGCAATTGATGTAGTAGGGCTGTCCGTCCTTTTCGGGTTCGGCTCCGGCCCGGTCGGCGGGCAGCGGATGGGAATCCTGGCTCCGATTCGACGATTGCGGGGTATCGGCGGTGGCCGGCGCGGCGGCGAGCGCCGACAGCGCACAGCCGGCGATCACGAGGCGGGCCAGTGTTCGTCGAGTTCTCATAGCGAAAGTCCTTGCAGCGAGGGGTACCACCATCCTCACGCGGACCCGCCGATTGCGAAAGACCTTTGTTTCGCCCGGTTCCGTGCGCGCGACCCCCGTGCGCGGCCCTCCGGTCGGCCGCACCGATGGGTGGCCGGGTGGACGCGCACCCTCCCGGCCCGAGCCGGAGGGTGCGTCCCCGGCCGGGGAACTCCTCCCTCGTTCGCGTCCTGGCCGTGCCGGTGTCACCGGCCGGCCCGGTGGTGGTCCCGCCCAGGGCACCCGCCACCGGGCGGCACAACAGGTTACGGGGTGCCTGCCGGCGGATCGCAGACCTTCCAGCCGTCGTCGGTCTCCTGCAGATCGAAGGTCCGGGTGGTCTGCTCCGCATCCGCCTCGGTCTGCACGGTCACCTGGGCCAGCGCGGTCCGGTCGGTGATCTGCACCGCGTCGACGCCGGTCACATCGGGGATGGTGCCCCCGTCGACGGCCTGCTGGTGCACCGCGGCGAACTGCTCCTCCGACAACCCCTGGTAGTAGTCGTGCAGACCGCCACAGGTGGTTTCGCGCAGGCCGGCCAGATCGCCGCTCTCCAGCGCACCGGTGTAATCGCCGATGGCCGTACGGATCCGGGCCTGCGGGGAATCGTCACCGGAACCGAGGCCGGCCACGATGGCGATCAACGCGATCACGACAACCACAGCCGCGCCCGCGGCGAT
>NZ_BAGJ01000170.1 GCF_000308775.1 Nocardia testacea NBRC 100365
GATGACATTCCGCTCGCCACCGCTTCCAGGCACCCGTAACCACCGCACGCACACGGCACATCCCACCCGGGCACCACGAGATGACCGATATGCCCGGCATTGCCGGTGCGTCCCACCGATACCCGGCCGTCGACCAGGATGCCGCCGCCGATCCCCGACGATACGGTCATCGCCAGGCCGTCGCGCAGCCCGCGCAGCGCACCCGAATGCTGTTCGGCCAGGGCCAGACACGCGCCGTCGAGGGCGAAACGCACGGTGGCGCCCGGAAACAGCTCGGTCACCGCCGCGACGATCGCGAACCCGTCGCGCCATTCGGGAATATTGAGTGCACGGGTGATACCGGGCGGAACGTCCACCGGACCCGCCGATCCGATCCCGACCGCTGTCACCGCGGCACCGGCCGCGACCGCGCGGAGCAGTCCGCCGCATGCCTGCCACACCCCCTCGGCCGGCACCGGCACCCGCCGCACCGCCCCGACGCGGCCCGCACGATCCACCAGCCCGGCGGCGAACTTGGTCGCCCCGATATCCAGTGCCAGAACCGCCACCGTGCCTCCCGAAGATCGATTCGCGGAAGGTGATTGTCACTCATCGGCGGCCGGGTCCGGCGATCCCGCAGGCCGGGTGGGGCCGGCGATCAGGACGCCCAGGGGCCGATACCGCTCACCTTGTCGATCCGGATGCGGGTGAGGAAGCCGGGCGGGGCATCCGGTGGCGGGAAGGCCGCGCCGGGACTCGCCAAGGTTTTCGCGAGTTCGGTCAACAGCTCCGGGGCTCCGCCCTCGACAATGCGCGCTGTCCCGGTGATCGCCAGGAAGGGGCGCATGACCTCCCCTTTCTCCGCGGCCAGGATGGTGACCGCCACCCGTGGATCACGGCGCACATTACGGACCTTGCGGTGTTCGCTCAGGTGCGCGGCGACCAGCTCGTCACCCTCCGGACCTTCCTGCAGCGCCACCCACACCACGCTGACCTGCGGACTTCCATCCGGATTCAGGGTCACCAGCGTCGCGTCGGCTCCGGCGCCGATGAACGCACGAGCGGAATCGTCGAGTCTCATGTGTTCTTCTACCGCGCGCCCGGCCGGTTCATTCCCGGGTTCACGGCGCGACCGGTCTCTCCGCCGAATAACGAGGTCGAGCCGGGCATGGAACCGGCCCTGCGCAGAGCTGAACACATTGGACGGCAAACTCGACGACCTGAGGCATCGCCGGGCCGAGCTGCTCGATCTGATCGAACGCGTGGGTAGCTCCTGAACAGGGGGTCAGTTCGAATCGCCGGAATCGACCAAGTGCTCGAAGGCACGCAGATTCTTCAGTGATTCACCGCGCGAGACCCGCCACTTCCATTCCTTGCGAATGGATTCGGCGAAACCGAGTTCGAGCAGCGTATTGAAGTCCCCGTCCACCGCCTCGAGGATCTGGCCGAAGATCCGGTCCAGTTCCTCGGGTGTCACCACGTGGGTGGCCGCCCGGCCCACCAGGTAGATATCGCCCAGTTTGTCGATGGTGTACGCGACACCGTAGAGCCGCCGATTGCGCCGCAGCAAATATTTGTAGACGCCTTCGAAATTCTCGTCCGGCTTACGGCATACGAACGATTCGAAGCGCACTCCGTGCGCTCCGACGGTCAGCATCACATTGGTCTTCAGTTTCCGCTCACCCGGCAATACGGCGACGAACACCTCGTCGCCTGGGTGGGTGTACTCGATCTCGCGGTCCCGCAGTGTTTCCTCGATGACCCGCGCGGTGGCCGATGGCTCGCTCATCTGCGCACTCCCGTCCGGCGCCGCCACAGCGCCCGCGATCTGGCCTGGCTCTCGCCGAGGATAGCGGGAGCGGGACCGGGGCCGGTCAATGCGGCGGTGTAGCTGTCCAGCAGCTTCTCGGCCGTATGCGCCCAGGAGAAAGCCGCGGCGTGGGAGACGGCCTGCGCACCCAGCGTCCGCAACCGCCGCGGGTCGTCGAGCAGGTATTCCAGCGCACCGGCCCAGTCCGGCGTCCGGTGCCCGGCCACCAGCAGGCCGCTGTGCTCGTGCCGGACCGCGGTGCCCAGCCCGCCGACCGCCGCGGCCAGCACCGGGGTCCCGCTCGCCTGCGCCTCCAGCGCGACGAGCCCGAAGGACTCGTTGTAGCTCGGCACGGCGACCAGGTCGGCCGCGCGGTACACCTGCACCAGCCGGTCGGGCGGCTGCGGCGGCAGGAAGGTGACGTGGTCGGCGATCCCGAGTTCGGCGGCCAGTTCGATGAGCGCGTCGGGGCGCTCCAGGCCGGTCCCCGAGGGACCTCCGACTATCAGGGCGCGCAGTGGCCGGCCCGGCCGCCGCCGCAGCGCTTCGGCGACCGCCCGTACCAGCACATCGGGCGCCTTCAACGGCTGGATCCGGCCGACGAAGGCCACGATCTCCTCGTGCCCGGCCAGGCCGAGCTCGGCGCGGGCCGCCGCCCGGTCGCCCGGGCGGTAGCGCGTCAGATCGGCCCCCGGCGGCACGATATCGATCCGGTCGGGCAGGGCCCCGTACAGTTCCACCAGGTCACGCGCTTCCCGCCCGGTATTGGCGGTGAGCCGGTCGGCCTCGGCGATGACCTGCTTCTCCCCGATCTCCCGGGTCGCCGGTTCCGGGGAATCGCCCTCGGCGAGGGCGGCGTTCTTCACCGCGGCCAGCGTATGCGCGGTGTGCACGAGCGGCACCCGCCACCGGTCCCGGGCGAGCCAGCCCACCTGCCCGGACAGCCAATAGTGCGAATGCACCAGGTCGTAGTAGCCGGGCAGATGCCGGGCTTCCTGACGCAGCACCTCGGCGGTGAACGGGCACAGCTGGGTCGGCAGATCGTGCTTGTCCAGACCCTCGAACGGCCCGGCGACCACATTGCGCACCAGGACCCCCGGCGCGGCTTCCTGCACCGGCGGCAGATCGGAGGACGTGGCCCGGGTGAAGATCTCCACCTCGGTCCCCCGCCGGGCCAGTTGGAGAGCGGTCTGGAGCACATAGACGTTCATGCCGCCCGCATCGCCCGTACCGGGCTGTGCCAGTGGTGAGGTGTGCACCGTCAGTACGGCGATACGGTTCGGCCGTCGGTCCGGGCGTTGACTCACGATGTCCATACTGCACGGTGCAACGCGGCAGCCCGGCCCGTCCTTCCCCGGTCGTGAAAGTGATCACACCTTGCGGATTCGACATTGCCCGCGGACCTCGGCGTGCCGTCGCCGAAAGCGGGAACCGAGCCGGACAGACCGGGAAAAGCGCTCGTCACGGACAATCAGGCCTTTTCATCGCAATCCGCGGCGAACTTGCGGACCTCGGCGGAGAAGCGCGCCGGATCCTCGATGAACAGCCCGTGCTGAGCGCCCTCCCAGATGGAGGCCCGGCCCAACGGCGCGGTCTCGGCGATATAGCGGCCGTCGGCCACCGGCACCACCGGATCCGCCGAACCGTGCAGCACCAGCACGGGAACGTCTAGTGCGCGCAGGGTCTCCGTATTGTCCACCGACCGGTAGAACAGGGCCTTGCGCACGAAGGGCGGTGTGGCCAGACTCGCGCCGAACAGCCGCTGCGCGTCCGGTCCCTTGTCCGCGCCGGAACCGGTGTTGGCGTTCCCGAACGCGGAGAAGCCGCGTACCGCGCGGCCCGGGCTCTCCTCGAACACCCCGGGTATCGCCTGCTGCATCGACTCCCCGACCTCCGCGCCCGGCACGCCGCGGCCGATATTGGCCATTGCCCCCGTGTAGACGACCCCGGCGACCGCACCGGTGCCGTACTCGGCGAGATAGTCGCTGATCACGATTCCGCCGTAGGACCACCCCAGCAGCAGCGCATCCGATTCGATCGACTCGGCGGCCAGGACCGCGGCGATATCGGCGGCCCAGTTCTTCGCATCGTCGTAACCGGAGGCCGGGGCGTCCGAATACCCGTGCCCCCGCAGATCGACGGCCACCACCCGGAAATCGGCGGCGAGATCGTCGAACACCTGGCCCCAGCAGCGCAGATCCGCCGACCAGCCGTGCACCAGCACCAGCGGACGTGCGTCCGCGGGTCCGCCCGTCCGATAGACGATGCCGGTCCCGTCCGCACTGCGCGCTTCCCGTATAGCCATGAGCGCATCATAGGATCGAGGTCATGAGCACTCGCACCGCTGTTGTCACCGGGGCCAGCTCGGGTATCGGCGAAGCCACCGCCCGGGAACTCGCGAAGCAGGGGTACCACGTCTACGTGGGTGCCCGCCGGGTCGACCGGTTGCGGGCGCTGGCCGACGAGATCGACGGCACCGCGCTGGAACTCGATGTCACCTCCGACGAATCGGTCCGCGCCTTCACCGACGCGATCGAGACCGCGAACATCCTCGTCAACAATGCCGGCGGCGCCAAGGGTCTGGCCACGGTCGCCGACGCCGATCTCGACGACTGGCGCTGGATGTGGGAGACCAACGTCCTGGGCACCCTGCGGATGACCAAGGCGCTGCTACCGAAACTGATCGCCTCCGGCGACGGCCTCATCGTCACCATCACCTCGGTCGCCGCCTTCCACGCCTACGACAACGGTTCCGGCTACACCTCGGCCAAGCATGCCCAGGCCGTGCTGCACCGGACCCTGCGCGGCGAACTGCTCGGGCAACCGGTCCGGCTCACCGAGATCGCCCCGGGCGCGGTGGAGACCGAATTCTCCCTGGTCCGCTTCGACGGCGACACCGACCGCGCGGCCGCGGTCTACCAGGGCATCGACCCGCTGGTCGCCCAGGACATCGCCGAGATCGTGGCCTTCGCCGCGAGCCGACCCCCGCACGTCAACCTGGACCAGATCATCGTCAAACCCCGCGACCAGGCCGACCCGGGCCGCTTCGCCCGCCGCACCTGAGCGACTACCTCCCAGAGGCCCGGGTAGCCCCGGCGGCCGGAACCCTGCATGCCTCCGTCATACGCGCACAGTGAAGCCGGCGTGACGGCCGTGCGGTCCGCCGCTCGCCCATGCCGATCAGGCGAAGAGCTCGTCCGCCGTTTCGGCTACCACCGCGCGATCGAGCCAGCACTGCAGCACCTCGACATCCGAACATGTCCGAATACGCTGTTGGGCCTCCTCGCCGACCTTCAGGCCGCGTCGCTCCAGGACACGCAGGATGCTGCCGGCTATGCCCTCTGAACGCCCTTCGGAACGCCCTTCTGAACGCCCCTCGGCGCGCAGCCTCTCGGCGGTGGGGGAACGGAAGAACGACAGGTCCACGGTCATCAGTTGTCTCCAGATGTCTGCGGCCGGGGTGTTGCCGAGGCCGAGTTCCGTCAGTTCACCGAAGATCGCGAGATCATCGGCGTCCTCTCCGCGTAAGGCGGTGGCCAGCGCCTTAAGTATGGCATTGATACTCGGGTCGGCGGCGTGCGTTATGGCCGACAATGCGGTCAGCGGAATATCGGCCGCGGCCTCGGCGGGGTCGGTGATCACCGGAACGTTGCCCGGCCCGAGGACCAAAGGTTTCACCGTCACCGTGGGCCATCGTGGCGCACCGTTCGGCACCGGGTTGCGTGCCCACGTCGCGACGGCTTCGTCACGACACACCACCAGCAAATAGACCGGCAACTGGTAAATGATGCGCAGGTAGGTGGCGTAATAGGCCCATGAGTCGGCCTTTCCGGGGTCCTTACTGGTCTGAGCTTCCACGATCAGCAGGAACGGGCCTTCTTCGGTGGTGATGCGTAGCAGTGTGTCGACTCGCCGTTCCACGGGGCGGATCTCGGTGAGATCGGTGGGGAGCAACTCGACCTGCTCGGGAGTAGCGAAGGGCAGTTTCAATTCGTGGAATGCACGGGCGAAAACCCCGGGGTCGTGCTGGAAGATGCGATGCATCGCCTCGTGCCGTGATCCGACCATGCCGCGACATTGACACGGATCGGTAACGAAGTCAGATCCCTGCGGCGTGTCCCTTGCCCTGCGGTGTGTCGCTGTTTCTCCAGGTCACAGCAAGACGGCGGCGCCAGATTATTTTCCGCCCGGATTCTCGACGGACACGGGCGTGGCAGGAGAGCACCGTACTCACCGATGTGAAGAGTTTCCGGCGTCGGTTACAGCTCCACCCCCACCGTGACGGGTTCCGGAACCAGAACGACCCCGAACCGATCCGCCACCCCGTCCCGAACCGTCCGGGCGAGGGTGACGATATCGGCGGCCGTGGCGTCACCGCGGTTGGTCAGGGCGAGGGTGTGTTTGGTGGACAGCCGCGCGGGCGCGTCCGGCCCCGGAAAGCCTTTGGCGAAGCCGGCGCGTTCGATCAGCCAGCCCGCGGAGAATTTCACCCCGCCGGCCCCCGGATAGGTGGGCACCGGCACCTCGCCGAGCCGGTCGCGGACGGCGGCCAGGACCCGGGCCACGTCGGCGTCGGGCACGACCGGGTTGGTGAAGAACGACCCGGCGCTCCAGGTGTCGTGGTCGGCGGGATCGAGCACCATTCCTTTACCTGCCCGCAGCCCGAGCACGGTTTCGCGGACAGCGGCGGCGGGCCGGGTCTCCCCTTCGGCGGCCTCCAGCCGCTGTGCGAGTTCCTTGTAGCGCAGGGGCGCGCTCGTACCGTCGGGGCGCAGCGCGAACTCCACCGCCAGCACCACCGCCGAGTCGCTGTGTTTCAACCGGCTGGTCCGGTAGCCGAAGGCGAGAGCGTCCGGGGTCACCCAGTCGATCTCCCCGGTGGCCCGGTCCAGTAACCGCACCCGGCGCAGCAGCCGGTCGACCTCGACGCCGTAGGCGCCCACATTCTGCACGGGGGTGGCCCCCGCCGACCCGGGGATCCCGGACAGGCACTCCAGTCCGCCGAACCCGGCCCGCACGCTCGCGGCGACCACACCGTCCCAGTTCGCGCCCGCCTCCGCCGTGACACCGCCGGCCCCGAATTCGACCCCTTCGGTCGCGACCCGGACCACCACCGACGCCACATCGTCGTCGGAGACGAGCAGATTGGAACCGCCGGCGACCAGCAGCACCGGCACCTCGGCGGCGTCCAGTGCGCGCACCGTCGCCACCAGCGACTCGGTGGTGGCGCAGTCGGCGACCGTGGCCCGTCCGCCGACCCGCAGCGTGGTCAGCTCCGCGAGCGGTACCGCGGACCGCACCATCGCGCCCGTTCCGGCCAGCATCTGCCGCAGTTCGTCCGCAGGGACAGCCCGAGAAGTTCGCACGACCAGACGGTAGCGTGTTCGGTCATGGCTACAGCGCTGGCGTATACGGCTCGCTACTCTCATCCGGTCGCGGCGGTGCGCGAGGCATTTCGCACCGAGCAGTACTGGAAGGACCGGATCGCCGCGGTGGGCGGGCCCGACGCCCAGTTCGTCTCGCTGTCCGCCGAGGGCGAGCAGGTACGGGTCGAGGTCGTCCAATCCATCCCCGCAGATCTGTTGCCGCCCGCCATCACCGCCGTTCGCCCCGGCGACCTGATCATCCCCCGCACCGAAGTGTGGACCGGCACCACCGGGAGTTTCGAGGCGCGGGTCGAGGGCGCTCCGGCAGAGGTCCGCGGCTCCATCACCGCCACCGACGAACCCACCGGCGCGGTCGCCGAGATTTCCGGCACGATCGAAGTGAAGGTTCCGCTGTTCGGGCGCAAGATCGAGGAGGCCATCGGAGAACGGCTCACCCAGCTGCTCGCCGAGGAGACCGAGTTCACCAACAGCTGGATCGCCGGACAGCCGTAGCGGCCTGCGGTCCGCTTCCGCCGGAGCGCGCGCGGGGAGCGACCCGGCCTCCCACGGAACCGGAGAATCCGGACGGTAACCTACCGCGCATGGCTCGCCGACTGGACTACTCCGCCCGCTACCCGCTGCACACCACCAAAGAGCTGTACGCGGCGCTGACCGACCGGGACTACTGGGAGGCGCGGATGGTCGAGATGCGGAAGTACTCACCGAACGAGGTCATCGCTCTCGACGTGAACGAGGACGGTATCGAGGTGGTGCTGCATCACATCCTGCCGCGCGAGATGCTGCCGGAGATCGCGCAGTCGGTGATGCGCAAGGATATGGTGATCACCCGCAAGGAGGTCTTCGGACCGTTCGGACCGGAGGTCGAGGGCAAGTATTCGGCGTCCATCCCGGCCGGTCCCGGCAGCCTCACCGGCACCACCCGCCTGTTCCCGACCGACACCGGGTGCACCATGCGGATGTCGTCGGAGGCGAAGGTGTTCATTCCGATGGTCGGGCCCCGACTCGAGCAGCTCATGCTGGTGAACCTGGTGGATCTGTTCCGCGCCGAGGCCGAAGTGACCCAGAAGTGGCTGGACGAGCAAAAACCGGCCGGCTGAGTGTTCCGCTCGGCACCGTCACCCGGGGCACGACCGGAACCAACCGCCTCCGCCGCAGTGACCGCCAGCTGATCGGAGATCCACGGATCGCCGAGGTGCTGCGCGGCGCCGCCGATCCGCTGGTGGTGGACCTCGGTTACGGGGCGCAGCCGTGGACGACACTGGAACTGGCCGCCCGGTTGCGCACGGTGCGCCCCGATGTCCGGGTGGTCGGCCTGGAGATCGACCCCGCCCGCGTCGTCCCCGCCCGCGACGGCGTCGTTTTCGCCAGGGGCGGGTTCGAACTGGCCGGGCTCCGGCCGGTGCTGGTGCGCGCGTTCAATGTGCTGCGTCAGTACCCGGAGTCCGCGGTCGCACAGGCGTGGGACACGGTACTGGCCGGTCTGGCGCCGGGCGGTCTGCTGGTCGAGGGGACCTGCGACGAACTCGGCCGCCGCTGCGCCTGGGTGGTGCTGGACCACTCGGGTCCGCGCACCCTGACCCTCGCGTGGGATCCGTTCACCGTCGAGCGGCCCTCCGATCTCGCGGAACGTCTCCCGAAAGCACTGATCCACCGCAATGTGCCCGGTGAACGGGTGCACGACCTGCTCGGCGCGGCCGACCGGGCGTGGGCGCACACCGCGCCGCTGGCCGTCTTCGGGCCCCGGGTGCGCTGGCGCGCGGCGGCCGACCTGCTGCGAACGCAGGGTTTCCCGGTGCACGATTTCCGCCGTCGGCTACGGGACAATGTGCTCAGTGTGCCGTGGCCGGAGGTCGCGCCTGCTGGACAGGCGGAACAAAGTTCGTGACTCATATCACAAATCACAGGCCCGACCCGCCCTGACGTCGCAACCTTCACCATCAGCCCATAACCGGTCCACAGAGCCGGCACAGAATCATCGTGAAGAATCTCATCCATGTCCACCAAGTCCCTGCCTGCACCGAAGGTCGGCCGCCGGACCGTCGTGATCGCCGTACTCACCGTGATCGTGCTCGTGGTGGCGGCGCTGATCGGCGGCGAGGCCTATGCGCGGCACCGGATCGCGGGCTGCATCAGTTCGCAGTTCGAAAAAGAGATGGGCTCACAGATCGATGTCGGATTCGGCGCGAAACCACTGCTCGTCACCTGGCTGGACGGGAAGGTCTCGCGGCTGGATGTCGACAGTAAGGGCGACGAATTCGGCCCGGCCGTCGATATGCAGGTCCACGCCCAGTTCCACGATATCCAGATGGCCAAGGGGAGCAATAGCGGGAGCTCGGTCGGCAGCTCGAACGCCGACGTCAGCTGGAGCAACTCCGGGATCTCCCGGACGCTGGACGGTCTGGTCAGCGATGTGCAGTCCGATCCCGGCACCGGGCAGCTGACCATGAAGGTGCTCGGCGGTTTCGGGACCATGCAACTCACCCCGCGGATCCAGGACGGCAAAGTCGATATCGATGTCGACCAGGCGCAGTTCCTCGGCATCGGAGTGCCCGACGACTTGGCCCAGGGCGTGGTGGACCTGATGACCGAGAGCCTGCAGACCTACCCCATGGGCCTGCAACCGACCGACCTGCGGGTCACCGCCGACGGTATCCACGTGGATCTGCGGGGCGGCCCCACCGAGCTGCCCGCCGCCGAAGGTGATGCGAGCTGCTGAGCGCCGCGGACCGTCAGGCGGGGAACCCGTCGAGCACAGCCCGGGAGCGGGAGAGCCCCAGCCGGGTGGCGCCGGCGGCGATCAGCTCGGCGGCCGCCTCGGCTGTGCGGATACCGCCGCTCGCCTTGATTCCCAGCCGTCCACCGACGGTCTCGGCCATCAACCGCACCGCCCGGGTGTCGGCGCCGCCCGCGGGATGGAAACCGGTGGAGGTCTTCACGAAATCGGCACCCGCCCGTTCGGCCGTGCGGCACACCTCGACGATCGCCTCGTCGGACAGCGCGGCGGATTCGATGATCACCTTCAGCACCGCCCGCTCCGAGATCGCCTCGCGCACCACGATGATATCGGCGAGTATCGCGTCGAAATCGCCCGCGACCGCCGCACCGATATCGATGACCATATCGACCTCGCCCGCCCCCTGATCCACCGCGAGCCGGGCCTCCGCCCCTTTCACCAGCGAATGGTGTTTTCCGGAAGGGAATCCCGCGACGGTGGCCACCACCAGGCCCGGAGCCTGCACCGGCAGCACGGACGGCGAAACACACACCGCGTACACGCCGAGTTCCCGGGCCTCGGCCACCGCGGCGGTAAAATCCGCGCTCGTCGCCTCCGGGGCGAGCAGCGTGTGGTCGATCATTGCGGCCACCTCGGACCGGGTCAGCGACTTGGAATCGGCCATGGGACGAAAGTCTGGCACACCACGGGCGAATTCCGTTGCGCGCCTCGGGCTCCTCGCGCACACTCGTATCGCCTTCCGACGAGAGGACGATGTTGCTGATCCGCCGCGAACGAGCCGTCGACGCCGACGCTGTCGCAGCCGTGCACCGTAGCGCCTTCGCCCCGCACTATGCGGCGGATGGCCCCGCGGCCGGTACCGCCGCCCTGGTCGAGGCGCCGCCGGAGGTCGCGCTCCTGGCCCGGCTGCGCACCGATCCGGGCTGGATCCCCACCCTGTCCATGGTGGCGATCGACCGCGAGCGGGTGGTCGGACATGTCTGCGTCACCCGGGCGACCGTGGGACCGTTCCCCGTCCTGGCATTGGGCCCCATCGGGGTGCTGCCCGACCTGCAGAGCCGCGGCGTGGGCTCGGCGCTGATGCATGCCGTGCTCGGCGCCGCGGATGCCCTGGACGAGCCGCTCGTCGGGCTGCTCGGCAGCCTCGACTACTACCCGCGGTTCGGCTTCCAGCCGGCCGAACGGCTGGGCCTGGTCCCCGACCGGCCCGAATGGGCGAGTCACTTCCAGATCCGGCCGTTGAGCGCCTACGACTCCCAGATCATCGGCGAATTCCGTTACGCCGAACCCTTCTACGAGCTGTGACCGTGCCCGCCCGGACCCGGCGGGCGGCCCCGCCCGGCCCGGCGGGCCGTCAACCCCGGAGTCGCGCTCCCCGGCCGGCGCACTCCCTGTCAGGATGACCTCATGGTTTCCGCAGCTGCCACTCCCGACGGCCGGCAATACGTACTGACCCTGGGCTGTCCCGACCGCCCCGGCATCATTGCCACCATCACCTCGTTCATCGCCGAATTCGGGGGCTCGATCGTGGAGGCCGGCTACCACTCCGACCTGGAGACCGGCTGGTTCTTCACCAGACAGTCCATCAAGGCCTCCACCGTGCCGTTCGGAGTGGAGGAGCTGCGCAGCCGATTCGAGCGGGTCGCCACGGATCTCGGCCCGGAGACCGAATGGCGGGTCCACGATTCGGGCGTGCGCCGCCGGGCAGTACTGCTGGTGAGCAAGGAGGGACACTGCCTGCACGATCTGCTGGGCCGCGCGACCTCCGGGGAACTTCCGGCGACCATCGAGGCCGTTGTCGGCAACCACCTCGATCTCGCGGCGATCACCGAGGCACACGGCATCCCCTTCCACCATGTGCCGTTCCCGAAGGACCCGGCCGAGCGCGGACCGGCCTTCGAGCGGGTCCGCGAACTGGTGGACTCCCACTCCCCCGACGCGGTGGTATTGGCCCGGTTCATGCAGGTCCTACCCGAGCGGCTGTGCGAACACTGGGCCGGCCGGGCCATCAATATCCATCACAGTTTCCTGCCCTCGTTCGTCGGCGCCCGCCCGTACCACCAGGCCTTCGTACGCGGAGTCAAACTCATCGGCGCGACCTGCCACTACGTGACCGCCGAACTGGACGCGGGCCCGATCATCGAACAGGACGTCATCCGCGTCGACCATGCCGACAGCGTGACCGATATGGTCCGCGAGGGTCGCGATATCGAACGTGTGGTGCTGGCCCGCGGTCTGCGCTGGCATCTGGAGAGCCGGGTACTGGTGCACGGACGCCGCACCGTCGTGTTCTCCTGAAGCGGCTCAGCCGGTGGCTTCGGCCGGTTCACGCACCGAGGTCAGAACCTGATCGAGGATGCCGTTGAACCGGTCGATCTCCTCCACATTGCCCAGGTGCCCGGTGGGGAGGAGGACGAACTGGACGAGGCTGCCGGTCTCCCGGAGCCAGGCGGCGATCTGTTCGGCGTGCACCGCCGGCGTCATATCGTCTGCCGTGCCCGCCACCACCGTGGTCGGCACCACCAGCTGACGGGCCGCGTCGCCCAGGTCCATCTCCGCGAGCAGCAGCCCGAACTCCGAACGGATCCGGGACCGGCAAGAGCGCACGATGTTCATCCCGAAATCGATAGCCTCGGGGTCGGCCGCCAGGCTCATGATCTGCCGGGCGAAGATCCACCGCACCACGGCCACCGGCGGGAACACGATGCGCGCACTGAGCCCACGGCGACCGAGCCACGCCGGCAGCGGCACCACCCGGTCCAGCAGCGGCAACCGCCGGTTGAAGAACGGCACCACCGTGGTCTCGGCGACCAGCGAATGCGGCCCGGTGTTCGCCAGCAGGACCGCCGCGGCTTGATCGACCACCCGCTGCGGATATTTCCCGGCCCAGGCCTGCACGGTCATCGCGCCGAGACTGTGCCCGACCAGCACCGCCCGCTGTCCCGGCCGCAGCACCGCGTCCAGTACCGCGCAGAGGTCGTCAGCCAGCAGATGACAGTCCAGCTGGTCCGGTTCGCCGAATTCGCTCTCGCCGTGCCCGCGCAGGTCGAAGGCGATCACCTTGTACCGTCCGGCGAAGGCGTTGATCTGCGGGTTCCAGTATTCGAGGCAGCAGGTCCAGCCGTGGATCAGTACCACCGGCTGGGCGTCGTCCGGCCCGTACGCGTGCACCCGGAGCCGGGCGCCGTCCTCGGCACGCACATCGATGACCCGGTGCTCGGCGCTCGGCGGATTGAAGGCGGGATTGTGGTAGCCGCCGCGGGTGCGCAGCCCGGCACGGTGTACCTCGAACAGCCCCTCGACCTGTTGGGCGAGGGCGGTGAGGGCCTTCGGCATCGTCGCACGCATCAAGACACACTCCTTTGTGTTACCGATTGACACAGTAACGCTTGGAGTCGCGTCACGCCAGCACGAACACTGCGGCCGGGGTTCCAGCGCAGACCACGCCCGGAGGGTGAGGGGTGGGCTTGGTCGCGAAGGCGAGGGCGTGAGCGTGCCCGCCAAAGGTGAGAGCGTGAACATGCCCGCCAAAGGTGAGAGCGTGAACTTGCCCGTGAAGGTGCTGTGTTTTTGGCGCGCTGGCGCGCGCGGGGTTGAGGCCCCCTTGGTCTCGCCGTTTCGGCCTCGAGACTTGCGCTTCGCGCGGGCGCTTTCGAGGCCGAAACGGCGAGACGGGCCTCAACCCTTTCAGGTGTCTCGCAAAACTCGACGCATGCGGTTACGTCGGCATTCGAGGTCCGGAACGGATGCCGACTCGACCGCACTGGCGGCCTGGCATCCGGTCGCCTTCACGAACATCAGCGCCTTCTCGGTGCCGAGTTCAGCGAGGCCCTGAAAGGGTCGAGGCCCGTCCCGCCGTTCAGGCCTCGAAGCGCATGCGCGAAGCGCGAGTCTCGAGGCCTGAACGGCGGGACCTTCGGGGGCCTCGACCCCGCGCCGCCGGAGGCGGCGCAAATAAACACAGCTCTACCAGCGGGGGCCGCGCTGGACCTCGTCGACCTTCGGCCGCACGTCGGCCAGGTAGATACCGGTCGCGATGATGGCGATGAATGCCAGCAGTCCCAGGCCGGGCCAGCTCACCAGCATGAGCAGGATCGCCACGCCGAGAATCCCCAGCCAGATGGGTTTGGTCAGTTTGTCGACCGCGGTGAACGCGTCGGAGCGCTGACGCACGGCGTGCACGAGCGCGAAAACAGTCGCGCTTGTCGCCAGCAGCCACAGTGCGACCATGATCAACCCGGTCAACCCGTACACCTTGTCCACCCCACCATGATAAGAGCAGCGCCCCCGCGCACTGCACGTGCACGGGGGCGGTTCACCGGATTTACCAGGTCAGGGCTTCTTCGGCGCGGCTTTCTTGGCGGGGGCGGCCTTCTTCGCGGCCGGAGCCTTCTTCGCGGCGGGCGCCTTCTTCACCGGCGGGGCGGGCTCGGCGGCCGGCGCGGGCACGGGCTCGGGTGCGATTTCCGGCGCGACCTCGATCACCTCGGCCTCGGGCACATCCGCCGCGGTGGGTGCGGCAGTCGCGGCGGGGGCCTGCGACTCGGCCGCCTGCTCCGCTTCGGTCTTGGCGCGTCCGAGCAGACCGTTCACCCGCCCGACGACCTCCTCGGCCCGGCTGCTGGCGTCCTTGTACAGGGTCTCCACCCGGCCGACCTGCTCTTCGACCAGATGGTTGGCGCGCAGCCGCTCGACGGTCTCCTCACCGCGCACCGCCAGATCCGCATAGAGATCGAGCGCCTGGCGGTAGTACTGCTCGGCGAGCCTGCGCAGTTCCTCGGTGGTGAACTTCTCGCGCAGCTCGGCCAGGTCCTCCGGCAGCTCCGAGGGCAGTTCGGACAACCGGGCACGGATCTGCTCGAACTGGGTCTGCACATCGGCAGGCAGCCCGGCGAAACGCTCACGGGCCTCCTCGACCCGGACCCGGCCGTTGACATCGGTCGCACGCTCACGCACTTGGGTCACCGCGTCCACAACCGCGGCGTAAACCGCGTCCGTGGCGCCGACAGTGGCCAGCAGTGGCTTGGCAGTGGTGTACTTCTCGGTCATTTATCGTTCTCCTGGCGTGGAGCGTCGGTTGTCGGTTGTGGAACAACACTGTCCCGGGGAATCGCTTCCTCCGGCCCGTTCTCCCGGCGGAACGATTCGTATATATCCAGGAGCACCTGTTTCTGCCGCTCGCTGATCGCGGAATCGGCGAGCACGGCGTCCCGGACGGGACTGTGCGGCCGCTGCTCGAGGTAGCCGGCGCGCACATACAACACCTCCGAAGAAACCCGCAGCGCCTTGGCGATCTGCGTCAGTACTTCGGCGGAGGGGTTGCGCAACCCGCGCTCGATCTGGCTGAGATACGGGTTGCTCACCCCCGCCAGCTGGGCGAGCTGGCGCAACGAAACCTGCGCGGCTTCACGCTGCGCCCTGATGAATCCTCCGATGTCCTGCGCCGCGTTGACCACGCGGGCTGCCTTGTCGCCGGCGCCGGCAGACGCTGCCGGATCGTCGGTGCGCTGGGCGGAAACCTCGGGACGGTCGGCCATCACTCACCTTCTGGCGTTGTAGTTACAACGATAGATCGGGGTGCTAGCAATTGCAAGCACCATGTTAGCAGTATTTGTTTGCGGCGCCTGCGGCGCCGAAAAACACAGCTCATCCCCCGAACATCAGCTGCGAGACCGTATAGATCGCCAACCCCGCCAGGCTGCCGACCACAGTGCCGTTGATCCGGATGAACTGCAGGTCACGCCCCACTTGGACCTCGATCTTCTTACTGGCCTCCTCCGCATCCCAGCGGGCGACCGTATCGCTGACGATGGTGGCGATCTCGTCGGCGTAGTTGGCGGCCAGGTAGCGGGCGCCGCGCTCGATCCAGCCGTCGACCTTGGCCCGGGTCTCGGTGTCGTCGCGGAGACGTTCGCCGAGCTGCTGCACATTCTCGGCGACCTTGCGGCGCAGAGTGCTGTTCGGATCGTCGGCGGATTCGAGGATCAGACGTTTGGCCGCCCGCCAGGTCGCCTCGGCGAGGCCGGTGATCTCCTCCCGGCCCATGATCTCGGTTTTGATCCGTTCGGCCTTGGCGATCATCGTCTCGTCGTACTGCAGGTCGTGCGCGAAATCCTCCAGGAAACGGTTGGCGGCGAGCCGGACCTCGTGGTCGGGGGTGGAACGCACCTTCCAGGTGAACTCGACCAGTTCCCGGTACACCTTCTCCGACAGCAGGACGTTCACGAATTTCGGCGCCCACTGCGGCGCCTCGCCGTTGACGATCCGGTCTATCGTCTCCTGGCTGCCCAGCGCCCACTGGTGGGCGCGTTCGGCGAGCAGGTCCAGCAGCGGCAACTGCCGGTTGTCGGCCAGCAGCTCGGCGAGGACGCGTCCGATCGGCGGACCCCACAGCGGTTCGGCGATCCGTTTCACGATGGTGTTGTCGATGACCTGTTCGACATCCTCATCGCGCAGCACCCCCACGACCGCGCGCAGAATCGTCGAACTCTCGTCGGCCACCCGGGCCGCGTTACCGGGCGCGGCCATCCAGCGCCCGATCCGCCACGGGATCTGCGCGGAGTTCACCTTCGCGGTGACCACCTCCGGAGACAGGAAGTTGGTGCCCACGAAACTTCCCAGGCTGGCACCGAGCTGATCCTTCTTCCGGCGGATGATCGCGGTGTGCGGGATGGGCAGGCCCAGCGGATGCCGGAACAGCGCCGTCACCGCGAACCAGTCGGCCAGCGCACCGACCATTCCCGCCTCGGATGCCGCGCGCACATACCCGACCCAGTCGCCGGCGCCGCCGCGCGACTCCAGCCACCGGCACACCAGGTAGATCACCGTGGCCACGGCCAGCAGGCCGGTGGCGAGGGCTTTCATCCGCCACAGGTCACGTCGTTTGGCCGCGTCATCGGTGAGGGTGGCGAATACGCCCGGCGGTTCCGCCTGCCCACCGGCGGCGGTCGTCCCGGGAGCGGAATCGAGCACCGCACTACTACCGGTCGGTTTCTGCATACTCCCCATTCTGCTGTGTTCATGGCGCCGCCTTCGGCGGCGCGGGGTCGAGGCCCCCTCGGTCCCGCCGTTCAGGCCTCGAGACTTGCGCTTCGCGCGGGCGCTTTCGAGGCCTGAACGGCGGGACGGGCCTCGACCCTTTCAGGGCCTCGTAAAACTCGGCACCGATGGAGTCGATGGGATAGCCGGCGGGTGCGTGAGTGCGCATGGCGAGCCTGGACAGGCGTAAGGGCCTTCGGTTCCCGCTGAGATCCGGTATTTGTCCGGATGACTGCCGCACGCAACCGATCGACACGCTCCGGAACCGGGGCGGGCCCCGGCCCCGGAAACCGACCATCCGAAGTCGACGAGAGGTACGTGGGGAGGTGCCGTGACCGGCCTGAGCGGGTCGACCATCCTGCAAGTGCTCAGGTCACCGGCCTATGGACGCGCACATCACCCGCCTGAGCAGGCCGATCACCCGGTAAGTGCTCAAAGGTCACATCCCATGGACTGCCAACCGCACATCGCACACCGCGGCGCTTCCGTCACACGCGGCCGACCTCACGTACCCGCAGGGCCGCCGGACCCGCACGGAAGTGTGGGATCTGCCGCACCGGCGCCAAACGAACCACCTGGGCAGAAAGGGGGCCTAGAGTGGAACGCACGTGAACCGTCCGGACCGAGGAGCCCCACGCTGTCCACCGAAGACCTGCTCGATATCGGGACATCCGCCGATCGATCGGCGCCGGTGCGTACCCCGCGGACCGACGGGCGCAAGCGGCGCTGGCGCCAGCACAAGATCGACCGCCGCGAGGAACTCGTCGACGGCACGCTGGCCGCGGTGCGCACCCGCGGCGGGAATGCGGGGATGGACGAGATCGCCGCCGAGATCGGTGTGTCCAAGACAGTCCTGTACCGCTATTTCTCCGATAAGAACGACCTGGTCAACGCCGCGATGCAGCGGTTCATCGAGATCACTTTGATGCCGCGGGTGTACGGCGCGATCAGTCTCGATGCCGACGAGTATCAACTGGTGCGGTCGGCGCTGGCCGAATACGTGGGCGCGGTCGACGAGGACCCCGAGGTGTACCGGTTCATCATGGGTACGGGATCGGGCGATCCGTCCTCGCTGGCCGATTTCGAAAGGCTGTTCGCTGAGGTCGTCGCGGCCGCCATCACCGAACGCGGCAGTGCCCTCGGTATCGAGACCGAAGGGGTGATGCTGTGGTCCTATGTGCTGGTCGGCGGCATCCAGCTCGCGACGCACTGGTGGACCACGCACAAGACGCTGCCCCGGGAAGAGGTCATCGACTACCTCACCATGATGGTGTGGAGTGCCATCGAGGGTATGGCGCGCGCCGGTGGTTCGCGGAGCAGGTTCGCCGACCAGGAGCATGTGCTGCCCCCGGTTTCCCCCGGCGACCAGGCCGTCTGAGCCGGCGGTCCGGCCTGGCTCGACAACCCGGCCGGGTTGGCTAGTCTGATTGCCGTGCGGTGACGAGGAACCGATCGCGTTCTTCTGTCGTCGTAGGCGCGCGTCGGCACCAACGGAGGTTCCTCGATGGCGAAAGAAGTGCCGACATCCCGGCTGGCTCGCGGCACCAAGCTGGGTGCGGTGGCGGCCGGCTCGATGATGCGTAAACAGCGCGCCCGGCTCTCTATGCGCGGTCGCTCCGAGGCCGTCCGGGCCCGGATGGCCGAGGAGTCCATCCTCCGCAGTACCGAACAGCTGGTCATGGTGTTGGGCACCATGAAAGGCGTGGCCATGAAACTGGGCCAGATGATGTCGGTCCTCGACCTGGACCTGGTGCCGCCCGAGCATCGGGAACGCTTCCAGAAACGGCTGGCGGTCCTGCGCAACGCCGCTCCCTCGGTGTCCTTCGAGGCCATGCGCGCGGTGATCGAAGAGGACTACGGGCACCCGCTGGACGCGGTGTTCACCGAATTCGAACCCGAGGCCATCGCGGCGGCCTCCATCGGCCAGGTCTATCTCGCGCGGTTGCACGACGGTCGTCAGGTCGCGGTGAAGGTGCAGTATCCGGGCATCGATGCGGCGGTCCGGGCGGATCTGAAGAACCTGAACATGTTCCGGCGGGTCCTGCAGTCGGCGATGCCCTGGGTGACCCCGGCGGTCCTCGACGAACTGCGGCTGAACATGGAAGCCGAACTCGACTATCACATCGAGGCCGAAACCCAGCGCGATATCGCGGATCTCTATGCCGACCACCCGTTCGTCGTGGTCCCGCGGCCGGTTCTCGAGCACAGCACCAGGCGAGTCCTGGTCACCGAGTATCTGGCCGGTACCGCCTTCGAGGACATCCGCCGAATGCCGCAGGCCCAACGCGACCGGGTCGGCGAGATCATCTATCGCTTCTATGTCGGGTCGCTGTTCAATTTCAACGAGTTCTGCGGCGACCCGCACCCGGGTAATGTGCTGCTCGCCGCGGACGGCCGGGTCGGTTTCCTCGATTTCGGCCTGTTCAACCGGATGGATCCCGAACATGTCCGCTTCGAGGCGATCTGCCTGTGCGCGGCTGCCGAGGACCGCGGCGCGGATCTGCGGGATCTGATGATCCAGCGCGGGGTCATCGACTCGGCGGACGAGATCGGGGTCGAGGAATGCCTGGAGTATGTGCTCTCGGCGTCGGAATGGTGCCTGGTGGACCAGGAACTCACCATCACTCCGGAACTGGCCAGTGGGGCGTTCCTGCTGGCCGTGGACCCGCGGTCCAGTGAATTCTCCGGCATGAAACAACAGAATCTGCCGCCGGAGCATTTGTTCTCGCGGCGGGCCGATTTCCTGACCTTCGGCATGCTGGGTCAGCTCGAGGCGACCGCCAATTGGCATCGCATCGCCCGGGAATGGTTGTACGGCGAGGAGCCGGTCACCGAACTCGGGCGCCTCCATCGACAATGGCTGGCCGGCCGCCGGCCGGCCAAACGCGGTAAGCGGCGTACGGGTTAGCACCGCGGCACCGGACATATCCAAGGGGTTCCATCCATGACCGACACTCGTGAATTCGACCTGATCGTCTTCGGCGCCACCGGCTTCGTCGGCAAGCTCACCGCCCGATATCTGCTGGGTGCGGCGCCGGCCGGGGCGCGAATCGCACTGGCCGGACGTTCGGCGGACAAACTCGCCGCGGTGCGCGACGAGATCGGTGCCGCCGATTGGGGTCTGGTGGTCGCCGATACCACCGATCAGGAGTCGATGGACGCCCTCGCCGCCCGCACGACCGCGGTCATCACCACGGTCGGCCCCTACCTGCGCTACGGGATGCCGATGGTCGCGGCCTGCGCGAAAGCCGGCACCCACTACGCGGACCTCACCGGCGAGCCGCTGTTCATCCGCGACGCCATCGACACCTACCACGACGAGGCCGCGCGCACGGGCGCCAAGATCGTGAACTCGTGCGGCTACGATTCGGTGCCTTCGGATCTGAGCGTCTACCAGCTCTACCGGCGGACCGTCGCCGACAACACCGGCGAACTCGGTGACACCACCCTGGTCGCGACCCTGCGCGGCGGGGTGAGTGGGGGCACCATCGATTCCGGCCGGGCGATGATGGAGGCGGTCGCCGCGGACAGATCGAAGGGCGCGATACTCAGCCATCCCTATTCGCTGAGTCCGGACAAATCCATGGACCCCGAGGTGGGCCGCCAGT
This sequence comes from Nocardia testacea NBRC 100365, assembly GCF_000308775.1. Taxonomy (GTDB): domain Bacteria; phylum Actinomycetota; class Actinomycetes; order Mycobacteriales; family Mycobacteriaceae; genus Nocardia; species Nocardia testacea. The sequence goes on from NZ_BAGJ01000170.1 coordinate 20,557, forward strand.
CCGACCTCACCCTGCAGCGTGGGCGCGAGATCGACCCGAGTCTGGACGGCTGGGTCGGCACCTTCGTCATGGCCTCGCACAACACCAAGATCGTGCGCCGGAGCAACGGCCTGCTCGGCTGGGTGTACGGCAAGAACTTCCGCTACCGCGAGACCATGGGCGCCGGCAACTCTGTCCTGGCTCCGGTGATCGCCGCGGGTATCTCCGGCGGGGTCGTCGCCGGGATGGCCATCGGTGGTCTGCTGTCCCGGTTCGGTGCCGGTCGCGCGGTGCTCGACCGGGTGCTGCCCGCGCCGGGCACCGGCCCGAGCGAGGCCACCCGGGAAAGTGGCTGGTTCCGGATGCGCACCTACACCCGCACTTCCTCCGGTGCCCGCTACCGTGCCGATTTCGCCGGTCTCGGCGACCCCGGGTACAAGGCGACCGCGGTCATGCTCGGCGAGAGCGGGCTCGCGCTGGCCTTCGACGACAAACCGGAACTCGCCGGTGTGCTCACGCCCGCCGCGGCCATGGGCGATGCGCTGACCGCGCGCCTGCGCGCGGCCGGAATGACGATCGATGTCGAGCCGCTGGGATGAACCTCGCTCGGCGCACCATGAACGCCCCGGCGCTGGCGGCGGTCTACGAACGGGTCTGGCGGCCTACCGTGTTCTATCTGGCCACCGGCCGCACCACTGCCGCCGACCGCCGGTTCGCGGTGGAATCGCTGCACCTCGACAGGTCGCGGCGGGTTCTGGACATCGCCTGCGGGCCGGGTAATTTCACCCATTTCCTGAGCGAGCACATACCGGCCGACGGGTACGTCACCGGGATCGACTATTCACCGCCCATGCTGGCGCGCGCCCGCGCCGACAATGCCGGGCCGCGCGCCGGATATGTCCGCGGCGATGCGCGCTACCTGCCGTTCGCCGACGAGACCTTCGACGCGGTCTGCTGTTTCGGCGCGCTCTACCTCATTCCGGATCCTTTGGTGGCGGCCCGGGAGATGATCCGCGTGCTGGCTCCCGGCGGTCGCATCGCCATCACCACCAGCCATCGCCCGGACAACCCGGTCGGCGAATTGACCCGGCTCACCGCGGGAGTGAGCGGACTGCGCATGTTCGGCGGCCGGACCTTCCCGGACCTGTTCGCGAGGGCCGGACTGGTCGATATCGACCAATCCGTGCACCGATTCTTCCAATACGTGACAGCCACCCGCCCGGCCGAGGGCACGGCGGGCCGCGAGGCCCACCGTCCGGCGAAGTCCGGCGTCTGAGGGATTCCGCGAGAGAAGTGCACGACCCGTTGTCACCCCTCGATACGCTGCTGCCCGCGTCCCGTTCCGCGTGCGCCAATTCACAGCCGAATCCCTATGACCGGCAAGTTTTCCCCCGCAGAGTCGGCTACCCGTCGGTAGAGTCACCTGGCGTACCCACGGGCCGGAAGGGGGATTCCAGATGTCGGTACCGGAAGTGGGGCAGAGCACGGCCCGCCGGCTCTACTCCGCGGCCACGGCCGGGGGCGCAGATTCGTTCACGCTCGCCGAAGATGTCGCCCTGCGCCTGGCACAGGCCTGCGACACCCTGGTCGCGGATCTCGAAGCGGCGCGGGCCGGAGGCCACCACATCGCCGAGAAGCCCGGCACCGCCGGTTTCCCGGATCTGCCCACCGGACAGGCCCTCGCGACGGGCTTCCGCGGCAAGGCAGTGCAGTACCTGGAAACCCTCACCGCGCTCCAGGAGACGGCGCTGTGCTTCAAGGCCGCCTACCTCGCCGCGGGCGGCCGGCTCGCCGAGGCCGATCTCGCCAACCGTGCCGCCCTCGCTGTGGTGGCGGCACATCCCGGCCTCGGCCCCGACGACGAGGACGGCCATGGCTGAACCCGCGGGCAACGATCCGCCCTACGCGCCCGAACGCGAATGTTTCGGCAGTTTCACCCACCAGGAGATCTGGGACCGGGTACACGAGATTCTCGATCCCGGTGCGCTCGGCGCCGCCGCCGCGGCGTGGCAATCCAACGCGGACGCCATGGCGGAGGCCTTCGCCACGTTCACCGACGCCACCCGGCGCGAATTCGAGCACTGGACGGGACATTCGGCGCAGGCTGCCCGGCAGGCGACGCGGGAGTTCGTCGCCGCCGGTACGGAAACCCACGAGGCGTGCCGCGCACTCCAGCGCCTGATGGAGGGCAATACCGAAGCGGCCCAGACTTTGCGGTCGGCATTGGCCCCGCCGCAGCCCTATCGGCCGCTCGACGATCCGGCGGCCGAGGCCGTGCACGGCGGCCGCCGCCGGATGGACCACGATATCGCCGCCGCCGCGGCCGCCGCCGACGCGCAGGACGCGATGACCACCATCTACAACCCCACCCTCCCGGCTTCCGGTGACCGGGTACCCCGGTTCCCCGACGCGTCCACCGGCGCCGGCGGCGGGAGTCCGGGCAAGTGAAGTGGATCCTGACCCCGGACGAGTTCAGTTACGTCTGGGCCAACGAAACCAGCCTGGACCGCCGGCCCTACCCGGTGAACCTGGCCCCGGCCAGCGCCGTTCGCACCGAATCCGAACTGGACTCGCTGCGATTACCACAGCGGTTCGCCAGACAGGCCGACCCGGATCTGGCAGCCGCGCTCATGCTCTGCGCCCGCCCGGACGCCACCGCAGTAACCATTTCCGGAGAGCGCCCGGCGCTCACCCGCGACGGCGACCAGCCGCATACCGAACAGATACTCGGCTTCGCCGCCGTTATCGATCACCACGCCGCCGTCCTGCACGCCACACCCACGAGGGTCACCGTTCATATGTGTCATGCCCGGGACCTCGGGGGCAGGCTGGTCCAGCTGATCGGTTCCGCCCGACCCGGCGCCCACGGCCCGTTCCACCAGCCTCAGGACGCGGTACTCACCGACGCCCCGCTGTCCACCTGTGACGGCGACGGAGACGCCGCCCGATTTCGCGCCGCGCTTCGTGAACCCGTCGACGCCCGCGGTTTCATCACCGTCACGGTGGCCCCGGACGACCCCATGTCACCGCCCACGCTGCACCGCAGCTGGCTCGATATCCGCGACGACGGTCGCTATCTGCTCACCACCGCCGATGTGCTGGTCCTCGCACCGGTCAGTGATACCGAGTTCGCCGACAACCTGCAGAACCTGGCTCGCATCCGCGGCAGCACCCCCGGACTGTGATAGGCCTGTCCGATGTCAGAGCAATGGAAAACCCCCGCCGGCCGGGCCCTGCGCGCCGACGGCCTGCGGATCGCCGATCTCGATACCTCGGCCCGGCCCGGGTTCGACGGGCACAAGAAGGACGGGGAAGCGCTGCTGGCCGAACGCGCCGAGGTATTGGCGGGCCTGCAGGAGAAGCTCTACGCCAACGGCCGCGCCGGGGACAACCGCAGTGTGCTGCTGGTCCTGCAGGGCATGGACACCGCCGGCAAAGGCGGGATCGTGCGCCACGTCATCGGCTCGGTGGACCCGCAGGGTGTCGATCACGCCGCCTTCGGCGTCCCGACCGAGGAGGAGAGACGGCACCACTTCCTGTGGCGGATCCGCAAAGCCCTGCCGCGCGGCGGACAGCTGGGTGTGTTCGATCGCTCACACTACGAGGACGTGCTGGTCGCCAGGGTCCACGAACTGGTCCCCGAGGCGGTCTGGCAGCAGCGCTACACCGAAATCAACGATTTCGAGCAGGAAGTGACCGAAGCCGGGACCACGATGGTGAAGGTCGCGATGTTCGTATCGCTCGACGAACAGAAGAAAAGGCTGCGGCAGCGGCTGGAACGGCCGGACAAATACTGGAAGTTCGATCCCGGCGATATCGACGAGCGCGCCTACTGGCCCGCCTACCAGGATATGCTGGACCGCACCTCGACCGGCTACGCACCCTGGTACGTCGTGCCCGCCGACGCGAAGTGGTATTCGCGGCTGGCCGTCACCGAACTGCTCATCGAGGCACTCGAGAAGCTGGAGCTGAGCTGGCCGCCGGCGAATTTCGATCCGGCCGCCGAGCTGCGCCGGCTCGACACAGCCTGACCGGCGCGGATCGGTGAGTTATGGAAACTCTCAGCAAGCCGGACAATGATGGGCGGTGCGCCGGGCACCCCGGCGCACCCTGGCGAACCTACGAGTGGCCGGGGCAGGCGAGGCGAGGGAAAGGCGTGGTGAACGCACGGTGAGCAAAAATCCCGGGCGGCCCAATCCGCTGGCGGCGGGTGCGCGCGCGGACCGCAACCGCAAGATCGCGATACAGGTCGGCGTGGCCGCCGTGCTGGTGGCGCTGGTGGCGGCGATCGGTATCGGCTTGGCCGTGCGCAACTCCGGTTCCGACGACGTGGGCGCCGTCCCGGCGGTGGCGACCGATAACGGCGCCATCCGGGTAGGGCAGCCCGATGCGAAGGCCACCGTGCGGATCGTCGCGGATATGCAGTGCCCGGTCTGCAAACAGTTCGAGGCCGACCACGCCGAACTACTGAGCACCGCGGTCGCCGACGGCACCGCCGCGATCGAATACAACATCGTGGCTTATCTGGACAAAATGTCCAGCACCGAATATTCGACCCGCGCCGCGAACGCTTCCTACTGTGTCGCCGATACCGGAACCGACAAATACCAGGCCTGGTTGAAACTGATGTTCCAGCAGCAGCCGCCCGAAGGCGGCGCCGGCCTGACCGACGAGCAACTCGTCGCCATCGCGCAGCAGGCGGGCTACACCGACCCGGCCATCGCCGACTGCATCACCGATCGCAAATACGACGGCTTCGTCGGCGCGAAATCCCAGGAATCGATCGACGAGGGCATCGACGGCACCCCGACGGTTTTCGTCAACGGTGAAAAGGTCGATCTCGCCCTGAAGCAGGACCGGTCGGGCTTCGACACCGCACCGCTGACCGCCGCGATCCAGGCGGCTGCAGGCCGGTGATCCGGACTTCACCGCCTGCCGCTTGGACGCTGCTGCTGTGCGGGCTGGCCGGCTGGATCGCCGCGTTCGTCCTGCTGGTCGAGGACTTCAAACTGCTCAGCGATCCCGGCTACATCCCGTCCTGCAGCCTGAACCCGGTGCTGTCCTGCGGTTCGGTGATGGCTACCGATCAAGCGTCGGTACTGGGCTTCCCCAATCCGATCATCGGAGTGACCGGGTTCTCGGTGGTGGTGACGCTGGGTGTGCTCTCGGTCGCGGGAGTGGGACTGCCCCGCTGGATCTGGACCGGGCTGTGGCTGGGCACGGTCGCGGGCACCCTGTTCATCTGCTGGCTGATCTTCCAGAGCCTGTACCGCATCAATGCGCTGTGCCCCTACTGCATGGTGGTGTGGGCCATCATCACGCCGCTGCTCGCCGTGGTCACCGCGCAGCTGTGGGGTAACGATCGGGGCGCACTGCGGGTGGTCGCGGAATGGCGCTGGACCTTCGTCGCGGTTTTCTACGCCGTGGTGCTGGTGCTGGTGTTCCTGCGCTTCCAGGACTACTGGCTGTCCCTGTTCTGAACGTCGCCGGCCCGCCCTAACCCGGTGTGCCGGCGATCAGCCGCACCGCCACGAACCGCTCACCGCCGTCGGCTGCCCGCACGCCCAGCCGCACCGTTTCGGCGGGTTTGCGGGTGTCGATCGCCGCGCGCAATGCGCCGGCACTCGTAATGGCACGACCGTCCAGCGAGGTGATGATCTCACCGGCCCGCAGGCCCGCCACCTGCGCGGGCAGACCCTGAATTGCCATATCGACGCGGGCTCCGCGTGGTCGCGCGTCGGAGATCAGTACTCCCAGGGTGGCGGTGGGACCGATATGTACCGAGTCGGTGGGCGTACCGGACCTGATCTGACGCACGATCCGCATGGCGGCGTCGATGGGCACCGCGTATCCGTTGGGAGGGTCCTCGGCGGCGCCCGGTGGCGGGTCCCGGTTGCCGGACGCCGCCGCGATCACGCCGACGACCGCGCCGGTGGAATCGGTCACCGCCCCGCCGGACTGGCCCGCGCTGACCGCGGCCTCGATCTCCAGCATCCCGGTCAGTGCCTGCCGGGACAGGTCCTGCTGGTTCAGGGCCATGATCGTACTGTCCAGATCGCTGATCTCGCCGGTGACGGCGGTGGCCGTGCCGCTACCGCCGGCATTACCGATGGCCAGGACCTCGTCCCGTACCCGCAGCCCGGCGGAACTGCCGATCCGCGCGGTGGCCAGCCCACGCGCGCCCGTGAGGGAGAGCAGGGCGATATCGGCGTGGGCGTCGTACCCGAGCACCTCGGCGGTGTACACGGCACCGTCGGAGACGCGGCTGACCCGGACGGTTTTCGCGCCTTTCACGACATGGTGGCTGGTGAGGACCTGTCCTTCGCCGGTGAGGACTATGCCGGATCCGGCCGCCGCGGCGCCGAACGGACGGGCGGCGGCGGTGATGTTCACCAATACCGGGGAGATACCGCGGGTCACCTCGCTCGCGTTCAGCGGCGGCCGCGGAGCCGGACGGACGGGGGCGGCGACGACACTGCGGCCGGGCTGCGGCAGGCCGGGTAATTCGCCCCGGTAGCCGAACAGGGCCCCGAGGGCCAGCACCGCGGCGAAGACGGTGATGAGCACGCGGCCCCCGCCCGTGGGCCCACGGGAGCCGGTGCTCTGCCACTGGTTGTCCAAGGAGCCTCCCGCTGCCGCAGCCGATCACGACCATTGTCGCCCGGATCGACGCGCGGCAGTCGAGTTTCCTCTCCTTGCCGCAAGTTATCCACAGGTATCCCCAGTTATCCACAGGTCGAGCGAGGCCTGGGGAAACAGGCACCGGATACCTGTTGATTCGTTACCGTCGGACCACTGCGGTCACATCCGTGTCACGTCCCCGCGGCTGCCCTTTACGCCGTCCGGGCGAAAACCGGCCCGGAAGTCGGCGTCTGCCCGAGCGAACCGGCCGACCGGCGCGTCGGGAAATACGCCCGGCCCGTTATCCCACGGAAACCGAATCAATAGAATTCCGTATCCCGGGCCCGCCCGGCCGGAAATCCATCCACAGCCGGTGGGCCTTCGTCCACACCGCGGATCCCGGTTTTCCACAGCCTTCTCCACAGTGTGGATAATCCGTCGGCACGGACCGAAATCTCCTTTGTTCGATGCCGGCCGATTGTTCGACGAAGACCGATGGAATCGACTTCCCGGCCGCGGAATCCGCGGGGCGGACCAGCGTAAACGCTCAGATGGTGGCCGTATCTATGACGAACCGATACCGCACATCACTGGCCACCACACGTTCGTACGCGCTGTCGATCTCGTCCGCGGAAATCAACTCGATTTCCGCTCCGATTCCGTGCGCGGCGCAGAAATTCAACATCTCCTGCGTCTGCTCGATACCGCCGATCATCGAACCCGACAGCGAGCGCCGGCGACCGGCCAGCACCCGGGCCTGTACCTGGAGCGGGGCCTCCGGCAGCCCGAGCACGACCAGCGTCCCATCCAGTCGCAGCAGCTTCATGTAGTCGTTGATCGGCAGATCCGCGGAAACGGTGTTGATGACGAGATCGAAGCTGCTGCGCAACTCCCGGAAGACCTGGGGGTCGCTGGTGGCGTAGTAGTGGTCCGCGCCGAATCGCTTTCCGTCGTCCTGTTTGCTCAGTGAATGACTGAGCACCGTCACCTCGGCACCCAGCGCGGCGGCAATTTTCACGCCGATATGACCCAGCCCGCCCATTCCGATGATCGCGACCTTCTTCCCGGGTCCGGCACCCCATTGTCGTAAAGGCGAATACAGGGTGATTCCGGCGCACAACAGCGGCGCGGCCACCGAAAGATCGATGCCCTCCGGGATAGCGACCACGAAGTTCTCGGTCACTACGATCCGGGTGGCGTATCCGCCCATGGTGTGCCCGCCCGGCTGCACCTCCTCGGGCACACGGGAGTTGTAGGTCATCACCGTGCCCCGCGTGCAGAACTGCTCGTCGCCCGACAGGCACGGCTCGCACACTCCGCAGGAGTCCACCATGCAGCCGACACCCACCCGGTCACCCACCCGGTGGCGGGTCACCGCGGGCCCGACCGCGGCGACGGTCCCCGCGATCTCATGCCCCGGCACACACGGGTACGCCGCGCCACCCCACTCGTTACGGGCGGTGTGGATATCGGAATGGCAGATCCCGGCGTAGGCGATATCGATCAGGACATCGTGCGGCCCGAGCTCCCGGCGCTCGATGGTGACCTTCTCGAACGCGGCGTCGGGCCCGGCCATCGCGTAAGCGGCTACAGCAGTACTCATGCGTCCATGCCTACCGGCGCATACCGGATTTGCCAAGGTGGTGTGACTTGCAGCGCCGCGGGTGAAGGCGGCAGAGGGGCTTACTCGGGAGGGCGGGGGACGTGGCCTCGCTCGCGCAGGCGGCAGCGGGCTTACTCGTGAAGGCGGGGGTTTTTGGCGCCGCCTGCGGCGGCGCGGGGTTGAGGCCCCCCTTGGTCTCGCCGTTTCGGCCTCGAGACTTGCGCTTCGCGCGGGCGCTTTCGAGGCCGAAACGGCGAGACGGGCCTCAACCCTTTCAGGTGTCTCGTAAAACTCGACACATGGGGTTGCGTCGGCACTCGACGTCCGGGTCCGCGGGTCGGGTTCGGATCCAGGTTGGGGCCGCGGGTTGGCCAGGTTCGCCCGTTTTATTCGTGCGGTGCCGGTTGTCTCGGGGACCGGTCGCGGGGGCAGCAGGCGAGGCGTGCGACGTTGTTTCCGGATGCGCGGAGTTCTGCCCCCTACTCCGGGGCGGGATCGGGGTCCTGCTCGGCTTCGAGGCGGCGGCGGACGCGGCGGGCGGCGGCGACCATATTGCGGAGGGCGGGGTCGAGCTGCCAGTGGTGGCGGGTCTTCAGGCCGCCGTCCGGGTTGGCCCAGAGCCGGTCGGGGCCGACGGCCGCGGCGGCCGCGGTGAGCAGCTCGTCCAGTTCGTCGATATCCGGGATCCGGGCCGAACGGCTTTCGTAGACGCCCGGACCGACACCATGACTCAGTCCGTGGCCGGAGGCGTAGTCCTCCTCGAGCGCTTTCAGCACCCATTCGATGGACCGGGTGGCGACGATGGCGGTGACGTCGGCGTCGAGCTGTTCGATGGCCTGGACGATCTCGGTACGGCCGGAGTACGGGATATGGGTGTGGATCTGGGTGCTGGGCGCCACACCGGAGGTCGCGAGCCGGAAGGCGCCGATCGCCCAGCGCAGATATTCGGCGCGACCCTCGGGCCGGGCCGGCCACAGCTCCCGCAGCGCCGGTTCGTCCACCTGGATGATGCCGATACCGGCGCGTTCCAGATCCACCACTTCGTCACGGATCGCCAGCGCCACCTGGTCGGCCGTTTCGTAGAGCGGCTGGTCCTGCCGCACGAACGAGCGCGCCACCATGGTGACAGGCCCGGTGACCATGCCCTTCACCGGTTTATCGGTCAGCGACTGCGCGTAGGTGATCCACTCGACCGACATCGGGGCCGGCCGCGACACGTCGCCGTAGATGATCGGCGGACGCACACAGCGCGAACCGTACACCTGCACCCAGCCGAAATGGGTGGTGGCGAAACCGTCCAGCAATTCGGCGAAGTACTGGATCATGTCGTTGCGCTCGTGCTCGCCGTGCACCAGCACATCGAGGCCGATATCTTCCTGCAGCGCGATGGTGGCGGCGATCTCCGCCTCGATCTTCTTGCGGTATTCGTCGTAGGACAGTCGGCCCTCGCCCAGCTGGTGGCGGGCCTGCCTGGCTTCGGCGCTCTGCGGATACGAGCCCAGCGTGGTGGCGGGCACCGGCGGCAACTGCAATTTCTCCTGCTGCGCGGCCCGGCGCTCGGCGTAGGGAGCGCGTTCCCGCATCTGCGGAGTGATCGCGTAAACCCGTTGGCGCACTGCGTGCTTCTGTTTGAAATGCACTTCGCCGGGGCGTTTACGCCATTTGTCCGAGGGGCCCTCGGTGAGCGCTTTGGCCAGTGAGACGACCTCGCCGACCTTCTGCTTCGCGAATGCGAGCCGATCGGCCACATTTCCGTCGATATCGTATTCGGCCAGCACATCGTAGGGCACGTGCAGCAACGTGGTTCCGGTGGAGACCACCAGGTCGGGGCACACTTTGGCGAGTTCGTTCAGGTATTCCAAGGTGACGTAGCGGTCGGCCCGCCACACATTCGTGCCGCTGATGACGCCCGCGTAGAGCCGCTTGCGCCGAATACCCGGGATCTGTGCCAGTTCTTCGGGCCGCACCCGGTAGGACGCCAGATCGAGGCCGATCGCCTCCACACCGGTACCGGCGAGGATGCGCAGCGCTTCCCCGAAATCGCCGTACTGCCCGGTGACCAGGAGGCGCGGCCGCAGCGGCGCTTTGGACAGCCGGTCGTAGACACGTTCGAAGGCGGCGAGTTCGGCCGGCGTGCGTTCGGCGGTGAAACAGGGTTCGTCCAGCTGCACACAGGTGGCGCCGCGCCGGGCCAGGATCTCGAACAACTCCTCGTAGACCGGGAGCAGCCGGTCCAGCAGATCGATGGTGTCGAACCCGGCCGATTCACCGGGCACACTGCCCGCCTTCGACAACAGCAGCAGCGACACCGGGCCCAGCACCACCGGTCGCTGCTCGATCCCCGCGGCCATCGCCCGGTCCCATTCGTCCAGCAGCGCCTCGGCGTGCAGGGAGAATTCCGTATCGGCGTCGAGTTCCGGCTGCCGGTAGTGGTAGTTCGTACCGAAGAAACGCACCAATTCCAGCGGCGGCAGATCGGGCCGGCCACGCGCCATCAGGAAATAGAAATCCAGCGGATCGAGATCGGCGCGGTATTGCGCGAAACGGGACGGGACCGCGCCGAAGAGCAGCGCATTGTCGAGCACATGGTCGTAGAAGGAAAAGGTGTTCCCCGGGACCTGGGTGAGACCGGTGGCAGCGAGCTCGTTGAACTGCTGCTCCTGGATATCCCGACCGACCGCGCGCAGCTCCTCCCGGGTGATAGCCCGCCGCCAGTACGCCTCGAGCGCGCGCTTGAGCTCCCGGTGCGGACCGATCCGCGGATACCCGAGCACACTCGAGCCGAACCCTTCACCGACGTTGACCATGTCGACCTCCGTGTTTATTTGCGGCGCCTCCGGCGCCGCCGGTCGGGGCCCTCGTGACCCCGGTTCTTCACTCCGCCGCTCAGTCGCTGCGCTCTGTCGCTCCAGAACCGGGGCGGGCCCCGACCATGGATGCCGCCTACCTCAGGTAAACGGTACGACCCGCAACCGATGGACGAGAGCTACCCGAAGCAACGGACTGCATGCGACCCACCCGGGTTTCCCACGCAACCACATGTGTCGAGTCTTACGAGACACCTCAAAGGGTTGAGGCCCGTCTCGCCGTTTCGGCCTCGAAAGCGCCCGCGCCGAAGGCGCAAGTCTCGAGGCCGAAACGGCGAGACACAAGGGGGCCTCAACTCCGCGCCGCCGAAGGCGGCGCCAAAAACACAGCACCTTCACGAGCAAGCCCACCTCTCGCCTTCGTCGAAAGCGCGCCTCTCATCTCGGTGACCGCACCGACCGAACTCCCGGCACTTCCACCACCGCCTGGCCCGGGGACCGGGTGGACCGCTGGAAGCCGGGCCCGGCACCGGACCTCGCCGGTCCACGAGCGGCCGACTTTGTCCTACGACTTGTTGTACTGGTAGAAACCCGCACCCGTCTTCTTACCCAGCAGTCCGGCTTCCACCATGCGCATGAGCAGCGGCGGGGCCGAATACAGCGGCTCCTTGAATTCGCCGTACATCGAGTCGGCGATGGATTTCACCGTGTCGAGGCCGACCAGGTCGGTGAGCGCGAGCGGGCCCATGGGGTGGGCGCAGCCGAGCACCATCGCCTTGTCGACATCCTCCTTGGTGGCGAATCCGGATTCGACCATGCGGATGGCCGAGAGCAGGTACGGCACCAGCAGCGCGTTGACCACGAAACCGGAGCGGTCCGAGGACCGCACGATCTCCTTGCCGAGGATCTCGGCCGCGAACTTCTCGGCCCGCTCGGTGACGGCGCCACTGGTCTTGAGCGTGGTCACCAGTTCGACCAGCGGCAGCACCGGCACCGGGTTGAAGAAGTGCATACCGACGACCCGCTCGGGGTTGTTGGTGGCCACCGCGATCTTCATGATCGGGATGGAGGAGGTGTTGGAGGCCAGTACCGCGCCGGGGTCGGTGACCACCTTGTCGAGTTCGGCGAAGATGGAGGTCTTGACCTTCTCGTCCTCCAGGACGGCCTCCACCACGAGCTGCCGGTCGGCGAAATCGCCCAGGTCGGAGGTGAACCGCAGCCGCCAGGCCGCCTGTTCCCGCTCCCGCTCGGTGATCTTGCCGCTGCTCACGCCTCGGTCCAGGGACCGCAGGATCCGCGACCGGCCGGCGGCGGCGAGCTCCCGGGTCTGCTCGTACACGAGCACATCGACATGCGCCCGCGCGCACACCTCCGCGATACCCGCGCCCATCTGGCCGGCACCGATGACACCGACACGCTGAATCTTCTCGTTCACGTCCCACTCCTGTGTTCATGGCGCCGCCTGGGCGGCGCGGGGCTGTGTTCATCGGCGCCGCTTCCGGCAGCGCGGGCTCGGAGCCTTCGTGCCCCCGTCCACCATGCCGCCCACGCGGCGCCAGAGCGAGGGCAAGCGGCGGGGTTCGGGGCTTCTTTCTCGTCGGAGAGACCGAAGCCCCCTCGCCGGGCTGTTGCGAGGGGGCGGTACACCCCTACCGAGGTAGTGGGTCCGGGATACCCGTCGGAGGACGGGATACCACGATCGGTCCCGGAGGACTCGGGCCCGCGGGCCCGAGTCCGGCTCGGAGCGCAAACCCCGAGCCGGGGCCGTACTTCCGGCACCCTGTCGCGGACGGCCGACAGACCCGTTCCCCGAACCGCTTCCGATAACAACCGGAATTTGGACCACAGAACATCGATCCTCACCGCAACCACCACCTGGTGCCGAGTCTTACGAGGCCTACAAAGGGTTGAGGCCCGTCTCGCCGTTTCGGCCTCGAAAGCGCCCGCGCGAAGCGCAAGTCTCGAGGCCGAAACGGCGAGACACAAGGGGGCCTCAACCCCGCGGCGCCGAAGGCGCCGCAGACAACTCAGTGAAACTGTCCCTCTTCGGTGGAGCCCTTCAGCGCCGCCGTCGAGGTGTTCGGGTCGACGGTGGTGGCGATGGTGTCGAAGTAGCCGGCGCCGACCTCGCGCTGGTGCTTGATAGCGGTGAAGCCACGCTCGGCGGCGGCCTTGAACTCGCGCTCCTGCAGGTCGACGAAGGCGGTCATACCCTCGCGGGCGTAGCCGTAGGCCAGGTCGAACATGCCGTAGTTGAGCGAGTGGAAGCCCGCCAGGGTGATGAACTGGAACTTGAAGCCCATGGCGCCGAGTTCACGCTGGAACTTCGCGATGGTGGCGTCGTCCAGGTGGGCCTTCCAGTTGAAGGACGGCGAGCAGTTGTAGGCCAGCAGCTGGTCCGGGAATTCGCTGCGGACGGCTTCGGCGAACTTGCGCGCGACCTCGAGGTCCGGCACGCCGGTCTCCATCCAGATGAGGTCGGCGTAGGGCGCGTAGGCCTTGGCCCGCGCGATGCAGGGCTCGATGCCGTTCTTCACGCCGAAGAAACCTTCGGCGGTGCGGGTGCCGTCGAGGAACTCGCGGTCGCGCTCGTCCACATCGGAGGTGATGAGGGTGGCGGCTTCGGCGTCGGTGCGGGCGATGATCACCGAGGGCACCTCGGCGACGTCGGCGGCCAGGCGCGCGGAGGTCAGGGTGCGGATGTGCTGCTGGGTGGGGATGAGCACCTTGCCACCGAGGTGGCCGCACTTCTTCTCCGAGGCCAGCTGGTCTTCCCAGTGCACACCGGCGGCACCGGCGGCGATCATGGCCTTCTGCAGCTCATAGGCGTTCAGCGCGCCACCGAAGCCGGCTTCGGCGTCGGCGACGATCGGGGCCAGCCAGTTCTCGACGGCGGTATCGCCCTCGACCTTGGCGATCTCGTCGGCGCGCAGCAGCGCGTTGTTGATGCGACGGACCACGGCGGGCACCGAGTTGGCCGGGTAGAGGCTCTGGTCGGGGTAGGTGTGGCCGGAGAGGTTCGCGTCACCGGCGACCTGCCAGCCCGACAGGTAGATGGCCTTGAGGCCGGCGCGGACCTGCTGCACGGCCATATTGCCGGTCAGGGCGCCCAGCGAGTTGATGTAGTCCTCGTTGTTCACCAGATCCCAGAGGATCTCCGAGCCACGCCGCGCGAGGGTGTGCTCTTCGACAACGGTGCCCTGCAGCTTGGAAACCTGCTCGGCGGTGTAGTTGCGGGTGACGCCCTTCCAGCGCGGGTTGGTGTCCCAATCCTGCTGGATTTCCTCGGCGGTCTTCGGGGTGCCGGTGGTCGACATCTTGCGACTCCACTTCCTTGTTCGGTCGGTCCGCCGTCCGCGTCGACGAAGCGTTTCCGCGTCGCACTGCTGGAACGACGATTTGCAGGCTTGCAATGCCCGGTGGGTGTACTTCCACACCATGGCACACCATCAAAATGCCGTCTACCTGTTGCTTCTGTGAATCTGAGCTAGGATCGCCCACAACTTTGCCAACTCTGTGAAAGTTGCCAGCGCGTAACCACCGTCAAGTCTACTCACCAGTAGCTCTGACGTGGGGTTTTAGCGTAACGCTCGTACTGTTAGCGGGGGCAGTATCCGGGTCGATCCCGCCCGGCGCGGCTCGGCTCTGTGAGGACCTTCATAACTGATGTCGCGCGCCTTCAGATGTGGCGTGCATCCCATGACAGGCTCGCTCGCCGAAGGCGAAAAGTGGACTCGTTCCCGCAGGACGGGAAGTGCGCCGGCTTCCGAAAGGCTGGAAGTGCACTTACACGCGAAGGCGGGAAGTGCGCTTGCTCGCGAAGGTGCTGTGTTTTCGGCGCGCTGGCGCGCGCGGGGTTGAGGCCCCCTTGTGTCTCGCCGTTTCGGCCTCGAGCCTTGGCCGAAGGTGCTCAATGGTCGCACTTTATGGGTGGCTCACTGCACATCGCATGCGCTTTCGAGGCCGAAACGGCGAGACGGGCCTCAATCCTTTCAGGTGGCTCGCAAAACTCGACACATGCGGGTCACGTCGGCATCCGAAGTCCGGTCGGTATGCAATCGGCACGCATTGCGGCCTACCTGCGAGAGGCCACGCGGGCCCTGCTTCTTCCCGCCGTCGGGGAGTACATCGGCGGGGTGAACCCGCAAGATTTCACAACATGCCCAGAAAGGGACAGTGTCGGCACACAACACGTGACCAACCATTCATGTTCTCGCCCGACGAGATTTTCGCAGGCGTGCCAAATTCACGCAGAACAGCGCTAGGGTGTCCGTCACGTGCGCGGTCAGCGGTGACGGGTGCCGATGGTGAGCGCCTGCCCTCCGTCGCACGGTGGGATCGGAGCTGTTGATGCGCGACATCGTCGACGACCTGCTGCAGGTGTGGCGTTCGGGCCGGACCGGCGGGCTGGCCACCATCGTGCGCACGGGTGGCCAGGTGGACATTCCGGTGGGTACGGCGATTCTGGTGGATCCCGATGGCATGATCTACGGATCCATGGCGGCCACCGGGATAGAGGACACCGTCTACGAGTCCACCCTGCAATCGGCCCGGACCGGGCAGCGGGCGCTGCACCGGCTCCCGGTTCCCGGCGGTGAGGGCGCGGTGATCGATGTGTTCACCGAACCGTTCTCCCGCGGCCATTTCCCGGAATTCCCGACCATCGCCGCCGAAATAGCCGAACATCGGCGGGTCACGCTTTTCACCGTGGTGTGGAATCCGGAACCGGGAATGATCGGTCAGCATCTGATCACCGATAAAAGACACGCGACCGAACTGGTCTCGCTACCGCAGTCCGATATCTTCGTCGCCTCGTTCGCTCCGCCCCCGCTGCTGGTGGTGTTCGGGGCCAATACCATCGGCGCGGCGCTCTCGGCGCAGGCGCAGCTACTGGGCTACCGGGTCGCGATCTGCGATCCGCGGCCCACCTTCGCGGTGCCGGAGTCCTTTCCCGGGGCCGAGGTGGTCTGCGATTGGCCGCACCGGTATCTGAACATGCTGGTCTCCGAGGGCGAGATCGATTCCACCACCGGTATCGTGCTGGCCTCCCACGATCCGCAGTTCGAGATTCCGCTGCTGACCGTGGCGCTGCGGCTACCCGAGATCGGCTATATCGGCGCGGTCGGTTCGCTGGTCTCCAGTGCGCGCCGCCTCGACGACCTGCGCGCGAGCGGATTCGACGAGACCCAGTTGGCGCGACTGCACTCCCCCGCCGGAATGGATATCGGCGCGGCCACGGCCACCGAAACAGCATTGGCGGTGACCGCGGAGATGGTGGCCGCGCGGAACGGGCGGCTGGGTCGGATCACCGTTCCGTTCCCGGCGGAGGCGGCGATCTGAGCCCGGCGCCGCCACGCCCCGGGCCCGGCCGAGGGCGACCGAAATCACCCTCGCGATCCCGCCCCTCGATCTTGTGCCGTGCCGACTCTCGTGGACAGTGGTTCTCGTGATCCTCACCGTGACAATGAATCCCGCCTACGATGTGACCTACCGCGTCGAGAATTTCACCCATGGGCAGGCCCATCGGGTGCGCTCGGTGGAGCAGCGCCTCGGCGGTAAGGGCATCAACGTCACCAGAGTGCTCAACCAATTGGGCCGTTACGCCCGGGCCACCGGCTTCGCCGACCACGCCTTCGCCGCCGCCGCCGAGGCCGAGATGCCGGTGGATTTCGTACACGCGCTGCCGTGGGTCCGGCGCACCGTAGTGATCAGCGAATCCGATACCGGCACCGCGACCGCTTTGCGTGAACCGGGAGCGCGGATTTCGAATCCGCACGCCTCCGAACAACTCGAGGTCCGCGTATCGGGCATGCTCACGCATATCTCCGGCCTCGTGATCGCCGGGTCACTACCCGACGGTATCGATCCCGGCCTACCCGCCCGCATCGCCCAAGCCGCCCTGGCCGCCGGGGTGCCCACGGTCTGTGACCTGCACGGACCGGCGCTGCGGATGGCCTCCCGGGTACCCGGGGTGGTCCTGCTGCCCGGCCTCGACGAGTTCGAATCACTCACCCATTGCCGCCCCGAATCCCCGGAGGCGCTGGTTACCGCGACCCGGCCGCTGGTGGATCGCGGGGTGGGCGCGGTGATCATCACCCGGGGTCCGCAGGGCATGGTCGGGGTGACATCGGACGGGTCCTGGGAAGCCCGGCTGCCGGAGCCGCTGACCGGTAATCCGACCGGCGCGGGCGATCCGGTGGCCGCCGCCGTGATCGCGGCCCTTGCCACCACGCAGACCCCGGATTGGCCGGCGATCCTGGTCGACGCGGTCGCCACCTCGGCCGCCTCGGTGGTCATCCCGGTGGCCGGTGAGATCGATCGGCGGCTGCGCGGTCATCTGGCCCCGACCGTGCTTATCTCCGAACTGGAGACGCCGGGCCGGGATTCGGCCTGAGCGCACGCCGCCGCCTATTTCAGGACGTACGGGGACACCGAACTCCGGTGTTCGCTGATATCGAGGGTTTTGCCGAGCGGAGGGAAGGCGCGCTGGGGGCAGTTGGCACGATCGCAGACCCGGCAGCCCGCGCCGATGGGCGTGGCATTGGCCTCCCGCAGGTCGATACCGTCTGCGTACACCACCCGCGCCGCATGCCGGATCTCGCAGCCCAGCCCGATCGCGAAGGTTTTACTGGGCTGCCCGTACCGGGTCGCGCGGCGTTCCACCGTGCGCGCCACCCACAGATATTTCCGGCCGTCGGGCATCTGCGCGATCTGCGTCATGATCTTGCCGGGGTAGGCGAAGGTCTCGTACACATTCCACAATGGACAGGTGCCGCCGCTGGAGGAGAAGTGGAAACCGGTGGCGGACTGCCGTTTCGACATATTGCCGGCCCGGTCCACCCGGACGAAGGAGAAGGGCACCCCGCGCAGTTCCGGCCGCTGCAATGTGGACAGCCGGTGGCAGATGGTCTCGTAGCTCTGCGCGAAGAACGCCGACAGTCGTTCGATGTCGTAGCGGAAGCGCTCGGCGACCTCGTGGAAGTAGGTGTAGGGCAGCACGGTGGCGGCGGCGAAGTAGTTCGCCAGCCCCAGCATGGCCAGTTTGCGCGCGTCCGGACCGGAGAAGTTTCCCTCGTCCACCAGCCTGTCGAGCAGTTGCCCGCATTCGAAATAGGCCAGTTCGGCGGCCAGTTTGAACAGACGCTGCCCGCCGGACAGATGCGGTGCGATCTCGAGCACCTGATTGTCCGGGTCGTACCGGTGCAGGACGCCCTCACCGAGGTCGATCCGTTCCATGATCCGTACCCCGTGGGTGCGCAGTACCTTGGGGATCTCGCTGTGCGCGTCGCCGTTGTGGAAGCGAATCCGGTCGGCCAGTTCCTCGGCGGCGGTATCGAGCTCGTGGATATAGTTCTGCCGCTGATAGAAGTAGTCGCGTACTTCCTCATGCGGTTTGCTGATGGTGGCGCTGCCCGCGCCGTCGGCGAATCTGTCCTCGGTGGCCGCGGCCAGCTGCGCGCTGGTGTTGCGGTAGCGGTTGTGCATATTGACCAGGGCTCGGGCCATGCTCGGGTGGGCCGACACCATCTCCGCGATCTCCCGGGCGTCGGCTTCGATTCCGAGTTCCTGGTCCATCACCACTTCCTGCAGTTCGGCGATGAGCCGGGTGTCGTCCTGCGGGGAGAAGAAGGTGGCCTCGACGCCGAAGACCTCGCTGATCCGCAACAGCACCGGCACGGTGAGCGGCCGGACATCGTGCTCGATCTGGTTGAGATAGCTTGCCGAAATCTCCAGTTGCTGGGCCAGTGCCACCTGGCTGAGCCCGCGTTCGGTCCGCAACTGCCGCAACCGGGCGCCGACATAAGTCTTGGCCATATGTCCAGCTTAGGGGTCGTTCGCACGATGCGATAACCGGGTTAGCAAGAATTTCGCCTCGGGTATCGCGAGCCCGGTTCAGCCGGGCCAGTGGGGCGGGTCGAGATGTGACAGCACCCGCTGCAGATCCACCTCCGAGGGCATCTCATCGGTGACCTCGGTGATCATCACCTGGATATCGGTGCGGTCGACCGGGCGATCCGGTGAATGCAGCACTTCCGCCGCGATCTCCTGCACCTCCTGGTCGGTCAGCCGGCGGCGCAACAGCGCGACCAGGGGAATGTAATCGGACTCCGGCACGCCCTCCGGATAACCCCGCCGCAACCACTCGACGATCGAACGCAGCACATGCGCGACCATCAGCGGCCTTCCTCCGGCTGCGCGATCTCCGACAGCGGGGAGGCCAGCGGCCAGCCGCCGGCGGCCAGATGCGAGGCCACCCGCGCGATGTCCTCCGGACCCGCCTGCTCCCGGGCGTGCCGGCTGACCGCTGCCTCGACCTCGTCGTGGGTGATCTCGCGATCCCCCCGGTCGCGCACCAGCTCCTCGGCGACCAGTACCACCTCGTACTCGGTCAGGTCCCGGTGCAATACGGCGAACAGCGCCACATAGTCCGATCGGGGCACGCCCTGCGGGTACCCGGCCCGCAGCCACGCGAGTACCCGGGCCAGCAATCCCGACCGTTCCGGTGGCAATTCGTTTCCGGTGGTCATCACGCCTGCCCGAACAGATGGATTCCGAGCCGGTCGGCCAGGAACGCCTTCGCGACGAACAACACCGCGGCGACCACCACCGCCAGCACAGCGATCAGGCACAGGTACGCCCCGGCCAGGGCAACCGGGTTACGGCGTACCGATCCGTCCGGCGCGGTCGTCGCCGCGGCCGACCACAGCCGCACCCCGAGCGCGAACACCATGGGCAACCCGGCGCCCAGTACCAGCGCCGCCAGCGTCACCTCCCCCAGCGACCGCAGATTCGTCAACACGGTATCCATTACGTCTCCTCGGATGTCGATCCGGCGACCCGTGGCTGCTGCGCGGGCGAGGTGGCTCCCGGCCCGAGGTCGGCGTCGGAGGGAGCGTTGACATTGCCACTGGACACCTTGTCCCGCAGCGAGCGCCGATAGATCACGGTAGCCAGCGCGATGAGCAGCGTGAAGACCATGAGCACTCCGGCCAGGCCGCCGATGTAGTAGGCGAGCGCCCAGCACAGCGCGCCGACGATACCGGCGGCGGGCAGGGTCAGCAGCCAGGCCACGACCATTCGGCCCATCACTGCCCAGCGCACCTCCGCTCCCTTGCCGAGGCCCGTACCGAGGATCGCGCCGGTGACGGTCTGGGTCGTCGAGAGCGGCAGCCCGAAATGTGCGGAGGTCAGGATGATCGCCGCCGACGCCGATTCGGCCGCCAGCCCCTGCGGGGAATCGATATCGACGAGCTTCTTGCCGAGGGTGCGAATGATCCGCCAGCCGCCGAGATAGGTGCCGGCCGCGATGGCGAACGCGCAGGCGGCCATCACCCACAGCGGCATGTCCGAGTCCGGGGACAGCTCGCCGTAGGCGACCAGGGCCAGGAAGATCACACCCATCGTCTTCTGCGCGTCGTTGGTGCCGTGCGCCAGCGACACCAGCGACGCCGAGCCGACCTGACCCCACCGGAATCCGGTGGTCACCTTGTCCGGGTCGGCACCGCGGGTGATCCGGTACACCGACCAGGTGCCGATGGCCGAGACCAGACCGGCGACCACCGGCGCGAGCAGCGCCGGGATCACGATCTTGTTGATCACTCCGCCTTCCGCGGAGATCCACACCACGCCGCTCCAACCGAGAGCGGCGAGGGTGGCGCCGATCAATCCACCGAACAGTGCGTGCGAGGAACTCGACGGCAGGCCGAACAACCAGGTGAGCAGGTTCCAGAGAATGCCGCCGACCAATCCGGCGTAGACGATGAGCAGGAGGTCGTGCCCGGATACCGCACCGAGCCGCACGATCCCCTCGGCCACCGTCGCCGCCACTGCCACCGACAGGAACGCGCCCACCAGATTCAGCACCGCGGACAAGGTGACGGCGACTCTGGGACGCAGCGCCCCGGTAGCTATCGAGGTCGCCATGGCATTGGCCGTGTCGTGAAAACCGTTGGTGAAGTCGAAAGCCAGCGCCGTGACAATGACGACCAAGAGAATGAGCAGCTCAACTGTCACGCCTTGCATTGTGCGGCATGCCCGGGGCGGTACCGTCCGGCGGGATCGTCCGGTCGCCGGAAGATAGCCGTCACCTGCGTGGATTCTCCTTGATCAGGCGGGAGCGGGCTCCCGCTCCCGCTGCACCAGCGCACCCGCGGTGTCCCCTGCCCGTCGCGCGACGATGCCCAGGCAGGCGCAGACCACGATCGCCACCCCCATCGGCACGCCGGTGGCGGACCCGCCCAGACCGACCAGCGGCGACACCACCGCGCCCAGCGCGAACTGCAGCGCGCCCATGAGCGCCGAGGCGGAACCGGCGGCATGGCGCGCCCGGCCGATCGCCAGTGCGCCGGCGGTACCCATGACCGTCGGGGTGGCCGCCACCATCACGAAGAGAACGGGCAGCACCAGCACCGCCGGCGCGCCGGTGGCCAGCAGTACGAGCAACACGGTCGCGGCCGTCAGAATCACCAGCTGCCCGATCCGCAGGATCGGTGCCGGGCCGAATCGGCCGACGAGCCGGGAGACCACCACTCCGGCGGCCACCATGCCGGCGGCATTGGTCGCGAACACGATCGTGTAGACACGGTTGGACATACCGAGCACATTCTCGATCACGAACGGCGAAGCCGAGATATAGGACATCATCCCGGCGAACCCGAGCGCGAAGGCGAAGATGTACCCGAGATAGCCGCGGTCGGAGCCGATACCGCGCAGCGTACGGAGGGTGCCGCCGGCGCCGGCGCGATGGCGCCGCTCCGGGGGCAGCGATTCCGGCACCACGATCAGCGCGCCGAGGAACATGCACAGGAAGATCCCGCTCAGCACCCAGAATTCGGCCCGCCAGCCGGCGGACACCAGCACACCGCCGAGCAGCGGCGCGACCACCGGGGCGATACCGCCGATGGCGGAGAACAGGGTGAAGATCCGGGCGGTGGCCGCACCCTCGGTGCGGTCGGCGCCGACCGCGCGGCCGATGACCAGTCCGGCGGAGGCCGTCAGGCCCTGCACGAAACGCATGGCGACCAGTAGCCAGATGGTGGGCGCCAGCGCACAGGTCACAGTGACGACGACGGTGATCGCGGTGGCCACGACGAGTGGCCGGCGCCGGCCGTACCGATCCGAGAGCGGTCCGATGAACAATTGCCCGGCGGCGAGCCCGACGAGGAACGCGGTCAGGGTGAGCTGCACGCTCGCCGCGCTGGTGTCCAGATCGGCGGCGAGTTCGGTGAACGCCGGTAGATACATGTCCACCGCGAACGGGGCCGCCGCCGAGAGCAGTGCCAGCACCACCAGCAGCAGCCCCGAGACTCCGGGGCGCGTTCGGATCGGTAGCACGGTGCCTCCTCCTTGGTACTTATTTATACATACATAAGTTATCATGGACCGGTGAGCAGCAACTCCTCCGAACTTCGCGCGCTGGACCACGCGCTACGCGAGGTCGCGCGGGCGGTTCGTAAGGCCACCCCGCGCCTCACCGGCGCCGAACCGCTCACCGACACCCAGTTCGAGACGCTGCGCATCATCGTGCACAACCCCGGCGCCGCGGCGGGCGAGCTGGCCGCGCTGACCGGTACACAGCCGAGCAATATGAGCGTGACCCTGCGCCAGCTGGGTGAATACGGACTCATCGACCGCGAACCCGACCCCTCGGACCGCCGCTGCAGCCGCATCCTGCCCACCGACAAGGCGATCGCGCACGCCCGCGAGATCGAAGCGGTACGTACTCGTCTCGTCCTCGACGCCCTCGGCACGCTGAGTCCGGCGGATCAGCAGAGCCTGACAGCGGCCATCGGCGGCCTGCGCGCACTGGCCGACGCGCTCACCGGCACGGCACCGACCCGCACTCGCCCCGGCACCGGCCGACCGTCGCTACCTCCCGGCACCGACTGACCGTCTACCTCCCGGCACCGGTACGACCCACCTGGTTTCCGGGCGGCCCCCGGTCGTATCAGAACGCTTCTTCGGGCAGGCTCATGATGTCGGTATCGATCGCCGCGATGATCTCCTTGGTCGCGGTGAGAGTGGGCAGCACATTCTTCGCGAAGAAACTTGCGACCCCCACCTTCCCGGTGTAGAACGGCCGATCGCGCTCGCCCGCCGTGGCCAGTGCCGCGGTGGCGACCTCCGCCTGTACCAGCAGCCGCCAGCCGATCAGCAGATCGCCCACCGCCAGCAGGAACCGCACCGAGCCCAGCCCCACCTTGTACAGCTCGGTGGGGTCGGACTGGGCGGCCACGGCATAGCCGGTGAGCGCCCCGGCCATCGCCTGCACATCCGCCAACGCCGTGCGCAGCAGGGCCCGCTCGGTTTCCAGCCGGCCGGTGGGCGCGTCGAGGAAAGCGGTGATCTGGCCGAAGATCTGGCCCGCCGCGGCGCCCTTGTCCCGGATGATCTTGCGGAAGAAGAAATCCTGGGCCTGGATGGCGGTGGTGCCCTCGTACAGCGAGTCGATCTTGGCGTCGCGGATGTACTGCTCGATCGGGTAGTCCTGCAGGTAGCCCGAACCGCCCAGAGTTTGCAGCGATTCGGTCAGGTACTGATAGGCCCGCTCCGAACCGACGCCCTTGACGATCGGTAGCAGGAAATCATCGATACGGTGCGCCGTTTCGGCATCCACCCCCGAGACCAGTTGCGCCACATCGGCGTCCTGGTGGATCGCGGTGTAGAGGTAGACCGCGCGCATACCCTCGGCGTAGGCCTTCTGCATGGCCAGGCTGCGCCGCACATCGGGATGCCGGGTGATCGGGACACGAGGCGCGGTCTTGTCGGTCATCCGGGTCAGGTCGGCGCCCTGCACCCGCTCCTTCGCGTAGGCGAGCGCGTTCAGGTAGCCGGTCGACAGGGTCCCACTGGATTTGACGCCGACCATCATGCGCGCGTTCTCGATGACCTTGAACATCTGGGCGATCCCGTTGTGGCTGTCGCCGACCAGCCAGCCCACGGCGGGCTTCTCGCCGCCGAAGGTGAGTTCACAGGTGGGCGAGGACTTCAGGCCCATCTTGTGTTCGACACCTGTCACGTACACGCCGTTGCGTTCGCCCAATTCCAGGGTCTGTGGATCGAACAGGAATTTCGGTACGTAGAACAGCGACAATCCCTTGGTGCCCGGCCCCGCGCCCTCGGGCCGCGCCAGCACCAGGTGGAAGATGTTTTCCGCGGTCTCGCCGACATCGGCCCCGGAGATGAAACGTTTGACGCCCTCGATATGCCAGGTGCCGTCGGGCTGTTCGACCGCCTTGGCCCGGCCCGCACCGACGTCCGAGCCGGCGTCGGGCTCGGTGAGCACCATGGTGCCCTGCCAGTGCCGATCGAAACCCGCCGCCGCCCAATGCTTCTGCTGGTCGGTACCGATTCCGAAGAGAACCTGCGCCATCACCGCGCCCATATCGAAGAACACCGCGGCCGGATTGGCGCAGGTGATCATCTCGCTCACCGCCCAGCACAATGCTGCGGGCGCGGGCATCCCGCCCATCTCCTCGGGTTTGCCGAGGCGGTTCCACCCGGCGTCCCGGATCGCGTACACGGTCTCGGCCAATGGTTCGGGGACGGTGACGGAATGGGTGTCCGGGACGAACTCCACCGGATTCCGGTCGGCGGCCGCGAAGGAGTCCGCCACCGGCCCCTCGGCCAAGCGCTTCACCTCCGCCAGGATCTCCCGCGCGGTATCGGTATCCAGGTCGCCGTACGCCCCGGCGTCGAGAATCTTGCCCAGTTCGAACACCTCGAAGAGGTTGAACTCGATATCACGCAGATTCGCCTGGTAGTGACCCACGGCTGTCCTCCTGGTCGGTACGGTCGGCGGTCGGGCCGACCGCATGGTTACCGGCTTTTTGACATCGTACGAACTGAAGCGTGCCGGACCCGACGCCGGGTACGCAACCGTAGCTTCGCAAGCTCGCGTCGCGCCTCCCGGCGCTGTCCGGGACGGGTGAGTACCGCCTCAGCAATCCGGCTGCAACGGCCAGCACTCCACCGGCCCGGGCGCGGGCACGGGCACGGTCGGCTCGACGGTGGTGCTGGGCGCCGCCGGTTCGGCGGCGGGACCGTCGGCGAGCAGGGAGCCGGCGATCGCGCCCAGCACGACCAGTACCCCCAGCACCGCGACCCCCAGCACCACCCAGCCGACGACGTCCTGATCGTGCCCGGAATCCGGGCGGCGCCAGGCGGGCCGTCCCCGCGGTTTCCTGGGCGGCTCGGGCAGTTTGTCCTCGAAACCGGCGGCGATCAGTTCGGCGCGATCCGGCGCCCAGCCGGTGAGCGCCCGGGTGGCGGCACAGACCCGGCCCAGCGTCCAGCGGGGCGGCCCCGGCGCGAAATTCTCCAGGAAGATCCGCAGTTCGGTGGATTCGACCGCGTTGCCCACCACCACATCCAGGCCAGGCCGCAGCGTTTCCCGGCCCGGCCGCAGTACCGCGCCGCGCATGGGCACCAGCACCACCGCCCCGCACAGCTGTCCGGGATCGTAGGTGGCGCGTTCGAAGGTGAGCTCGACCTCCCGCACCGCGCTCTCCAATTGCCGTATCGGATTCACACCGAATTCCAGTGCCAGATCCGCGGTGGTCTCGCCCACCCGCCACGGCCGGTCCTGCGAAACCGTCAGCACACCGCTCTGCCGGCTGCGGAACCCGACCACCTCGATCACGAGGACACCCTGGGGCGTCCAGATCACCGCCCCGATCTGCCGGGTTCCGCGCTGGGTGCCGATTCGCAGGTCGACGATGGCCAGGCCGGTCGTCGGCAACTGCCGCAGGCATTCCACGAATTCCTTTTCGGCCGCGGATAGTTCCGCCCGATCGTCGACCTTCACCAGCATCGTGCTCTACCTCTGCCGTGTGTCGTTGCCCCTCATGCCATTACCGACCCCCATGTCGATCATGGCCCGCCAGCCACTTTCGTACCACTCATATGACCTGCGGTTCAGGCGAATCGGGAATCAGCGCCCCGGACCTGGGGACGCCGATACCCCGTGCGACACCCTCGGGAGGGTCAAACCCATTGCACGAGCTGGTAGATGATGCCGTTCCGATCGGTCGTCTGGAAGTAGCGCTCCCCCCATTCCTCGGTCTCGATCGGGGTGACGATCGGGGCGCCTTCCCTCTGCAGGCGCGCGTATTCGGTGTCGATATCGGCCACCGTGAACACCACGAGCAGCCCGTCCCCGGCCGAGCCGGCGGCGCGTTCGGGCTTGAACGTGGACAGGCCGGTGCGCAGGTAGATGAGGTTCATTCCGGCTTCGGGGTGGGCGAGCGAGACGAAACCGTCGGCCGCCATCTGCTCGGTGAAGCCGAAATGGGTGGTGACGAACTCGGCCGAGGCAGCCGGGTCGGCGACGTTCAGCGAGACGGCGGATCCGGTGATTCGCATTTGACCTCCGTTTTCTAAAACACCGTATGGTGTACGTAGTATTTGTACCGCACCGGCCCGCGGACCGCATCGTGATCCGGCACACGCCATGAATCCGCCGGCCTCGACCGCCTTCCCGATACCGACCGGTCGCGCCCCGGCGGAACGGCACCGGTGCGGCTAATCTCGTGCCATGCCTGACGCTCGGCCCTCCGCAACACCCACGATCGCGCTGGTACTGGGCGGCGGCGGCCCGGTCGGCATCGCCTGGCTGAGCGGCCTGGCCATCGGTCTACGCGACGCCGGAATAGATCTGTCGCTGGCCGACCGCATCATCGGCACCTCGGCCGGGGCAGTCGTCGGCTCGGCCCTCGCCTCCGGGATCGATATCGCCACGCTGCTGACCCCACGACCGCGCGTGGCCGAGCCGGCCCGGCACAACTACGCGCCGCTGCTGGAGATCGCCTCGCTGCTGCGCGCCGTCGACCAGGATCGCGATCTGGTACTCCAGCGGGTCGGCGAACTCGCACTGGGCGCCGACACCGGCGATCCGGCCGTGCATATCGAGCGCATCGGCTCACTCGTCGGTTTCGCCGACTGGCCCGAGCGCGATCTGCGGATCACTGCCATCGACATCGGGTCGGGGACGCTCACCGCCTGGACCAGGGACGGCGCCGCCACCCTCGCCGAGGCGCTCGCCTCGAGTACGGCGGTGCCCGGCGTATTCCCCCCGATCGAGATCGCCGGCCGGCACTATATCGACGGCGGGGTTCGCTCCACCGTCAACGCCGACCTCGCCGTCGGCCACGATGTGATCGTGATCCTGGAACCGCTGGCGCACGTGTACCCGCGCACCCGCGCCGACCGGGAGCTCGGGCCGGCCCGGGAGATCTCGGTGCGGCCGGACGAGATCGCCGTCGCCGCGTTCGGCACCGACCTGTTCGCCGATACCGCGCTCGCCCCGGCCTACGAGTCGGGTGTCCGGCAGGCGGCGACGGCAGCGGCCGAGCTGAAGGAATTCTGGCCCGCCGCACCGGCCTCCGGCTAGACCCCGGTCAGATCACGCGAGGACCGCGGGCGGCCCGCAGACCGCTGCGCGTCTGCCCGGCACGAGCCGTCACCGGTTGGATGAGTGCCGCGTCCACACCGATTCGCTGTGCGAATTCGCCGAGGCCGGGCGTGGCCCGGTCCATACTGAGCAGATCCGCGGTCGTCGACCGGACCGACTTGTGCCGGTAGAGCTGTTCCGGAGCGAGTAGTTCGGCCTCGAGCAGCAGAGCCAGGGCGCGCTCGGGACTGCGCCGCTGCGCCCACGCCCGAGCGGTATCGATGAGCAGGCGGCCGCGCTGTCCGGGCGAGAGCCGCTCCCGGTCGATCTTCCCGGCGAGCCTGATCGCGGTGCCGGCGTCGCCGAGTTCCACCGCGACCGCGACCTCGTGCAGGTCCACGGCGGTGGGGCCGAATTCCGTGTGGTGATCGTCGCGGTCCCCGCCGAGACCGTCCGCTGTCGCGCGGGCGGCGGCGATCATCTCGTAGGCCTTTTCCGCCTCTTCCATACGCGCCGCGATCAGGGCGAGTTGCAGGGTCAGCGCGCCGTACACACCCGCGGCCTGCGGCTCGCCCCGGCCGATGAGCTCGCCGAGGGCCGCGCGGGCCGTTTCCGCGGTGTGTTCGGCCTGGTCGAGCCGGTGTGACCGCTGGAAGACGAGCACGAGACGAAGAGCGCCCGCCGCCACCAGCACCGGATCCCCCGCATGCTGAGCCGCGGTGATCGCACGCTCGGCGGCGACCCAGGCGGCATCGAACTGCTGCAGATCGGCGAGTGCGACGGCGTAGGCCTGGCAGGTGTGGGCGAGCAGGGCCTCGGCGCGGCGGGAGTCGGTGTGCACGACCGCCGCGGCCAGTTCGGGAAGCAGCGATTCCAGCAGCTCCAGTAGCTCGGTGTAGTGGCCCAGCCGGGTGAACGTCCACGCCGACTCGGCATCGCCGGCGAGGCGGTCGAGATCGGGGCCGGTGCCCGCACCGGCCGTCAACGCCCGCAGGGCGTGGTTACCGGTGAGCAGCAGACGCAACCGAACCGCGTCGGCGGGGATTTTTTCGGCCTGCGCGGTGGGCGCCGACGGCGCAAGCTCGGCGACGGGCATCTCGAGGACGTCGGCGATTCGTTCGAGTACATCGAGCGCCTTGACCGGGCGCACACCGCGTTCCACCTGCGAGACCCAGGCTTCCGACCGCTTGATCAGCGGCGCGAAATCACGCTGCGACAGACCTTTTCGCGCCCGGTAGTAGGCGATCTTGCGGCCGATCCCGGAATCCTGGTCCGCCATCAGCCGAGCGCACCCGCGGCCGCGGCCGGGCGCGGCCGTGCGATGGCCCGGTGGAACGCGCGCCGCCGGCCCCCCGGCACCGGATCGAGTACCGCCGCGCCCATCGGATCGTGCATATCGAAGCGGGGCACCAGTTCTTGCATATCTGGCTCCTTCGTTGCGACTCCGGCTTGTCGACCGATCGTAGGACTACAAGCTCTCCACAAATTGCTAACCAGTATTTCGCTACCACTGGAGTAGCGAATTGATCCATTGTCTGCCCGAGTCGGGCGCAGTCGCCTCGGACCGGACCGCGCGCGGGTCCGGCGATACCGAATTCCGCTGCGGAATCCCACCCCGCGATCCGCCCGCCACTTTATCCCGCCGAGCACCCGGATAAACACGGCCGATTTCGCGCCCCGGTCCGCGCGATCGTTCCGAAACTGTTGCCGCAGCCGCCTTTCCGTCCCCGATCACCGGCCGGACATGCCCCGCCTGGCGTAACCGGCAGCGCCGCGCTAGTATAAGTTCAAACTTATAAAGGGAGGAAGATATGGGTTTTCTCACCGACCCCGCCGCCATCGCAGGGCTGGTCACCCGGGAGGTCCGCACCGCGGAACGACAGGGAACGGTCACCCGGATCGCGGTGGCGCGGCGCACCTACGCCACCGAGCCGGACGACCTGTGGGAGGCACTCACCGATATCGAACGGATTCCGCGCTGGTTCCTGCCGGTCACCGGTGAGTTGACCGTCGGCGGCAGGTACCAGCTCGAAGGAAATGCCGGCGGTGTGGTCGAAGAATGTGAACGACCGAAACGGTTCGCGGTGACCTGGGAGATGGGTCCCATGGTTTCCTGGCTCGAAATCCGGCTCGAACCCGGCACCACCGGGACCACACTCGAATTGGTGCATGAAGCACCGGTCGACCCGGATATGTGGAAACAATTCGGCCCGGGTGCGGTGGGGGTCGGCTGGGACCTGGCCCTCATGGGGCTCGGCCTGCATCTGGAAACCGGCGCGGCAGTCGACCCGGTGGTGGCGGTGGAATTCCCCGCCACCACCGAGGGGTTGGAATTCGTCCGGACCGCGGCGGCCGGTTGGGCGGAGGCGGCGATCGCCGACGGTGACGACCCGGCGCAGGCCCACGCGGGCGCCGAAGCGACCACCGGCTTCTACACCGTCACCCCCGAGGAGGAGGAGCAGTCCTGATGGGCCGGCCTTCCCCGGCGGGCGTGTTCGAGGCGCTCGGCGATCCGGTACGCCGCGCGATACTGCAACTGGTCGCCGGCGGTGAAAGGTCCGCCGGCGCCCTCGTCGAGGAGATCCGCGAACACACCCAGATCTCGCAACCCGCGGTCTCCCAGCACCTCAAGGTGTTACGGGAAGCCGGCCTGGTCCGCGTGCGCTCGGAAGCCAACCGCCGGTTCTACACGCTGGAAACCGACGGGCTCGCCGCCGCCGGGGAGTGGCTCGCCGACCTCGTGGATCCGCTGGCCCGCTTCGCTCAACCCCTCGACGCCCTCGCGACCGAGATCGCCCGCGGCAAACGCGAACGCCGCGGGAAGAGCATCGGAACGGGAACGGACCGTACGGACCGTACCGCCTGACGGACGCGTCTTCTCCTACACCACCGCGGCAGTTGTCCGTTCGGTGCCTGGTGAGGCGCAGCGTGTGTGGCTCCCGGAGCGACACGATCGAGCCGGGGCCGAGTCGGTCCGGCGAATCGTCGCGTGCCGAGAAGGCGCGGGGTTCAGGATCATGGGGATATGAATGCTCCTGCTCCCGGCCCGGTCTTCGACGTGATCGCGGTATTGAACGGCTCTGTGGACCTGCGCTCCTATCCGCGCCGCAACCTGGCTCTGAGCTCGCCTCCACGGGTGGAGTTCCGCACACTGGGCGACGACATCCCCGTCCTGTTCGAGCCGATCGTCCACCTGCTCAATGGTGTCGAACTGCTCGAATCCCAAGGCTGGGAGCTGATCAGCGTGGTCGAACGGAGCATCGACAGCTCGGACAGAAGGCAGTGCTGCCTGGTGGCATTCATGCGCCGCGGCTGAGGTGGACCGGCCCACCGGGCAAGGCCTCTCGAGATCCGCGGCGGCGGCAGGCAGGCGCCGCGAGTCACCGAACCGCACTGTGGGTTCAACAAGACCGGCCGCGGCCTTTCCTACGCCGACCACCCGGCGCCTGATATACACCTGGGATGCGAAAGTGGTTGGCAGGATCGGCAATCGCCGTGGTGGTGGTTCTGGTCCTCGCGGTCGGCGGCTATTTCCTGATGAACTCGCGGACCTTCCAGCTGGCCGGGCGGCTGGTGGACCGCGTGGAGACCACCGAGAAAGTGGTGGCCCTGACGCTGGACGACGGGCCGTCCGAACGCGCGCCCGAGGTGCTCGGTCTGCTGGCCACCGCCGGTATTCCCGCCACCTTCTATCTCAACGGCCGCGATCTGGCCGCCCGACCCGAGCTGGGCCGGGCGATCGTGGCGGGCGGTCACGAGATGGGCAATCACACCTACAACCATCGGCGGATGGTGCTCGTCTCGTCCGGCACGGTTGCCGACGAGGTGGAAGGTACCGATACCGAGATCCGGGCCGCCGGGTACCGGGGAGACATCACCTTCCGCCCGCCCTACGGCAAGAAGCTCTGGGCCCTGCCGAACTACCTCGCCGATCACGATCGCACGACGGTCACCTGGGATGTCGAACCCGAGGACGGCAACACCACCACCGAGGACATCGTGAACGCGGCCGTCGGCCAGGTGCGGCCGGGGTCGATCATCCTGCTGCACACCATGTACGCCTCCGGGGCGGCCTCGCGGGCCGCCATCGTCCCGATCGCCGCGAAACTACACGCCCAGGGCTACCGGTTCGTCACGGTCTCCGAACTGCTCGAACAGGGCGATCCCGCCCGCTCGTGACACACGCTCGGGAAAGCCGCCTGTTCGAGCGGCACACCGGCGGGTAGGTTCGGGAGCACAGCCGCGCCCCGGGAACCCGGGGCGGGCACCGCGACCGCAGAACAGTTCCACCGGAGAGGGCGATGTGATGGTTTCGCAGGAGCGACCACGGATAACCCCCGGACGCCTCCGCGAGCTGGGCCCGGTCAACTGGGCGGCCTGGCAGGTGCTCTCGCGGGCCTCGGGTACGGCCGATGCGCAGCTGTTCAGCACGCTGGGCCGGGCCGGACGGCTGTTCCGCGGCTGGCTGCACTTCTCCGGAACGCTGATGCCGGGTGGGCGGCTGCGCCGGCACGACACCGAACTGGTCATTCTGCGTGTCGCCCATCTGCGCGACTGCGCGTACGAGACCGACCACCACATCCGCCTGGGCCGGCGGGCCGGGGTGACCCCGGAGATCCTGGAGCGGATCCGGGCCGGGGCCGACGCCGAGGGCTGGACCGACAAGCACCGTGCCCTGCTCACCGCGGTCGATCAACTGGTCCTGACCCGCGATATCGACGACGAGGCCTGGGCCCACCTGTCCACCTACTACGACGACCGTCGCCTCATCGAGATCGTGCTGCTCGTCAATCAATACGAGGGCCTGGCCGCCACCATCACCACCCTCCGTATCCGCCGCGACGACTTCTGACCGCCGCGGCACCGGACGGGTGTGGCTACCGGCCACCGGTGAAAGCGTCCGCGGGAACGTATATCTCGTGTCCGGAGTCGAGGCGGATGGATACGCCCTCGGGGCTCCAGCGCGCGGAGGCCAGTTCGGGGTCGCGGTTGCCGAGAATCTGGAAGTACACCGGGTGGCCGTATCCCATACCCGGGTCCCGGCCGACCACGATCACATCCGGAAGCCGCCGGTGCAGCAGCCAACTCTCCCGGCGCAGTAGACCCGCATGGTAGGTCGCACCGTCGTATGCGACGGTCCCCGGCTGGGTTTCGGTGCGCAGCACCTCGGTGCGCACCATCCGGGTATCGACGAAGACCGCGGCGAGTAAAGTCACGAACAGCAACAGAGCCGTTGGCACGCCGGCGATCCAGCGCATTCCCGGCACCCGGGGGCGGGCCGGCTCTCGTTCCGTGCTCATCGCGGGAATATATCCCGGCCGCACCTGCCGCGCAGCTGCGCTTCCGGCGGGAGGCTCGGTACTTGCGGGCCCGCAGCACATGCGGTGCGCAGACCGTCGGAACCGTCGCAATCCGCGGCTGCGCTTGCGGACATCGTGGGCACAGTCGTCCACCGCCGTACCGGGACAGCGGCATCGGGTGCGTACATCGGGAGTGCCTGCCGGCCGGCTCGATCTGCCGGGCTCCCCGGAAACGAACCGGCCCGGCGCCGTGGCGAACACGACACCGGGCCGGGGAAACGAGTGGATCAGAAGTTGATCATGTGTCCGGCCAGGCCGTGAATGGCCTCCTGCAGCGCCTCGCTGAGCGTCGGGTGCGTGTGCACATTGCGAGCCAGCTCGTTGACCGTGAGATCCCACTTCTGGGCCAGGGTCAGTTCGGGCAGCAGTTCGGAGACATCCGGGCCGATGAGGTGGCCACCGATGAGTTCGCCGTAGGTGTTGTCCGAGATCAGCTTGACGAAACCGGTGGCGTCGCCGAGACCGTGCGCCTTGCCGTTGGCGGTGAACGGGAAGGTGGCGACCTTCACGTCGTAGCCCTCGTCGCGCGCCTGCTGCTCGGTGAGTCCGAAGCTGGCGACCTGCGGCTGGCAGAAGGTGGCACGGGGCATCATCCGGTAGTCGCCCAGGGTCAGCGTCTCCGCGCCGCCGATGGTCTCGGCCGCGACCACGCCTTGGGCCTCCGCGACATGCGCGAGCTGCAGTTTCGCGGTGACATCGCCGATGGCGTAGATATGCGGCACATTGGTGCGCATATTGTCGTCGATGGCGATCGCGCCGCGGTCGGTAAGCGCCACACCGGTGTTCTCCAGGCCGTAGCCCTCGACCCGGGGCGCGAAGCCGACGGCCTGCAGCACCTTGTCCACGGTGACGGTTTCGACCGAACCGGACTTGTTGTCCTTGATCGCGACGGTGACCTTGGACCCGTCGTCGTCGATGGACTGCACGGCGGCACCGGTGGTGATGGTGATACCGAGCTTCTTGTACGCCTTGGTGATCTCCTTGGAGACGTCGGCGTCCTCGTTGGGCAGCGCGCGGTCCAGGAACTCCACGATGCGCACGTCCACACCGTAGTTGCGCAGGACGTAGCCGAACTCCATCCCGATGGCGCCGGCGCCGACGATCAAGATCGAACCCGGCAGGTCGCGGGTGAGGATCTGCTCCTCGTAGGTGACGACATTCTTGCTCAGGGAGGTGCCCGGCAGCAGTTTGGTGTTGGTGCCGGTGGCGATGATGACATTGTCGAACGTGATCGACTCCGTCCCACCCTTGCTGAGCTCGACCGACAGCGCGTTCGGGCCGGTGAACGAACCCTTGCCGTCGTACTCGGTGATCTTGTTCTTCTTCATCAGGAAGTGGACGCCCTTGACCCGGCCGTCCGCGACCTTACGGCTGCGATCGAAGGCCGCCCCGAAATCGAAGGTCGCCTCCCCGCTGATACCGAAGGTTTTCGCTTCCTTGGTGAAGATATGCGCCAGCTCCGCATTGCGCAGCAGCGCCTTGGACGGGATGCAGCCCACGTTCAGGCATACGCCACCCCAGTATTTCTGCTCGACGATCGCTGTTCGCAGGCCGAGTTGAGCGGCGCGGATCGCGGCGACGTAACCGCCGGGACCAGCACCGAGAACGACGACATCGTAGTGGGAAGTCACGGTGTCGAGCCTAACTCTCCCGACCGCGGCCGGGGCCACCCGCCCGCCTCCCGCCGCTGAGCACACCGGTCACGCGCCGACCGCGCCACCGGGCCCTGACGGGCAGCGACGGCGCTACGACCGGCCGACCGGATCCTCCAGCCGGGCCGGCCCGGGTGTGCGCATGGTCACCTGGACGGCGACAGTGCAACCGATCAGCACGATCGCCACTCCCCCCGCCAGGTAACCGACCCCGTCGAGCGCCCAACCGCCCGCGATCATTCCCGCCGGGATGCCCGCGGCACCGAGAAATCCTTCCACCGAGCTGAACACCCCGAGTTGCTCGGTTGGCAGTTCGGCCTGGATCAGCGACTGCCAGACGATACCGGTGACCGACACCGCGAACCCGGCGATCAGGCAGCCGGCGAACAGCAACACCGGTCCACTCACTTCCCGGCCGTAACCGGCCAGCGCGGTCAGCTCCACGAGGACAGCAGCGACCAGGGCGGCGCAGGCCGTGCGCCAGCCGAACCGCGCGGCACCGGCGATCACCGACAGCGACCCGGCCAGGGCGGCCAGGGCCATACCGGTCGCGAGCGCTGCCCACAGCCCACCGCCACCGGTCGCCGTGACCGTCAGCGCCGGGCCGGCCACCGCGACCAGGCCGATCACGAAGGACACCAGGGACCACAGCACGACCGACCAGCCGAGCCAGGGTGCGCGGCCCACGGTCGCGCGCAGCGTTGTCCACCCGGCGCGCACCGCGGACCCGCCCGCACTTCGTGATGCACCCGGGTCGGGAACGGGCCCGGCCGCCCGCCGGGCGTAAACCAGTGCGAGTAGGTTCGCGCCGAAGGTCAGCGAATCCAGCACCAGGATCCAGACGAATCCCACCGTCGCCGACAACGCCACGGCCGCTGCCGGCCCGACGAGCACACTGATATCGGCAACCAGCGTGATCAGGGCGTTGGCCCGGCGCAGTTCGGGTCCGGGCACCACCCGGGGCAGCACCGTGGCGAGAGCGGGAGCGTAGAAAGCGGTGGCCGCGCCGTAGAGGGCGGCCGACACCGCCATGGCCGGCAGCGAGTCCCGGCCCGTACCCACCAGCACCAGCGCCAGTCCGGCCTGGGCCAGGATGCGCGCCATATCGGACCCGATCATGATCGCGAACTGGTCGCGGCGGGCGGCGGCCACACCGGCGGCCGGTGTACAGGCGAACCGGCCCGCCCACAGCGCGATCAGGATGACGGTGAGCGAGGTGGCGGAGCCGAAGGCCTGTATCGAGTGAACAGCGAAGGCCAGGGGAACGATGCCGTCGGTGACGCCGGAGCACGCCGCGCCCACGAATATCGCCTTGAAGGCGCGCCCTCGCAACGGCCACAGCCTGCGGCGGAGCCCGGAGCGGAATGCGTGTGCTGCCATATCTTCCGCATCCTGCACCGGCCGAGCGGGCGAGAAAACCGAATTTAGGGCCGCTACGCCGATCAGCTCAGCAGAAACGCGACGAGGAATCCGACCGAGGTCGCCATACCGACCCACCAGCCGCCTTCCCGGTACGCCTCCGGCATCAGCGAATCGGCGAGGACCGCGATGGTCGCGCCGCCCGCGAAGGCCTGTATCGCGCTGATATGGGTCTGTTCGAGGTGATCGGAGAGCAGGTTCCCGGCGACGGTCACCACCACGAGCACCGCCCCGGTGAGCAGCCACAGGGTGAACGCCGTGCCGGTGGACGCGTTCCGCTGCCGGTGCAGCAGCGCCGAACCACCGATGGCCTCCGGTACGTTGCCCGCCGCGATGGCGACCAGGAGCACCATCCCGCCCCCGGAGCTCAGCGAGACCCCGAGCGCCGTGTTCTCCGGAACTCCGTCCAGGACCGTTCCGAGCATCAGGGCCCAGCCCACCGCGCCGGTGCCCTCGCGGCGTTCGAGGAGCCGGTTCGCGACGACGTATACCGTCGCGCCGAGAAACAGCGCGGATCCGGCGGTGAATGCCCCCGCCTGCACGAAGGCGGGTTCGAACAGTTCGTTGGTCACGGCGGCGATCATGGTGCCCGCACCGAACGCCATCAGCGAGGCGAGCAATGGCTTGGGCAATGTGGTTCGCAAACCGATGAACGCACCGATCAGCAATGGAATTGCCGTACCCAGCCCATACAGCAGCGCGGTTCCCATAAGGTGAACACTATGTGTTGCCGGGTTATTGCAATGGTCATGCCGGGCCGATGGAAATTATTCTAGAATTTCCCTCTAAAATCAGCTGTACCAGCACGGACCCCGGTATTGTCCGGTTTGACAGTTTCACCGGCGACCCGAGTTGCGGGCAGCCAACTTTCGGCAAACCCGTACTGTGCTACCGGCATGCTACGAAAGGCCCGATCGATGACAAGGGGATCGGGCTTTTCGGTATTGTTCTGCGCGATGTCACAGGAAGCGAATTCGGGACGACGGTATGCCGGGCAGCCCGTAGAAGATCGGCAACGCGAGCGACGCGCTCGTTTTCTCGAATCCGGCCTGACGGTTTTTGCGAGAGACGGGTATGCCAATAGCTCGGTCGGGGCCATTTGCAAAGACGCGGGGTTGTCCTCGCGCCAGTTCTACGAAGAGTTCACCGGCCGCGAATCGCTCCTTGTGGAACTCTTCGCTCTCATCGACCGGGAATCGCGGACCGCGGTGCTCGCCTCCCTCGAACAGAGCACCGACCAGAGCGCGCTGGAGCGAATCGACGGCGCCATCCGCGCCTACGTGCAATCCATCGGCACCGATATGCGACGGGCTCGGGTCGTGCTCGTCGAAGTGGTCGGCGCCGGCACCAAAGTCGAGAAGATGCGCGGGGAATCACGCCGCGCCTGGAGTTCGGTGCTCGCCAAGGCCGCCGAGGACGCCGCGCTGCACGGCGAGATCCCGACCGGCGACTACGACCTGCGCATGCTCGCCATCATCGGCGCGGTCAACTATGTGGTGGACGAATGGAGCGGAGCCGAACCGCGGCAACCGCTCGACGAGGTGATCCGGGTGCTCAGCCGGATCATCGTGGGGGCGATCCGGGCCTGACCACGCCGCCGGCCGAGGCCGCCCGGCGGCTAGCCTGGACCCGGTGGAGACCGTCGCGATCCAGATGCCCGACGGCAGCACCGTCCCGGTGCGGCTGGTGCCGGCCACGGGCCCGGACGGGCACCCGGCCACCCCGGATACCCCGCGCCCGGTGGTCGTACTGATACCCGGGCTCGGTGTGCCCGGCGAGTACTACCTCTATTTCGCTCGCGCACTCGCCCGGCGTGGCATCGACGTCGCGGTGGGTGAGCTGCGCGGCAACGGCGCCAGCTCACCGAAACCGAGCGCGGCCAGCACCTACGGGTACCACGAACTCGCCGCCGTCGATTTCCCGGCGATCTTCGAGGTGGTCCGCACCCACTTCCCCGACCGCACCCCGTACGTGCTGGGCCACAGTATGGGCGGGCAGCTGTCGGCGCTGTACGCGGCGCGGGCCCGCGGCCGCCTCGCGGGGCTGATCCTCGTCGCGTCGGGCACGCCCTACTACCGGCGTTTTCGCGGACTGCTCGCGCCGGGCATGCTGGTCGGCACGGCCGCGGTCTCGCTGACCGCCGGGCTGGCCGGAGTATGGCCGGGCGACAAACTCGGCCCCAACGGTTTCGGCCGCCAGTCCAAGGTGCTCGTCTCCGACTGGGCCCGGCTGGCCCGCACCGGCCGGTTCGACCCGGCCGGCGCCGATATCGACTACGAGGAACGCCTCTCCCGGCTGAAACTGCCCGTACTGTCGATCACCCTGACCGGCGACGAACTGACCCCGCCGACCTCGGCCGGGCATCTGCTGGACAAACTGCCCAACGCCGACAAGACCACCTGGCACGCGCCCCGGCCGCTGGGGCACAACGGCTGGATCTCCGATCCCACCGACGTGGTCGACCGGATCGAGAAGTGGCTACACGATCGGTGACCGCCGCCGGATCACTTCGTGGTCCGGCCCTCGATGAGCATCTGGGTGAAGAACTCGTAGATCAGGGCCGCCTGGAATGCCGACTGCTTGTTGTCGGCGGCGCCGCCGTGCCCGCCCTCGATGTTCTCGTGGTACCAGACGCGATGCCCCTGCGCCTCCAGCAGCGCCGCCATCTTGCGGGCATGCCCGGGGTGCACGCGATCGTCACGGGTGGAGGTGGTGAGCAGAATCGGTGGATAGGTCGCGTCCGCGCCGGTTTCGGCGGCCCGCTGATACGGGGAGTAGCGGCTGATGTAGGCCCATTCCTCCGGGATATCCGGGTCACCGTACTCCGCGACCCAGGACGCACCCGCCAGCAACCGGTGATAACGGCGCATATCCAGTAGCGGCACCTGGCAGACGATCGCCCCGAACAATTCCGGGTAGCGGGTGAGCATCACACCCATCAGCAGACCGCCGTTACTGCCGCCGACGGCACCGAGCCGGTCGGCGGTGGTGATCCCACGGGCCACCAGGTCACGGGCGATCGAGGAGAAATCCTCGTACACCTTGTGCCGGTTCTCCTTCTGCACCGAGGTATGCCACTGCGGCCCGTATTCCCCGCCGCCGCGGATATTGGTCATCACATAGGTGCCGCCCTGCTCCAGCCACCCGATACCGGAAGCCCCGCCGTAGCCGGGGGTCCGCGACACCTCGAAACCGCCGTAACCCGACATCACCGTGGGCGCCGGCGCGTCACGGGTATCGCGGTGCCGGATGACGAAGTACGGGATCGACGTTCCGTCATCCGAGCGGGCGAAGAACTGTTCGGTCTCGATACCGGTCGCGTCGAAGAACTCGGGCTCCTGCTTCCATTCGGTCACCGGCGCACCGACCGACCCGGCGAGCAGGGTGGTGGGGGTGGTGAATCCACTGGTCATGAGCATGTAGTCGTCCCCGCCCTCGAGCGGGTCGAGATTCATGATGCCGGTGGTCGCCATGGCGGGCGTCTCGGCGAGCGGTTCCGTGCGCCACCCCTCGTCCCCCGGCGTGAGGACGTACAGTTTTGTCTGCACATCCTCGAGGGTCACCAGCAGTAGATGGTTCTCGGTCCAGCCGTAGCCGTGCAGCGAGGTGTGCGCGTCCGGCTCGAACAGGACCTCGAAATCTCTGCCGCCGGCACGGAACGCGGCGAAATTCGTGGCGATCAGCGCACCGGCGGGATAGCTCTGGCCCCCGACCTCCCACGGGGATTTCAGCCGGACCAGCAGCCATTCCTTGTACCACGACTCGTCGGCATCCGAGGGGGTCTCCAGATGGGTCCGGGAGCCGTCGGCCTCCAGCAGGAATACCTCTTCGTGGAAGAAATCCGTGGCCTGTGCGATGTAGTGCCGCTCGTAACCGGGGGTCCGGTCGTAACCCGCCGAGACCGAAACGTCGGTCACCGCGCCCTCGAAAACCGTTTCCGCGGTATCGAGAGGGGTGCCACGACGCCAGCGTTTCGCGATCCGCGGATATCCGGATCCGGTGAGGGACCCGGGACCGAAATCCGTTCCCACATATACGGAATCGATATCGATCCAACTGATACGCGACTTCGCTTCCGGCAGGAAGTAACCGCCGTCCTCGGGGGCGATGAATTCGCGGGTTCGCATATCGAATTCACGAACGACCTTGGCGTCCGCGCCACCCCGCGACAGGCTGATCAGTGCCCGGCTCTGGTCCGGGCGCAACACTCCGGCACCGCCCCAGACCCAATTCTCGTCCTCGGCGGCGGCCACCGCGTCGAGGTCGATGAGGACATCCCACTCGGGTTCGGCCTTCACGTACTCGGCGAAGGTGGTGCGCCGCCACAGACCGCGCGGATGCGCCGCGTCGCGCCAGAAGTTGTACAGCCATTGTCCGCGCCGCCCGGGGAAGGCGATCTTGGCATCGGTGTCCAGCATGTCCAGGATCCGGTGCTGCAGCGCATCGAACCGATCGCTCGCGGCGAACCGCTCCATGACGACCTCGTTGTGCGCCCGGGCGAAATCGAGTGCCCGCTCGCCGGTGACCTCTTCGAGCCAGAGATAGGGATCGTTTTCGCTGTCCTGCACGCCACTCATCCGACCATTGTCACCCAACGGCGCGGACGCTACGGAACCGTGCCGGATCCAACCGCAGCAGCGCGGCCGCACGCACGGCCGTCGCGTGGGTCGGCGGAGGTCACCACCGGCGTCTCCCGATACGAGCTCACCACGCCCCGGGCTCGGCCAGCCTCGTCCACTGATCGAGTCTGGTGGGGATGGCGGTACCGCGCGGGTGGTCAGAGGATGCGCCGGTCGGGAAGAGTGCCAGATCCTCCTGCCCGGACAGCCATGCGTAGGCACCGGGCTTGGTCTCCATTGCACCCAGATGACCTACCTCGCCACCGGGCACGGTATACACCTGAACTTGCCCCGGCCGTAGTTGTTCAGCGATCTTGTGCGCGTGGGCGGAGGGTGTGAGCCCGTCTCCGCTCGCAGTCCATATCATCGTCGGACAGTTGATATCGCCGAGTTCGAATCCCCAGGGTGTGCCCATGGAGGTCGTCAGATCCTCTTTCCATGCCACCTCACCCTTCCTCAAGGCTTCGGTGTACATCGCGCACAGCTTTTCGGCGTTTCTGCCCACGGTTTCCCTGTCGGCCGCGCCGAGCTCATCTCTCGGGATACCGATGATCGTCGTCGGATCGGTAGGAGAGGCCCGAAAATTCATGATCTTGGTATCGCACGCGTCGATGAGTTGCCCCACCTTCGTATCCAAGCCCTTGGCCGATATATCCAACCCCGCTTGCTGGGTCATGCCCACGAAATAGTCATTCTTCATCAGATCAGGCGGTGCAAGGGGGACGAGCAGCGCGAGCCTGGTGACCCGGTCGGGCAGACCGGCGGCCACAGCCGCTGCGTGGGGAGTGCCGCCGGACCTACCGACCACAGCGAATCGACCGATTCCCAGATGGTCTGCGATCGCTCGGACATGCTCGGCGGAATCGGCGACTTTCGCTCCCGGCTGTAGATCGGAGCCGCCGTAACCCGCGCGGTCGTAGGTGATCAGCCGGACGTCCAGGCGATCGAGCAGCTCGGGCGGAGCGGTGTCCACTCCCCGGCGTTCCGTGGATCTGGACTATCGGTTTTCCGTCTTCCGGCCCCTCGGCGCGGCACTGCAATCTGCTTCCGTTGGGGAGAGTGACGACGAAATCACCAGGATACCGATCCCCTCCCCGCATCCCCGGACCGGGCGGACCACCACCGGATCCGGAGCCCCCGGAGGTTTCGTTCCGGTGGCCGTGGTCACCGGTGGCATTCATGTCGCTGTGCATGGGCGGCACTCTGCTCGACGCACCGAGTTCACCGGGGGTGAGCTTTCGAAATCGATCGGCACCCAGGTACTCGGATACCGCGGGCGGAAGAGCGCGCCCGGCGGCCGCGGAAGGAGTCGCGAATATCGTTGCGTAACCGCCCGTGGCCGCCCGCAATCTATGGCAAACAGCCGTACACAGGTTCTGAAGGCTGTCGCCGGGCACGAATTCGACCGCATCCAGCCATAACCCGGACTGCGGCGAATTTCGAGCCGAATAGCGAACCAACGCGGCCCGGTGTGGACCGGCCGATCTCAGCGAAGGAAGAACCGGTCCAGCCGACCGCTGACAACTTCCATGTCGACATCAACCCACACCTCTACGACACTGGGGAAACCGGAGGCCTCATCCAACCACGAGTATCGACGCCGAGCACTGAACGAGGGTAGCCACCCTCGTTCAGCCGATCGGGTAGGTCGGGAACGGCCGTCCGGAGTTAGGTTTTGCTAACCTCACCGGCATGGCGATGCGGACCAAATACGTCAAACCGGAGCACCGGCGGATCTGCACCGCCGAGACTTTGGGTGCCGAGCGTATCGGCCACAGTTTCATCCGGGTCACGGTCGGCGGTCCCGATCTCGCTGATTTCGTACCCATGGGCTATGACCAGTGGATCCGTCTCTTCCTGCCGCGGGAGTGGCAAACCGGTCTGCGCCTGCCCACCGCGGCGCAGAACACCCTCTGGTACACGCAATGCCTGGCGATGAGCAGTGATACCCGGCCACTGATCCGCAACTACACCGTGCGCGGGTTCCGCCCCGCCGGCGCCGGATTCTTCGGCGAGCATGCCGAGATCGATGTGGATTTCGTCGCCCACGGGGATTCCGGCCCGGCCTCCGCATGGGCAGGCCGGGTGCACCCGGGTATCCCCATCGGCCTGCTCGACGAAGGCATCATGTACCGGGCTCCGTCGCACACCGGCTGGTCACTGCTGGTCGGCGACGAGAGCGCTTTGCCGGCGATCGCGGGTGTGCTGCGATCGGCGCCGCGGGATCTGTGCGGCGCGGCGTATATCGAGGTCCCCCACCGGACGGATATCCAGGATCTGGGCGAGCCGACGGGCGTGCGGGTGCACTGGCTGCCCCGCGCCGACCCTCACGTCCGGATCGGTAGGCCGGCCACCGAAGCGGTGCGCGCGGCGGCCCTTCCGGACGGGCCGGGCTACGCCTTCGTCGCCGGCGAGCAGCAACTGGTCGCCGAAGTGCGTCGCCACCTGGTGCGCGACCGCGGAGTGCCCAAATCCGACATCATGTTCAGCGGTTTCTGGCGCCTGGGTCAGGCCGCCTCGAATTGACCGGAAGCCGGTCGGTCGCGCGGTCGCGGGTACCCGGATCCGCACTACGGGGCAGATCTCGGCGAACACACCCGGCGGTCCTCGCGGTCATCCCGAACACCGGCCTCCCGACGGAGCCGGAGCAGCAGGTCTGTCCACGACCCCCCGGCAACACGTGACCGACGCCCGAACTATCAGGGAATCAGATCCTTACGTGGGTCGACACCGAAGTGTTCGGCGAGTGTGGTGATCGAGGCGTGCGCGCCCTGCACGCTCACCGAGAGGACGAACGGCTCGTCGTCGACGTGGACGACATCGCCCGAGAGGCGCTGCCAGAGCGGATTGGCTTCGAAGGACGCCTGCTGGTCTCGGCTGGAGTCCCCTTCGGCCCCCGGCGGAGTGTAGGCGGAAACCATGACGATCCCCGCGTCGGCCGCGAGAATCTGCTCCACCGACAGCGGGGTGAAGATGCTGTCCTCGGAATCGGGTGCGCCGGCCGGACGCGGGATACCCATATCCGTCATGATCTCGCCGATGAACGAACTGCTGGAGTAGAGCCGGGCGGTGTTCTCACCGGCGAACCGGACCAGCGAGTAGGTGACGCCGGGATGCGCGGCCCTGATCTGTTCACCCACCGCGGCGGCGCGCTCCTCGTAGCCGGTCACCAGTTCCTCGGCCCTGTCCTTCCGGCCCAGCGCTTCGCCGAGGAGTACGACGTTCTGCTTCCAGGTGGGCCCGGTGGTCTCCGAGAACACCGTCGGCGCGATCTTGGACAACTGATCGTAGAGCGGCTCGTGGCGCACTTTCGCCGAGATGATCAGATCGGGTTCGAGCTCCAGGATCTTCTCGAGATCCGGCTCGGCGATCGTT
Source organism: Nocardia testacea NBRC 100365 (assembly GCF_000308775.1). Lineage (GTDB taxonomy): Bacteria > Actinomycetota > Actinomycetes > Mycobacteriales > Mycobacteriaceae > Nocardia > Nocardia testacea. The sequence goes on from NZ_BAGJ01000170.1 coordinate 64,382, forward strand.
CCGACGTTCACCGAATCAGCGACCGCGTCGTCGATTTCGCCCAGGTAGTCCGGGAAGGGATTGTCCCGATCCTCGCGATACTGGACGTAGCCCACGAGTGGAGCATCGAGCAGCAGCGCGGCGTCGGAGAAGCTCGGGTCCAGTGCGACAACGCGTTCCGGTGGCGCGTCGATGGTCGTGGTCCCCATGGCGTGCTGTATCGAGATCGCGGCACCTTCCGCGCCCCCGGGGGCGCTCGCACTCGGCTCGCCCGAACCACACGCGCCGGCGAACAGCAGTCCGCCGGCCAACAGGGGAGCCAGTGATCGCTTGGCTATCGACCGTGGAGACGCCACTCGCATGAGGTCACCTTTCCTTCGGGTGGGCTACCGCGCGACATCCCGGTAAGGATAGGCTGCCCAATGCGTTGCTGAACCTTAGCAAGGAGAACCGAGATGGCGACAGTGCCGGTGCGAGCGAACCGGTGACCGGCGATACCACCTCGGAGGTACCGGGATCACCGATCGGACCCACGGTTCCGCCGCGCCGCCGCGACACGCCTCGTCCCGGTCGCCCGGCGCTGGTCATGGTGGGCGTGCCGGTCGCCGCGGTACTGGCGGCGATTCTGGTGAGCGTGTGCGTCGGCAGCAGCCCGTCGACCTTGCCGGAGGCATGGCATGCGATATTCACCCCCACCGGAACCGACATGGATGTGACGATCCGTGAACTCCGCTGGCCGCGCACGCTCGTCGGCATCGCCGCGGGAGCCTGTCTGGGGGTGGCCGGAATCCTGACCCAGGGGCATACCCGAAACGCTGTCGCCGAGCCGGGCCTGCTCGGTATCAACCAGGGCGCGGCGCTCGCGATCGTCTCCGCCACATTCCTGTTCGGCGCCCTGCCCGTGCACGCTCAGGCCGGTCTGTCCTTCGTGGGCGCCCTGATCGCCGGCGTGGTGGTGTTCACCGTCGGTACCGCCGCACGTAATGGGGCGACGCCGATCACGCTGGTGTTGTCCGGTGCGGCCGTCACGGCGCTGTGCGGCGGCCTGGTCACGGGATTGGTACTGCTCGACAGCGCGTCCTTGGACACTCTGCGGTTCTGGCAGGTGGGCTCGCTGGCGGCGCGCCCGGATTCGCTCGCGGCGATATGGCCGTTCGCCGCCGCGGGACTGCTGCTCGCCGTGCTCAATATCGGCGCGCTCAACACCCTGGCGCTCGGTGAGGACGCGGCGCGTTCGCTCGGGACCTCCGTACCCGTCGCACGATGTGTCGGCATCGTGGCGATCACCCTGCTGGCCGGCTCCGCGGTCACCATGGCCGGGCCGATCGCCTTCGCCGGGTTGCTGGTGCCCCATATCGCCCGGGCCCTCGTCGGGGCCGACTACCGCCGGTCGGTGCCCGCGGCGGCCGCTTTCGGCATATTCCTCATCCTCTGCGCCGATACCGCCGGCCGGGTCATAGCCCGCCCGGGTGAACTGTCGGTCGGGGTCGTGCTCGCCGTTATCGGAGCACCGTTCTTCGTGCTCCTCGCTCGTCGTCGCCGGTTGGTGACCGTATGAGCGCCCCTGCCCCGAACCTGCTCGCGCCCACCCGCGTAGTGCGGTGGGGCCCGGTCTCGGTGCGCATGACGCCCCGGGCCTTGTGGGTCGGGGGGTCACTGTTCGTGCTGGCGCTGGCCGCCACCGCGATCCATATCGCCAACGGCGGTTCCGCGCTACCGCTCGACGCGGTCGTCCGGGCGCTGCTGGGCGACGACTCGAATGCCCGGCTGCACCTCGCGGTGACGGAATTCCGGGCCCCTCGTGCCGTGGGGGCCGTTATCGCGGGCGGGTGTCTGGCCATGGCGGGGGCGATCACCCAGACCGTCGCCCGTAATCCGCTCGCCAGCCCGGATATTCTCGGCGTGACGGCCGGCGCCTCACTCGGCGCGGTCTCGGTACTGGTGCTGGCCGGTGGTGGCGCCGCCGGCCTGAGCGGGTTCGCCGGCCGGATCGGTCTGCCGGCCGCCGCGTTCGGCGGCGGCATCCTGGCCGGAGTCCTGGTCTTCCTGCTGGCTTTCTCCGCGACGCTCGACAGCTACCGCCTGGTGCTCGTCGGCCTCGGCCTCAACGGACTCGCGGTGAGCCTGACGACCTGGCTGCTGACCCTCGGCGATGTCAGCAACGCCGCCCAGGCCCTCACCTGGATGTCCGGTTCGCTCAACGGCAAGGACTGGCCACTGGTCCAGCCGATGGGACTGCTGGCCCTGGCACTACTGATGGGTGCGCTGCTGCTGGGACGGCGGCTGATGCTGCTCACCCTGGACGACGATATCGCGATCGGCCTGGGTATCCGGATCGGCCGCCTCCGGCTCTACGCCCTGGCCCTCGCGACGCTGCTGGCCTCCACCGGGGTCGTCGTCGCGGGTCCGCTGGTGTTCGTCGCGTTGGCGAGCCCCCAGATCGCGCGGTTGCTCACCGGTTCGGCCGTGCCACCGATCCTCGTTTCCGGGTTGGTGGGCGTGGTGTTCGTCTCGGTCGCCGATACTCTCGCGGCGCACGCGCTGCCGGTCTCACTGCCGGTCGGTGTGGCCACCGCGGTACTGGGCGGGCCGTATCTCCTCTTTCTGGTCCTGCGCAACCAAAGGAAGCTGACGTGAGCCACCCGGAACCGATATCCGCGCTGCGCACGGAGAATCTGACCCTCGGCTACGACGGCGCCGATGTGGTCGCCGGCCTGACCTTCGACGTTCCGGCCGGAGCGGTGACCTCGATCATCGGCCCCAACGGCTGTGGGAAGTCGACCCTGCTGCGCGGCCTCGGCCGGTTGATGGCGCCACGGTCCGGCCGGGTTCTGCTCGATGGCAGGCCGATTCATACGCTGCCCACCCGGCAGGTCGCCCGGCGCATCAGCATCCTGCCCCAGTCCCCCACCGCACCGGCCGGACTCACGGTCGCCGATCTCGTCTCGCGCGGGCGCCATCCCCGGCAGCGGTGGTACGAGCAGTTCTCCGCCCTGGACGAGGCGACACTGCGGCACGTCCTGAACAGCACCGGAATGCTCGACCTGGCCGGAGCCGCGCTCGACCGGCTCTCCGGCGGGCAACGCCAACGGGCGTGGATATCCATGACCCTCGCCCAGGAAACCGACATCTTGTTGCTGGACGAGCCGACGACCTATCTGGATCTGGCACATCAGGTCGATCTGCTGAAATTGATCGTGCGGCTGAACCGCGAGCACAACCGGACCGTTCTCATGGTGCTGCACGACATCTCGCTGGCCGCCCGGTACAGCGACCATCTCGTCGTGATGAAGAACGGGTCGATCGTGGCCCAGGGCGCTCCCGCGGACGTGGTGCGCCCGGACGTGCTGCGGGACGTATTCGGCCTCGCCGCGCAGGTGGTCGCCGAGCCGACCGAAGGCCGGCCGCACGTCATCCCGCTCTGATCGATATGGAAGCCGGAGGCCGGGTGGGAGGTTCGGCGATCCCTGCCGCCGCTCGCCGGTGATCGGTGAAACTGCCGTACTGTTCTGCCGAACCGCCGGCGCCCCACCGGCGGTCGCCATGGAATGGCGGTCGCCGCTGTCCGAATCGTGATCGCGGAGCTACTCCCCGGCACGCCCGGCGGCGAAAGCCGCCGGTACGTCCACCCGGGCCGTATCGAACAGCTCGGCGCAGCGGGTGAGCAACCGGCACAGCGTTTCCCGCTCGGCATCTGTGAATCCGTTACCGACGGTTCGCTCCACCGCGATCGCGCGGGCGTCGGCCTCCCCCATCACCGATTCGCCCTTTTCCGTGAGCCGCGTTTCCAGCATGTTCTTGTGCCACGGGTGTGGGGTGCGTTCGATCAGCCCACGGTCGACGAGATTGGTGAGCACCGTGTTCATCGTCGGCGGTGTCACTCCGCACAACCGGGCCAGCGCCGCCGCCGAGATACCGGGGTTATCGCTGAGGAACAACAGCGCCGCGTATTGCGCCTCGGTGACGCCGAGGGGTTTGAGCGCAGCGCTCTTGGCCGCGTTCCGCGCCTGCTCGGCGCGTTTGACATACGAACCGATGCGCTCCTCGGCGGGCATGGACGTCATGCAGGCATGGTATCCATGCCCGCGAAGATTAGAGTCTTGACGGATATTAGAGCTCTAATCTAACTTAGCCTTCATATTTAGATGTCGGGCTTTACACAATGCGCGCAGAGAGCAGGAGCCATGTCCCGTACCACCCGCCTTCGCTGGTCCACCGTTCTCGCGGCGGCCGCCGGCCTTGCCCTGACAGGCTGCGGGCGCCCGCCGGAACCCACCCCGGCGCCCCGAATCGACACCGCATTCGAATTCCCCGCCGACCGCGTCTACCCCGAGGGCATAGCCGTGGACGAACGCAGCGGGGACGTCTACGTCGGCTCCTACGCCGACGGGACGATCTACCGGAACGCCGTCGGCGCCACCCGCGCCGAAGTCTTCCTACCTTCCGGAACCGACGGCCGCCGGACCGCAAACGGTCTTCGGATCGACCGAGCCGGACGGCTGTGGGTCCTCGACTCGACCGCCGGAGCAGCCGTCTACGACCTCGGGTCGCGCCGATTACGCGCGCGATTCGACGTGCCGGGCACCGGCGACCGATTCGTCAACGACATCACCTTCGCCCCCGACGGGACGGCGTATCTCACCGACAGCCGGCGCGACCTCATCTACCAGGTCACCCCCGCCGACCTGGACCGGGCACTGACCGGGGACGGACACGGGAAACTGAGCCGGGCCTTCGATCTGGCGTCCGCCCTGGAACCCCACGGCCCCGACGCCTACACCCTCAACGGAATAGTCGCCGACCCCACCGGCGCCTATCTGCTGACCGCCGACTCCACCGGAGGCGACCTCTACCGGGTCGCCCTCACCCCCGGCCCCACCCCGATCCGCCGAGTGAACCTCGTCGGCGGCGAACTCGCCCTCGCCGACGGTCTCGATCTGGACGGCACCACCCTGCGGGCGGCGCACAACACCGACAACATCGTCAGCACCTGGACCCTGTCGGATACCGGCGACACCGCCACGCGGACAGCCGAGTACCACGACGACACTCTCGGCGTTCCCACCACACTGGTCCACGACAGAGACCGCGTACTCGTGGTCGCCTCGCAATTCGACAAAGGTGGTCCGCTGGGCCCCGGCACACCCACCGCACCGTTCCGGGTGCTCGCGGTCACCGGCCTCTGAATACCGGCCGAGCGGAACACCGGAGGCCGGCCCGTCGAAGGCGGGCCGACCTCCGCTCGTCACCGGGGCCCGCAGCCGACCACGGCTACACAGAAGTACCGGGTGGCCCGCCTCGACATCAGCCCCCGCGCCGGTCAGCCGGAAGTGCCGGTCACAAACGCCACCTGCTGCCCGGTAATTCGGGCGACAGTCGCAAAATCATTGTCATCGCACAGAATCGTGAGCCGACCGTGTTCGGCGGTGGCCGCGATGAGGAGGTCGACCGGACCAGCCGAACGGTGAGTCCCCTGCTCGGTCATCGACTGCTGGACCTGCTCGGCGCGCTCGTACGCCCGGTCCGACATCGGGATCCAGCCGAACAGTTCATTCAGTAGCCGCCGCTTCTCGAGCCGATCGGCCAGGGATCTGGATGAGTACAGGAATTCCAGTTCCACAATCGGACAGGTGGCGATCACTCCCGCGGCCAGCTGATCGGCCCATGCCTTCCGGTAGGGCTCCTGGAGGATCCGGAACAGCCCGGAAGTATCAATGAGATAGATGGCGGGGCTCAACGGCGGTAGGCCGCCTTGTTGCCGAGGAACTCGTCGAAGTCCCCTCGGTCGGCCATCTCGCCGAGGCGGGCGAGAGCCCGCATGCGGACCAATCGTTGGCCGACTTCTCGTAGGGCGGCATTGACCGTATCTTTTTTGGTCTTGGTACCGAGCACCTCCGCGGCGATCGCCAGTGCTTCGTCATCGATCTCGATCGGCGTCTTGGACGATCCCATGGTCACCCACTCCTTGTGGACATCTCATATATCAGGTCAAGATATCCAGGCTACCCCAGGCTCGCCCGACGCAGTCGGACAAAGGCCGAGGGCCGGCCCACCGCGACGGTGGACCGGCCCTCGATTCGAAAAAGGTTGCCGGGTGGCCGGACTCAGAAGTCCATGCCGCCCATGCCGCCGGTCGGATCGGCCGGCGCGGCGGCCGCCTTCTCCGGCTTGTCGGCGACAACGGCCTCGGTGGTCAGGAACAGGGCCGCGATGGAGGCCGCGTTCTGCAGGGCCGAGCGGGTGACCTTGACCGGGTCGGCGACGCCGGCGGCGAGCAGGTCCTCGTACTCGTTGGTCGCAGCGTTCAGACCCTGGCCGGCGGGCAGGTTGGAAACCTTCTCCGCGACCACACCGGGCTCGAGGCCGGCATTGAAGGCGATCTGCTTCAGCGGAGCCGACAGCGCCACCCGCACGATGTTCGCGCCGGTCGCCTCGTCACCTTCGAGCTTCAGGTCCTCCAGAGCCGGAGCCGACTGCAGCAGGGCCACGCCACCACCGGCGACGATGCCCTCTTCGACGGCGGCCTTGGCGTTACGCACGGCATCTTCGATGCGGTGCTTGCGCTCCTTGAGCTCGACCTCGGTCGCGGCACCGGCCTTGATGACCGCAACACCGCCGGCCAGCTTGGCCAGGCGCTCCTGCAGCTTCTCGCGGTCGTAGTCCGAATCCGAGTTCTCGATCTCGGTGCGGATCTGCGCCACGCGGCCCTGGATGGCCTCCGCGTCGCCCGCACCCTCGACGATGGTGGTCTCGTCCTTGGTGACGACGACCTTGCGCGCCTGGCCGAGCAGTTCGATACCGGCGGTCTCCAGGGAGAGGCCGACCTCTTCGCTGATGACCTCGCCACCGGTGAGGATGGCGATATCGGCGAGCTGGGCCTTGCGGCGGTCACCGAAGCCCGGGGCCTTGACGGCGACGGACTTGAAGGTGCCGCGGATCTTGTTCACGACCAGGGTCGACAGGGCTTCGCCCTCGACGTCCTCGGCGATGATCAGCAGCGGCTTGCCGGCCTGGATGACCTTCTCCAGCAGCGGCAGCAGGTCCTTGACGGTGGAGACCTTCGAGCCGACCAGCAGGATGTAGGGATCCTCGAGGACCGCTTCCTGACGCTCGGGGTCGGTGACGAAGTAGCCCGAGATGTAGCCCTTGTCGAAGCGCATACCCTCGGTGAGCTCCAGCGACAGACCGAAGGTCTGCGCCTCTTCGACGGTGATGACGCCTTCTTTGCCGACCTTGTCCATGGCCTCGGCGATCAGCTCACCGATGGACGAGTCGCCCGCGGAGATACCCGCGGTGGCCGCGATCTGCTCCTTGGTGTCGATCTCCTTGGCGGAGTCGAGCAGCTTGGCGGTGACGGCCTCGACGGCCTTCTCGATGCCGCGCTTCAGACCCAGCGGGTTCGCGCCGGCCGCGACATTGCGCAGGCCCTCGCGCACCAGCGCCTGGGCGAGCACGGTGGCGGTGGTGGTGCCGTCGCCCGCGACATCGTCGGTCTTCTTGGCGACTTCCTTGACCAGCTCGGCGCCGATCTTCTCGTACGGGTCCTCGAGCTCGATCTCCTTGGCGATGGACACACCATCGTTGGTGATCGTGGGGGCGCCCCACTTCTTCTCGAGCACGACGTTGCGGCCCTTCGGCCCCAGCGTCACCTTGACCGCGTCGGCGAGGCTGTTGAGGCCCCGCTCGAGGCCGCGACGGGCCTCTTCGTCGTACGCAATTGTCTTGGCCATTGCGGTGAGATCCTCCAAGTAATGAGGCTGACACACAGGATGACCGCATTGTCGGGTCACCCTTTAGCTACGCTTGTGGCCAGGCTCGGTGCCCGCGACGGACGACCAGGGGTGTCGTGGTACCCGATCTCACCGTCCCGACCTTGGCACTCTCCGGTCGGGAGTGCCAAGCCATTTTTAGCACTCGCGGGTGCCGAGTGCAAGGTCGCGCTCATTTGCCCGGCCTCCGGCGGGGCGGGTCGAGCCCCCACCACGTCGGAGGTGGCTCCGAGAACAATTCAGAGGCTGTCGGTCACTCGCAGGGCGAGGGCCAGGAACGCGTCCGCGCGCCGCTCCTCCGGGGTGCGCGGCTCACCCTCGTCGATCGTGACGAATTCGGCATCGTGCAGCAGCAGTTCGGCCTCGACCCGCATGATGGCGCGAATGAACGGTGGCGCCACCTCCGGCGGTAGATCGCCGTTGACCACATAGCTCCCGTCCGACAACGATTCGGTGGAGACGTAGGTCAATGCGCGCAGCAGATCGTCCCGGTGCTCACCGGCCACCAGGTCGGAGTCCGTTTCATCCGCCATTGCTATAGATTACCGGGATACCGGCCCGGATCGGGGCCATCGGAGCCCCCGCCTGCGGCGATACCGGCACGGCGGGCGGCCGCCACCCGGCGTACTACCCGCCGCGGACCGCTTCGGACAGCGGTGATCGCAGGGCGCGCGGAGTCCCGGGCGTCTCCGCCGCCGGGCGAACGCTACTGCTTCTCGGCGACGATCTGCCGCAGCAGCTCGAGCAACCGGGTCTCGATCGGCTCCTTGCGCAATCCGGCATCGCTCAGGATCCCCGAGCCGTTCTCCAATTCGAGGACGGCGAGCAGGATGTGCTCGGTACCGATGTAGTTGTGGCCGAGGCGCAGGGCTTCCCGGAAGGTCAGTTCCAGCGCTTTCTTCGCGTCGGCGCCGAAGGGGATGAGCCCGCTCATCTTACCGGCCGCGGTCGCGGCCTTGAGCGCCTCCGGTGCGGCCGTGGCGTCGCCGCCCACCGCGGTGAGCGCCGCGTTCGCGATATCCGCGAGGGTGACGCCCTGCTCCACGATCAACTGACCGGCCAGGCCGTCGGCCTCACTGAGCAGGCCCAGGACCAGGTGGCCGAGGGAGATCTCGGCGCCACCGGTGATACTCGCGGCCTCCTGGGCCGCGACCACGACCGTGCGGGCGCGCGGGGTGAACTTGCCGAAGCCGGCATTGGGGTCCATCTCGGCGGCGGGATCGCCCGCCGGTTTGGGCACGAAGCGTTTCTGGGCCGCCTGCTTGCTGACACCCATGCTCGCGCCGATCTCGGTCCACGAGGCGCCCGACCGGCGGGCCTGATCGACGAAATGACCGATCAGGTGATCGGCCAGCTCTCCGAGGTGACCGGCGGTGACCACCGCGTCGGCGAGTTGTTCCAGAGCGTTGTCGGGCCGGGCCTTCTTGATGACCTCGATGAGGTCGTCCAGACGTACTGTAGTCATGCGTCAACTATAGGTTGACGCATGACTATCGTCAACCGAGGGTTGACGGCACCGAATCCTCAGTTCCGCCCACCGGGCCGGCGCAACCGCAACCGCGAATCACCGCGCAGTACCGGCCGCCGGATATCGGGGCGGCGCAGTACCGGCCGCCGGATCTCCGGCCGCCGCAGCACCGTCAGCCGGCGGTCGGCCCGGCGCTGCGCGCGGCGCTCGGCCGGTTTGTACTGCCAGGTTTCCGGCCGGGCGGCCACCCAGCGCCGCGAGTACCACGCGAAGGGGATATGGCCGAGATACAGCACGATCAGCACGAGCAGCAGCACGATGGGGTAGGTGATCAGCGCCGCCCCGGCCAGCGCGACCAGCACCAGCAGGCCGGCGGCGGCCTGCGGAGCGACCGACACAGACTTGAGTGCCAGCGTGGGAATGGTGCTCACGCACAGCGCCGCGGTGAAGACCGTCCAGGCCGCGACCACCGGGAAACTCGTCCACCAGCCGTCGCCGAACTGCACGTAGACCGCGATCGGGGCCATCGCGATGAGCGCGCCGGCCGGCGCCGGGACCCCGACGAAGTACTCCCGCGCCCAATCGGGGCGGGTGTCGTCGTCGAGCAGGGTGTTGAACCGGGCCAGCCGCAGCACGATGCTCACCGCGAAGAGCAGCGCGATGATCCAGCCCGAGCCGCTGCTCTCCCCGTTGAACAGCACCACGTACAGCACCAGCGCCGGCGCCACCCCGAAGGAGATGGCATCGGAGAGGGAGTCCAGCTCGGCGCCGATCTTGGTGGTCGCCGACAGCAAGCGGGCCAGCCGGCCGTCGAGGGTGTCCAGCACCGCCGCCGCGCCGATCATGGCGAGCGCGATCTTCAGTTCCCCCTCCAGGCCGAACCGCACCGCGGACAGTCCCGAGCACAGCGCCAGAATCGTGACGATACTGGGCAGGAGCCGGATCGATCGGCGCCGCCTGCCTTCGATGACCTGCTCCATCACGAGCCCGCCGACGGCAGGACCGCCAGTACCGTCTCCCCTCCGATCGTCCGCTGGCCGATGTTCACCAGCAGTTCGGTCCCCGCCGGGAAGTAGGTGTCCACGCGCGACCCGAACCGGATCAGGCCGTAGGTATCGCCGATGGTGATCCGGTCCCCCGCGGCGGCGTCGCAGACGATGCGCCGGGCCAGCAGGCCGGCGATCTGGACCACCACCACCTGCTGCCCGTCGGCGGTGTCGATCAGCATGCTGCTGCGTTCGTTGACCTCACTGGCATCGGCGAGGTCGGCGGATTTGAACTGCCCGCGCCGGTAGCGCACATCGCGCACCACACCCGAGACCGGCGTCCGCTGGACGTGCACGTCCAGGACCGACAGGAAGATGCTCACCCGGGGCAGCGGCTGATCGCCGAGTCCCAGTTCGGGCGGTGGCGCGGCCGTGTCGACCAGGGCGACCTCACCGTCGGCGGGAGCGACCACCACACCGGGCCGATTCGGCGGGACGCGGTGCGGATGCCGGAAGAAAGCGGCGCTCGCCGCAGCCGCCGCGAGCGCGGTCCGGCGAACCCAGGGCCGGCTGCGGCCCAGGACGGCGACTCCCAGCGGAACGGCCACGAAGGGCAATCCGGCCGGATGCATCGGCGGGATCGCACTGCGCACCAGATCGGCCAGATGGGCCGGGCCGGTGGTTTCCGGGGTGCCGGGCGGCGTGGGACGGCGTGCCACTGATTCCTCTTTCGTACTCGGTTCATCGGCGCGGACTCTCGGGTGGCGACCGGTCACCGCGCACGGGCCGGCCGAACCTGTCGGCGCAAGCGTTCACACCTTACGCCGAACAGGCCGGTGGCACCGGGTGTCGAACCGAGGGCTACCTCCGTACGACCAGCTTCACCAGGAACAGGAGGATGACGGCGCCGGCCAGGCAGGTGAAGAAGCTGAACCACCAGCCCGCGCTCTCCACGTCGACACCGAATGCCGCCAGGAGGAAGCCGCCGATGAGGCCGCCGACGATACCTACCACGATATTGAGCAGAATGCCCTGCTGGGCGTCGGTTTTCATGATCTTACTGGCGATCCAGCCGGCGATACCGCCGATGATGATCCAGCCGATGATGCCGAGTCCGAGCATGAGTTTTTCCTCGCTTGTTCTCCGGGTACACGGCCGCGGCCGCGGGCGTGTATCGCCGCAATACCCGGAGTCGATCTCTGTAACCCCGGCGAATATCGAATATGCGATGCCGTCGCACGGACTTGGAGATAATATGAGGGTGCCTCATGTCTCCGGATTGCCCGGTGACCGCGTCCACGCGGCCGGCGGGTGAGGAATCCACATCGAAATCGGGTCCACCCTCGCGGCGGCCCAGCCGCAGGTACATAGGAGAAGCACCATGGCTACTCAGATCGCCCAGACGACCGGGGCCCAGCACACCGCGATCCTGGGGCTGGGCGTCTACCGCCCGGCGCGAGTCGTGACCAACGACGAAGTAGCCGGACCGATCGATTCCAGCGACGAGTGGATCCGAACCCGGTCGGGCATCCGCACCCGCCGTTTCGCCGACGACACCGAGACCATCCATTCGATGAGCGTGGCCGCCTGTCGCGGCGCCCTGGACTCGGCCGGTATCGCCGCCGATCAGGTCGACTGCGTAATCGTCGCGACCTCGACCCACCTGCTCCTGACGCCGGCCGCCGCACCGCGGATCGCCACCGAACTCGGCACCGGCGGCGCCGCGGCCTTCGATATCTCGGCCGGCTGCGCCGGGTTCTGCCACGGCCTGGCCATGGCCTCGGATCTGGTCCGCGCGGGCACCGCCTCGCATGTGCTGGTCATCGGGGTGGAAAAACTCAGCGACACCGTCAACCCGGCCGACCGCGGTACCGCGTTCCTGTTCGCCGACGGCGCGGGCGCCGTGGTGGTGGGCGCGGCCGAGGAACAGGGCATCGGGCCGACCGTCTGGGGCTCCGACGGCACCCAGCACCGGGTCATCCGCCAGGACAAGGATTGGGTCGAGTTCTTCGCCGAGATCGAGGAGAAGGGCACCGACGCCGTCCGCCCGTATCTGGCCATGGAGGGCACCGCGGTGTTCCGGTGGGCGGCGCACTCCCTGGAGAAGGTCTGCCGCGATGCCATCGACCGCGCCGGCCTGTCCACCGACGACCTGGACGCCATGATCCCGCACCAGGCCAACGGCCGGATCATCGAGATCATGGCGCGGGTGCTGAAACTGCCGGAGAACTGCGCGCTGGCCAACGATATCGAGGAGGCGGGCAACACATCGGCGGCCTCGATCCCGCTGGCGATGGAGAATCTGTTGCGCACGGGGCAGTCCAAGCCCGGCGACACCGCGCTGCTCATCGCCTTCGGCGCCGGACTCTCCTACGCCGCCCAGGTCGTGAACCTGCCGGAGTTCAGCGCGCCTCGACCGCTGTCCTGATCTTCGCCAGCGATTCGTTCATCCCGGCCACCAGGTTCTCCTCGAACGCCGCTTCCCCACCGAGTACCGCATCGATGAGGGTCCGCGATACCCAGGTGGTGCCGTTGGGGACATCCCGGCGTTCGACGAGCCGGGTCCCGTTCTCGGTGGGCTCGAGCGTGTAGGTCCACACCGTCCGGTTCTGGGTCACCCGGAAGGCCAGCGCACTGTTCTTCTCGTAGCGCAGGATGCGCGAGGTGGTCGGCCAGAACTTCCATCCGTCCCGGTTGAGATTGACCGTCAGCGTGCCCGCTCTCGGCTTACCGATCGGAATCATCCGGACACACTGCGGGCTGAACTCCGGCATCCGGCTCGGGTCGGCGAGCACCGCCCAGACCCGCTCCGGCGGCGCGGCGATATCGATGCTGACTTCCAGGTTCTTCGGCAACACTGCCTCCGGGTAGGTGAAACTCCAAGTATCAGAAAGAGTAGCGGTTGGCGACGGGTCGGTCACATTTTCCCCTGCCGTGTATCGATATCACCGATCCGCACGCAGAATCGATAGCGGGACCCCATCGGTTGCCGGACAACCACCGCCAGCAAGTCGCGTCGCCAGCAAACACACAGCTACCGTGAGGTGATGGGTCGTGAACTTTCGCTCGCTACTGCGCCGCCAGACCATCGAGGGACTGCCGCAACTCCCGGCACTCGAACCCGATGACCCCTCCGCAAACGCCAGGATCGACGAACGGCTGGAACGTCTGCTGACCCCCACCGAACTGGATATGGTCCTGCACCACCGAGTCTGACCCCGGCGTCCGGAGCCCCGGCTGCGGCCGGGGCCGCCGCGCGCCACCCGGTACGCTGCTGGTCGCGCCGGAGGCTCCGGCGTGACCGACCACCGGGGAATGCGTTATGAAGCGAATCTCAACTGTTGTGCTCGCCGCTGCCGCCGCCGCGGCGCTGGCGCTTTCGGGCTGCTCCTCCGACGAAGAACCGGCCGAAGCGTCGGGCCTGCGCAAGAACACCGCGACCGCGCAGACGGCGCCGCGGACCGAATCCGACGCCGGCGCCGAGACCCCCGCCCCCGGCGCGGAACAGTCCCCCGCGCAGTCGCCGGAAACCACCGCGACCGAGGACGATTCCAGCGGGGACGCCCCCGTCTCCGGCCGCCCCTCCGACACCACCTGCGGCCAGTTCGCGCAGCTCGACGAACCGCAGCAGCAACAACTCATCGGCCAGATCCTCGCCGAGAATCCCGACAGCGCGTTCGTGAGCAACCCCAATGCCGCGCTCGGCACCGCCAAACTGGTGTGCAACTCCGAGAAACTGGCCGATCAGAAGGTCGCCGTGGTCGCGGGGATCGTCGTCAACGGGTGACGGAGGAGTGCGGCCGGCCGCGGCCGCACACTTTCGGCTACCGGCCACCGAGATCGCGTCGTTGCCGAGGACGAGGCCGGCGGTAGCACCGCCGGAATCGATCGTGATGTGATGCGGCGGAACCGCGATCGACGCCGGCGGCGACCGTGGTCCGGCCGAGTAGGCGATTCCCGGACCCGGTCACCGGGCCCGTGCCCCACGTTCCCCGGAAGCGGCGCAGAATGGCACGGTGGCTGAGTTGGCGTTGACCGTCCGTCTGAATCCCTCCGCCGCCGACGCCCGGCGCGGGGTCGTCCGGCTGCATCCCGAAGCGCTCGCCGCCCTCGGGTTACGCGAATGGGATGGAGTGTCACTGGTCGGCGCCCGTCGTACCGCGGCCGTGGTGGGCCATGCCCCGGCGGGGACTCCGGCCGGTACCGCGCTCCTCGACGATGTGACCCTGTCCAATGCCGGCCTGCGGGAGAACGCGGGGGTGGTGGTGTCGCCGGCCGTGGTGTACGGCGCCCGTCGCATCACCGTGAGCGGATCCCGGCAGGCCACCCGGTCCATTCCGGCGGCCACGCTGCGCCAGGCGCTGCTCGGCAAGGTGGTGACCGTGGGCGACACGGTGTCCCTGCTACCCCGGGAGCTGGGCCCGGATATTCCGTCGTCGGTGGCGAGTCAGGCGTTGTCGCGGGCATTCGGGATCGCCTGGACCTCCGAACTGCTCACCGTCGTCACCACCGATCCGGCCGGTGCGCCGGTGAGTGTGCAACCCAACACCGCGGTCGAGTGGACGGCGGGAGTGGCCATCGGGGACGAACCGGCTCCGCTGCGGGTGAACGAACATCCCGGTCCGGAACAGCTGCTGTCGCCGAGCCACCCCGAGACGATGACGAGCCGCGAACTGCCCGGGTCGGTGCCGGTCGCGCCGGCACCGCCGCCCGAACTGAAGGTGGAGGATCTCGCCGGGGTACAGCAGCAGGCGGCGAAGCTGACCGAATGGCTGAGCCTGGCACTGGACGAACCCGAATTGCTGAAGGCGCTGGGCGCGACCCCGCGTCTGGGTGTGCTCATCACCGGCCCGGCCGGAGTGGGAAAGACCACGCTGGCCAGGGCGGTCGTGGCGCCGCGCCGGATCGTGGAACTGGACGGGCCGTCGGTGGGCGCCGCGGAGAGCGGGGCCCGGTTGCGCGCGGTCGCCGCCGCGGCCGCCGCCGTGGGCTCGGGCCGGGGTGGGGTGCTGCTCATCACCGATATCGATGCGCTGCTGCCCGAACCGGCCGAACCGGTCGCGACGCTGATCCTGGACCAATTGCGGGCGGCGCTGGCCGAACCGTGTGTGGCGCTGCTGGCGACCACCGCGCATCCGATGGCGATCGACCGGAGGTTGCGGGCCCCCGACCTGTGCGACCGGGAAGTGGCGCTGGCACTGCCCACCGCCGGGTTGCGCCGGGCGTTGCTCGAGCAGCTGCTGCGCAAGGTGCCCACCGGCGAACTGCGACTGGACGAGATCGCCTCGTCCGCACCGGGTTTCGTGGTCGCCGATCTCGCCGCGCTGTGCCGGGAGGCGGCCCTGCGAGCGGCCGCGCGGGCGAGCCGGGACGGCACCGAACCACTGCTCGAACAAGCGGACCTCCGCGGCGCCCTGGAGGTCATCCGGCCGCTGTCGCGTTCGGGTACCGAGGAATTGGCGATCGGCAGTCTCGGTCTCGACGATGTGGGCGATATGGCCGAGACCAAACAGGCGCTGACCGAATCGGTGCTCTGGCCGCTGCGCCACCCCGATTCGTTCGCGCGGCTCGGTATCGAACCGCCCCGCGGGGTGCTGCTGTACGGCCCGCCGGGGTGCGGGAAGACCTTCCTGGTGCGGGCGCTGGCGGGTAGCGGCCAGTTGAGCGTCCACACCGTCAAGGGCGCGGAGCTGATGGACAAATGGGTGGGCTCCTCCGAGCGCGCGGTGCGCGAGCTGTTCCAGCGGGCCCGGGACTCGGCGCCCTCGCTGATCTTCCTGGACGAGGTGGACGCCCTGGCGCCGCGCCGCGGACAGAGCTCCGATTCCGGCGTCGCCGACCGGGTGGTGGCGGCGCTGCTCACCGAGCTGGACGGTGTGGAGCCGCTGCGCGACGTGGTGGTCGTGGGCGCGACCAACCGGCCGGAACTGATCGATCCGGCCCTGCTTCGACCGGGCCGGCTCGAACGACTCGTATTCGTGCCCCCGCCGGATGCCGAGGCCCGGGCCGCCATTCTGCGCACGACCGGCCGCGCGGTCCCGCTGGCGGAGTCGGTGGACCTGGACCGGCTCGCGGCCGAGTTGGACGGCTTCTCCGCCGCGGACTGCGCGGCACTGCTGCGCGAGGCGGCGCTGGCGGCCATGCGCCGCGATGTGGATGCCGCGGATGTGACGGCCGCGGATATCGCCGCCGCCCGGCGCGCGGTACGCCCCTCGCTGGACCCCGGACAGGTGGAGTCGCTGCGCCGGTACGCGGAGTCGCGCCGCTGACCCGTTCCCGTTCTGTCCGTTATGCCTGACCTGGTGAAATCGTTGCCAAAGGGTAGCCGGATACGGGTGCGCATCTCTGAATCTGTACGATTGTCCCAGTTCGTGCTCGCATATGATGAGCGCGCAATACCCCGCCGCCCCTATCTCGACGGAGGTAACGCTTGCTCGCCATCCTGCTCGCACACGCCTTGGCCGCGCTCATCGCGCCCGCCGCCGTGCGAGTACTGGGTCGCAACGCGTTCTATCCACTGGCGCTGGTACCGCTCGGGTGCCTCGGCTGGGTGATCGCCCACTGGAACGACGAGATCACGGTCCGGATGCAGTGGGCGCCCACCATCGATCTGGGTATGGACCTGCGCTTCGACTCCCTGGCCACGGTGATGAGCGCCCTCGTCCTGGGCATCGGCGCTCTGGTCCTGGCCTACTGCGCCCGCTACTTCACCGACGACGAACCGAAACTCGGCTCCTTCGCCGCCTGGCTGGTCGCCTTCTCCGGCGCCATGTTCGGCCTGGTCACCAGCGACAACATGCTGTTGCTGTTCACATTCTGGGAAGTGACCACCGTACTGTCGTTCCTGCTGGTCGGCCATAATTCCGACAGCGTGCCAGGGCGCCGCGCGGCCCTGCAGGCCCTGCTGGTGACCGGCGCGGGCGGCCTGGCCATGCTCGCCGGAATCGTCATCCTCGGCGAGGCCTACGGCAGCTATCTGCTGTCGGATCTGCTCGCCGCCACCGACCCGCCCGGCGGGATCGCGGTGCAGGTCGCGGTGGTCCTCGTCCTGGTGGGCGCGCTCAGCAAATCCGCCATCGTGCCCCTGCACTTCTGGCTGCCCGGCGCCATGGCCGCACCCACCCCGGTCAGCGCCTACCTGCACGCCGCGGCAATGGTCAAGGCGGGTGTCTACCTCATCGCGCGGCTCGCACCCGCCTTCGCCGACGCCCCGGTCTGGCGGCCGCTCGTGCTCACCCTCGGCCTGGCGTCCATGCTGCTGGCCGGGTTGCGCGCGATGCAGGTCACCGACCTGAAATTGGTCCTGGCCTTCGGCACCGTGAGTCAGCTCGGCTTCCTGGTGACAATGGTGGGCCTCGGTACCCCCGACGCCGCGCTCGCCGGTATCGGCCTGGTGGTGGCGCACGCCCTGTTCAAGGCCACCCTCTTCCTCGTCGTCGGCATCATCGACCACGGGACGGGCACTCGTGACCTGCGGAAACTCTCCGGGCTGGGTCGCCGCGCACCTGTCCTCCTGGGCGCCTCGTCGCTGGCCGCGCTGAGCATGGCGGGTTTCCCGCCGCTCTGGGGGTTCGTGGCGAAGGAGTCCGCGCTGGCCGCCGAACTCCACGCCGAGCCGCTCTCGCTCACCGTGAAACTGCTGCTGGCCGCCGGACTGGTGCTCGGGTCCATGCTCACCGTCGCCTACAGCGCGCGCTTCATCTGGGGCGCCTTCGCCGACAAACCCGGCGTCGCGGTCCCCGATTGGCACGCACCGGGCATCGGGCTGAGCGCGGCACCGGTGCTGCTGGCCGCCGGTTCGCTGGGCGCCGGACTCGCCGCGCCCTGGATGGACGGGCTGCTGGCACCCTACGCCGAAACCCTCCCGGGCGAGCTGACCGAGCACCTCCAGCTCTGGCACGGCCTGACCGTGCCGTTGCTGCTCACCGTCGTCATCATCGCCGGGGGCCTCGCCCTGTTCGCGATACAGGACCGGTTCGGTGAATCGGCGAAGCTGCTGGGCAACGCCGACCGCGGCTACGATGCCGCGCTGCGGGCGGCCGACCGGCTCTCGCTGCGGATGACCGGCGCCGTCCAGCGCGGGTCGTTGCCGCTCACCCAGGCGGTGATCCTCGGCACCCTGGTGATCGTGCCCGCGGTGGTGCTGGCGATCGGCACCCGGACCGGGGTGGAACTGCGGCTGTGGGACTCCCCGCTGCAAATGGTGATCGGCGCCGTCATGATCGCCATGGCGCTGGCCGCGACCGTCCTGCGCAACCGGCTGGCCAGCGTGCTGGTGGTCGGGCTCACCGGCTACGGATGCGGTGTCGTCTTCGCCCTGCACGGCGCCCCCGATCTGGCGCTGACCCAGTTCCTCGTGGAAACCCTGACGCTCGTGGTGTTCGTCCTGGTGCTGCGCGCCTTCCCGGCCGAGATCGGGCCCGAACAGCAGGCCGGATTCCATATGGGCCGGGCGGCCATCGCCGTCGCGGCCGGTATCACGGTGCCGGTGCTGGCGGCGTTCGCCGCCGCGGCGCGTAATGCCCGGCCCATCTGGGAACGCATCCCGGACGCGGCCTACGAGTTCGGCGGCGGTAAGAACGCGGTCAATGTGCTGCTGGTCGATATCCGCGCCTGGGATACGCTCGGCGAGATATCGGTGCTGGTCGTGGCCGCTACCGGGGTGGCCTCGCTGGTGTTCCGCAGCCGGCGGTTCGGGCTGCCGCCGCGCGCCGCCGACGCGCCCAACTACCGGCCCGGCAAGGTGGGCTGGCTGCCCGCGGGCCGCCTGGTCGACCGCCGCGAACGCTCCATGGTCCTGCAGATCACGACCCGCCTGGTGTTCCCCACCATCATGGTGCTGTCGGTCTACTTCTTCTTCTCCGGCCACAATGCGCCCGGCGGCGGTTTCGCCGGCGGTCTCATCGCCGGGCTGGCGCTGGTCCTGCGCTATCTCGCGGGCGGCCAGTACGAACTGGGCGAGGCCCTGCCTGTGGAGGCCGGTCATCTGCTCGGCGCCGGATTGATTCTCGCCGCCGGTACCGCCGGCACCTCACTGCTGCTGGGAGCGCCGCCGCTGAGCTCCGCCATTCTCGAGGCCACGATTCCGGTGCTCGGCCATGTGAAACTGGTGACCTCGCTGTTCTTCGACCTCGGTGTCTACCTGATCGTGGTGGGCCTCGTATTGGATGTATTGCGCAGCCTCGGCGCGCGCCTCGACGACGAGCTGGTGCAGTCATGAGCGCGAACCTGACCCTGCTGATCGTCGTCGGCGTCCTGGTGGCCTGCGGGGTCTACCTGCTGCTCGAACGCACCGTGACGAAGATGTTGCTCGGCATTTTGCTGTTCAGCAATGCGGTCAACCTGCTGATCCTCACCATGGGCGGCCCCGACGGCGCGCCGCCGATCCAGGGCGCCGACGATATCGAACACACCCTCATGGCCGACCCGCTGGCCCAGGCGCTGGTGCTGACGGCCATCGTCATCACCATGGGCGTTTCGGCGTTCGTGCTCGCGCTGGCCTATCGCTCCTACATCCTGACCACGAGTGAAAAAGTGGAGAACGACCCGGAGGATGTCGGGATCGCCGCGCGCCGGCCGGAGGAACCCGAAGAATGAGCTTGTCGCCCGATCTGGTCCCCGCCCTGGCTCCCCTGCCGGTGCTCATCCCGCTGCTGGCCGCCGCGGTGACACTGGTGGCCGGTCGCCGTGCCCGGGTACAGCGGGTCCTGGCCACGGTCGCGCTGAGCGCGGCGGTGGTCGTCTGCGCGGTGCTGCTGTACCTGGCCGATCGGGACGGGACGGTGGCCGTACAGGTCGGCGGCTGGGAGACACCCATCGGTATCACCATCGTGGTGGACCGGCTCTCCGCGACCATGCTGCTGGTCTCGGCCATCGTGCTGCTGGCGGTGGCCCTCTACGGCGCCGGCCAGAACATCAGCGACGCCCAGGTCCGCCAGCCCACCTCCATCTTCTGGCCCACCTATCTGATCCTCAGCGCGGGCGTGGCGATGGCGTTCCTGGCCGGCGACCTGTTCAACCTGTTCGTCGGTTTCGAGATCCTGCTGGTCGCCTCGTTCGTCCTGCTCACCCTGGGCGCGACCGCGGAACGCATTCGCGCCGGAGTGTCGTATGTGATGGTCTCCATGGTGTCGTCGCTGATCTTCCTGATCGGCACCGCCGTCACCTACGGCGCCACCGGGACCCTCAACTTCGCGCAACTGGCCCAGCGGATGGACGCCATCCCCGACGGTATCCGCCAAGCGGTCTACGCCGTGCTGCTGGTCGCCTTCGGTATCAAGGCCGCGGTGTTCCCCCTGTCCAACTGGCTGCCCGACTCCTACCCCACCGCCCCCGCGCCGGTCACCGCGGTATTCGCCGGTCTGCTCACCAAGGTCGGGGTGTACGCGATCGTGCGCACCCAGACCCTGCTCTTCCCGGACGGCGGATTCGACAATCTGCTGATGATCAGCGGCCTGCTCACCATGCTGATCGGCATATTCGGTGCCATCGCGCAGAGCGATATCCGGCGATTGCTCTCGTTCACGCTGGTCAGCCATATCGGCTACATGATGTTCGGGGTGGGTATCGCCAGTCCCATCGGACTGGCGGGCACGGTGTACTACATCGCGCACCACATTCTGGTGCAGACAGCGCTGTTCCTGGTGGCCGGATTGATCGAACGCCAGGCGGGCTCGACCTCTCTGCGGCGGGTGGGCGGGCTGGCCGCCGCCAGCCCACTACTCGCGGGATTGTTCCTCATCCCGGCGCTGAACCTCGGCGGGATACCGCCCTTCTCCGGTTTCATCGGGAAGGTGGCCCTGCTCCAGGCCGGCGCGCAGGACGGCAGCGTGCTCGCCTGGGTGCTGGTCGCCGGATCGGTGGTGACCAGTCTGCTGACCCTGTACGTCATGGCGCGGACCTGGAGCAAGGCGTTCTGGCGGCCCCGCGAACAGGCCCCCGAGGGTCATCTGGTGGCCGCGACCCTGCCCTCGCTGGTGGAGGACAACACCGACATGCTCTACGACGAACGCACCGATCCCGGCCGGTTGCCGGCCATGATGGTGCTGCCGACCGCGGCGCTGGTCGCGGTCGGACTGGCGCTGACGGTGTGGGCGGGCCCGGTCCTGGCGATCGCCGACCGGGCCGCGATCGAACTGCAGGACCGGGGAATTTATATCGGCGCGGTGCTGGGCGGGGGGCCGCGATGAGCGGACCGACGAATCGCGACACGG
Source organism: Nocardia testacea NBRC 100365 (assembly GCF_000308775.1). Taxonomy (GTDB): domain Bacteria; phylum Actinomycetota; class Actinomycetes; order Mycobacteriales; family Mycobacteriaceae; genus Nocardia; species Nocardia testacea. The sequence goes on from NZ_BAGJ01000170.1 coordinate 85,797, forward strand.
TACTACGCGTCGGCGTCCTGCTCTGGCTGTCCGCGGTCTGGGTGGCGCTGTGGGGCCGGGTCAGCGTCGCCAATGTGCTGGCAGGACTGGCGGTGGGCCTGGTCATCATGGTCGCACTCCCGCTGCCCCGGATACCGCTGCGCGGGCAGTTGCGACTGTTACCGCTGATGAAATTGGCGGCGGTCAGCGTGTACTACGGGCTGGAGTCCAGTTTCCAGCTGGCCTGGTTCGCCCTGCGGCCCGGCCCGCCGCCGCCCTCCGGTGTGCTCGAGGTGCAGTTCGCGTTCCGCTCGGATCTGGTCATGGTGCTGTGCGTCAACCTGATCAATCTGATCCCGGGCACCATGGTGCTGGAGATCGACCGCGAACAGTGCAAGGCCTACGTGCATGTCATCGATGTGAGCAGTGCGGAGGCGGTGGCGAAGTTCTACCGCACCATCCGGGTGCTGGAACGGTTGCTGATCGACGGGCTGGAACGTCGCGCCACCCCGCTCCCGCCACCTACCGGTCAGGAGGTACCCAAGTGATCGTCGTGGCCGTGGTGGCCGCGGTCCTGCTCGGTGCGGCCGCGTTGATCACCGCATACCGCATTCTCGCGGGCCCGGATACCCTCGATCGGGTGATCGGGATCGACTCGATCATCGCCATGGCGATCTGCGGCCTCGCGGTGTGGGCGGCCTACAGCCGCGACACCGATGTGGTGCCCGCCATCGTCGCGCTGTCGCTGGTGGGCTTCCTCGGTTCGGCCGCCGTCACCCGCTTCCGGGTCCGGGACGACCGATGAACACCGTATTCGACTGGATCTCCGGCGTCCTGATCATCTTCGGCGCGGTACTGGCGCTGACCGCGGCCATCGGTATCGTCCGGTTCCGGGACACCCTGCTGCGTATGCACGCGGCGACCAAACCTCAGGTGATCGGTCTTGTTTCGGTGCTGGCGGGCACCTGTATCCGGGTATACGACGACCCCAATGTCTGGATGCTGGTGCTGGTCGGGTTGTTCACCTTGCTCACCGCACCGGTAATCGCCCACCTGATCGGCCGCACCGCCTACCGGGAGCAGTTGCACCGCAAGGATCTGCTGGTGGTCAACGAACTGGAGGACAAACTGGATCGGCCGCGGCCGTGAGCCCGGCGGACCGGTCGGCCGCCGGTGCCGCCGTATCGAGTGGATCGTCGGTGGCGACAACCGCGTCCGCGCGATCGGGCAGTGTCGCGCTCGCGGTCGCAACCGGCCGCTCGCGGCGGCGCCGGGAGAACCATGTGGCGTGGAAACCCGCCGCCATCGCCGCGAGCAGGGCCGCGACGATCGACCCCGCGACCACCGGATAGTCGGCCATATGCACCGCCAGATACCGGTAGCCGACCAGCAGCGTCACCAGTATCACCGCACCACCGGCGACCAGCCGGATCCGGAACGGCCCCCAGCCGCGTTCCGGTTCCCGCAGCGCCGATTCCACGGTCAGGCACAGCACCGCCCCGGCGACCAGGTCCACGCCGTAGTGGTAGCCGAAACCGAGGGTCGCGGCCAGCGTGCACAGCAGCCAGAACATACCGCCCCAGCGCAGCCAGGTGGGCGCGAGCGAACCATCGGGGTTACGACGGGTGTGCAGGAAGAGCGCCAGTGCCCACGCGGTGTGCATCGAGGGCATGCAGTTACGCGGCGAGAACGAATCGAAGGCCATCGCAACCGGTGCGCGGTCCAGCGGCGGCAACACATCGGGCCAGAAATTGCCGAGCTGGAAACCGTTCCCGTCGACCCCGTAGGCGAACATCGGTCCGACCACCGGGAACAGTATGTACACCAGGGGCCCCACCAGGCCCAGCACCAGGAAGGTGCGCACCAGGTAGTGGTTCGGCCAGCGGCCGCCCGCCGCCACCGACCGCAACTGCCAGACCGCCACCACGATGGCCGCCGCCGGCAGTTCGATGTACACCCAGTGCAGGACCGCCTCGGGTACCGGTCCCAGGGTTTCCAGCACCCGGCCCATCACCCATGCCGGATCACCGAGCGCGTGATCGGCCAGCATCACGTACCGGTCCAGCACCCGCGGCCGCAGGTCCACGGTGATGTGTAGCCAGACGTCGCCGACCTTGGTCGCCAGGATCAGCAGCGCGCCCAGCGCGGCGGCGTGCAGGGCGTTGCGCCGTTCGACGCCGGTCCAGCGCAGCCAGGCCACCAGTGCCAGCGCGGTGAGCACGAGAACCGGCCCGTTGCCCACGGTGAACGGTCCCCCCAGCAGCAGCCGTACCCCCGCGTACACCAGATCGATCGCCACGGCCGCACCCGCCGCGATCCACCGGCGCCGGGCCGATATCCCGACCAGCGCGAGAACCAGGCCCGCCCAGGGCACGGTCATCGATTTGGGGGTACCGATGTAGTCGCGGGCCAGGCTCGTCAGCGGACCCTCGAAATCCCGCCACATCGCCACGCCCTGCAGCACCAGCAGCAATACCGGCACCGCGGCGACGGCGGCGACCCGAACCCCCCGGCGCGGCACGGAGACGCGCACCGCTGCTCCAGCTCCCATATTCGGGTTTCCGACTAGCACCCGACCATCGTAAACGGCACGTGAACGGCAGGTCACCGGGCTGCTGAACAGCAGCGAACCGGCCGGGTCAGCTGTCGAGTTCGCGAACCAGCGCGTCCACCACCGCGACGAGATCCCCCTGCGCGGCCGCCGCCACCTGCCGCTGCCGCTGATAGTTGGCCCCGCGGCGCGGAATATCGGCCACCGCGGCGAGTTCGGCCACACAGTCCAGCCGTCGCGCGGTCGGCTCCAGCCGGGTCAGCAGATCGTCGAGATCCTCGGTGACCAGACGTTCCCGATTGTCGTCACCCACGATCACGATGGCGTCCAGCCCGTAACGCGCGGCCCGCCATTTGTTCTCCTGCACATGCCACGGCGGCAGGGTGGGCAGCGACTCGCCGCGTTCCACCCGCTCGTCCAGATGCACGATCAAACAGTGGATGAACGCCGCCAGCGCGGCCAGTTCCGCCCGGTTGGAGATGCCGTCGCAGATCCGTACCTCGATGGTCCCCCATTTCGGGGCGGGCCGGATATCCCAGTGCATACCGCCGAGCTGTTCGAACACACCGGTTTTCATCTGGTCGTGCACATAGCGCTCGAACTCGCCCCAGTTCTCGAACTGGAACGGCAGTCCCGCCGTGGGCAACTGCTGGAACATCAGCGCGCGATTGCTCGCGTAACCGGTATCCGAACCCGACCACATCGGTGAGGAGGCCGACAACGCCAGCAGATGCGGATAGGACAACAGCAGCGAGTTCAGGATGGGAAAAACCTTGTCCCGGTGCGATACCCCGACATGCACGTGTACCCCCCAGATCAGCATCTGCCGACCCCACCACTGGGTTCGTTCGATGAGTTCGTCGTAGTGCTCGGACCGGGTGAGCTGCTGGGTGGACCACTGCGCGAACGGATGCGTGCCCGCGCAGAACAGATCCACCCCGAGTTCGTCGGCGGCCCGGCGCACGGTGTCCATGGTGCCGGACAGATCCGCCACCGCGGACCCGACGGTCTCGTGCACCCCCGTGACCAGTTCCACGGTGTTGCGGAGCAGTTCCTTGGTCACCTGCGGGGTGCCGTCGTGCGCGCGCAGCTCACCCACCGCGTCGAAAACGGCTGCCGCCGTATTGGACAGATCGCGACTCGTCTTGTCGACGAGCGCGATCTCCCATTCGATCCCCACGGTCGGCCGAGGCGACCCGCGGAACGGCACCGGCTCGATCCGCGCCCCACCCATATCGGCCCCTCCGTCGCGCGTCTAACCGATGACGCCGCAGGCGACCCGGCCGCCCGCGTCACCGGTACTCATCGTCTGCTGATCCGGGCCGGCGCCGCCCTCGCGGGTGTAACGGTCCGGGATATTGGCGAAGTTGTCGGAACCGGCGTGCACGATGATCGCCTTGCCCCGGATATCGCTGAGGGTGACCGTGTCGGTGGTGGTCACCAGGTAGCCGTGGCCGTCCTTACGGACCTGCAGCGAGGTCAGATCGCCACTGGCCGGGTGTCCGGTCGCGCCGCCGACCTGCAGATGCCCGCCCGCGGACAGGAAGTCGCCGGGCGCCCCACCGGCCGGCGGGGCCGAATTGGCCTCGCACTTGCCTTCCTGGTGGATGTGCAGACCGTGGAAACCGGGGGTCAAACCCGTTGTGTCGACGGTGATCCGCAGGTGGTTGCCCTCGTCTGCGATATTGGCCGTCCCGACCTTCGCGCCGCTCGGCGACTTCAGTTCCACCTCGGTCCCCGAACCGGCCGGGGAACCCTGCTCTTCGCTGTGCTCACCGTGCTCGCCTCCACCTGCCGGAGCCGGGGACGAGGTCCACACCGGCGGAGTCGTCCCGGGTACGTCACTGGATTCCTGACTGTTCGTGCAGGCAACGAGGCCGAAAGCCGCGACAGCCAGCACCGGGGTCACGCTCCGCCAAGATCGGCGACGAGAAGGGGACTGGGCCATCTGGGAACTCCTTTACGAGTACCGAGTTTACGGGTAGAGCGTTTCGACAACGATCCTTCGACCCACAAGATGATGCCACGCGGTCCCCGCCGGGCCGGTACGCCCCCGACCTCCGGAGACGCGTGTCACCGACCGGTCACCACCACGACGACTCCCGAACCGTCGCCCAGACCCGGGATCATCGGCGCGGTGGTGGCGCCGATATCCGCGGCGACCGCGGCGGCGGTGGCCTCGTCGGCCGGCGCCGGACCGTAGTACACGGTGGTGTTCTCGAGTGTGGTGGCGGCGTAGTTGCCGGTGGAGGTGTTGGTCCAGCCGCGTGCCGTGAGCTCGTTCGCGGTCGTGGACGCCAGCCCCGCGACCATGCTGTTGTTGAGCACCCGGACCGGAGCGGATCGATCGACCCCGCCGGCCGCCGCCGTGGTGGTCGGCGCCGCGGCGGTGGTGGTACCGGATTCGGCGGCCGGCGTGGCGGGCGCGGCCGCGACACTGGTGGTGGCGCGCGGCGCGGCCAGCGCGGTCGTCGGCGGGGCCGCCGTGCTCTCGGCGTTGTCCGAACTCTCGGAATCCGCGCTCGACAGCGACATCGCGCCCAGACCGGCGAAAACGATCGACAGGGCGATCAGAACCATTGCCGTCGCACGCAGCGGCGGTCCACCGGAGCCAGGGTTCGAATTGCTCACCCGCCCGAGCCTAGCGCCTGCTGTGCTCATTTGCCCCGCCTCCGGCGGGGCGGGTCGGAGCCCTGTGACCCCGATTCTTCCCTCCTCCGCTCAGTCCAGAATCGGGGGCGGGCCCCGACCATGGAGGTAGACCATCCGGGGAGCCGTAAAGACGCGAACGGGAGCGATGCGGAGCCGGCTCCAGCGCGGCAACCCGTCCGGAGCTCGGCGTCAGACCTGGAAGCCGAGCTTGCGCGCCGCGCGGGACTTCTGCCGGCTGGCGCGTAGCCGGCGCAGGCGCTTCACCAGCATCGGGTCGGCGGCCAGGGCTTCGGGCCGGTCGATGAGGGTGTTGAGCACCTGGTAGTAACGGGTCGGTGACAGCGCGAACAGTTCGCGGATCGCCTCTTCTTTGGCGCCCGCGTACTTCCACCACTGTCGCTCGAAGGCCAGGATCTCGTGTTCGCGGCGACTCAGGCCGCTCTCGGGATCATGGGCCCCTTCGGGATTCGTATTCGCTGTGTTGGCCGGAGGACCGCCCTGGATTGCGGAAAGATCCCGCGCTGCTGCGCCGTCCATCTTGCTCCTCGCCGAGTTACCACCGGACGCGATCGCCGTATCAGGACACGATCGGGTCACCGTGTTACTGCCTTGCGATATTCAACCACGCCGTCCGGGCGAGCGCTGCCGACGACGTCCGGCGTGTCCGGTACGGCAGTACCACATATCCGGGGAGAACCCGTTCCACCTGCCCGGACCGGTGACGGCCACCGCACAGAGCAGGCCCTTTTTCATCGGGCTCCGCCGCCCCCAATAAGCTCGTCTCATGTCAATCCTGCCCATCGTGATCGTCGGCGATCCCGTGCTGCACGGCCCCACCGCGCCGGTGACCGAATCGCCGGCGGAACTGGCCGGGCTGATCACGGATATGTACGAGACCCTGGACGCCGCCAACGGCGTCGGTCTGGCCGCCAACCAGGTCGGAGTGTCCAAGCGCCTCTTCGTCTACGACTGCCCGGACCGGGCCGAGGACGGCACGGTGGCGCGGCGCCGGGGAGCCGTGATCAACCCGGTACTGGAGACCTCGGCGATCCCGGAAACCATGCCGGACCCCGACGACGACGAAGAAGGCTGCCTGTCGGTGCCCGGTGAGCAGTACCCCACCGGCCGGGCCGAGTGGGCCCGGGTCACCGGCACCGACGAGCACGGCGAACCCGTCACCGTCGAGGGCACCGGTTTCTTCGCGCGCATGCTGCAGCACGAGGTCGGCCATCTCGACGGCTACCTCTATATCGACGTCCTGGTCGGGCGCCACGCCCGGGCGGCGAAGAAAGCGGTCAAACGCAACGGCTGGGGCGTTCCCGGCCGCACCTGGCTACCCGGCAGCGATCCGGATCCCTTCGGACATGACGACTGACCCGCACGACCACGACGGCGACATCCCGATCTCGCAGGTCCCGCTCGGCGAGCGGGTCGTGGTGCGCTACCGGCTCCCCGAGGGCAGCAGCCCGCCGCTCACCGATGTGATCGGTGAGGTGGTGGAGACCAATCCGCTGACCGTCCTGGCCGCCGACGGCCATCCGGTGATGATCCCGGCGGCCAGCGTGGTGGCGATGAAATCACTGGCGCCGCGGCCGATTCGCACCTCGGAGATCCGCGCTCTGGAGACCGCGGCGGCGTTCGGGTGGCCCGGCACCGAGTCCGCCTGGATCGACGGCTGGCTGCTGCGTGCCGGACACGGCTACACCCGGCGCGCCAATTCCGCGGTACCCATAGGTGATTCGAACGGACCCGCCCGCATCACCCCGGACACCCTGCACCGGATCGGCGCCTGGTACGCCGCGCAGGGACTTCCGCTGCAACTGGCGCTGCCGGACCGGCTGGCCACCGTGCCGCCGGGGTGGAACAGCTGGGGCGAAACCCGCGTTCTGGGTATCGACCTGGAGAATTTCGTCCTTCCGCAGGGCCCGTCCATGGTGCGGATCGCACCCGAACCCGATATCGCGTGGCTGGAGATCCACCGCTACCGCGGTGACGAACCGAGCGGCCACTCCGCCACGGTCCCGCTACCCGAAGTACTCTCCGCCGTGCACGACGGACAGCTGGGGTTCGCCTCGCTGGGCCTGCCCAACCCCATCGCCATCGCCCGCGGCGCACTCACCTCCGCCTCCGACGGCCGCCGCTGGGTCGGCCTGACCTGCGTGGCGGTGGTGGCCGCCCATCGCCGGCACGGGCTGGCCGCACTGGTCTGCGGCGAACTGCTGCGCTGGGGTCACGATCGGGGCGCGACCCACGCGTACGTCCAGGTCGAGGCCGGTAATGTGGACGCCCTGGAGCTGTTCGGCGAACTCGGGTTCGTCGATCACCACAGCTACCGCTACGCCGTCCCCGGCAGTTCCGGGTAGCCGGACGATAACGCCGGAACACCCCCGAACTGCGGTTCGCCCGACTCGCGAAAAGGTAATCGTGCTGCGCCTGGCCACCTGGAATGTCAATTCGATCCGCTCCCGGCAGGACCGGGTGCTGGCCTGGCTGGATCGCCAGGACATCGATGTGCTGGCGATCCAGGAAACCAAATGCCGGGACGACCAGTTCCCCTTCGAACGTTTCTCGGAGGCCGGCTACGAGGTCGCGCATGTGGGGTTGAACCAGTGGAACGGGGTGGCGATCGCGTCGCGGGTGGGACTCGACGAGGTGGAGATCGGGTTCCCGGGCCAGCCCGGATTCGACCGTGACGCCGCCGATACGCTCATCCCCTCACCGACCGTGGAGGCGCGGGCCCTGGGCGCCACCTGCGGCGGAGTCCGGGTGTGGAGTCTGTATGTGCCCAACGGGCGCACGCTGACCGATCCGCACTACGAATACAAACTGGCCTGGCTGGCCGCGCTGCGCGACAGTGCCGCCCGCTGGCTGGCCGCCGACCCCCGGGCGAAGACGGCCCTGGTCGGCGACTGGAATATCGCGCCCACCGACGACGATGTGTGGTCGCCGGAGCTCTTCGCCGGCAGAACCCATGTCTCCCAACCGGAACGGGACGCGTTCACCGCGATCACGGAGATCGGTTTCACCGATGTGATGCGACCCTTCGCCCCCGGCCCCGGTGTGTACACCTACTGGGATTACACCCAGCTGCGCTTCCCGCGTAAGGAAGGGATGCGCATCGATTTCGTGCTGGCCTCCCCGGCGCTGGCCGCGACGGTGGTCGACGCCGGGGTGGACCGGGAGGAACGCAAGGGCAAGGGCGCCAGCGACCACGCTCCGGTGATCGCCGAATTCACCCTCTGACGCCGCTACAACCAGTCCGCGAGCGGATCGGTGGCGAGGAAGACGCCGAGCGGTTCGGGAATTTCGATATCGGTGCCGAACGGCACGGTCACCTTGGTGCTGTAGCGCCCGTCCTCGGGCTCGCTGTACACGCTCGCCTCCGCGGCGCCGCGGTCGATGAGGAAGTAGAGCGGGATACCCGTGGCCGCGTACAGGAACGGTTTGTCGAGCCGATCCCGCAGTTCGGTGTGCTGGGCCCGGGAACTGATCTCGATGGTCATGATCACCGGCTGCGGATCCGACCATTCGCCTTCACCGGCGAATGCCGAGGCGGGCGCGAGGATGGCGTCGGGTCGTACGCGGCTGCCGCCGGTGCGCCCGGCCCGCAGGCCGCGATCGGCGAAGAGCCACAGTTCGGACCGGCGCGGCACCAGGAACCGCGCCAGCCACTGCACGACCCGGGTGTGGTTGGTGTCCGGTCGTGCCTTGGCGGCCAGCAGGCCGTTCAGATACTCGAGCCGCAGCCCTTCGGAAATCCGCTGAGCCGCCGCGTCGAGTTCTTCGAACTCGTCGACGGTCATCAGCGATCCATGCGAGAGGGTCACGGATAGACCCTATCTCCCGGCCGGTGGATACGGTCCGAGGCGGGTATGGTCGGCGGCGGAAAATTTCACACGCCAACGGGGGCTCGCACCAGCGGGCTGAGAGGACGGCTAGCTCCACGGAGCGCTCAGGGCCGTCGACCGTATGAACCTGACCGGGTAATGCCGGCGTAGGGAGGAAATATGACGACCACACCTGTCGATTCGGTGACCACCGGTCCGATCGAGGGCAGCGTCAAGCACTATCGGGATATCGACGGTCTGCGCATTCCGGTACGCCGGATCGAGCTGACCAACGGCGACCACTTCGACGTCTACGACACATCCGGCCCGTACACCGACCCCACCGCGACCATAAACCTGGAGGCGGGTCTGCCCGCGCTCCGGAACGAGTGGGAAAAACCGGAGGTACCCGGCCCGCGCACCCAGCTCGCCTGGGCCCGGGCCGGGATCGTGACCCCGGAGATGCGCTTCGTCGCCGCCCGGGAGGAGGTGCCGGCAGAGCTGGTGCGCGCGGAGGTCGCCGCCGGCCGCGCGGTGATCCCGGCAAACCACCGGCATCCGGAACTGGAGCCGACCATCATCGGCAAGAAGTTCCTGGTGAAGATCAACGCCAACATCGGTAACTCGGCCGTCTCTTCCTCGATCGCCGAGGAGGTCGAGAAGATGGTGTGGGCCACCCGCTGGGGCGCGGACACCATCATGGATCTGTCCACCGGTAAGAACATCCACGAGACCCGCGAGTGGATTCTGCGCAACTCGCCGGTTCCGGTGGGCACGGTGCCGATCTATCAGGCGCTGGAGAAGTGCAACGGTGACCCGGCCGCGCTCACCTGGGAGATCTACCGCGACACCGTGATCGAGCAGTGCGAGCAGGGCGTGGACTATATGACCGTGCACGCCGGTGTGCTGCTGCGTTACGTGCCGCTGACCGCGAAACGGGTCACCGGGATCGTCTCGCGCGGCGGTTCGATCATGGCCGCGTGGTGCCTGGCCCACCATCGGGAATCGTTCCTGTATACCCATTTCGAGGAGTTGTGCGAGATCCTGGCGCGCTATGACGTCACATTCTCGCTCGGTGACGGACTGCGGCCCGGTTCGATCGCCGACGCCAACGACGAAGCCCAGTTCGCCGAACTCCGCACACTCGGCGAACTGACCAAGATCGCGAAGTCGTACGGCGTGCAGGTGATGATCGAGGGCCCCGGGCATGTCCCCATGCACAAGATCGTGGAGAACGTACGGCTGGAAGAAGAGCTGTGCGAAGAAGCCCCCTTCTACACCCTCGGTCCGCTGGCCACCGATATCGCGCCCGCCTACGACCACATCACCTCGGCCATCGGCGCGGCGATCATCGCGCAGGCCGGGACCGCGATGCTGTGCTACGTCACGCCGAAGGAACATCTCGGCCTGCCCGACCGCGACGATGTGAAAACCGGCGTCATCACCTACAAGATCGCCGCACACGCCGCCGATCTCGCCAAGGGCCATCCGCACGCCCAGCGGCGTGATGACGAATTGTCCAAGGCGCGTTTCGAATTCCGCTGGCGTGACCAGTTCGCGCTGTCACTGGATCCCGATACCGCGCGCGAATACCACGACGAGACGCTGCCCGCGGAGCCGGCGAAAACGGCGCATTTCTGCTCGATGTGCGGTCCGAAGTTCTGCTCCATGCGCATCTCGGCGGACGTCCGCGCGTACGCGGAGCAGCACAATCTGACCGATAGCGACGCGATCGAGGCCGGAATGGCGGAGAAGTCGGCCGAGTTCGCCGATACAGGAAAGAAATTGTATCTCCCGGTGGTGTCCTGACGGTCCGGGCGGCCCTCCGACAGAGTGGGCCGCCCGCCGCTCCGCCGGCCGGTTCAATTGCGCGGTATCGCGCGGAGTTCCCGTATCTCGTCCAGCCGCCGGAGCACCCCATCGATAGCGCTCGGGCTCAGGTCGAGATCGGCCAGAGCACTGCGTATGTCTCGATGATCTATCGCGTCCACGGCACGGAGCACATCGTCGTCGAGTTGGGTTCTCGGGTCGAAATTGATGAAATCGGAACGCATACCGAAGGGCGCGCCCGGGCCGAAAGCGTCGGCTCCCCTGGTTGGATGCGCCGCTTCGGGGAAGGAGTATCCATGGTCGTACAGGACCAGGTTCCCGCTGCGATCCGGCCGGTAGTTGGTCCGCTGCCCGTCAGCTGCCCCGATCACATAGTGAAGCACTGCTGCCTGTTGTCTTTGTATCCTGTCGAATCCGAGGGCGTGTTTCGCCGGACCGAAATCCACGAACCGCTGAACCATTCCCTCGCCGCCCGCCCGGTCGACGAGCGCGGTGGGTGGTACCAGACCGAAGCCGAAAAGACGATCCATCCGGTAGGCGGCGACTTCACGTCGTGCGAGCGTTCCCGGATCGTGCGGCAACCAGTTCCTCTTGCCGAATTGCTCTCCTGCGGAGGGCTTGAAAACGACCAGACCCTCGTCTCGTCCCGTACCAGGGTCGCGGGCCCGCATGACCTGCACCTCGTTCACGGAGTCGGGCAGTTGCAGAGTTCTCTGGACGTCGGGGGTCAGCTGCGCGGTCCGTAGCAGCAGTTCCGCCTCGTCCGGCCGATAAGCCGGTGGACGACTCCCCCGAGACCCCGGCCTGCCCAGCTCGTCGAGTCGCCACTGTGCCCCCGGTGTGGGCGGATCCAAGCGGTCCTGCCCACGCCAGAGCTCGTCTGCTCGGGCCAGGAGCCTGCTGACCCCCTGGGGTTGTGCCGAAACGACGCGGCCGATATCTCCTGTGTCCCGGATGAGTAGGTTTTTGATGCGGGCCATGAGCCCGTGTAGAGCGCCACTCACCCCGACCGGGCGGACCTTTCGCGCGCGCTGCCGGAACGAACCATTTCGAGGAGCATCGGAGCCCGACCTCCTCGTATCTGTCCGCCGCCGGGAAGCAAGTATGGCAACCGCTTCCGAAAGGTGTCTATACGTAGGTCGCGTGGTAGCCGCCATTGACTCCGCCGGCCGCCCGGCCCTGGGCGCGCAGGCACCCTCCGCGGGCGGGTTAATGAAAATGGATATCATTACTATTGTGAACGCGATCGATCCCCGTCGTCCCCTGCCCGTCACCGTCCTGTCGGGGTTCCTCGGCGCCGGGAAGACCACCCTGCTCAACCACATCCTCGCCAACCGGGAGGGTCGGCGTGTGGCGGTGATCGTGAACGATATGAGCGAGGTGAACATCGACGCGGCGCTGATCACGGGGCAGGGCCATCTCGACCGGACCGAGGAGAAACTCGTCGAGCTCACCAACGGCTGCATCTGCTGCACCCTGAGGGAGGACCTCATCGAGGCGGTCGGCCGGCTGGCCCGGGAGGGACGATTCGACCAGCTGGTCATCGAATCCACCGGTATCTCCGAGCCCATGCCGGTGGCCGCGACCTTCGAATGGGAATTCGAAGACGGGTTCTCGCTGGGTGAACTGGCCCGGCTCGACACCATGGTCACCGTGGTGGACGCTTCGACCTTTCTCACCGAAGTAACCCGCGGGCAGACGCTCGCCTCCCGGAATCTGGAGGCCGGCGCCGGAGACGAACGCGGTATTGCCGATCTCCTCGCCGACCAGGTCGAATTCGCCGACGTCCTATTGCTCAACAAGATCGACCTGGTGAGTCCGGCGGTGGCCGGCGCGCTGGAGGCGGCGCTGCGGCGGATGAATCCACGCGCCGAGCTGATCCGCACCAGCAACGGGATCGTCGAGCTCGCCGAGGTGCTCGACACCGGACGCTACGACCCGGCCGTCGCCGCCACCGCCGAAGGCTGGGACGCGGAACTGACGGGCGGCCACACTCCCGAAACCGAGGAATACGGCATCAGCAGTCTCACCTACACCGCCGACCGCCCGTTTCACCCGCAACGCCTCGCCGACGTCCTGGCCGGGCTGCGCAGATTGTTGCGCAGCAAAGGTTTCTGCTGGATCGCCAGCCGCCCCGAGATCGCCGCGGTCTGGTCGCAGGCCGGGCCGAACCTCACCTTCGAACCCGCGGCGTGGTGGTCGGCACTGGAGATCCCGGCCGGGCAGGAGATCGTGTTCATCGGAGTGAAGCTCGACCGGGCGCGTCTGCGCGCCGCACTCGACGCGGCGCTGCTCACCGATGCCGAATACGCGGCCGGGCCGCGCGTCTGGGCGCGCTACCCGGATCCCTTCCCCGCCTGGGAGACGCCGCACCAGCACAGCTGAACCGGGCCGCGGGCTCGGTCTCGCCAGTCTCCGGTCCCGATCTCCCCAATCCTCCACCGTCGCGGCCGCTCCCGGAGCCGTTCAGTGGGAGATCCCGGGCGCCCGGCGCACATAGGTGCGGTCGGTGATCTGATCGAGCAGGAACTCCGCGATATCGGCGCGGGCGATCTTCAGGCTCAGCCCCTTCTCGTCGGCACCGAAACCACGCCGGTAGGTGCCGGTGCGGGGGCCGTCGGTGAAGGCGCTGGGCCGCACGATGGTCCACTCCAGGCCACTGGCCCGGACATAGGACTCCTGCTGCTGGTGGTCGGCATAGGCGGGGCGCAGCAGCAGACCGAACATGATGTACTTCCAGACGAAGTTCAGATTGGCGCGGCTGTCACCGGCACCCAGCGTGGACTGGCAGATCAGCCGTTTCACACCGGTGCGGTTCATCGCCTCGACGACCGTGCGGGTGCCCTCCGCCCGCACCACGCCCTTGCGTCCGTTGCCCAGCGCCACCAACACCGCGTCCTGGCCGTAGACGGTCCGCTCGACCGCACCGGGATCGAGCACATCACCTTCCACGATGTGCAGGTTGTCGTGGGTGCGAGTGATCCGGCCGGCGTCACGGGTGAGTGCGGTGACCTCGTACCCGCGTGCCAGCGCCTGCTCGACGATGTGCTGTCCGACCGTACCGGTCGCTCCGAAAACCGCGATTCGCATGATTGCTCCTGACTCGAAACCCATTGCCTCTTGGCTGGTTCCAGTACAACAATCGGATGCGAGACGAACCATGGTCAGAACGCTCGTCCGCATAAGCGCGCGTCTACGGCTTCCGAACGGCTCAGCCGGTACGGAGCAGTGCGGCCGTCGCCTCGTCGGCGGGGTAGAAGGCTTCGATATGGAGTTCGTCGATGGTGACGTCGGTGGCCGACAGCGCCGAGGCGGTGATGCTGAAGAAGGAGAGCTCGGCCTCGCCCACCCGCAACTGCAACGGCACCACCACATCGGTGCGCGCCCGGGTTCCGCCGCCGTGGCACGGATAGGCGGATACCTCGTCGAGCAGCGCTTTCAGCCGGCCGTCGCCGGTGGCTTCCAACCGCCCGCGCACCTGGCCGAGCAAATGGTCGCGCCACTGACCGAGGTTGCGGATCCGGGGTGCCAGGCCGCCGGGATGCAGTGAGATACGGATGGCGTTGACGGGCGGTTCCAGCAGTTCGGGGGCACAACCGTGGAGCAACGCGTCGGTGGCGGAATTGCGGTCGACCACATCCCAGCACCGGTCCAGCACCAGGGCCGGATGCGGCAGGTGCGCGTCGAGCAGGACCCGGAAGGCGTCCATCACCGAACGTAGTTCCGGTGCGTCCACTTCGCGCTGGCCGTAGCTCGGCGCGTAACCGGCCGCGAGGAGCAGGTCGTTGCGTTCGCGCAGCGGGACATCCAGGTGGCCGGCCAGCCGTTCGACCATCTCGCGAGTGGGCCGGGAGCGGCCGGTTTCCACGAAACTGAGATGCCGAGTGGACACCTCGGCCGCGGACGCGAGCTGTAACTGACTCAACCGGCGCCGTTCACGCCAGGACCGCAGCAGGGCGCCGACCGAGGGTTCGGTATCCGTCATCACCACACCCGGAATCGTAGCCGCGGCAGTAACCGATCCCATTACCTCCGAGGTAATCGCCCGGACAGCCGGTCCCGCCGATGCTTATGGCACCTGGTTCACACAACCCCGGAAAGGTTCACCGATGAAAGAGATCGTCACCGCCTACCTGCAGACCTGGAACACGACCGACGCGACCGCCCGTAAAGAACTGCTGAATTCGCACTGGGCCCCGGAAGCGTCCTATATCGATCCGCTGGCCGAGGCGGCCGGTATCGACGCGATCGGCGCGACCATCGGCGCGGTGCACGAACAGTTCCCCGGCTTCGTCTTCACCCCTGTCGGGGAACCGGATGCCCACCACCGTCAGGTCCGGTTCCAGTGGGGCCTGGGACCCGAAGGCGCCGAGCCGGTGATCATCGGTTTCGATGTGCTGGTCACCGACGAGCGGGGCCGGATCGAAACGGTGCTGGGCTTCCTGGACAAGGTGCCGGGATAACCGGCCGCCGGCGCCGCACCCGAGGACGGCCGGGTGCAGATTCGGCCGTCACCTGCGCCGGTCCCGCCTTCGGCGGTGACGTATCGGGCCGGACGCGGCACGCTACGTCCGGCCCGGACGCCGCCGCACTCGGGCGAACCGGGTGCCGCGGCCCGAGTACGCCGAGCTCGTCGACGGTGGCCGTGGAGTCGTCGAGGCCGAGGTCGGCACGGGTGCGGGCCGGGAGATCCCCGACGTCGCCTCAGGTGCGGCCCAGCGCCAGCGTCACATTGTGACCGCCGAACCCGAACGAATTCGTCAGGGCGTAGTCGATCTGCTGCGGCCGGGCGCGGCCGCGCACGATATCCAGGTCCACGTCCGGATTCTCGAGGTTGAGGGTGGGCGGTACGACCTGGTCCCGCAGGGTGAGCGCGGTGAGGACGGTTTCCAGGGCGCCGACCGCGCCGATGGAATGCCCGAGCGCCGATTTGGGCGCGTAGACCGAGGCGCCGGGCGTCACCGCCTCGATCGCGGCCGCCTCCGAGGCATCACCGATGGATGTCGAGGTGGCGTGGGCGTTGACATGCCCGATATCGGCGGGCGCCAGGCCGGCGACGGCGATCGCCTTACGCATGGCGCGGGCCGCGCCCTCCCCCGCCGGGTCGGAGGCGACGATGTGGTAGGCGTCGGAGGTTATTCCGGCGCCGAGCACCCGGGCGTGGACGCGGGCACCCCGGGCGCGGGCGTGCCGCTCCGATTCCAGGACCAGCAGCGCGCCCGCTTCGCCGAAGACGAAACCGTCACGGTCCCGGTCGAAGGGCCGCGAGGCGGCGGCGGGATCGTCGTTGCGGGTGCTCATCGCCCGCATCATGGCGAAGCTTGCGATCGGCACCGCGTGGATATGTCCCTCCACTCCGCCGGCCACCACCACATCCGCCTCGCCGGTGGCGATCAGCCGCCAGGCCTGCGCGACGGCCTCGGTACCGGACGAGCACGCCGAGACCGGGGCGAAAACTCCCGCTTTCGCGCCGATTTCCAGGCCGACGGCCGCCGCCGGGCCGTTGGGCATGACCATGGGCACCGACATGGGTGAGACCTTGCGGTAGCCGCCGGCGCGCATCGCGTCGACCGCGTCGATGAGCGCGTCGCCGCCGCCCAGCCCGGTGCCGATACTCACCGCGAGCCGTTCACCCTCCACCTCCGGACGGCCCGCCGCACACCAGACCTGCCGTCCGAGCACGAGAGCGAGCTGTTCGACGTAGGAGTGCCTGCGCTGTTCGACCCGGGTGAGCTGCGCACCCGGATGCGCGGCCAGCTTGCCGCCGATACGTACCGGCAGGTCGTATTCGGCGACGAAGTCGTCGTCGAGGGCGGTGATCCCGGTCCGGCCGTCCAGCAGTCCCGACCAGGTCTCGTCCATATCGCCGGCGATCGAGGTGGCGCCCGCGTATCCGGTGACCACCACCTGCACCGCCGGCGGAGTTTTTGAAGCGATCGGTACATTCACGAGGTCATGAATACCTGTAGCGTTCGCTACAGTCAACCCATGGCCCGTCCACTCGACCACGCCAAACGCTCCGAGATCCTCGACGCCGTGGTGCGTTATATCGCCGAACGCGGACTCGCGGACCTCTCCCTGCGCCCGCTGGCCGCCGCCCTGGGTACCAGTTCCCGGATGCTGATCTATTACTTCGGCACCAAAGAAGAATTGCTGGTCCAGGCATTGGCGACCCATCGCCCGGATCTCACCGCCGTCTTCGCCGAAGTACACGATGCCGCCGCGCTGCGGGAACGGCTGTGGGAGTTCTGGCGTTCGAACACCACCGGACCGGGATCGGTCAGCGTGCGGGTGATGCTCCAGGTCCTCGGCGCGGCCTGCGCGCCGCACGGCCCCTACGCGGGCTACGCCGACAAGGCCACCGCGGCGTTCGTCACCGCCATCACCGCCGGCCTGTACGCGCTCGACCCCGACGATGAACCCGAAGTGGTGGCCACCGTGCTCGTTTCCGGATTGCGCGGCATCCTGCAGGACCGGCTCATCACCGGCGATATCGAACGCACCGACCGGGCCGCCCGCCGACTCATCGACCACACCATCCGCTGACCCGCCGAGCTGTGCACCGGCACATGGGCGACAGCGTCAGCGGAATGTTCGATACCGGTATCGCCAGGCAGGTATCGTTTCCTCATGACCGCCGTTCATGAGGAGATCATGACGACCGAGGAGTTCGAGGAACTCGCCCGGTTGGCCGGTCGGGTGTCCGAAGGTATACGGCTGGAGTTCATCGAGGGGCGGCTGGGGGCGAAGGGTGTGGCCGACGGGGACCACGGGCGTATTCTGCAGTGGCTGATCCGCATGTTCATCCTGGCCCGGCCGGAACTGTTCCTGAGCGTCGAACAGGGGCTGAAGGTCGACGCCTATCGCAAGGGACGGGCACGTCCGGACGGCACGCTGGCGGATGCCGACGCATTCGTCGGGCAGGGGGAATGGGCCGACCCGGACCCCGTCCTCATGGTGGTGGAAGTGACTTCCCGCGACAGCGACACCGAACAGCGGGACCGCCGTGAGAAGCCGATTGCCTACGCGGCCACCGGGATTCCGGTCTACCTTCTGATCGACCGGGAATCCGGCGAGATCACGGTGTTCAGCCAGCCCTCGGGCGCGCGTTACCAGCGCCGGGTGACCGTCTCGATCGGTGACAGCGTCGAGTTGCCCGGCCCCGTCGGCGTGACCCTGGACACCGAACCGATCAAAGCCTGGGTCTGACGCTCCCGACTCGAGGCACCCGACCCGGCCGCGAACCCCGCCCACGTAGGGTGAGCGGGTGAGATTGTTGCCGTTGACGCCCCCGGGACAGACCCCGGTCCGGGTGCTCACCATCGCCGGTACCGATTCGGGTGGCGGAGCCGGGATCCAGGCCGATACCCGGACCATGGCCCTGTGCGGGGTGCACGCTCTGGTGGCGGTGGCCGCGGTGACCGTGCAGAACACGGTGGGTGTGAGCGGGTTTCACGAGATTCCCCCGCAGGTGGTCGCGGACCAGGTGCGTTCGGTGGCCGGGGATATCGGTATCGGCGCGGTGAAGACCGGCATGCTCGCCTCCGGCGACATCATCGAGGCCGTGGCGGCGGTCTGCCGGGAGGTCGGTATCGGGCACGAGGCCGAGATACCGCTGGTGGTCGACCCCGTCGCGGCCTCCATGCACGGCGACCCGCTGCTGCACACCGAAGCACTCGATGCCGTGCGGTACACGCTGTTCCCGCTGGCGACCATCGTCACCCCGAACCTGGACGAGGTGCGGTTGCTGACGGGGGTGGAGGTCACCGATGCGGCGTCCGCGCGCACCGCGGCCGAGGCGCTGCACGCGCTCGGACCGCGCTGGGTCGTGGTGAAGGGCGGCCATCTGCGCACCTCGGCACAGAGCACCGATCTGCTCTTCGACGGCGAGCGATTCCTGGAGTTCTCCGCCCCGCGTATCGAGACCGGCAACGACCACGGCGGCGGCGACACCCTGGCCGCGGCCCTGGCCTGCGCACTCGCCCACGGCTACTCGGTCCCCGACGCCTTCGAATTCGCCAAGGAGTGGACCCGGCGCAGCTTGGCAGCGGCCTACGACCTGGGCAAAGGCCACGGCCCGGTGTCCCCGCTGTGGCGGCTGAGCTGACCGGGCGAGGCCCCGAACCTGTCGGTGGGCGGGTCCATACTCGAGGTGTCACGAACATCCACAACGGAGTGGAGACCGGAACAACGACGTTCGACCAGTGACACCGGACGGGTCGGCCCGGCGCGCCGCCTTCCCGCCCCACATCCACGTATACCTCACTTCTGCCGGCCCGCGGCGCCGAAGGCGCCGCAAATATACACAGCTACCTCCCAGGTTCGCTGGAGCCGGGCCCCAGCCCGCCCACCGACTCTGGTCCACATGACCGAGACCGTGACCCTCGCCGCAGCGGCGGACCTCAGGGAAGCCACCGCGGCGCCGCCGGTGCTGGATGTGGTCGTTCCCGTGTACAACGAAGAAACCGACCTCGGCGTGTGTGTGCGCCGGCTCCGCGACTATCTCGACAATGGGTTCCCGTTCCCGGCGCGGATCACCGTCGCCGACAATGCCAGCACCGATACCACGCTGGCGGTGGCCGAATTACTCGCCGATGAGCTGGACGGTATCCGGGTGGTCCACTTGGACGCCAAGGGCCGCGGGCGGGCGCTGCGGACGGTGTGGCAGGACTCGGACGCGCAGGTCGTGGCGTATATGGATGTCGACCTCTCCACCGATTTGAACGCACTGCTGCCGCTGGTCGCACCGCTGGTCTCCGGCCATTCGGATCTGGCGATCGGCACCCGGCTGGGCTCCGGCTCCCGGGTGGTGCGCGGACCGAAGCGCGAATTCATCTCCCGCTGCTACAACCTGCTGCTGAAAGCCTCGCTGCGAGCGCATTTCTCCGACGCCCAATGTGGTTTCAAGGCCATGCGCACCGAGGTGGCGCGCAAGCTGCTGCCGCTGGTCGAGGACGGGGAGTGGTTCTTCGACACCGAACTGCTGGTCATCGCCGAACGTGCCGGGCTGCGGATCCACGAGGTTCCGGTGGACTGGATCGACGACCCCGACAGTCGCGTCGACATCGTGGATACCGCGTACAAGGATCTGCGCGGCATCTGGCGGATGGGCCGCGCGCTGGCCACCGGATCGCTGCCGCTGGCCGAACTCCGCGCGGCGGTCGGCCGCGAGCCGCTGGTCCCCGGGGTGCCGCTCGGCATGGTGGGCCAGCTGGTGCGGTTCGCGCTGGTCGGGGTCGGTTCCACCCTCGCCTACATGCTGCTCTACCTGCTGCTGCAACCGATGGCCGGTGCGCAGGTCGCCAATTTCGCGGCCCTGTTGATCACCGCGATCGGCAATACCGCCGCCAACCGGACGTTCACCTTCGGAGTGCGCGGACAAAGCGGGATGGTGTCGCACCAGTTCCAGGGCCTGCTGATCTTCGGGTTCGGATTGCTGATGACCAGCGGCTCACTGTTCGCCCTGCACCATTGGGCGCCCGACGCCCCGGTGCAGCTGGAACTCTTCGTGCTGATCGTCGCGAATCTGATCGCCACCCTCATGCGGTTCGTCGGGCTGCGCTGGGTGTTCCGCGAGAGCGGCCGACCGGCGGAGGTCGCTCGATGACGGCGACCGCGACGACTCCCCACCGCACCGGGACCCTCCCGGCCGCTCCCGGACCGGCGCGCGCCAACCGCTGGGAGTATCCGGCGCTGGCGGTGCTGCTGCTCGCCACCGGCCTTTCCTACCTCTACAACCTGAGCGCCAACGGCTGGGCCAATTCCTTCTACTCGGCGGCCATCCAGGCCGGCTCGGTGTCGTGGAAGGCGTTCTTCTTCGGCTCCTCCGATGCCGCGAACTCCATCACCGTGGACAAAGCGCCCGCGTCGCTGTGGCTCATGGAACTATCGGTACGCCTGTTCGGTCTGAGCAGCTGGAGCATTCTGGTCCCCCAGGTCCTGCTGGGCGTGGCGACCGTGGCGCTGGTCTGGAAGATCGTGCGGCGCTCGTTCGGCCCGTCGGCCGGTTTGATCGCCGGGCTGGCACTGGCGGTGACCCCGGTGTTCGCGCTGATGTTCCGGTTCAACAATCCGGACGCGCTGCTGGTGTTGCTGATGGTCGCCGCGGTGTGGGCGATGATGCGCGCGCTCGACGACGGGCGCTGGCGCTGGCCGGTGCTCACCGGCACCTTCATCGGGTTCGGCTTCCTGGCCAAACAATTGCAGGTCATGCTGGTGCTGCCCGTCCTGGCGCTGGTCTATCTGTTCGCCGGCCCGCCGAGACTCGGGGAACGCATCGCGCAACTGTTCGCCGCCGGCGCCGCGATGGTGGTGGCCGCAGGCTGGTGGATCCTGATCGTGGAACTGTGGCCTGCGGATTCGCGGCCCTATATCGGTGGATCGCAGCACAATTCGATCATCGAACTGACCCTCGGCTACAACGGGTTGGGACGATTGAACGGTAACGAGACCGGCAGTGTCGGCCCGGGCGGTGAACTGCCGCCCGGCGGTAACGGCATGTGGGGCCGGACCGGGATAACCCGCATGTTCGACCAGATGCAGGGTGGGCAGATCGCCTGGCTGATCCCCGCGGCGCTGGTCGCGCTGGTCACCGGAGTGCTGCTGCGTGGGCGCGCGGCCCGCACCGACGGGTCCCGCGCGCAGGTGCTGCTGTGGGGTGGCTGGCTGCTGGTCACCGGGCTGGTGTTCAGCTTCATGGCCGGCATCTTCCACCAGTACTACACGGTGGCGCTGGCCCCGGCGGTAGCCGCGCTGGTGGGTATCGGGTCGGTGCTGTTCTGGCGCAATCGGTCCCGGTGGTGGGTCCGCGCGGCGGCTGCCCTGGCGGTCGGGCTCACCACCGCGACTGCCTGGATGTTGCTGACGCGCAGTGCCGATTTCGTGTCGTGGTTACGGTGGGCGGTCCTGATCGGCGGTATCGTCGCAACGATCGCGCTGCTCGTACCACTACCCGGCCGAGCGGCCGCGGCGACCGCGGTGCTCGCCGGTGCGGTGGGTCTGGCCGGTCCGGTGGCCTACACGGTCGACACCTTGCACACCGGCCACGCGGGCGCGATCCCGACGGCCGGCCCGAATACCGGAATGTTCGGCGGTATGCGGCCGCCCGATATGGGTGGCGATATGCCCGGACGCATGGTCTGGGTGAACGCCGGGCCGGGGATACCCGGCATGCCCGGCGGTGTGCCCGGGGTGCCCGGGACAGCGGACGGCGGGACCGCGATGGGCGGTGACGGCAAGGGTCGCGGCGGACCCGGCGGCGGATTCCTGAACGCGAGCAGTCCCGGTGACGCGCTGGTGGCACTGCTGCAGGAGAACGGCGACGCCTACACCTGGGCCGCGGCCACCGTCTCCTCCAACGGCGCCGCCGGATACCAGCTGGCCACCAAGCTGCCGGTCATGCCGGTGGGCGGGTTCAACGGCAGCGATCCCTCCCCCACGCTGGAGCAGTTCCAGCAGTACGTATCCGCCGGACAGATCCACTACTTCATCGGTGGCGGATTCGGGCCGGGCGGCCGACAGGGCATGAGCTCCGCGATTTCCCAATGGGTCGCGGACCACTTCACCGCGAAGGAGGTGGACGGGGTCACGCTCTACGACCTCACCGCGCCGAAGTGAGCCGGCCCTGATCGCCGGTGGCCCGGACCGCGGTCGGCCCGGGCCATCGGCATTCCGGCTCGCCGTGCCGCCCGGGCCCGGAGGATCGCTCGGTGGAAGCGCCGTGGCGCCGGTACCCGGCCCGGTTGTCCGAGTCGGACCTCACCCACCCGCCCGGACAGGTCACGGTACGCACCTCGGACCGGAAGACGAGCTGCGGCACAGAGGTTCCACGATCCAACTCGCACGCGAGCAAATATTTGGCGATCCTATCGGATTAATTCTTCTCCGCTATTATGCGAGGTTCTCCGTCGGGAATCGAAGCGGTGGCCCAATCGGCGGCATCGACCGGCCTCGCGCCGCCCGGCGAACGGGACACCGCCCCGGCAGCGGAAACAAGGAAAGCGCTCGGAAAACCGACCGGAATGCACTATCCGACAGGCCGTCCGAGACAGCGAAAAATTATTGTGCGCGCGCGGCCGCGCATTGCCGCTCAATTCACCGAGGTCTGAAATTTCGGCGTTCCGGACAGCCGGATTCCCTGGACGCCGCGCGTCGGAACGCTAGGATCGACCGAGCCGCCTGGCACGACCAGGCAATTCTTGATATCGGTACCGCTCGGCAGGAAACATGGTGATGTACGGGAACAGTGGAGTTCTCGCCACGAAAAATGCCAAAGGCATTGTGGCGAAAGAGCAGTTGGCGGCCCGTGACGCGGTGTTCGTATACGACGAAACCGAGCGGCACCCGTCCAATATCGTCGCGGTCTATATTTTCGACTCCACCGGGACCGAACCGGTGGATACCGCCGCGCTGCGGGATTGGGCGCAGGCGCGGCTGGGTTTCGCACCCCTGTTCCAGCGGCGATTGCGGCGGGTGCCACTGGATCTGGACCTGCCGTACTGGGTGCCCGATCCGGCGCTCGATATCGCCGAGCACGTCGTGGCCGAGCCGCCGGGGGCCGACTGGGACACCGTGCGAGCCCGGATCGCGGAAATCACCACGGCACCTATGGATCTCACGCGGCCGCCGTGGCGGATCCAGGTGTTCGATCGAGTCCGCGCCGTACCGGGGATCCGGGGGGACGCCACGGTCGTCGCACTGAAATTCCACCACAGCGCCTGCGACGGTGTGGCGACCCGAGAACTCGAACTGGAACTCTTCGGCGGTCGGGAGGCGCCGGCCGCACCGACGGTGAACCGGTGGTCGAGATCGGCGGCGGGATTACGTGCCGCCGCGCTGTTTCCCTACCGTATGGGCCGTTTCGTAATGGGACTGTCGCGTACCCGGGCGGCGAATGCCGCGGCGCGGGCCAGGATCGAGGCCGGACTGCTGCACGAGCCGGCGCCCTTTCGCCCCGCGACCCGCTTCAACCGCGCGATCGGCCCCACCGTACTGATCGACCAGGTGTTCCTGTCGTTGTCCGAGGTGACGGCATTGCGCGATCGGTGCGCCGAACGCGTCACGGTCAACGATGTCATGCTGACCGTGGTGTCGGGTGCACTCGCCGCCTACCTCGACGAGAAAGGCGAGACGCCACCGGAAGGGCTGGCGGCGATGGTCCCGATGTCGATGCGCCGTATCGCACAATGGGATTCGGCGAACCAGTTGTGCCAGATGACGGTCGATCTGCACACCGGCGACCGTGATCCCCGTGCCCGGTTGGCGGCGATCCGGGAATCGGTGCGCCGGGAACGGCGCCGGCACAGCGATCCGGACGTACTCCGGCACGCCGCGCGGGTCGAAACCGCCCCGGCCTGGCTGTTGCGGGCGGCGGGCCGGGCGCGCGCATATCGATCGTTCACCGATCTGTCCGCGGTTCCGCTGCACAACACCACGATCAGCAATGTTCCGCCGCTGGGCGCCGAGCTGACCTTTCGCGGCCACCCGGTACTGCGGGTATTCGGTGTGCTGCCGCTGATGGACGGTGACGGTCTGCGGCACCTGATCTCGGCACAGGGCGACGAGATCGTACTCACCTTCAGCGTCGACAAGGCGATGATGCCGGACCCCGACCGCTACCGGGAGCTGCTGCGGGAATCGCTCCGCGAGC
>NZ_BAGJ01000169.1 GCF_000308775.1 Nocardia testacea NBRC 100365
AGGGGTCCGGGTCGCCCAGCCGCGTGGGAGCACCCCCGGGGGCCGGCGGATACGGCTCCAGCGGGTTGTAGACGGTGATCGGGCCCGACATCGGCGAGTTGTTCGGATCCGGGGCGGCATACGAAACCGGCTCGCCGCCATAGTCCTGCGCCCCGAAGCCGGTAGCGCCCGGATCACCCGCCTCGGACGCGGGGTACTCCTCGTCGGCTTCGTCGGGAGCCGCGTGGGCCGAACCGTTGCGTTCGACGACCGGCAGGTCACCGGACAGGTCGTCGACCGAGAGGCCACGTCCGCCGCGCCGCCGCCGGCCACCGCCGGAGGCCGGCTGCGCGCCGTTGCGTGCCAGCAGCTCGGCCACCGACAGTTGATTGGAGTTCCTGCTCATGAAGGCACCGTTTCGATCGGGCCCGCCGACCTCGCGCCGCCGGGCGTCGAACCGTTCCCGGCCGCCGCGTTCGCTGCGCTCGTAGTCAGTGGTCCACCATCCATATCGGTATCCAGTTTGCGCAGGATCAGCCCTTCGCGCAGCGCCCACGGACAAATTTCCAGCGTATCCAGGGAAAGCGCGCGCATCGCGGCCTCGGCCACGAGCGCTCCCGCCACCAATTGCTGCGACCGATCGGCGCTGACACCTTCCAGTTCGGCGCGATCGGAAGCGGTCATCCGGGAGATGAACGCGATCAGCTGCCGCAGGCCCGAACCGGTCAGCGTCCGGCGGACCCGGGGACCGGCGCCCGAGGGCGCCGCGCCGGTTAGCCTGGCCAGCGAACGGAAGGTCTTGGAGGTACCCACCGCCAGATCGGGCCTACCCGCTTCCGCGAGCTGTTTGGCCGGATCCACCATCTCGGCGGCGAGCCAATCGCGGAGGATGCCGATTCGCCGTTTGCTCGGCGGGTCCTCCGGTAACCACTTGCGGGTCAGCCGACCGGCTCCCAGCTGCAGCGACAGCGCGACCTCCGGTTCCTCGTCCACGCCGCTGCTCACCTCGAGCGAGCCGCCACCGATATCGAGATTGATGATCCGGCCCGCACTCCAGCCGTACCAGCGGCGTACCGCCAGGAAGGTCAGCCGGGCCTCGTCCACCCCGGCGAGCACGCGCAGATCCACGCCGGCCTCCGCCCGCACCCGGCCCAGGACCTCGTCGGAGTTGGTCGCCTCACGTACCGCCGACGTCGCGAACGCCATCAGTTCCGCACATCCCGATGTGGCGGCCAGACTCGCCAGGTCGGCCACCGTATCGACCAGTTTCTGGGCGCCCACCTCGGTGATCCGGCCCCCGTCGTCCATGTTCTCCGAGAGCCGCAACGACTCTTTCGTGGAGCTCATCGGCATGGGATGGCCACCCCGATGCGCGTCCACCACCAGCAGGTGAACGGTGTTGCTTCCGACATCGAGGACACCTAGACGCACACGGACACGGTACTTGGTGAACCTGAACGCCAGGCGACCCGGTTGTGGTGTTAGCGTTGAGGGTTGTGACGTCAGGCGCTGCCGCGAACGACTCCGTCCCCGCTCCGACCGATCTTCCGATGCCGAAGATGCGGCCGAGCCGGGAAGTACCACTCGACTTCCCGCGCGAGTGGCTCGAGTTCGTCGACCCCGCCGACGACGAACATCTGATCGCGGCCGACCTCACCTGGCTGACCTCTCATTGGACCTGTGTTTTCGGCACCCCCGCCTGCCAGGGCATTCTGGCCGATATGCCGGACGCGGGATGCTGCACACACGGCGCGTTCCTCTCCGACGACGACGATCGCAAGCGGCTGCGCCGGGCGGTGAAGATGCTGACCGCCGAGGACTGGCAGCTGATGGACCAGGCGCGTGACGAAAACGGCAAGATCAGCCGCAAGACCTATCTGGAAACCGACGAACTCGACGGTGAGCCCGCCGAGCGCACCCGCCGGGTCGACGGTGCGTGCATATTCCAGAACCGGCCGGATTTCGCGGGCGGCCCCGGATGCGCACTGCACGTCATGGCCGCGCGCCGGGGCCTGGAACCGCATACCGTGAAACCGGACGTGTGCTGGCAGCTACCCATCCGCCGCACCCAGGAATGGGTGGACCGTCCCGACGGCGTGCAGATCCTGCGGACCGTGATCACCGAGTACGACCGCCGCGGCTGGGGCCCGGGCGGGGTGGATCTGGACTGGTACTGCTCCGGATCGCCCGATGCCCATATCGGGGAACGGCCGGTCTGGCAGACCTACCGCGCCGAACTGATCGAGCTGATCGGTGAACCGGCCTACCAGGAACTCGAGCGGCAGTTGCGGAGCCGGCCGGGTTCGGGGGTCGGTGCGGAACATCCGGCGACCACCCGGGCCCGGCGCAAGGCACGGACCAAGGAGGAGAAGGAGCACGGCCGAGCGGTACGCCCCACCCGAATACTCGGACTCGACCTGCGATAACGGGAGAACAGCATGGCGCGCAGCCCCTGGACGCGATGGTCGGCCGGTACGGCGGCGATCATGATCATCGGCTTCGCCTGCGCGGCGGCCGCTGGCGACGCGGGCGCCGAACCCGCGGCCGACCCGCATCAGTTCACCGATCGGACCGCCGAGTTCATCCCGCTCGGTGATCCCAACGCGCTGGCGGCCCGGGACGCGGGCCGGCATCTCGTGCTCAGCCCGCACGGCACCGGGCGCAGCATCGTCTGCCGCGGTGACGGGGCGGCGGTGCCGTTCTACGACTGCGCCCAGGAGGACGGTCTGGGCTGGGCACCGCTGCACCGCAGCGATACGCCGATGGGCGAGGTCTGGGTCTACTTCCCCTGAACCACCCGGTCAGGCCTCCAGTTTGTATCCCAATCCGCGCACGGTGACCAGGTGCTCGGGCCGGGCCGGATCGGCCTCGATTTTGGACCGCAGTCGTTTCACATGTACATCGAGGGTTTTGGTGTCACCGACATAGTCCGCGCCCCACACCCGGTCGATGAGCTGGCCGCGCGTCAGTACCCGGCCCGAATTGCGGAGCAGGTATTCGAGCAGGTCGAATTCCTTCAGCGGCAGCGTCACCGGCTTGCCGTTCACCAGCACCGTGTGCCGGTCCACGTCCATCCGCACCGGACCGGCCTCCAGCACACCGTTCTCGCTGCCCGAATCGAGTTCGTCACCGGCGCCGCGGCGCAGCACGGCCCGGATCCGGGCGATCAGCTCCCGCGCCGAGTAGGGCTTGGTGACGTAGTCGTCGGCGCCGAGTTCGAGCCCCACCACCTTGTCGATCTCGCTGTCGCGCGCGGTCACCATGATGACCGGCACCCCGCTGCGGGTGCGCAGCTGTTTGCAGACGTCGGTGCCGCTCATCCCGGGCAGCATCAGATCGAGCAGGACGATATCGGCGCCGGAGCGGTCGAATTCGGCGAGCGCCGAGGGACCGTCTCCCACGACCGTGACCTCGAAACCTTCCTTGCGCAGCAAGAAGGCGAGTGGATCGGCCAGCGACTCCTCGTCCTCGACGATCAACACACTGGTCATCTGCGTGCCTCCACACCGTTCGTTCGGCCCGGACCCGAGGGGCGCGGGCTGGTTTCTCTTTTGGTCAGCACGGGCGGACCGGCGGCGGTGCCGTCGGCCTCCTGATGCGCGGGTATGCGCAGCGTGAATGTCGAGCCGGTGCCGAGTTTGCTCCACAGGGTGATCTCACCGTTGTGGTTGGCGGCCACGTGTTTCACGATAGCCAGGCCGAGTCCGGTACCGCCGGTCGCGCGGGAGCGCGCCTTGTCGGAGCGGAAGAATCGTTCGAAGACCCGCTCCTGGTCGTCCTTGGCGATACCGATGCCGCGGTCGGTCACCGCCATCGCCACATAGGAGCCGCGGACCGACCGGCTCACCGATACATGGGAGCCGCGCGGCGAGTAGGCGATGGCGTTCTCGACCAGATTCGAGAGCGCGGTGATGAGCAGCGTTTCGTCGCCGAGTACCTCGAGCCCGCTGGGCCGGTCGGTGCTGACCGTGATCCCGGCGGCTTCGGCGGCGGTCCGCGACCGGT
Source organism: Nocardia testacea NBRC 100365 (assembly GCF_000308775.1). GTDB lineage: Bacteria > Actinomycetota > Actinomycetes > Mycobacteriales > Mycobacteriaceae > Nocardia > Nocardia testacea. The sequence goes on from NZ_BAGJ01000169.1 coordinate 3,985, forward strand.
CCACCGCCTGGTTGACCACCGTGTCGACATCGACGACCTCGAGTTCGGGGAGCTTCTCGGCGCCCTGTAGCCGGGACAGCGCGATGAGTTCGGTGACCATCTTCCCGAGACGGCTGGATTCGGCCAGTACGCGCTGGCCGAAATGCCGGACCGCGTCGGGGTCGTCCGCGGTCTCCAGTAGTGCCTCGGCCAGCAGACTCATCGCCCCCACCGGGGTCTTCAACTCGTGGCTCACATTGGCGACGAAATCGCGGCGGGTGGCCTCCATCCGGGCCTGTTCGGAATCGTCGTCGGCGAAGAGCACCGTGAAGCTGGTCTCCTCCGGGGACAGCGGCCGGGCGAGGCCGCGGACCGCGATCCGCCCCCGGCCGGGTGTCGGTTTGTCCGCCGTGAGGTCGAACTCCGCCGTTTCCCCGGTTGCCAGGACCTTCTCCACCGCCACCCACGCCCGTTCGTCGAGCAGCCGGTTGCGGACCAGACCGAGCTCTTCGGCGCGCGGGTTGACCAGTACGACATCGCGATACTCGTCCACCACGGCGATACCGCTTTCCGAGGCCAGCACGATCAGGTCCAGGACCTGCGACATGGTGAGGCCGGAGTCGGCTTGCCGGCGCTGCGCCTGCCGAGCGTTCATATAGGGGATCACGAGTCCACCGACGGCCAGTCCGACAACAGCCGCCAGGACTGCCAGCAGTACGGCCTGGGGAACGCTCACATCAAGAATCGTACGGTCGACGACGCGTAAACAAACCCGGGGTCGGTGAAGTTTCGTGCAGGTCACGGGCGATTCCGTCGTCGTTCGCCGGGCGTTTACGCGTTGTTCGGCAGCGAACAGGTTTCGATCTTCCCGGGCGTGTTCCCGGTCCGGGAACGCATACGAACCCCATTGCGTCTGGGACGCAACGGGGTTCGTGCCGAGCAGAAGAACCCAGCGGGTCGGCGCCGGGGGCGTCGACCCCGGCGCGTCCCGGCGCACCGGGGATCAGCCGCCGTTCACCAACCGGGAGCGCCACGCACCGGCAGGTTCACGAAGCTCGGCCGGTTCGGGTCGAGCTGTACGTGCTGCGGCTTCAGCCCGGTGTCGAGGAGCATCGGCAGCGGCGGCACCCCCTTGGGCGCGTTGCCCGCGTAGACATCGACCCGCAGCCGATGCCCCGGCTCCAGCTTCGCCTCGATCGCGGGTACCGCGATATCGAGTGTGGTCACCTCCCCGGGCACCGTGAGCCGCCGGTTCTCGAGCGTGGTGTACGGCCGCGGGTCGGTGTAGTCGCCGTTGGGCGACCGGCTGCTCAGCGAATCGTCGATCTCCCGCAGCGAGGCCATCAGCTGACCCGAGGACAGCACCCGCGACTGCCCGTCGGGCGCCACATCGTTGACCGTCACCGACCAGTAGCCGTCGGCCGCGTCCTGCACTGTCTGCAGATGCACCGCGATCGGCCCGGAGATCTCGACGGCTTCGGTCACCGGGGTACTGGTGAAGGTAAGCCCGTTCGACTCCTGGATCCGGGAGTCCGCGCCGCAGGCGTTGATCACCGCGACCACCCCCGCGGTCGCCTGCCCGCCGTCGTTGGAGCACAGTCCGGTGAGTCCCGGCGCGACGGTCAACCGGGCGGAACTGTCGGCGACCGCCGCCAGCGACCCGTCGTGCACGCTGTGCCCGCCGGTGCCGCTGGGTGCGGCCGAGAGATACATCCGCCGGTACTCGGCCGCCTGATCCGCCGGCGCGCTCTCGCCGAACCCGTCCCGGGTCACCCAGCCGCCGCCCTGCTGGCGCAGCGTCACCGGACCGTACCGATCGATACCGTTGTCGATGCCCTTGAGCCATTTGTCGAACCAGGCGCGCTGCAGTACGTCCAGGCGCGGCGGCAGCCCGGGCCGACCGGATTCGCTGCCGGAATTGATGTGATACGTATCGCCCATGAGCAGCTGCTTGCGCCCCGGCGGCACCGGCATGGCGTTGTAGACCTGGGACTCGGAGTAGGTGAACAGATCGTGCCAGCCGCCGGTCACGAAGGTCGGCACCTCGATCTGTGAAGGATCGCCCAGCCAGGCCTGCCGGTCGGGACTGTCGCCCCGGATCATCTCCTGCAACCGCGGATCGAGATCCTCCACGCGGGGTGTGGTGTAGGCGTTGAGGAACACATCCAGGTAGGTGAACGGCGAGGACAGCCGGTCGCTCAGCCACCGCTGATCGAAGGTGCCGTTCACCATAGACTGCACATCCGGCACCCACTTGGTCGCGTTGATCAGCGTCATCCACAGCGGAATGAAGGCGAAGCCGAAGCCGCCGCCGGGCATGAGCACGTCCTGCGCCAGGTCACTACCCGGCACCACGGGGAACAGGGCTTTCAACGCCGGCGGGTGTTTCTCGGCGGCCTGCAGCTGGTTGATCCCGGAGTAGGACATGCCGGTCATTCCGACCTGCCCGTCCGACCACTGCTGCCGCGACGCCCAGTCGATGACCTCCACCGTGTCGGCCTGTTCGCGCTGCCGCAACATATCCCAGACACCCTGGGAGAAACCGGTCCCGCGGACGTCCACCACCACTTGGACGTACCCGCTCTTCACCAGTTGCCGATCGACCGCGAAATTACGCATGGCCCCACCGCCGAGCGCCTTGGTGAGATCGGTCAGACCGGACAGCGGGGTGCCGGTCATATCGATATCCCGGGCCAGCTGGGAGACCGCATCGGAGAGCCCCGGCACCGACCCCATGTGGTCGATCAGGTTCGAGACCAGTTTGGTGTACGGCGTCATATTGACGAGGACGGGCATCCGGGTGCCGATCGGCCGGGAAGCGGCATCGGCGGGGCGGTACACATTCGCCTTCAGCACCGTGCCGTCGCTCATGGTGATCGGCACATCCCAGGTGATGTTGATACCGGGGTACTGCTGGGGTCCGTCGTAGGTGGCGGCCCACTGCGCCCCGGCCGCTCCCCCGTCGGGGCCGGACACCGCCGGCGCGGCACCGGCACTGCCGCCGAGCAACGGTGCCAGCAGCACCGTGGCGGCCATTGCCACCGTGGCTCGTATCACAAACTTCATCGGTCGTGATCCATCTCTCGGACTGATCGGACGTTCGAGAGCTTACACAGCGTTACCGGCGGGTAACGAGAATCGGCCCGGCTGGCAACAGGCCTTTCCGATGATTCCGAGCCGGGTCAGTGGCACAGCACAACGCGAATCGGTGTATTCGGTTTCCGATCACAGAATCCGGCGATTCCCGGCACCGTACGAAAAAGCGCCGCAACCCGTTTCGGGTCGCGGCGCGATGAATCGGACTACCTGCCGCCCTGGCTCGCGACGGCAGCCGCACCGGCGGCGGCGGCCTCCGGATCCAGGTATTCCCGGGGCCGGACCGGACGCAGATCGTCGTCCAATTCGTAGCGCAGCGGAATACCGGTGGGAATATTCAGCCCGGCGATATCCTCGTCGGAGATCTGGTCGAGATGTTTGACCAGGGCACGCAACGAATTACCGTGCGCCGCGACCAGCACGGTCTTTCCACCGCGCAGTTCCCGCGAAATGGTCGACTCCCAGTACGGGACCATCCGGTTCACCACATCGAGCAGGCACTCGGTACGCGGGACCTCGATATCGGAATAGCGCGGGTCGCTCGCCTGGCTGTACTCGTTGTCGAGTTCGATCGGCGGCGGCGGGGTGTCATAGCTGCGCCGCCACAGCATGAACTGGTCCTCGCCGTACTCGTCGCGGATCTGGGCCTTGTTCTTCCCCTGTAGCGCGCCGTAGTGGCGCTCGTTGAGGCGCCAGTCCCGCACCACCGGAATCCAGTGCCGATCCGCGGCGTCCAGGGCGATATTCGCGGTCGAGATCGCGCGGCGCAGCAGCGAGGTGTAGACGATATCGGGCGCGATGCCGTGCTCGGCCAGAAGTTCACCGGCCCGTTTGCCCTCGGCGACACCCTTGTCGGTGAGATGCACGTCCACCCAGCCGGTGAACAGGTTCAGCGCGTTCCATTCGCTCTCGCCGTGGCGCAGCAAAACGAGGGTGTTCGTCATGCGGGCCATCCTGCCATGGCCCGGTAGCGGCTGTGCGTACCCCTCGGGCCGGCCGGCGGCCCGCCGCCTGCTACGCCGACCCGGACGAACCGGCCGCGAGTACGGCGGCGCCGTGTAGCGTCGCGCCCTCCGCGAGACGGGAGGGCTCCACCCGCAGCCGCCGGATGAAATCCAGGCCCGCATGCCGCGCGGCGGCGGCCCGCAGCGGGGCCCACAGAAGTTCTCCCGACTCCGCGAAACCGCCACCGACCACGACCGTGTCCACATCGAGCAGCGCGGCCGCCGAGCTGATCGCCGTCCCCAGCGCGGTACCGGCCCGCGCCAACGCGGCCCGCGCGATCGCGTCGCCGGCCCGGGCGTCGCGCGCGAGTTCCGCGCCGGTCGCGCCGGTCCACGCCTGCTCCCGCGCCCATC
>NZ_BAGJ01000168.1 GCF_000308775.1 Nocardia testacea NBRC 100365
GCCCACCACAGGGGCTTCGGAACGAATCAACGGCACGGCCTGACGCTGCATATTCGCACCCATCAGAGCACGGTTGGCGTCATCATGCTCCAGGAACGGAATCATCGCCGTCGCCACCGACACCATCTGCCGCGGCGACACGTCCATGTAATCGACCTCGGTGGCCGGGACGAATTCCATTTCCTCGTTACCGCGGCGGCACAGCACCCGGTCCTCGACGAAATTGCCGTCGGCGTCGACCGCGGAGTTGGCCTGGGCCCGGACGTGCCGGTCCTCCTCGTCGGCGGTGAGGTACACGACCTCATCGGTGACGCGGCCGTTCTCCACCTTGCGGTACGGGGTCTCGATGAACCCGAACGGATTCACCCGCGCGTAGACCGACAGCGAACCGATCAGGCCGATGTTCGGGCCTTCCGGGGTCTCGATCGGGCACATGCGGCCGTAGTGCGAGGGGTGCACGTCGCGGACCTCGAGGCCCGCGCGCTCACGGGACAGACCGCCGGGGCCCAGCGCCGAGAGGCGGCGCTTGTGGGTCAGACCCGAGAGCGGGTTGTTCTGGTCCATGAACTGCGAGAGCTGGGAGGTTCCGAAGAACTCCTTGATCGCGGCCACGACGGGACGGATGTTGATCAGGGTCTGCGGCGTGATGGCCTCGACGTCCTGGGTGGTCATCCGCTCGCGGACCACACGCTCCATCCGGGACAGGCCGACCCGGATCTGGTTCTGGATGAGCTCACCGACGGTACGCAGACGACGGTTACCGAAGTGGTCGATATCGTCCACCTCGACCGGCACCTCGACGCCGCCGGGGGCGGTCATCGTACGGTCACCGGCGTGCAGGCGCACCAGGTACTCGATGGTCGAGACGATGTCCTCGCGGGTCAGCACGGACCCGTCGATCGCCTCGCCCGGGTGCAGACCCAGTTTCTTGTTGATCTTGTAGCGACCCACGCGCGCGAGGTCGTAGCGCTTCTCCTTGAAGAACAGGTTCTCCAGCAGGGTCTGCGCGGACTCCTTGGTGGGCGGTTCGCCCGGGCGTAGCTTGCGGTAGATATCGAGCAGCGCCTCGTCCTGGCCGGCCGTGTTGTCCTTCTCCAGGGTGGACATCATGATCTCGGAGAACCCGAAACGCTCGGTGATCTCCTCGGTGGTCCAGCCGAGCGCCTTGAGCAGCACCGTCACCGGCTGACGCCGCTTGCGGTCGATCCGCACACCGACGGTGTCGCGCTTGTCGACGTCGAATTCCAGCCACGCGCCGCGCGACGGGATGACCCGCACGCTGTGCAGATCCTTCTCGGTGCTCTTGTCGACGGAGTGATCGAAGTAAACACCCGGCGAACGCACCAGCTGGGAGACCACGACACGCTCGGTGCCGTTGATGATGAAGGTGCCCTTGTCGGTCATCATCGGGAAATCACCCATGAAAACCGTCTGGCTCTTGATCTCGCCGGTGTTGTTGTTGATGAACTCCGCGGTGACGAACAACGGCGCCGCGTAGGTCATGTCCTTGTCTTTGCACTCGTCGATCGAGGCCTTGACCTCTTCGAACCGAGGATCGGAGAACGACAGGGACATGGAGCCGGAGAAGTCCTCGATCGGCGAGAGCTCCTCGAGCACCTCCTCGAGCCCGCCGACCAGCCCGCCGTCACCGCGAGCGGCAGCGCGCTCACGCCAATCCGGCGTGCCGACCAACCAGGCGAAAGATTCCGTTTGTAGATCGAGAAGTCCGGGCACCTCCAGCGGCTCCCGGATCTTCGCGAAAGACACCCGCAACGGAGCCCCGGGGATACCCCCGGAAACTCCCAGCTTCGTATTGGCGCTTGTCTGGGTGGAGACTGCCAAGATGCGTCCTTCCAGCACCTCACGCGCGTCGCGTGGTGGTCCGCGACCGTCGCTTGTCTGCTACATTTTGGGATTCTCGCTGGTCACGACCCGAACGAGACTCGAACAGCAAACAACGGAAGCAACACCGGAAGGGTGGGACTTTCGTAGTGCGATCAAGGAATGGACAGGAGGCAGCCAGCGCAACGTCCAAACCTACACCTACCTACACGGAGGTGTCAAAGTACCACCCCGGCGAAGCGTTGCGTGGCTGACGCGCCGGGCCGGTTCCGCTGGCTGCGTTCCGGTCCACGGGCGGAGCCTCCGACAACGAATTCGGCGCTGGCGGTCGTCCACTACCGACGGCGGCCGAAGCCGCCACCAATAGCGTGACTGGTCCGGCGAAACTCGTCAAGTGGCCGTGCCGACCTGGCGTCCTTCGGAAGGGCGGCCGCAGTACAAGATCACCAACGCGTCGCCGCATCGGCCCTGTTCCGGCCGGATACGGCGGCCGCAGCGGCCCGGGAACACCCACCCCGGACACGAAACAGCGCGCCGGGTACGAACCCGACGCGCTGCTTTCGGAAACAAGCTTTCTTACACCTTGGGGTACTGCGCGGTGTCGAAATCCGACCCGGGGAAATCGTTACCGCGGTCGCCGGCGCGCTGGCCCGAGTTGTAGGACATGGCCATCGTCTCGTCGTTCTGATCGAGCGACTCGCGGATGGCCACCTGCGCGGCATGCGGCAGAGTGTGCATGATCTCACGTACCCGGTTCTTCCGGCGTTCCACCGCCTGGCGCACCGGCATCCCCGGCTGGGCCTTCATCTGCGGGATGATGCCCTCGACCTCTTCGGCGCCACCGTGGTGATGGCCGGCGTCCACCATCGCCTGCTCGCGCGCCATCTGGGCCTCGTCCTTCTCCTCGGACATACCGATGGGGCCGATCATGCGGCCGTTGAGGAACTGCTTGACCACCGGCTCCTCGCTGGTGAGCAGGACCTCGCGCGGGCCGAACATGACCAGCTGCCGGCGGAACAGCATGCCGATGTTGTCCGGCACGGTACGGGCCAGGTTGATGTTGTGGGTCACGATGAGGATCGTGGCGTCGATCTGGGCGTTGATATCGATGAGCAGCTGGCTCAGATACGAGGTGCGCACCGGGTCCAGACCGGAGTCGGGCTCGTCGACCAGGATGATCTGCGGGTCGAGCACCAGCGCCCGGGCCAGGCCGGCTCGTTTGCGCATACCGCCGGAGATCTCGCCGGGCAGTTTGCCCTCGGCACCGAGCAGACCGGTGAGCTCGAGCTTCTCCATGACGATCTTGCGGATCTCGGATTCGGACTTCTTCGTGTGCTCGCGCAGCGGGAACGCGACATTGTCGAAGAGGTTCATCGAGCCGAACAGCGCGCCGTCCTGGAACAGCACGCCGAAGAGCTTCCGGATCTCGTAGAGCTCCTTGTTGGAGCAGGTGGTGATATCGGTACCACCGATGAAGATGGAGCCGCGCTCGGGCCGGAGCAGGCCGATCAGCGACTTCAGGAATACGGACTTACCGGTACCCGACGGGCCCAGCAGCGCGCTGACCTCACCGGCAGGCAGGGTAATAGAAACGTCCTGCCAAATCCGCTGTGAACCGAACGACTTGGTTACACTCTCGGTCCTGACCTCGACGCCCACGCCAACCTCCACATTTCTCAGCGAGCTACCCGCTTTGCACCACAGACCCGGAAGCGGTGCGTCACGTCACAGCGAGTCCGGCCACTGTAACCCATGGCACGCCCATAGCACACCCGACCTGACCGAAGAGTAACCATGCTTGCCGAGTTCGATACCGCAGAACCGCCGTTAACCAGCGCACGAGAAAAGCGGTCGTAATACGAAGAAAACGGGCGGTCCCCCGTGGGGAACCGCCCGTTTCCGGCAGTGCCGGTCGGTATTACTTGACCGAAACCTTGGCGCCGGCGCCTTCCAGCTTCTCCTTGGCGGCCTCGGCGGCTTCCTTGGCCACCTTCTCCAGGATCGGCTTCGGGGCACCCTCGACGAGGTCCTTGGCCTCCTTCAGGCCCAGGCCGGAGACGATCTCGCGGACCACCTTGATGACCTGGATCTTCTTGTCGCCGGCACCCTCGAGGATGACGTCGAACTCGTCCTGCTCCTCGGCGGCCTCGGCGGCGGCCGGGGCGGCACCCGCGGCGGCGACGGCGACCGGAGCAGCAGCGGTGACCTCGAACTTCTCCTCGAACTTCTTCACGAAGTCGGAGAGCTCCAGCAGGGTCATGTTGCCGAAGGTTTCGAGCAGCTCGTCAACGTTGGCCATTGATATTTCCTTTCGATAGTGAATGTCTGCGCGGGCGAGCCGGAGTCGACCGTTCCGCGAATGAGGACGCGGGTCTTACTCCGCGGCGGCTTCGCCGCCGTCGGCCTGCTTCTTCTCCTGCAGCGCGGCGGCCAGGCGGGCCACCTGCGAGGCGGGAGCGTTGAACAGACCGGCGGCCTTGGCCAGGTTGCCCTTCATGGCACCGGCCAGCTTGGCCAGCAGGACCTCGCGGGACTCCAGATCGGCGATCCGCTCGACCTCGGACACGGACAGCGGAGCGCCGTCCATGTAGCCGCCCTTGATGACGAGCGCCTTGTGGTCCTTGGCGAAGGTCTTCAGCGCCTTGGCGGCGTCGACCGGCTCACCGGAGATGAACGCGATCGCGGTGGGTCCGACGAACAGATCGTCCAGACCCTCCACGCCGGCCTCGGCCGCAGCGCGCTTCACCAGGGTGTTCTTGGCGACGGAGTACGTGGCGTCGGCACCGAGCGCGCGACGCAGTTCGGTGAGCGCGCCGACGGACAGGCCACGGTATTCCGTGACGACTGCGGCCGTCGATTCCTTGAACTGCTCGGCGATCTCCGCGACCGCGGCAACCTTTTCGGGTTTCGCCATACTTCGCCTCCTCTCTGATGTCGGTATGGATATGCCCTACCGAATCAGGGGCCGGCAAAAGAACAAGCGCCCCGAACGCAGAGCGTTCCGGGGCGCGAAAAAAGTATAGGCACGGATGAGCGTGCACATTCTCCAGCCTCGGCTCTCCCTGCGTGGGCCGCCGGCACTCTTGCCGGACCTTCGACCGATTTCAGACGAAATCGGCGACCAACGGTCTTCGGTAGAACGGATTGGTGGTGCCGAACTGGTCGACAACCTGATCGAGCATAGCCGGACACTGCCTCATCTGGCAAAACGGATGCGATAGCCGGATTGACCGGAGCGCGCCGGCTCCCGTCCGCCTAGCGGATACCGGACTCGATGCGGTCGGTGCCGGAGTCTCGACGGCGCGCGGCCAGCCGGCGCACCACCTCGGCCGCGTCGGTCCGGAACACCGGGGAGACGACGAGCCCGTCTTCTCCGATATCGGTCCGCGAGAGGGGCAGGCGCACACAGCTCTGCTCGTCCACTTCGGCCCCGACATAGCCGAGCACACTCGCCAGCGTCGCCGCGGCCCCGTCACCCCGGCCCGGCGCCGCGACGGTGAGCCAGGCGGCCGGCTTTCCGTAAAGATCGCCGGTACCCACGGTCCAGTCCAGGAGGTTCTTGAGACTGCCCGGCAGCGTGCCCGCGTACTCCGGGGTACAGAACAGCACCGCGTCCGCGGCCGCCAGCTGCTCTCGTAACTGCCGCACTGCGCCATGGGCGGGCTCGGGGGCCTCGGGCACGAACGCGGGCAGATCAGTCAGACCGCCGTACCAGCGTGTCTCGACCCCCTCCGGCGCCACGGCCTGCACTGTGCGCAGCGCGGCCGTATTGGTCGACCCGGCGCGTGTACTCCCGGAGATCAGCAAAACCACAGTCACGCAATGCGGCAACCGCCGGCCGCACGAAAATAGTCCGTGCCCCGACGGCCGGGTAGCCGCGGCCGACGGCGACGCCCCGGCATCGACCGGCCGCCCGGACCCACAGCCGCCACCGGAAACGGCGCGGGGGGCGCCCGGATACGCGAAACGGCGGGAGCGTCGGATGACGCTCCCGCCGTTTCGCGGTTCTGTATTCCGGAGAGCGCTTACGCGTCCTCTTCCAGGAGGTTGCGGGTGCGGTTCGGGTCCACCGGGATGCCCGGTCCGGTGTTCGTCGAGACCGTCACCTTCTTGACGTAGCGCCCCTTGGCGGTCGACGGCTTGGCACGCAGGATCTCGTCCAGCGCGGCGCCGTAGTTCTCCACCAGCTTGCTGTCATCGAACGACGCCTTACCGATGACGATGTGCAGGTTGGCCTGCTTGTCGACCCGGAAGTTGATCTTGCCGCCCTTGATGTCGTTGACCGCTTTGGTCACATCGGTGGTGACCGTGCCGGTCTTCGGGTTCGGCATCAGACCGCGCGGGCCCAGGACACGCGCGATACGGCCGACCTTGGCCATCTGGTCGGGGGTGGCGATCGCGGCGTCGAAATCCAGCCAGCCGCCCTGGATCCGCTCGATCAGATCCTCGGCGCCCACGGCGTCGGCACCGGCGGCTTCCGCCTCGGCCGCCTTCTCACCGGCCGCGAACACGATGACGCGGGCGGTCTTACCGGTGCCGTGCGGCAGGTTCACGGTGCCGCGAACCATCTGGTCGGCCTTACGGGGATCGACGCCGAGCCGGATGGCGACCTCTACGGTCGCGTCCGTCTTGGTGGTGGAGGTCTCCTTGGCCAGCCGCGCCGCGGCCAGCGGCGAGTAGAGCTTGCTGCGGTCGACCTTCTCGGCGGCGGCGAGGTACGCCTTGCTTCGTTTTGCCATGTTTCTCTGTCCTGTTTCTATTGGCGGCGTTCCCGGGGCGCTTCGTGGTTACGCAGGCTACCGCCTACGCGCCCGGCGCTCACGCCGCAATGTCGTGGTTCAGCTGTGGTTATCGGGCCTGGCCGGCCCTCCCACCGGAAGCGGGATCGGCGAAATCAGCCGTGTGTGCTGTCGGGTGCGCACACCCGTCGGCGGCACACTCAGCCTTCGGTGCCGGATGGAAGGCTTCGCTACGCCTACGTGGTTACGCTGCGCTACCTACTCCGGCGCTGACGCTCAGCCTTCGACGGTGATACCCATCGAACGCGCGGTGCCCGCGATGATCTTGGCCGCCTGATCGATATCGTTGGCGTTCAGATCTTCCTGCTTGGTCTTCGCGATCTCGCGCACCTGGTCCATGGTCACCTTGGCGACCTTGTTGCGGTGCGGCTCGGGCGAACCCTTCTGCACACCGGCGGCCTTCAGCAGCAGCTTCGCGGCCGGCGGGGTCTTCAGCTTGAAGTCGAAGGACCGGTCCTCGTACACCGAGATCTCGACCGGGATGACGTTGCCACGCTGCGACTCGGTCGCGGCGTTGTACGCCTTGCAGAACTCCATGATGTTGACGCCGTGCTGACCGAGCGCCGGACCGACCGGCGGAGCCGGGTTCGCGGCGCCGGCCTGGATCTGAAGCTTGATGATCCCGGCGAGCTTCTTCTTCTTGGGGGGCATCTTTCTTTCCTAGGGTGTGGTGTTCCTTGCTCTCTGCAAGCTCCGACCCGGGACCCACGGCCCCGGGAAACACAGGCGCCGCCTAGATCTTGGCGACCTTGGTGAATTCCAGCTCGACCGGGGTCTCGCGTCCGAAGATGGAGACGAGCACCTTGAGCTTCTGCTGTTCGGCGTTGACCTCGGAGATGGTGGCGGGCAGGGTCGCGAACGGACCGTCCATCACCGTCACCGATTCGCCGACCTCGAAATCGACCTCGATGGTGGGCTTGGCCTTGACCTCGCCGCCGACGGTCTCGGTACCGGCCGCGGCGGCGGCCGGCGCGGCCGCCTTCTTCTGCTGCGAGGCGGGAACGAGGAATTTCACCACTTCGTTGATGGTCAGCGGCGAGGGGCGCGAGGTCGCGCCCACGAACCCGGTGACGCCCGGCGTATTGCGGACCGCACCCCAGGACTCGTCGTTCAGATCCATCCGGACCAGGATGTAGCCCGGCAGCACCTTGCGGTTGACGCTCTTGCGCTGGCCGTTCTTGATCTCGGTGACCTCTTCGGTGGGCACCTCCACCTGGAAGATGTAGTCCTCCAGGTCCAGGTTCTGCACACGGGTCTCGAGATTGGTCTTCACCTTGTTCTCGTAGCCGGCGTAGGAATGGATGACGTACCAATCACCGGGAGCGCGCCGCAGGACGGCCTTCATCTGCTCGACCGGGTCCGGCTCCTCCGCGTCGGCGGTTGCGGGTGCGGCCTCGTCGGCAGCCTCGGGCTCGGCGTCGGACGCCGGCTCCTCGACGGATACGGCGGCCTCCTCGGCCGTCTGATCGTCGACCGGGAACTCGTCGGTGGTGTCGTTCTCCGGGGTGCTCACTGGGCACTCGCTTCCTGTGTCGTCACGTGCATCCTCTGCGTGCCGGGTTCGGGCGCGGCGGGGACTTGCGTCCGGCCCGCGGCGCGGATCGGTTCACGGCGCCGGTGTCACCTGGCTAACCGAACAACCAGTCGACACCCTTGATGAACGCCAGATCCAACCCGCTGATGAACGCGACCATGAAGATCACGAACACCAGAACAACGGTCGTATAGGTGACCATCTGCTTCCGGTTGGGCCAGATAACCTTCCGCAGTTCCGCGATCACCTCACGCAGGAACTTGAACAAACGCACGAACGGATTGCGTGACCGTTCGCGTTCGCCGCGGCCGGACTTCGTCTCGGCCTTGCGGGTGGGCCGATCCAAGGTCGCGAGCGAACCGGTATCGGACGCGGAGGACGAGACGGATCGACCACGGCGAGCGGAACGCTTTCCGCTCGGCCGCTGCACGGCGGCGGTGTCATCGCCGTCGTCGGCGCCATATCCGCCGCGGCGCGTGTCCCGCTCGTCGGTCACGTCGATCCTCTCTCGTCGCCGTTATCCAGGGCAGGGGCGACAGGACTTGAACCTGCAACCTGCGGTTTTGGAGACCGCTGCTCTGCCATTTGAGCTACGCCCCTTCGGCTGAACCGGACTGTCGTAGGGTCCAGCCACATGCGATATTCAGTTGTCGGTGCTGGTGTCACACAACACGCGCGCCGCCCCGGCAGGTGCCGGCCCCGTCGGCGGGGCCGGTGCGACCCGTCGGTCCGAGCCTACTCAGCCGGTACGGCCACTGGTCGGAAACCCCGCCTGGAACCAGCCTTGCAGAGCAGCGCGCATCGGCTGGTGACCCCAGAAACCCGAGTGTACGGCACGGTCGGCGGCAGAAGCCAATCAGGGTCGCTCGACCAGGTCAGGACAACCGGACGGTCGCGGTGGCCCGGCCGAAAATCTTGCGCCCCTCGGATTTCGCCACGATGGCGATCACGGCGGTCTTCGTTTCCGGATCCATGGACTTGATCTTGCCGGTGAACTCGACCTCGGCCGGCTCGGTGGCGCTCACGAACACGGGACTGGTGAACCGGACGTTGTACTCCGTGACCGCGCCGGGATCGCCCAGCCAGGATGTGATGAAACCGCCACCCAGGCCCATGGAGAGCATGCCGTGCGCGACACAGTTGTCCAGATCCACCATCTTGACGACCTCGTCACTCCAGTGGATGGGGTTCGCGTCGCCGGAGACACCGGCGTAGTTCACCAGGTCACCACGGGTCAGCTGGACGATGCGGGTGGGCAGTTCGTCACCGACGGAGACGTCGTCGAAGCGCCGGGCGAACCGGGTCGGCACCACGTCGCCGACGGCGGGCGCCGGAACGACGTGCCGGGTGCGCGGGGTGTGATCGGGGACCGCCGCGTCCATTCCGTGCATGAGCACCTTGCGGACTGCCTCGTTGAGATTCGGGTCGATATCGCCGCCACTACGGCCGACCAGAGTCGTGTAGGTGGTGAGCACGAGCTCGTCGTGCTGGTCGGTGACAATGTTCTTGGTGACGATGATGTCGCCGCCGAATGCCTGCCGGAAAGAGTGCAGGTGCACATCGCAGATCAACTGGTCGCCGACCACGATCGGGCGGTGGAACTCCAGGATCTGGTCGGTCTGCATGATCTGGCTCAGGTCGTAGCCGGTGACGACCGTCTCGAACAGTTTGCGCTGTGCCAGGATTCCAACGAGGGAGATGAAGGTGAGTGGGGCGACCAGACCGTCGTAGCCGTACTCGAGGGCGACATCTTCGTCCCAGTGCGCCGGATGGCCGTCCTGTACGGCGCGCGCGTATTCGCGCACCTTCTCGCGGCCGACCTCGTAGTAGTCGTCGACACGATAGTGGTGACCGACCATGGCGGCCGCGTGGGCGGCGGGATCGAAATCCGTATCCGTCGCGACCGCTTCGTCTGTACCGGTGTTGATTGTCACGGGAGGACTGTACCTATCTGACCCCGCAGCACGGAGTCTGCACGGCGGCTGGGCGTCGGGCCCGTAGATAGAGTCGGCGTGACCGAAAGGGCCGAGCAGCCGCCTGATCATCACCGCGACCGGCGATCGGCCGCAGTGTCGGTGGTTCGCGCAACCACCACAGGACCAGGACGCCGCCGTCGAGTAGGAATACGAACCCCGCAGCGCCCCGGCCGCCGGACCGGGGTCCGGCGAAGACCTACCACCGTGGTGCTGTGAACATCCGACACGCCGTAACCGCGCGCGGACGCTCGGGACCCGCTGCTACCGCAGCGGCCTCACGCGAGGATCAGCGAGATTCGCGATGCGCCCGGTGCGTACCACAGTTCGGGCAGAACTTCTTCAGTTCCAGCCGGTCCGGGTCGTTGCGCCGGTTCTTCTTGGTGATGTAGTTGCGATGCTTGCACTGCTCGCAGGCCAAGGTGATCTTTGGCCGGACATCGGTGGACTTCGCGGCCACGATATGCCTTCTTTCCGGTCAACCAGAGGGTCAATCAGTATGGGTAGCGATGGCCGGACTCGAACCGGCGACACAACGATTATGAGTCGTTTGCTCTACCGCCTGAGCTACACCGCCTTATACGCCATCTGCGACGGCGACGCCGCGGCTTGGAGTGCCGAGTCGGGACACCACCGGCAATCCGGCGAGCCCCCTAACGGAATCGAACCGTTGACCTTTTCCTTACCATGGAAACGCTCTGCCGACTGAGCTAAGGGGGCACGACCTCTCGGCAGCGGGAACCGACGAAGTCCTACCCGTTGCCTCGAAGACTTGAACGAGAGTACACACTGACCACCGAGAGCACCAAACCGGGTGGTCAGAGCTTGTTTCTGACGAGCGAACCTGCTTCCGCCGAAGCCCGGACCACTCCGGACGAAGAAAACCCCCGCCGGTTTTCACCGGCGGGGGTTTCCTGGTGGCAGGTGTAGGATTCGAACCTACGTAGGCTTTCACCGACAGATTTACAGTCTGCTCCCATTGGCCGCTCGGGCAACCTGCCTCGTACCGCACTTTCGATCTTCCGATCACTTTCCCAGTGCGCAGAGCAGGATACAACGAACCCGCACCCCGAATGCAAACCCGCTGGCCAGATCCCCAGAACTGCCCCGATCACCATGGCCGCACAGCGGCGCCGCACCGACCAGGTAGCTTGCGTAAGCACCCAGGGTGATCCAACAGTGAACAGGAGCGCAGTGTGGCCGATTCATCATTCGACATCGTCAGCAAGGTCGAGCGGCAGGAGGTCGACAACGCCCTGCACCAGGCCGAGAAGGAACTGAACACCCGCTACGACTTCCGGGGCACGGGCGCGGGCATCGAATGGTCCGGCGAGGACAAAGTGGTACTCACCGCGGAATCGGAGGAGCGGGTGAAGGCCGCGCTCGAGGTGTTCAAGGAAAAACTCATCCGCCGCGATATCTCGCTCAAGGCCTTCGACGCCGGCGAACCCGTCGCCTCCGGTAAGATCTACAAGATCACCGGGACATTGGTCCAGGGCATCGATTCCGAGCACGCCAAGAAGATCTCCAAGAAGATCCGCGACGAAGGCCCCAAGGGGGTCAAAGCGCAGATCCAGGGCGATGAATTACGCGTCACCAGCAAAAAACGTGACGATCTGCAAGCCGTCATCGCACTGCTGAAGGGCGACGATTTCGGAATCGCTCTGCAATTCGTGAACTACCGCTAGCGGGCCCGCCTTCAGCGGCCGGCCATCTGCTCCAGACGGGCGATCCGTTCCGCCATCGGCGGGTGCGTCGAGAACAACCGGGCCATCCGATCACCGGCCCGGAACGGATTGGCGATCATCAGATGCGACTGCGCGGTCAGCCGGGGTTCGGGCGGCAACGGCGCCGCCTGCACCCCGAGCTCCAATTTGCGCAGCGCCGACGCCAGCGCCAGCGGATCGCCGGTCAGCTCGGCGCCTGATTCGTCGGCCTGGTACTCCCGCGACCGCGACACCGCCAGTTTGATCAATCCCGCGGCGATCGGGCCCAGCAGAGACACCAGCAGAACACCGAAGATATTCGGCCCGGAATCACCCCGATTCCCGCCGAACGCCGCCGCGAAATACGCGAAATTCGCCAACCCGGAAATCACCGCGGCCATAGCCCCCGCCACCGAGGAGATCAAGATGTCCCGGTTGTAGACATGGGAAAGTTCGTGACCCAGCACGGCCCGTAATTCGCGCTCGTCCAGGATCTGCAGAATACCGCTGGTACAGCACACCGCCGCATGCCGGGGATTACGCCCGGTGGCGAACGCGTTCGGGGCATTCGTGGGACTTATGTACAGCCGCGGCATGGGCTGTCGCGCAGTGGTCGCCAGCTCACGCACTATCCCGTAGATGGCCGGCGCCTCGATCTCGCTCACCGGCTGCGCCCGCATGGCCTTCAGCGCGAGCTTATCGCTGTTGAAATAGGCGTAACCGTTCATCGCCACGGCGATGAGTACGGCGACGACCAGAATGGTCGTGTTCCGGAACGCTGCCCCCGCCAGGACTATCAGCGCGGAGAGCCCGACCATGAGCCCGAACGTTTTCATCCCATTCGCAAACCCGTGCCCGTGCATAGCACTCCTGTATACGTGGCGCGCGACCGGACGCGCGAGTTTCGGCCAGAACCGCTACAGGAGGAGAACGAGCTCTGGCCCTACGGAGTTCCTGCTGTGTTTTTTGGCGGCGCCTTCGGCGCCGCGGGGTCGAGGCCCCCTCGGTCCCGCCGTTCAGACCTCGAGACTTGCGATGTGCGGTGGGCCGTCCATAGAGCGCGACCATTGAGCACCTTCGGCCAAGGAGCGACGGGACTCGCCACTTTCCCGGCCACGCCGAACTCGGCACCAAGAGGGTGCTGCTACTGGTGAAAGCGATCGGACGCCAGGCCGCCTGAGCGGTCGAGTCGGCATCCGTTCCGGACATCGAATGCCGACGCAACCCCATGTGTCGAGTCTTACGAGACACCTCAAAGGGTTGAGGCCCGTCTCGCCGTTTCGGCCTCGAAAGCGCCCGCGCGAAGCGCAAGTCTCGAGGCCGAAACGGCGAGACCAAGGGGGCCTCAACCCCGCGCGCGCCAGCGCGCCAAAAACACAGCACCTTCGCGAGCGAGCCCACCTCTCACCTTCACGACCGAGCCCACCTCTCACCTTCGCGAGCGAGCCCACATCCCACCTTCACGAGCAGCCCACATCCCCACCTTCACGGACGTTCCCGCGCCAGGCACCGAATATTCAGCCGACCCGTTCGATGGTGTACTGGACCAGCTTGACCAGGGCGTCGTTGGCGGGCCCCGCGGGGAGGGCCTTCAGTTCCGTGTGAGCGATGTCGGCGTATTCGCGAAGCTTCTCCTTGGCCCGGGTCATACCCGGCGAACGACCGAGCAGTTCCAGAGCCTCGGCCACCTCGGCATCCGATTCCAAAGGTTTCGCCAGCAGGGTGCGGAGACGGTCGCCGTCGGGGCCCTCGTCGCGCAGGGCGTACAGGACGGGGAGGGTATGGACGCCCTCGCGCAGATCGGTGCCCGGGGTCTTGCCGGACTGGGCCGATTCGGAGGAGATATCGATGATGTCGTCGGAGATCTGGAAAGCGGTACCGACGGCGTCACCGAGGCGGGCGAGGCGCTCCACATGGTCGGTGTCGGCCCCGGAGAAGGTCCCGCCGAAACGGCCGGAGGCCGCGATCAGCGAACCGGTCTTCTCCCAGACCACGCGCAGATAGTGGGCGACGGGGTCGCTCTCTTCGCGGGCGCCCATGGTTTCGCGCATCTGGCCGGTGACCAGTTCGGCGAAGGTTTCGGCGATGATGCGGACGGCGTCGGGGCCGAGGGTGGAGGTGAGCCGGGAGGCGTGCGCGAACAGGTAGTCCCCGGCGAGAATGGCCACACTGTTGCCCCAGCGGGAGTTGACGCTCGTCGCGCCGCGCCGCATGGTGGCCTCGTCCATGACGTCGTCGTGGTAGAGCGTGGCCAGATGGACGAGTTCGACCACGGTGCCCGCGGTGACGAGGTCGGGATCACCGGGACGGGGGCCGAGCTGGCCGGTGAGGATGGTGAACAGCGGCCGGAATCGCTTGCCCCCGGCCTTGGCCAGGTGCAGCGCGGCCTCCTGGAGGAAGGCCGCCCCGGAGGACAGTTCCTCTACCAGCAGTTTCTCTACTTCGTCGAGGCCGTTGCGTACGGTCTCGGCGAGCGCGGGGTCCCCGAGGTCCACCCCCGCCACCACCGTGCCGGCTTCGCTCACAGCAGATGTGCTCATACCTTCTCCCAAGGATGCGTCCGACCCCACGGTGATGAACCTAGCGTGTTCACGTCGGAACGCCCATGAACACCATCACTGTATTGCTCGAGCATGAGCGTGGGCCCTGCGTGGTCACACTGCGCTACCGCCTCCGGGCCTGACACGCTCATGCAGTGCACCGTACCGCCATCGACATCACCGTCGGCGACCTGTAACTATTGACCGCATGGGTGCACCCGAAGCCACACCTTCCGAAGCCGACCGGGACGCGCTGCCCGCCCACGTCGAGGTGCTGGTGGTGGGGGCGGGCCCCGCGGGTTCGGCGGCCGCGGCGTGGGCCGCGCGCGCGGGTCGCGATGTGCTGCTGGTGGATTCCGCGATCTTCCCCCGGGACAAGACCTGCGGTGACGGCCTGACCCCGCGCGCCACCGCGGAACTCGAACATCTCGGGCTGGGGGAATGGGTGCGCGCGCACACCGTCAACCACGGTCTGCGGATGACCGGTTTCGGAGCCGAGGCATTGCTGCCGTGGCCGGGTGGTTCGTTCCCCACCTACGGCAGTGCGATCCCGCGCACCGAACTGGACGACAAACTACGCGATACCGCGGTGAAATCCGGGGCGCGGATGCGCGACGGCGCGAAGGTCGTGGCAGTGGCGCGCGACGGCAACCGGGTGACCGGGGTGACCGTGCGGGTCGGCGCCGCTGCACACGAGATCGGCTGCCGGACCCTGCTCGTGGCCGACGGGGTGCGCTCCCCGGTCGGCAAGCTGCTCGGCCGCACCTGGCATCGCCGCTACGCCTACGGGGTGGCGGCGCGCGCCTATATCTCCTCCGGCCGCAGCGACGATCAGTGGATCACCTCACATCTGGAGTTGCGCAATGCCGAGGGTGACCTGGTGCCCGGTTACGGCTGGGTTTTCCCACTGGCCAACGGCGAGGTGAATATCGGCGTCGGCTCGCTGGCCACCGAGCGCAGGCCCTCCCATATCGCCTTGAAACCGCTGCTCGAGCATTACACGGAGCTGCGCCGCGACGAATGGGAACTGAGCGGCTCGGTGCGCGCGGTCTCCTCGGCGCTGCTGCCGATGGGCGGCGCGGTCTCCGGTATCGCGGGCCGCAACTGGGCGCTGCTCGGCGATGCCGCCGGCTGTGTGAACCCGCTGAACGGCGAGGGCATCGACTACGGCCTGGAGGGCGGGCACATGCTGGCCGGGCTGTTGGACGAGCCCGACCTCACCCGGGTGTGGCCGGAACTGTTGCGCGCGAAATACGGCCGCACCTATTCGGTGGCGCGGCGGATCGCCGGTCTGGCCACCCACCCGCGGATGGTCCCGCTCGGCGGCCCGCCGGTGATGCGTTCGAAGTTCCTACAGCGCACCGCGGTCCGGGTGATGGGCAATCTGGTCACCGACGAGGATGTGGATTTCACCGCCCGCGCGTGGCGCACGGCAGGCCGGGCGTCGATGCGGTTCGACGACCTCGCGCCCTTCGGCTAGGCCGCCGTGGTGGTGCGGCCGGTACCGCGGGATCTGCTCCCGCATCTGCGGCGGGCACGTGATCTCGTCGATCGTGAATACGCCCGGTCGCTGGATCTGGACGGTATGGCCGCGGCCGCCGGGGTGTCGAAATACCATTTCCTGCGCTGTTTCGCGGCCACCTACGGCAGGACCCCCGCGGTGTATCTGGCCGAACGCAGGATCGAGCGGGCGCAGGATCTGCTGCGGGCGACCAACACCACGGTGACCGAGGTCTGTCTGCTGGTCGGCTACAGCAGTCTGGGTTCGTTCTCCCGGAAATTCACCGAACTGGTGGGTGTCTCACCCTCGGAATACCAGGCGAAATTCGCCGACGGAGCACCTCGTATCCCGGGCTGTTACATCTTCATGCACGGGTTGTCCGACCGCCGGCGCGATACCGCAATTTCGGAGAAGCCGGGCGGCCCGGCACGCCCATAGTCTCGGACCATGCCTCCGATCATTTCGAATATCTCGCTGGTCACCGTGTACGTGACCGATCAGACAGCCGCCAAGAACTGGTACATCGACACCCTGGGCTTTGTGGAGACCGCCGATATCCAGATGGGGGACAACGGTTTCCGCTGGGTGACCGTCGCGCACCCCGATCACCGGGAACTCGAGGTCACACTGATGCTGCCCGGACCGCCTTTGGACGAGAACCTCGCCGATGCGATCAGCCGATCGCTCGCCAATGGCAGCCACGGCTCGCTGGGGCTGAATACTCAGGACTGTCGCAAGGCCTATGCGGAACTCACCGCGAAGGGCGTCGATTTCGTCCAGCCCCCATCGGAACGGCCCTACGGTGTGGAAGCGGTGCTCCGGGACAATTCGGGGAACTGGCTGGTGCTGGTCGAGCCGAAGGAGTTCGATCCCACGGCCGCCGCGGCGGAGGACGCTCCCTGCGCCGCATCCTGATCCCGGGCGAGCCGCCGTGCTCGAACGCCGGGGTATGTCCGGGGCCGCGCGCTGCCGCGCGGCCCCGGAGAGCTGTCAGACCTGGGCGCGATCTTCGAACCATTTGATGATGTATTTGCGTTCGCTTTCGGCGACCCGCCGCTGCAACTGCTCGGCGAGCGGTTCGATGGCCCCGCCGACCAGCGGGACCTTGACCTTCACCGAACCGGAGATCACCACCTCCGAACCCTCGGCGGTAGGGCGCAGTTCATAGGTGCCCTTCATCTCCGAGGAGATGGCCGAGGAGGTGCCCTCGAAGGTGCCCGCGGCAGTCGTCCCGTCGAGGGTCTGCCAATTATCGATGCGGGTGACGATCAGTTCGCTCTTGAGCACCTTGCGCACGATGCCGGGGATCTTGTCCTGCCGGATCGTCTCGCTCATCTGGATCCGGGCGGTGCCCGGGCCACCGGGGTGCGACAGATCGAGGGTGGCCGTCGGTGCGCCGGCGAACCGGTCTCGCCACAGTTCTTCTCCGGTGAGCGCGGCGTGCAGATCGGACACCGGGATCGGATAGGACAACGTGAAGCCGAATTTTCGGGCCATGAGCGCTCACCCTAGCCGACCCCGCTAGCCTGTTGCGGTGCCGGAAACCAGCCGCCGCGGACCGCGCGACCCCGGTAACCCGGGCGACGATGGTTGCGTCGGCGCAGCCGCCCCGGCCGCGAACGATTCCGGAGGAGGCAGCGTGCCCCAGCAGGCAGAAATGGTCGCGCCGCCGGTCGCGGCCCCGGAACCCGGGGTCGAACCGGTACGTGCGGCGCCCCCGGCCGCCCGGTCCGCGCGGGCCGAGCGCCTGCGCAAAGTATGCGTCGGCGTGGTGATCACCGCGGTGTCGGTGAGCGTGCTGGTGGTGCTGCTGTTCCTGGCGGCCTGGCGCAACGACTACCTGATCGAATCCGACAAGGGCGAAACCACCGGCGAGGTGCTGTCGGCCGGCCGCCTCCGTTCGGCGGTGATGTACGTGACACCTGACGGCGTCACCCACAATCCCAAGGTCGGGGTGCTGTACCCGACCAACCTGACCGCCGGTGAGCGGATCAATGTCGAATACAACCGCGCCGATCCCGACCTGGTCCGGGTCGCGGGCCGCGATGTCCGCGTCGCTGTCCTGCCGGCACTGTCGGTCCTGGCCGTGACCTGGGCCCTCACTCTGCCGACGCTGTGGCTGCTGATGCGGGCGGCGACCGGTTCGATGAGTGTTCGCCCGATCTTCGATCCCGCGTCATATCGGCCACGCGTCCCGGGGGACCGCGGCCGCTCAGACTGAGCGAGTGCGCGTAGCCATCGTTGCGGAGTCGTTTCTGCCGAATATGAACGGCGTCGTGAACTCGGTGCTGCGGGTGCTGGATCATCTGCATCGGCATGGGCACGACGCCCTCGTCATCGCGCCCGATACGCTGCGCGGACAGCCGCCCGCGCCCCGGCACCACGGCAGGTTCCCGGTGCACCGCGTCCCGGCGGTGATGGTGCCGAGGATCAGTTCGCTGCCGGTGGGCCTGCCACAGCCGGGCATGGTCGGCGTACTGAACGATTTCGACCCCGATGTGGTGCATCTGGCCTCACCGTTCCTGCTCGGGGCGGGCGGGATGGCCGCGGCGCTGCGGCTGGACCTGCCCGCGGTGGCGGTGTACCAGACCGATGTGGCGGGTTTCGCGAAGAGTTACGGGCTGGGTCTGGCGGCCCGTGCCGCCTGGGGCTGGACCCGGCGGATCCACGAGGGCGCGGTCCGGACGCTGGCGCCGTCGAGCGCGGCGGTGGAGGACCTGGCCCGGCACGGGATCCCCCGGGTACACACCTGGGGTCGCGGCGTCGATACCGTGCGGTTCACCCCGGTCGCACGTAGCGCGGAGCTGCGCGGGCAGTGGCTGGGCGGCAGCCGGAAACTGCTGGTCGGTTTCGTCGGCCGGCTGGCCCCGGAAAAGCATGTGGATCGGCTGTCGGTACTGGCCCACGACCCGTCGGTGCAGCTGGTGATCGTGGGCGACGGCCCGGAGCGGCAGAAACTCGCCGGTCTGCTGCCCGGCGCGATCTTCACCGGCGAACTCGGCGGCGACGAGCTCGCCCGCGCCTACGCGAGCCTCGACGTGATGGTGCATCCGGGTGAGCACGAGACCTTCTGCCAGGGCGTGCAGGAAGCGCTGGCCTCCGGGGTTCCGGTCGTCGGTCCCGACGCCGGCGGCCCGCGTGACCTGATCGCGCACTGCCGCAACGGCTATCTGCTCCCGGTGCCCGATTTCACCGAACTGTTGCCCGGCACCGTCGCGGCGCTACGTGATGGGCAGCTGCGCGAGCGGTTCGCCGGGGCGGCCCGCAAATCGGTGCTGCACCGCACCTGGCCCGCCATCTGCGCCGAGCTCATGGACCATTACGCCGAGGCGATCGGCACCGGATACCGGATGTCCCGCTCGGCGTGACCCGACGCGGCGGATCGGTCCTCGCCCATTAGGGTCGAGATGTGGTGAAAACACAATCGGTCCGGGCCTCGCTGGACAAACAACCGCACGAGGTCGCGTCGATGTTCGACGGGGTGGCGCGACGATACGACCTGACCAACACCGTCATCTCGGCCGGCCAGGACCGCTACTGGCGCCGGCTGACCCGTAAGGCCATCGATCCGCGCCCCGGCGAGCAAGTGCTCGACCTGGCCGCCGGCACCGGGGTGTCCACCGTGGAACTGGGCCGCTCCGGCGCGTGGTGCGTGGCCGCCGATTTCTCGCAGGGCATGCTGGCCGCCGGCCGTTTCCGGAAGGTGCCGATGGTCGCCGGAGATGCCATGGCGCTGCCCTTCGCCGACAATTCCTTCGACGCGGTGACCATCTCGTTCGGGCTGCGCAACGTGGCCGATACCGATCTCGCGCTGCGGGAGATGCTGCGGGTGACCAAACCCGGCGGCCGGCTGGTCATCTGTGAGTTCTCCACCCCGATCGTTCCGGGGTTCAAGACCCTGTACATGGAGTACCTCATGAAGGCGCTGCCGCGGGTGGCCCGGGCGGTGAGCAGTAATCCGGACGCCTACGTCTACCTGGCCGAATCCATCCGGGCCTGGCCGAACCAGCG
Source organism: Nocardia testacea NBRC 100365 (assembly GCF_000308775.1). GTDB lineage: Bacteria > Actinomycetota > Actinomycetes > Mycobacteriales > Mycobacteriaceae > Nocardia > Nocardia testacea. Next base: position 19,907 of record NZ_BAGJ01000168.1, read on the forward strand.
GCAGCTGGGCCGCCGGGTGGCCGATGCGGGGTGGTCCGGGGTGAAATGGCGGAATCTGACCGGCGGCGTGGTCGCACTGCACCGGGGCTACAAACTCGGCGGCTGAACGGCTCGGTCTCGGGCGGGTTCATCTACCTCACAGCTGTGATTTCCGCCGGTGAAGTGGAATGTCATCCGCCGATAACACCGGGCAAACCCGAGGAAATCGGCCGCGGGGACGATCGGATGCATGTCCGAGGTGAGCAATAAACGGCGGCCGGACACGACCCGAACGGCGTGCTCCTACTGCGGGGTCGGCTGCGGCATCGAGGTCACCACCTCGGTGGACGGTACCGGCGCGCCGGTGATCGCCGAGGTCAGCGGTGACAAACTGCATCCGGCGAATGCCGGACGGTTGTGCACCAAGGGTGCGACCCACCTGGAGTTGATGCGGGCGCCGGGCCGGATGTCGACCGCCTATCTGCGGCCCGAACGCGGCGTGGCGCCGCAGCCGGTCGAGGTGGACGAGGCGGTCCGCGAGACCGCGGCGCGGTTGCGCCGGATTCTGGCCGAGCACGGCCCCGACGCCATTGCGCTCTACGTCTCCGGGCAGATGTCGCTGGAGGCCCAGTATCTGGCCACGAAACTCGCCAAAGGTCACCTGCGCACGATCCATCTGGAGGCGAACTCCCGGCTGTGTATGGCCAGTGCGGGCACCGGCTACAAACAGTCGCTGGGCGCCGACGGGCCGCCGGGTTCCTACGACGATTTCGAACACGCCGACCTCTTCTTCGTAATCGGCGCGAATATGGCCGACTGCCATCCCATCCTTTTCCTGCGCATGGCGGACCGGCTCAAAGCGGGTGCGAAATTGATCGTGGTGGATCCGCGGCGCACCGATACCGCCACCCGCGCCGATCTGTTCCTGCAGATCGCCCCCGGCACGGATCTGGCCCTGCTCAACGGTCTGCTGTATCTGCTGGTCGAAGCCGGGGATATCGATGCGGAATTCATCGCCGAGCACACCGAGGGCTGGGATGCCATGCCCGAGTTCCTCGCCGGATACCCACCGGAGAAAGTGTCGGAGCTGACCGGTCTGGCCGAGGCGGATATCCGTACCGCCGCGCGCTGGATCGGTGAGGCCGGGGAATGGATGAGCCTGTGGACCATGGGGCTCAACCAATCGACCCACGGCACCTGGAATACCAACGCACTGTGTAATTTGCACCTGGCCACGGGCGCCATCTGCCGTCCGGGTAGCGGTCCGTTCTCGCTCACCGGACAGCCGAATGCCATGGGCGGCCGCGAGATGGGCTACATGGGTCCCGGCCTACCCGGGCAGCGGAGTCTGCTGAACCCCGCCGACCGCGCCTTCGTCGAGGACGCCTGGGAGTTGCCCCCGGGAACACTACGCACCCAGGCGGGACCCGGCACCATCGAGATGTTCCGCGAGCTCGCCGCGGGCACCATCAAGGCGGCCTGGATCATCTGCACCAACCCGGTGGCGACCGTGGCGAACCGGAAGACGGTGATCGCCGGCCTGGAAGCGGCGGAACTGGTGATCACGCAGGACGCCTACACCGAAACCGCAACCAATACCTACGCCGATATCATGCTGCCGGCCACACTGTGGGCCGAGTCGGACGCGGTGATGGTGAATTCGGAGCGCAATGTCACCCTGCTGCGGAGTTCGGTGCCACCGGCCGGCGCGGCCCGGCCGGACTGGCAGTTGATCGCGCAGGTGGCCACCGCCATGGGATTCCCCGGCTTCGAATACGCGTCGAGTGCCGAGGTGTTCGACGAACTGCGCCGTTTCGCCAATCCGGCCACCGGCTACGACCTGAGCGGGATGAGTTACGACACCCTGCGGGAAGGCCCGATGCAGTGGCCGTGCCCCGACCCGGCCCGGCGCCGCAACCCCATTCGCTACCTGAACGACGGTACGAGCGGGCCGCGCTACACCGACGCCGGAGGCCACGAGCCCCGGCTGGCGTTCGCCACGCCGAGCCGGCGCGCCGTCTTCTGGCCACGCCCGCATATGCCGCCCGCCGAAATGCCCGACGACGATTACCCGTTCCTGCTCAATACCGGCCGGTTACAGCATCAATGGCATTCGATGACCAAGACCGGCCGCGTCGGCAAACTCAACAAGCTCAACGGCCAACCGTTCGTGGAGGTCCATCCCGACGACGCCCGCGGCCTCGGACTGGAGCCGGGGGATGAACTGGAGATCACCTCGCGGCGCGGGCGCGCGGTACTGCCCGCCCGGGTCGGTGACCGGGTGCGGCCGGGCGGCTGCTTCGCGCCCTTCCACTGGAACGACGAACAGGGCGAATACCTGACCATCAACGCGGTGACCCACGACGCGGTCGATTCCGATTCGCTGCAACCGGAATTCAAGGCCTGTGCGGTCGCCTTGCGCCGGGTCGCACCGATGAAGCGGGCGGACGGGCCGGGAACAGTGGGCAGCGCAGCGGAATCCCCCGCGACCGTCCATCCCCTGGCGGCGATGCTCGGCCTCGATACCGCGAGCACTCCGACGCTGAGCGAAACCGAGCGGATCTACCTGGGTGGTTATCTCGCCGCGCTGCAGTCGCTGCCGGTCGCCGGGCAACCGGTCCTGCCCGTGTCGGCGCCGTTGTCGGAGCACAGCCGGCTGTGGGTGGACGGACTGCTGGCCGGTATGTACTCGCGCGGAGTGCCGGTGGATCCGGCGCACAGCGCACCGGCGGCGCCGGGCCGGACCATAACGGTGCTGTGGGCCTCCCAGACCGGTAACGCCGAGGATTTCGCCGCGACCGCCGCCGCACGGCTCACCGAATCCGGGCTCCGTCCGCGACTGCTCGATATGAACTCCTGCGAGCTCGAGGTGCTGACCGGGGACGTGCTGGTCATCACCAGCACCTTCGGCGACGGCGGCCCGCCGGACAACGGGGCCGACTTCTGGACCCGGCTCGCCGCGAGCGCTGTCCGGCTCACCGGTATGCGGTACGCGGTGTTCGCGCTCGGCGACTCCTCCTACGACGATTTCTGCGGTCACGGCCGCAAACTCGACACCCTGTTCGCCGACCACGGCGCGACCCGGCTGCTACCGCGCCAGGACTGTGAACCCGATTTCGGAGAGGCGGGCGCGCACTGGCTGGACGCGGTGATCGCCGTGCTGTCCGAACCGCGCGGATCCGATTCCGCTGCCGGTGGCGGTGGCGGTGGCGGCGGTGGCGGTGGAACCCCCCACGAAGCCGCCGGCGGCGCCACCGCGGTCGGTGTCCTGGAACGGATCGCTCCCGCACCACTACCGGTGCGGCAGGCGGCGCCCACCACATTCACCCGCACCGCACCGGTCTACGCGCCCCTGCTGGAGAACGAGGTACTGACCACACCGGACGCCGCGAAGGAGGTCCGGCGGATCAGCTTCGACCTGACCGGGCTGGACGCCCGGTACGAGGTGGGCGATTCGCTCGGGGTGCGCTCGACGAACTGTCCGTCACTGATCGGGGAATGGCTGGCGGCGACCGGTCTGGACGGCCGGCGCACCGTCCCCGCCGACGATACCGAGATCTCACTGGAGCAGGCCCTGCGCACTCGCTACGACATCACCAAGGTTTCACGCGATCTGCTGGAGTTCGTGGCCGGGCACAACCCGAGCAACCGGCTCGCCAAGCTGCTACGCCGCGACAACCGTAACGAACTGGCCTCCTATCTGTGGGACCGCCAGCTGGTGGATGTGCTGCGGGACTTCCCGGTCCGGGCCGATCTGGTGGAATGGCTGGACGTGCTGAAAAAACTGCAGCCGCGCCAGTATTCGATCTCGTCGAGTCCGTTGACGAGCCCCGGCCGGGTGGACCTGACCGTGGGTGTCGTGCGCTATGGCGACCCGGCGGCGGCGGGCTCGGCGGCCCGGCGCGGCGGCGTGTGCTCGACCTTCCTCGCCGACCGGGCCGCGGATGCGGCGGTACCGATATTCCTCCAGCGCGCACCACATTTCCGGCCCCCGCTGGACCCCACCGTCCCGATTATCATGGTCGGCCCGGGCACCGGCATCGCCCCTTTCCGCGGTTTCCTGCACGAACGGCGCGCGCTGGGAGCGACGGGACGCAATTGGTTGTTCTTCGGCGATCAGCACGCGGCGCAGAATTTCTACTACCGGGCCGAGTTGGAGGACATGTTCCGCACCGGCCACCTGTCCCGGTTGGATCTGGCCTTCTCCCGGGATCAGCGGGAACGGATCTACGTGCAGCACCGCATGATCGAGCACGGCGCCGAATTGTGGTCGTGGCTGCGCGACGGCGCCCACTTCTATGTCTGCGGCGACGCCGCGCGGATGGCCGCGGATGTGGACGAGGCACTGCTGCGAATCGCCCGCGTCCACGGCAAACTCGACGAGGACGGCGCGCTGGCCTTCAAGAAGCAGCTCACTGCCGAGAAGCGTTACGTCCGGGACGTGTACTGACGACCGGGTTCAGGCGGCGGGCGGGTTGAGCCGGGCGAAATCGGGCAGGCGGTAGTACGGGTAATAGGGGTAGGGCGGCGTGAGCGCGCTGGCCTTGTTCAGCCGGGCCAGCTGGTCGGCGGTGAGTTCCCAGCCGACGGCGCCCAGGTTCTGGCGCAACTGTTCCTCGTTACGCGCACCGACAATGACGGTGCCGACGGTGGGCCGGGTGAGCAGCCAGTTCAGCGCGATCTGCGGTACCGATCGGCCGGTCTCGGCGGCGACCTGGTCCAGCGCGTCGACCACGTCGTAGAGGTGTTCGGTATCCACCGGCGGGCCCGCCTCGGCCGTTTTGTGCAGCCTGCTGCCCGCGGGTAGCGGTTGTCCCCGCCGGATCCGGCCGGTGAGCCGGCCCCAGCCGAGCGGGCTCCACACCACCGCACCGACCCCTTCGGCCAGGCCCAGCGGCATGAGCTCCCATTCGTAGTCCCGGCCGGCCAGCGAGTAGTACACCTGATGGGCGATATAGCGGGGCAGGCCGTGACGGTCGGCGGCGGCCAGCGATTTCATCAGCTGCCAGCCGGCGAAGTTGGAGGCGCCCAGATAGCGGATCTTGCCCGCGCGGACCAGCTCGTCGAGTGCGTGCAATACCTCCTCGACCGGCGTGTGGGCGTCGAATGCGTGCAGCTGGAAGAGATCGATGTGATCCACACCGAGCCGTTTCAGCGAAGCCTCCACCGCGGCGATCAGGCGTCCACGACCCGTTCCGGCGTCGAAGGGGCCCGGGCCGGTGGGCAGTCCGGCCTTCGTGGACAGCAGCAGCCGATCGCGCCGGCCGCGGATCGCGGCGCCCAGCACCTCCTCGGACGCGCCGTCGGAGTAGACATCGGCTGTATCGAACATCGTCACGCCCGCGTCGAGGCTGATGTCGACGAGCCGGCGCGCCTGGTCGATATCGGTGTCTCCCCAGGCGCCGAACAGTTCGCCGCGTCCGCCGAAGGTTCCCGCGCCGAAGCTCAGCGCGGGGACGACCAGACCCGAGGCACCCAACCGCCGGTATTCCATCTCGACTCCTAAAGGGTCTATGGTTTCGTTAACGAGTTCGAACATACACCTTTGGTGCAATTAATGAAACTGGAGTCCCGTTATGAATGCTGAGATGGCCGCCCCCGGCTCGGTGCGCCCCGGCGGCCGTACCGCGCGCGTCCGCGCCGCGGTACTGCAGGTCGCCGGCGACCTGCTGGCCGAACACGGTTTTGCCCGGCTCGACCTCGCCGAGGTCGCCGCGCGCGCCGACGTCGGCAAGACGACCGTGTACCGCCGCTGGCGCACGCCGACCGGGCTCATCGCCGATCTCCTGGTGGATATGGCCGAACAGTCGCTTCCGCGCGCCGATACCGGCTCCCTGGTCGGCGATCTGACCGCCAATGCCCGCCTGGTCGCGAAAACCCTCGCCGATCCCCGGCAGGGCCGCCTGTTCCGCGCCGTGATCGCCGCCGCGACCTGCGACGAGAGCACCGCCGTGGCCCTGCGCCGGTTCTACGACGTCCGGCTCGCCGAATGGTCGCCGTGTATCACCGACGCGGTCGCCCGCGGCGAGGTCCCGGCCGGAACCGACCCACGCGCGGTCCTCACCGCCGTCTCCGGCCCGCTCTACTACCGGTTGCTGGCCAGCGGCGACCCTATCGACGACCATGCCGCCCGGACAGCGGCCGCATCCGCGGCGAGCGCGGCCGCGGCCGGGATGTTCGGGCCGGCAGGGGACCGACCGATCGTCGCCGGGCGGCCCCTCACCGCGCCCGGGGAATCCAGAACGGATCGCGTCCGGTGAGCCCCAGCACCCGGTGCAGAGCCGGAGCTCCGGGTCCGACCGGTACCACCGGGCCGAAGAGTCCGGGCGTGCCCTCCGGCGGCGTGTCCTTCAGGAACTCCAGCAGCGTCGCGAGGTCGGTATCGGAAACCTCGACGTCGCGACCGGTGGCCCGCGCCAGATCCCAGGAGTGGATGACCAATTCGTCCAGCGCCACACGCGCCGTGACCCCCGCGGGCATGGTCACGCCACCGGCCTCTGTCTCGCCTTCCCAGGCCGCGGGTTCCTGCCAGGCTTCGGCGAGCGCCTTCAACTGCGCGGGTATGCGGGCGCGCCAATCCGGTGCCAAGGCCGCGTCGGAATCGAATTGCGGCGCCGCCGATCCGCCGACTGCCTCCTTGGTCGCGGCCGCGCGGAACGCCTCGGCCAGGCCACCGACATGTTCCAGGATCGCGCGAACCGGAAGATCGGCGGGAGTACGGGTGTCGAGTTGCTCGTCGCCGATCGTGGCGACGATATCGGCGAGCGCGGCGGCCGCCTGCGACAGATCGAATTCGGGTTGCATCGGTGCTCCTAGGGTCGGTGGATCCACCTGTACCGACGAGCCCGGCGGGCGGAATTCACCGGCCACGCCGCAAACGATGCCCGGTGGCCACCGGCCGGGCGCACACCCGACCGAACCGGGATCGGAACCAGCAGCTACGGACGCCGGCGGCCGCGGCGGCTGCTGCGCTACGCCCGAGCGCCCACATTCGTGCGGACCGCAGTGTGCAGATCACGCAACCCGGCACGATCGGTGATCACCTCGAGCACGCGGAACCCGTTCGCCGGCCCGGAGAGCTCGGTCGCCAGTTCGTCCAGCCCGACCTGCCGGTGCGGGATCCGGTAGGCCGCGCACAGGGCCGACAGATCCATTCCGTGCGGGGTGCCGAACACCCGCTCGAAAACCCCGGCGTACTGCGGATCGCCCTGTTCGAGGAGTTCGAAGATGCCGCCCCCGTCGTCGTTGGCGACCACGATGGTCAGATCGTCCGGACGGGGTTCCCCGCGCCCGATCAGCAGACCGGAGGCGTCGTGCAGGAAGGTGAGATCCCCGATCAACGCAACCGTGCGACCCGAATGGTGCAGTGCCGCACCCACCGCCGAGGACACCGTACCGTCGATCCCGGCGACACCCCGGTTGGACAGCACCCGGACCCCGGGCCGCGGTGTGGATACCAGCGCGGCGTCGCGCACCGGATTCGATGCCCCCAAGAGCAGTTGATCGCCCTCGCGCAGCGCGTCCATCACCACCGCGGCCACATGCAGGCCGGTGGGTTTCGGATGCCGCGACAGCTCCTCGCGCACCACCGAACGGGCCCGCTGGTCCAGATCGCGGCACCGGGCCAGCCACTGCGGATCGGGCGTGCCGGTCGTCACCGCGCGGGTACCGGTACCGACCACATTGCCCGAGACATCGGGCCAGCGCGGACCGGTGGTCAGCGCGTACACGGTGACCTCGGGATCGGCCAGCACCCGGGACACCTGCCGGTGCAGCGTCGGCCGGCCGGTGATGATCGCCTGACGGGGCTTCAGCAGCGGCAGGGCCAGCGGGTGCAGGGCCGGACCGTGCACCGGCGCGGTGGGTTCGGCGACCGTCGGCAATGCCGCCAGTTCGGTGCGCAGACCGGCACCGTGCCCGGAGATCACCACGGTATCGGGGGTGAGGTCGATTTCGAGCGGGACATCGAGGGTGGCGTACTGCGTTGCCGTCCAGGGCTGCTCGGTGCCGCGCCCGGCCGGGATGTTCTCGCCCTCCCGTAAATCCGGCACCAGCGGTTCGCGCAGCGGGATATCGAAGTGCACCGGTCCGGCATTGCCCGATCGGGTCCCGCGCGCGGCGGCGAGCACCCGGCACACCGAGGAGCGCCAGACGCTGTTCTGCGTCGGATAATCGGGGGCCGGCTCGGCTTCGGCGAGCCCGAGACTGATGGTCGCGCGGACCTGGCTGCCGAACAGACCGAGCTGTTCGACGGTCTGGTTGGCGCCGGTACCCAGCATTTCGTACGGCCGGTTGGCGCTGAGCACGATCAGCGGGATCCGAGCGTAATTGGCCTCCAATACGGCGGGCCCCAGATTGGCCACCGCGGTCCCCGAGGTCATCACCACCGGAACCGGGGCGCCCGAGGCGACGGCCAGGCCGATGGCCAGGAATCCGGCGGTCCGCTCGTCGACCCGCATATGCAACCGGAGCCGTCCGGCGGCGTCGGCGGCCTGGAGAGCGAACGCCAGCGGAGCGTTACGCGAGCCGGGGCACAGCACGACTTCCCGCACCCCACCGCGTGCGAGTTCGTCGACGACCACCCGCGCCTGCGCTGTTGACGGATTCACGCCTCCAGACTGTCAGACCACGCACGCCGCGTCTGCGTCGCCCTGCTCACACCACCGAGTCACGGCCGAACCCGGATGGCAGGAACGAGCCAGGCCCGGAGGCGGCAGCGGAGCCTGACCACGCAGGGCACTCGCTCATCCCGATCGACCCCGGCGGCTGCGCGCCGCTCGGCGCGCAGGCCGGATATCGAAAGACCCCCCGAAACTCCCCCGTCGGGGACCTCGTCGTCGAGGTCCCCCGGGTGCCGCGCGCACGCGCGGCCGTATCACACGTCGGTCAGCCGGCGTGCTTCTGCACCAGGTCGCCGACCCGGGGCAGCGCCTCGATGACATTCTTCTTGGCCGAGGAACGCATCGAGTTGTACACCTTCTGCAGGGCCGGGCGGCTGGAGCTCGCGGCGCGCGCATCGGTGACGGTCAGCAGGGACTCGGCGACCTCGTCACCCTTGGCGCTCAGCAGCTCACCGAAGGTGCCGGTGCCACCGGCCTGGAACTCGCTCCAGTACGGCTGAAGCTGCTCGAGCAGCTTGGGCGCCAGCGATTCCAGGGCGTCGGGCACGATGGACGGGCTGATCTTCTTCACCGCCGCGTACCCACCCTTCACGGCCAGACCCGACGCACCACCCTTATCGGAGACCTCGGCGTCCAGGACCTGGACGGCGTCGGCGAGGAAGGCCGGGCGCGTAGCCTCGTCAAGCAGTGATTCAGACAGTGCTGCAACCAATTTAAGGATCCTCCGGATCAGTACTCGTATGGACGGGCAACGCAACTATACGCATCACCCGCAGGAGTACTTTGCGCCCCGCATGGGTAAGCAACAGACGGAGATAGGGCCTCCGCAACCACGGAAGTGTTACGGGCCCGCGCCTTTCGGCCCCACCCTGCCCGTCGCACCGGGCGCGACCAGCAAGATCAGCCCGGCGACTCGTCACACACGGGAAGCGGAAGGCCCCGGCCCGGATACCGTTGTGGCGGTATCGCCGGGACGCCCGATCAGGGCTGCCAGGGCAGTAGTTGAACCATCAGCCCTTCACTGTCGGCCAGCACGGTGCCTTCCTCGTCGACCAGTTCGGCGCTGATGAAGGTTTTGCGGCCCTCGATGCGCTCGACCCGGCCGCGTACGGTCAGCGGAGTATCGAGGGGAGTCACCTTGCGGTAGTTCACGTGCAGGAAGGCGGTCCGGCTGATCGGACGCCCGGCGTAGTGCACGGTCATCCCGAACAGGTCGTCGAACAGCAGTGGGAGGACACCGCCGTGCGCGGCGGAATTCCCGCCGAGATGGAAACGCCGGAACACACCCTGCATCACGATGCCGTCGGGTCCGGCCGAGACCGTACGCCAGGGCAGCAGGAGCAGACTGCCGCGCCCGGGCAGTTCGATGGCCCGGCCGGCCGGACCCTGCTGCTCCGGGGCCCGGTACGGGCCGAGCAGATCGATCAGCGCGTTCACCTGGTCGCGCGCCGCCCCATACACCTCGGCGGGAGCGTCCGCGGAGACGGCGAGGTCCTGGAGCGTGCGCATGGCCTCGACGAATTCGCCGAATTCCGGGCCCACCCGGGCCGGGGTGACCTTGGGGAACCCGCCGTGCCGCTCGTACCGATCCTCGTCGACAGCGCTGTCGTCGATCGTCGGTTGGGTCTGCTCGCTCATATACGCACCGTAACCCCCGGTTATACGGTGTCCAAACATTTCGGCTCGGATGTGGTGAACTCAACGGCCCGCCGGCGGCCCCGCCGGGCCTGATGTAATCACCCTCATGACGTTCAATCCGACGCTGTGGCGCGAAGTGGCCGGGTTCGAGAACCTGACCGACATCACCTACCACCGCCACATCGAACAGGGCACCGTCCGGATCGCCTTCGACCGCCCCGAAGTGCGCAACGCCTTCCGCCCGCACACGGTCGACGAACTCTTCAGCGTGCTCGAGCACGCCCGCACGACCGCCGATGTCGGCGCCGTCCTGCTCACCGGCAACGGCCCCAGCCCCAAGGACGGCGGCTGGGCGTTCTGTTCCGGCGGCGACCAGCGCATCCGCGGCCGCAGCGGCTACCAGTACGCCAGCGGCGACACCGCCGACACCGTGGACAAGGCGCGCGCCGGCCGCCTGCACATCCTCGAGGTCCAGCGACTCATCCGGTTCATGCCCAAGATCGTGATCGCCCTGGTCAACGGCTGGGCCGCGGGCGGCGGCCACAGCCTGCACGTCGTCTGCGACCTCACCCTCGCCAGCCGTGAACACGCGCGCTTCAAACAGACCGACGCCGACGTCGGCAGCTTCGACGGCGGCTACGGCAGCGCCTACCTCGCCAAACTGGTCGGCCAGAAATTCGCCCGCGAGATCTTCTTCCTCGGCCGCACCTACACCGCCGAGGACATGCACGCCATGGGGGCGGTCAACGAGGTGGTGGACCACGCGGAACTGGAGAACGTCGCCCTGGAATGGGCCGAGGCCATCAACGGAAAGTCCCCCCAGGCTCAGCGCATGCTCAAATACGCTTTCAACCTCGCCGACGACGGCCTGGTGGGCCAGCAGCTGTTCGCCGGAGAAGCGACGCGGATGGCGTACATGACCGACGAGGCGATCGAAGGCCGCGACTCCTTCCTGGAAAAGCGCGCCCCCGACTGGACCCCCTACCCCTGGTATTTCTGAGTTCATTGGCCCCGCCTCCGGCGGGGCGGGGTCGAGGCCCCCGGAGGTCCCGCCGTTCAGGCCTCGAGACTTGCGATGTGCGGTGGGCCGTCCATAGAGTGCGGCCATTGAGCACCTTCGGCCAAGGGCAGGACGGGCCTAGACCCTTTGTGGGCCTCGTAAAACTCGGCACCGAGAAAGCGCTGCTGTTCGTGAAAGCGATCAGACGCCAGGTCGGCCGGGGCGGTCGAGTCGGCATCCGACCCGGACCTCGAATGCTCACGCAACCCGCATGTGTCGAGTTTTACGAGACACCTGAAAGGGTTGAGGCCCGTCTCGCCGTTTCGGCCTCGAAAGCGCCCGCGCGAAGCGCAAGTCTCGAGGCCGAAACGGCGAGACCAAGGGGGCCTCAACCCCGCGCGCCGGAGGCGCGCAAATAAACACAGCACCTTCACGAGCGAGCCCACATACCCACCTTCGCGGTCGGCTCCGCATTCACGGTCCGGCCCCGCGGCCACCACACCCCGGCCCCGCGCTCATCACCGTCCAACCACACGCCCCAGCCCCGCGGCCACCACACCCCGACCCCGCGCCCCGGCCCACACCGCCTCCCAGCACCGGCCCCCCGTAATCCCACGCAGCGCAAATCGGACACAACATCGCCTCAACACCCCTAGACTTTCCTGCGATGGACATCCTCAGCAGCCGAATCATCCTGCGGCCCCGGGACTACGCGACCACCCTGGCGTTCTACCGTGACGCCCTCGGCCTGGCGATCTACCGCGAATACCCGGGCGGCACGGTTTTCTTCGCCGGGCAGTCGTTGATCGAGGTGGCCGGGCACGGGGCGACCGAGTCCGATCCGGCCGGGTTCGCCGGGGCGATCTGGTTGCAGGTGCGTGATGTGGCGGCGGTGGCGGTGGAGTTGACGATCAAAGGGGTGGCGATCGACCGGGCGCCGGTGACCGAGCCGTGGGGCCTGATGGAGATGTGGGTGAAGGACCCGGACGGGGTGCCGATCGTGCTGGTCGAGGTGCCGGAGGACCATCCGATCCGGCGCGACACCCGCTGACCCGGGGTGGGCGCGAGTTTTCTGCCGGGTTGCCAACCCCCGGCCCCCCGGGCGACGATACGATCGGATGGCCGCCCGATCACCGACGCCCGGTGCGACCGCTTTCGTACCGTCCGACGAGTGAATCGCAGTCCCATGCCTGGCCCAGCCCAATCCGATCAGCCGGCTCCGGCGCCCTGTCCCGGCAGCATCGACCCCTGCTGTCCGCTTCCCGGCGGGCATGAAACCATCGCTGCCGTGAGCGAGCGAATCGCGGCCTTCCGGCGAGCCGGGGACAAGGCGTGGCCGTGACGAAAACCTTGCGTACTCTGCCCATACCCACCGGCAGCGGAGTCAGCGACGTACTGCCGCACCTGCGGCAGGTGCTGGACGGTAGCGGGTCGGCGGCCTGGCTGCCGGTTCCCGCGAGCGACCGGCGCGAAGCCCGCCGGCTGGGTGACGCGCTCGCCCCGGGCGAGCCGATCGCCGACGATATCGCGCTCGTGGTCACCACCTCCGGTACGACCGGGGTCCCGAAAGGCGCCATGCTCACCGCGGCCGCGTTGCGGGCCAGCGGTGATGCCACGCATGAACGGCTCGGCGGCCCCGGTAGCTGGCTGCTCGCCCTGCCCACTCATCACATCGCCGGATTACAGGTGTTGCTGCGGTCCTTGCTGGCCGGGACCGAGCCGACGGTGGTGGATGTGTCGGGCGGTTTCCTGCCCGAGGCGCTGGCGGGTGCGATCGCGGGTATGCGCGGTGAACGGCGCTACACCTCGCTGGTGCCGACCCAGTTGATCAAGGTCCTGGAGACACCCGCCGCGGCCGCCGCGCTGGCCGAACTGGACGCGGTGCTCATCGGCGGCGCCGCGACCCCGTCGCCGGTGTACGAGCGGGCCCGGGATGCCGGTATCAATGTCGTGCGCACCTACGGGATGAGCGAGACCTGCGGCGGCTGCGTCTACGACGGTATCCCGCTGACCGGGGCCCGGGTGCGGATCGAGGACGACCGCATCCTGCTCGGCGGCGAGATGCTCGCCGCCGGGTATCGCAATATGCCCGATCATCCGGCGTTCGCCGAACCGGGCTGGTTCCGCACCGACGACGCGGGAGTCTTCCAGGACGGGGTACTGCGCGTCCTGGGCCGGCTGGACGAAGCGATCAGCACCGGTGGCCTGCTGGTGATCCCACAGGTGGTGGAGGCCGTACTCGCCACCCATCCCGCGGTATCGGAATGCGTGGTGCTGGGCCTCCCCGACGACAGGCTGGGCCAGCGGGTGGCACTCGCGGTGGTGCCTGTGCCCGGAACCGCCCCCACGCTCGACGAACTGCGCGAGCATGTGCTGGCCGAACTGGATGCCGTGGCCGCGCCGCGCGAACTCACCCTCGTCGATGAAATCCCGCTGCTTGGACCGGGGAAACCCGATCGCGGCGCGCTGCGCAGATACCTGCTGGCCGAGTCGGCGTCCTGACCGGAGCGGGCCGCGGCGGTTCCCGCCGCGGCCCGGGCTCGGTTGATCAGGACTCGTCGTCCCCGTAATCGCCTTCGTAATCGTCCCCCAGCGGGACCGCGATGGACTGCTCGGCGATATCGGCCGGGTTCGCATGCCACTCGTCGGGGCGGCCACCGACCAGCAGCGGCTCGTCGGGCACCGGCACGTCGTCGGGCACCGACCGGGGATCGATATCGCCGTAGGGTGCATCGTCGGGATAGGCCGGTGCGGCCTGTTCGGCGCGGTCGGCCTCGGGCACTGCTTCGAAGGCGTCCGGGTCGATCGTCCGGGGCGTCTTGTCATGCTGGGCCATGATGGGCTCCTCTCCTCCGTATACGCCTCGCCGGGCGACTACCCGCCGAGAGGAAGATCAGTCCAACCTTGTCGAGAATGCCCCGGACGAGCCGATCGGGCAAGTAACGGTTTCGCGCGTCTGTGGCTGGGCCGCCCCGGACCGCGCGCATTAGGCTGCGGAGATGGCTACCGCAGCACAATGGATCGAGGGCGCCCGGCCCAGAACTCTGCCGAACGCGATCGCCCCCGTCGTGGCCGGTACCGGCGCCGCGGCCGCCATCGACGGGGCGGTGTGGTGGAAGGCACTGCTGGCATTGGGTGTTTCGCTGGCGCTGATCATCGGGGTCAATTTCGCCAACGACTACTCCGACGGCATCCGCGGTACCGACGACGAACGCGTCGGCCCGCTGCGACTGGTCGGCTCCGGGCTGGCCTCCCCCGCCGCGGTACGGGGAGCAGCGGTCGCGAGCCTCGCGGTCGGCGCGGTACTGGGGCTGGTCCTGGCGGTGCTGTCGGCCCCGTGGCTGCTGCTGATCGGCGCGGTGTGCCTGGCGGGCGCCTGGTTCTACACCGGCGGGAGCAGGCCCTACGGCTACAGCGGTTTCGGCGAGATCGCCGTTTTCGTGTTCTTCGGCCTGGTGGCAGTGCTGGGTACGCAGTACGTCCAGGCGCTACGGATCGACTGGGCCGGGGTGGCGCTCGCGATCGGGGTCGGCGCGTTCTCCAGCGCGGTGCTGGTGGCCAACAATCTGCGCGATATCCCGACCGACAGCGAAACCGGCAAGACGACGTTGGCGGTGAAACTGGGTGACACCCGCACCCGCACCGTGCATCTGGTGCTGCTGGTGGTCCCGTTCGTCCTGACCCTGGCCCTCGCGGCCCGCACCCCCTGGGCCCTGGCCGGCCTGCTGGCCCTCCCCCTGGCCGTCCGCGCGAACGCTCCGGTCCGGGGAAACCGCGCCGGCCTGGAGTTGATTCCCGCCCTGCGCGATTCCGGCCTCGCCCTACTGGCCTGGTCGGTGCTGTCCGCGGTCGCCCTCTGGCTCGGCGCCTGACCGCTCAGTCGTTGTCCGGGATCAGGATGCCGATGGCCCAGTTGACGATCGTGACGATGATCGCCCCGAGGAACGCCGCCCAGAATCCGTCGATCCGCAGGCCGTAATCGGTCACTTCGGTGATCCAGGCCGTGAGCAGGAGCATCAGCGCGTTGATCACCAGCAGGAACAGGCCGAGGGTCAGGATGACCAGGGGTAGTGACAGGAGTTTCACCAGCGGTTTGACGAAGGCGTTCACCACCGTGAATACCGCCGCCACCGCGAGCAGGACCACGATCTTCGCGCCGTTGCCCTGATCGGGCGGGGAGACGAGTTCGATATCGCCGACCCATAGCGCGGCGAGCCAGATGGCGAAGGCGGTGCCGATCAACCGGAGCACAAGCTGCATATCTCATGCTAAGCACACCGGAGGGTCGCGCGCCGGATACCGCGGGATTCCGGCCCGGCCGACAGCGTCCGGGGACGCCACCTACGCCGGGCCGGCTGCGCTCATGCCGCTTTGCCGAGGAGGGCGTCGATCTCGCCGCGCAGGCGGGTGATCCCGTCGGGGCCGCCGAGCAGTTCGGTGGCGACCGGACCGGGTGCGCGCAGGATGCCGAGCAGGACATGTCCGGATTCGATGGATTTATCCTTGCGCGCCAGGGCTTCCCGCAGCGACAGTTCCAGCGCTTTCTTGGCATCGCGCGTGAACGGGATATGCCCGAACCGCCCGGTCCGGCGACGGCCGCGGGGTTCGTCGGCGGGGATCGCCCGCTCCAGTGCGTCGGCACCGAACCCGGCTTCCAGGCTTTCGCGCACCGCGTCCAGGTCGATACCGATGGAACGCAGTGCCTCGGCGTCGCCGGGACCCAGCGGATCGTCCGTGGTCGCGGCGCTCAGCGATTGCAGCGCGCTGTGCAGTGTGAGCCCGGTCTGCTCCAGTAGCGAGCGCAGTTGCGGTTCGCCCTCTTCCAGCAGTCCGAGCAGGAGGTGCTCGACCCGGATCTCCGGGGACCCCAGTTCGCGCGCCTGCTCCTGCGCCGCGACGACCGCCGTTCTGGCGGCCCTGCTGAATCGTTCGAACATCTATCGACCCCTGTCTCTCCGGTTGTGCTTCTGATGAACCGCCTGTTTGCTGACCTCGAGCGCGTCGGCGATGGCCTGCCAGGACCAGCCCTGGTCCCGGGCATTGCCCACCTGGATGGCTTCGAGCCGCTCGAGGAGTCTGCGCAGCGCCAGCACCGCCCGTAGACCCACCGCGGGGTCCGGGCTGCCCGCCGCCGCGGCCAGCGTGGTTGCTTCTGTCATACGTCAATTTTTATTGACACTTACCTCCGATGTCAACAAAAATTGACGACAGGTGTACGCAACCGCGGCGCAAGAGCCGTGCAAGACGGAGAGGTGACCGTAGCCGCTATGACGAAACACGAATCCGCGGCCACGTTCGCGATCGAGGCGAACGACCTGGTCAAGGTGTTCGGCACCCAGCGGGCCGTCGACGGCGTGAGCCTGGCCGTGCCGCAGGGCTCGGTCTACGGCGTATTGGGGCCGAACGGGGCGGGAAAGACCACGACCATCCGCATGCTGGCCACTCTGCTGCGCCCCGACGGCGGCAGCGCCCGGGTGTTCGGCCACGATGTCGTCGCCGAACCGGGCGCCGTGCGGTCGCTCATCGGCGTCACCGGCCAGTACGCCTCGGTCGACGAGGACCTGACCGCCACCGAGAACCTGATGGTCTTCTCCCGGCTGCTCGGGCTGAGCCGATCGGCCGCCCGGCGCCGGACCGCCGAACTGCTCGAGGAGTTCGACCTCACGGACGCGGCGAACAAATCGCTGAAGAACTTCTCCGGCGGTATGCGCCGCCGGCTGGACCTGGCGGCCGGTCTCATCGCGACTCCGCCGCTGCTGTTCCTCGACGAGCCGACCACCGGCCTCGACCCACGCACCCGGGCCCAGATGTGGGAAACCATCCGCAGGCTGGTGCGGGGTGGCACGACCGTCCTGCTCACCACCCAGTACCTGGACGAAGCCGACCAGCTGGCCGATCGGATCGCGGTGATCGATCACGGCCGGGTCATCGCCGACGGCACCGCCGACGAATTGAAGGCCTCCATCGGCGGGTCCTCGCTACAGCTCACCCTGGCCGACCGGTCCCAGCTGGACATCGCCCGCCGGATCATCGCCGAGGTGCTGCGCACCGAGGCCCAGACCACGCCGGAGGCCGGGCGGCTCACCGCGGCGCTGCCCGATCCGAACGGCACCACCGATCTGCTGATCCGCCTGCGCGACCACGCGGTCGCGGTGGAGGAGATCACGGTGACCAAACCCAGCCTCGACGAAGTGTTCCTCACCCTCACCGGCCATCCGGCCGAATCCGATACCGATACCGATACCGATACCGATACCGAACGGACCGCAGCATGACCACGACACTGACCGAGCCCGCGCCCGTGGTGGCGCCGCCGGTGCCGGCTCCGGCCGCCCGTATCGGCCTGCGCAGAACCTTCGACAACACCTTGACCATGGCCTACCGGGGTCTGCTCAAGATCAAGCACAATCCCGAGCAGCTCTTCGACGTGGTGATCCAGCCGGTGATCTTCACGCTGATGTTCACCTACATCTTCGGCGGGGCGATTTCCGGGGATGTGAAGAGCTATCTGCCGGTGATCATTCCGGGCATTCTTGTCCAGACCGTGGTGATGACCTCGGTGGTGACCGGCGTACAGCTCAAGGAGGACATGGAGAAGGGCGTCTTCGACCGCTTCAAATCCCTGCCCATCGCCCGGATCGCCGCGCTGTCCGGTGCGCTGACCGCCGATATGGTGCGCTACGGCATCGCCTCGGTGCTGACCGTCGTAATGGGTTTCCTCATGGGCTTCCGCCCGGAGCCCGCCGGTGTTCTGCTGGCGGTGCTGCTGGTCGTGGCCTGCTCCTTCGCCACCAGCTGGATCTGGGCCTTCTTCGGCGTGATCGCCAACAAGGCCTCGGCGGTACAGGGCTACTCCATGCTGGTCATGTTCCCGCTCACCTTCGCCTCCCCGGCCTTCGTGCCCAAGGAGACGATGCCGGGCTGGCTGCAGGCCTTCATCGACGTCAATCCGGTCTCCCACCTGGTCTGGGCCTGCCGGGACCTGATGAACACCGGGCATATCGGCATGCACGTCGTCTGGTCCCTGGTCGGCGCCGCGGCGATCGTCGCGGTCTTCGCGCCGCTGACCGTCCGGGCCTATATGCGCCGCGCCTGATGACCGCGGCCGCCGGGCCCGCTCAATCGGCCACGAGCCGATCGAGCGGGCCCGGCGTCCTCGCCGCGATCCCGCCGACCAGCTCCAGAATCCGCGCGGCGGCCACATTCCTGCGCGACCGGCGCGCGACCGTCAGTGCCGCCGCCAAACGCGACGCGCCGATCCGGTCCCGCCACAGCGCACAGTGACGCTCCCACCGGATCACCGGATAGTCCTGCCGGCCCGACACCACCTGCGCCAGCGCGAGCAGCTCGACCGCGGCCTCGGTCCGCTCGTCCAGGGCCAGCAATCCCGACCCCAGCGCACAGGCCACCGCACCGATTTGCGGCAGGTCCGGGACGCCGTCGAGCCGGTCCAGTGCCATACCGGCGAGTTCGGGCACCATTGCCGCCACCGTCTCGGCCTGCCCGGCGAGCACATGCGCGGCGACGGTCGTCGCGCACATCAGCAATGCCCCCGGACCCGGGGTGAATTCACCTTCCTGCCAGGCCAGCAGGTCCAGCGCGCGCCGGAAATGGGCCAATCCGGCCTCGATATCACCTTCGGCCAGTTCGACCTCGGCCAGGCCGGCCGCGATCGTGGACAGCCGATGGTTGCGGCGGATGGTCGGATCGTCGACCAGTTCCAGTCCCGCCCGGCCGGAACCGGACAGGCCCAGGGCCGCCGCGAGTTCCCGGCGCGCTCGCGCCGGCTCCCCGATACCGGCCAGGCAGACCGCCAGATAAGACCGCACCTCGAGGCTTTCGTCGTAGGCGCGGATCCGGAGCAGCAACTCGGCCGCTTCTTCGTAGTAGCCGACCGATTCGCGGTAGTGGGCGGTCTGCCCGTCCAGCGCGCCCAGATGCTGCACCACCATCGCCCGGTTCCATACCTGCGCCTCACCGGTGAGCGCCCGGGCCGCCTGCGCGTCGCGCCGGGAGGCATGGATGCGGCCCATGTTCTCCCAGATATTGGCCCGGGCCACCAGCGCGACAATTCTGATCTGCGTATCCTCGGCACGCGCTCCGTCCGCGAGCAGCCGGGCCAGCCGTACCGCGTCGGCGGGGCAGGTCAGCAGCAGCCCGAGATAACGCAGGGTCCCGGCCATCCCGACGGCGTGCCGCAGCAGCGCCCGGACTCGGAACCGGACCACCGCCAACTCCCGGAGACCGCGAGTCATGAAAGCCAGGTGCAGCGCGGTCATCGCATGGCCGAGCATGTGCAGATCCGCGTAGGTTCCCGACGCCCGCGCCGGCGGTGGTAGCGCCAGCAGCCGCGGAATCCATCCCAGCAGTTCCAGGTGGGCCCCGTGTGCCACCCACCGCATGGCGACCGCCGGGAACACGGCGTACACGGTGAACCGGTCCCGGTCCGCCTCGGCCCGGCGCAGCACCGCGACGAGGTTGTCGAGTTCGGCGACCATGAGCAGAGCCGGCCCGAGTTCGTCACCGGCGAGGTAACGCTGCGCGGCCGCCACCGCGAATTCGCGGGCCCAGCGCGCCATCCGCGACTCCACGAGTTCGACTTCGCCGCCGTTCTCGTGCTCGGCCGCGATCAATTGCTGCTCACCGAATTCGCGAACGGTCTCCAGCATCCGGTAGCGCACACCCACGGCGTGATCGGGGCCCGTGTCCTCGACCACGGTCAGCAGCGACTGCCCGACCAGTCCGTCGACGGCTGTCGCGATATCGCCGACCTCCGGATCACCGGCCACCGCCTCCGCCGCGTCCAGCGTGAAACCCGCCGGGAAACGGCACATCCGGCGCAATGTGATCTGCTGGGACGGCTCCAGCAGATTCCAGCTCCAGGCGATGACCGCGTGCAGTGTGCGGTGCCGTTCCGGTGAGGTGCGGTCGCCGGTACGCAAGAGTGCGAAGCGCTGGTCGAGCCGCCGCTCGATATCCTCCACGCTCATGGTCCGCACCCGGGCGGCGGCGAGTTCGATGGCCAGCGGCAACCCGTCCAGCGTATGGCAGAGCCGGGCCACGACCGCCGGGTCCAGCCGCACCGACGGCCGCACCGCGCGGGCCCGGGCGGCGAACAGGTCGGTCGCCGGTGAACCGGCCGGGTCGATCGCCAAGGGCGCCAGCGGATATACCGTTTCGGCGGTGATCGCCAGCGGTGCCCTGCTGGTGGTGAGCACGGTCAGCTGGGGACAGCTGCCCACCAGATCGGCGACCACCAGGGCCGCGCCTTCGATGAGATGTTCACAGTTGTCCAGAACCAGCAGCATCGGCCGGGCCGACAGCGCGTCGCGCAGCCGGCGCCCGCTGTCGGTGGGTGGGCGCACCTGCGGCAGTGCGCGATCACGGACCGTCTCCCCCAGACCCACCGCACCCGCTATCGCGGACTCGATATCCACCACCGCGTCCCGGCTGGTCCCCTCTGGACGCACCGAGGCCAGTTCCACCAGCACCACCGGCCGATCCACTGCCGAACGCGCGGCCAGTTCATTGGCCACCCGCGTCTTTCCGGCCCCGCCCGGCCCGAGCACCGTGGTCACCCGCGAAACCCGGAGCAGGCGCGCCAGTTCCGCCAGATCGTCGGCACGGCCGAGCAGTGGATTGGGCGCGGCCCGCACGCCGACCGCGCCGACCGGTGGCGCCGGCGGGGCCGGTTTCGGCCGACTCGTATCCGTGCCGGGGCCGAAACCGCCGCGCAGGATCGCGGTATTGAGTTCGGTGATCGCGGCTCCGGGATCGGTGCCGAGTTCGGTGGCCAGCGTCGTCCGCAGCGCGGCGAATACGTCCAGTGCCTCGTTGTCGCGGCCCGCGGCGGCGAGCAGGCGCATCAGGGTCCGGGCGCGGCCCTCGTCGGCGGGCCGCCGCCGCGATTGCGCGCGGGCGATCTCGACGGCCCCGTCCAGATCACCGCAGGCCTCCCGGGCCGCCCGCTCGATATCGTCGAGTTCGCCGGCGTATTCCGCGGCCAGCTCGGCGAGTTCGGTGGCCGGTTCGCTCGGCGGCAGCTCGGTACCCGGCTCACCGGACCACAGGCCGCGGGCCCGTTCCGTAATCGCCAGCGCCGCCGCCGGGTCACCCGCGGCCAACGCGGCACCGGCCCGGCGCGCCGACTGCCGCGCCGCCGTCAGATCCACCTGTTCCGGCTCCAGCGCGAGCCGATATCCGGACGGACCGGCCTCCAGCACCCCTTCGGGTAGCGCGGCCCGCAGCCGCGAGATCTGGGTGTGCAGCGCGTTCATCGGCGAGCGCGGAGGTTCCTCGCCCCAGACGTCTTCGATGAGCCGGGCGGCGCTGCGGCTGCGTCCCGGCCGCAGCGCCAGCGCGACCAGCAACAACCGGGCCCGGGTCCCCGGCAGGGCCACCAGTCCGGCATCGCGGCGCAGCGCGATACGACCCAGCAGCGTCACCACGAGCGTGTCGTCCGCGGACGCCTGGATCACCGGAGGACGGCCGTTCGAGCGGCCCGGATCGAGAACCATACCGACGTCATCGTATGCGCCGCGCCACGGTGTGACCTCGTCGTCGCCACCGCGGTCGCGGCGTCAGGCCCGCCACCGGCCGGTGGACAGGAACTCCTCCAGTACGGCGGTCGGCCCGGTCAGGTCCCAGCCCTGGCCCGCGACCCATTCGTCGCTGTAATAGGTGCCCGCGTAGCGTTCACCGCCGTCGCACAACAGAGTGACCACGCTGCCGCTGCGCCCGGCCGCCAGCATCTGGGCGATCAGCGCGCACGCGCCCCAGAAGTTGGTTCCCGTGGAGCCGCCCACCTTCCGGCCGAGGCCCCGGCTCGCGAACCGGGCCGCGGCGATCGAGGCGGCGTCGGGGACGTGGATCATCCGGTCCACCACCTCCGGGACGAACGAGGGTTCCATCCGGGGCCGCCCGATCCCCTCGATCCGCGACGGCATACCGGTCGTGTAGTCGCGCAGCCCGGTTTCGTAGGCGCCGTAGAAGGCGGAGTTGTCCGGATCCACCACGGCCAGCCGGGTGGGATGGCGGCGGTACCGCAGGTACCGCCCGATGGTCGCGCTGGTACCACCGGTACCGGCGCCGACCACGATCCACTCCGGCACCGGATGGGTTTCCAGGCGAAGCTGGTCGAAGATGGACTCGGCGATATTGTTGTTCCCCCGCCAGTCCGTGGCGCGTTCGGCGTTGGTGAACTGGTCCAGGTAGTGCCCGCCGCATTCGGCGGCCAGCCGGGCCGCCT
Organism: Nocardia testacea NBRC 100365; assembly: GCF_000308775.1. Taxonomy (GTDB): domain Bacteria; phylum Actinomycetota; class Actinomycetes; order Mycobacteriales; family Mycobacteriaceae; genus Nocardia; species Nocardia testacea. Next base: position 42,393 of record NZ_BAGJ01000168.1, read on the forward strand.
CGGTGTACATATCGGGCGGGCGCCGGACGTAGTGGCACCGCCCGCCCTGGGCTTCGATGAGCGCGATCTTCTGCGGCGAGGTGTTGGCCGGAACCACCGCCACGAATTCCAGGCCGAGCAGCTGGGCGAAATACGCCTCGCTCACCGCGGTCGAGCCGGAGGATGCCTCGACGATCGTGGTCCCCTCGGTGATCCAGCCGTTGCACAGGGCGTAGAGGAACAGGGACCGGGCCAGCCGGTGTTTCAGGCTGCCGGTGATATGGGTGGATTCGTCCTTGAGGTAGAGCTGCACCTTCCAGTCGGCGGGCAGCGGGTACCGCAGCAGATGGGTGTCGGCGCTGCGCTGGGCGTCGGCATCGATGAGCCGGACCGCCTCGTCGGCCCAGTCGCGCGGGTTGCCGCGCGCGCAGGACTTCACGCCGGGCCGCCGGAGCTGCCCTTTTCCCCCCGCTCCGGATCCGTTTCCGGCGTGCTCTCCGCCGTGTTTCCGGACCCTTCGGCGGCGGGCTTCTCCGGCGCCGCTGTTCCGGTCTCCCCGCGCAGCCGTGCCCGCAGCTGTGCCTTGTCCCGGCGGCGGCGTTCGTCCACCGACGCGATATCGGAGTTCACCGCGGCGCGCAGGCCCTTGAACAGGGTGAGCGAGAGCGGCATCGCGATGACGATCGCGAAGAGAATGGCGACGACCAGCGGAATCTGCACGCCGATCACCGCGGTCACGGCCATGATCACGGCGGTGAGCAGCACGACCAGCGCCAGCCGGGCCAGGGTGTAGAGCGCCAGATTGCGTGCCAGCCGACGGCCCGGCGACGTACCGGGCCGGGGGGCGTTCGGTTCCTCGGATAGGTTCGCGTCACTCACCTGACCAGCGTAAGCGACGTACCGAACGCCCCTGTATCGCGTATCCGTTTTGTCCATTACCTCCGCTTTACCAACAGTAGGTGGTTCGAACACCCGGGGGTCGCGGTGCCACTATGTCGGAATCCGATGAGAGAACGTGACGAAACAGAAAGGTTTGCCATGACCGCGATCGCCATGGGGGCGCAGGAGAACCTGTTGACCCCGGGCCAGGTTGCCGCCCTGTTCCACGTAGACCCCAAGACCGTCACCCGCTGGGCGCATGCGGGACGGCTCGGCTCGCTGCGCACCCCGGGTGGCCATCGCCGGTTCCGCGAAACGGAGGTGATGCGGTTGCTCGAATCGCTCACCACCGAGGCGACCGTACGCGGCAGCTGAGCCGCATCCGCACCGACGGCGTCACCGGCAGGAGCTCGGCCGCTCACAGCACGCGGCTGAGCTCGACCGGCCCGGGCGGACCACCCGGCGGGTCCGGCGCGCCGCCCATCCACTGTGCGCGCCGGCGACCACGGGTAGGCAATCAGTGCGCGCCGCCGCGAAGGCAGAGGTATCCCAAGAGCTCACGGCCGGAGGTGGCGTAGGTACGCCTGCTCCCCGTCCGCACTTACCCCGTAGCGGCTCGTGGAGTTAACCTCGTTGGAGGAGGTGAGCCACGTGATGTACCTGTTGGCACTCATCGCGATCGTGGCGATCGTGGTGCTGTGCTGGAAGGCATTCGGCCCCGGGCAGAGCACGCCCGCTCCGGGACCGACCAGAAAGCGTGTTCTCGGCCCGGATGACGATCCCGAATTCCTCTGGCGTATCTCTCGTCAGCAGAAACATCGGGACGGCGATCCGGGGCCCGCCGAACACTGACCCGATGCCCCCGCCAACGCCTGCCGCGGGGATTTCCCGCGGTACGGAGGGCAGGTTCAATCGCTGGTGCTGTCCAGTTGGGGCAGCCCTTCGACGGCCCGTAATTTATCCGCCACCACGGCCAGGCGGTCGAGCGCCTCGGCCGGCAGCCCCACGGCGGTGCGGACCAGTCTGACCAGTGAGTCCGGTTCCAGACCGCAGATGAGCGCGTTGTTCGCGGCCACGGATGCGCAGCAATCGGCATCGCCGCTGTTATCCGAACTGAAATTCTCCGAATCCACTGCCGCTCTCCTCATTGCTCGCCGCGCTATGGAGGGGAAATGACCGGTCACACCCGGCAAACAGCAAGCCGGGCCTTGTACAGTTCAGCAAATAACTCGCCCGAACAATAGCAACCGAGCATTGCGGCGGAGTAACGATCATTACGGCCCGAGAAAGAGCCGTCCGATCAGGTCAGGCCGGAGTAGCTGTGTAGACCCGAAACGACCAGATTGATGATGAAGAGGTTGAACAGCATCGCCACGAAGCCCGCCACATTGATCCACGCGGCTTTCGTGTCCCGCCAGCCCGAGGTGGCCCGCGCGTGCAAGTACGCGGCGTAGAGCACCCAGGCGATGAACGAGCAGGTCTCCTTCGGATCCCAGCCCCAGAACCGCCCCCAGGCCGCCTCGGCCCAGATCGCCCCGAGAATGACCCCGGCGCCGAAGAGCGGAAATCCGATGATGGTGGTGCGATAGGCCAGCCGGTCCAGCGTGCGGGCATCGGGCAGGCGACGCGCGATCGTGCCCAGGATATTCGAGGATTCGGCGCCCTCGGGCTGACGCAGCCGGTACAGGAACAGCAGGCTCGCCACACCCGACACCAGGAACACCCCACTGCCCAGACTCACGATCGTGACGTGCAGCGGCAGCCAGAACGAGCGCAGCGCGGGCACCACCGGAGCGGCGTCGGTGTACAGCACCGTGCCCGCGAGGAACATCAGGATGAGCATCGGCACGAGCAGGAACACCCACATCGCCCGATACCGCGCGTCCCGCATGAACGCCAGGCCGACGACTGCCGCGGCCGCGGTCGCCATCGATACGAACTCGTACATATTGCCGAGGGGGAACCGCCCGGTGGAGAAACCGCGCAGCACGATAGAGCCCACGTGCAGGGCCACCGCCACGAACAGTACCGAGAAGGCGATATTGCCGAGCCGCTCGGACAGCGGCAGCGCCGGGGTCTCGACGATCCGGCCCGGGGTCTCGCTGCCCGCGGCGACACCACCGGCGGGCACCATCTCCCGCTCGCTCACCTGCCGGACCCGCGCCGAGGCGTACTGCACGATCAATAGCAGCAGCACCAGCGCGTACACGACGATCGACGTCTTGTAGGCGAGGTCGCTGTAGCCGGCGAGCGTATCGTCGATCGGCATCGTTACATCTCCCGTGTTCGTACCGCGGTGCTCGGTGGGCAGCGCGGCTGCCCGTGCGTGGTCGCCCACGCGGATGCTCTGGGGCGGCGATCAGTCGCCGGACGCGTCCAGCAGACGGTGCCGCAGGCGATCGAACTCCCCGCCCCAGCCGGCCTGATCGGTACGGGCCAGTCCGCCCATCTCTACTACGACGCGTCGTTGCTCCACGGTACCCTCCGGGGTCACCCGCAACCAGACCCGCCTCCGCGAAACCAGCAGTGATACCAGCAGCCCGCCCATCATCACCAGCGCGCTGACCAGTACCCACTGCTGCGCCGGGTCGTGCGACACCTGGAGGTTCACGAACTCCTCGGCGCCGTCGAACCGCACCTCGGTGCCGCCCGGCAGCTTCGTGGTCTCGCCCGGCCGCAGATTCACCCGGGCCTCCTTGGTGAGCCGGCCCTGCGCCACCATCTCCTGATCGAGCGCGAAGATCGACTGCGGGCGGCCGGTGTCCAGACCGGTGTCGCCGCGATAGACATCCACCGCCACCGCCGGATCGGTCATCTCCGGGTACACCGAGGTGAGCAGGGACCCGTGGAAACTGGCGGTCGGCGCGAACAGTCCCTCGATCGCGATCTGGTTCTGCCGCCGCTCGGCTTCGGTGGCGAACATCCCACCCGGCGGATCGATGCGCAGCACCCCGCTGGACAGGAAGGTCTGCATATCGTTGGGCTGCCACTGCACGGTCTCGGTGCGTTTCTCACCGTTCGGGAAGGTGACGGTGAACGTCGGCGCGTAACCGTGTCCTTGCAGGTAGACCCGGTCGCCGCCGACCCGCAGCGGATGGTTCACCCGGAGGGTCGTATCCCGCCAGGTGCCGGCGGCCAGATCCGCGCCCTCCTGATACGAGATATCGGAGGTGAACATCTCGGCCTGACCGTTGTCGAGATAGTCGGCCCGGAAATTCTTCACCTTCACGCACATCGGGGTCATCCCGGTGCCGTCGTTCACGTTCCCGGCCCGGAACGAGTCGAAGACCGCAGGTGAGGTCGTACAGAAACCGGGGCCGTTGTTCGCGACGACGATCACATTGCCCTCGTACCCGAACAGCTTGCCGACCGCGATGGCCACCAGCAGACCCACCAGCGCCAGGTGGAACACGAGATTGCCCAGCTCGCGGGTGTAACCCTTCTCCGCGGAGAGCGTCACCTCGCCCTCGCGCTCCCCCGGCCGGACCGCGATACGCCAACCGCGCAGCCGTGTCCGCGCACGCTCGGCGATCTCGTCCACGCTGCCGTCGAGCACGACCCGGTGGTGGTGCGGCAGCCGGGCCAGATTGCGCGGCACCCGCACCGGCGGGGTCCGCAGGGCCCGATAGTGGTCCACCGTGCGGGGCAGGATGCAGCCCACGAGGGAGATGAACAGCAGCACATAGACCGCGGTGAACCAGAAGCTGGAGAACACGTCGAACAGCTCGAACCGGTCCATCCACTCACCGAGCACCGGCCGGTCGGCGATATAGGTCGCGACCTTCTGTTCGTTCAGGCTGCGTTGCGGTAGCAGGGCGCCGGGAATCGCGGCCAATGCCAGCAGGAACAGCAGCACCAAGGCGGTCCGCATACTGGTGAGCCCGCGCCAGGCGTTGCGCACCAGCGCGCGGGCGCGGCCCAGCGGGGACTGCCGGGGCGGTAGGGCCGGGGGTGCCTCGGGATGCGTCGTCACGGTCATATCGGCAACGTCACCTCGGCGACGAAGCCGTCACGGACCCAGCCGACGAACTGGTCCCAGGCTCCGGTGACCAATGCCGCGCCCACCGCGACCAGCAGAATTCCGCCGACGATCTGGATCCGGCGGGAATTGCGCCGCAGCCAACCCACACCGCGCAGCGCGCTCGCCGACCCGAACGCCAGGATCACGAACGGCAGGCCGAGTCCCAGGCAGTAGGCGACGATGAGGGCAACGCCGCGCACCGCTGTGGTGCCCTCGGTACCGGCGGCCACCGCCATCACACCCGACAGTGTCGGTCCCAGGCAGGGCGTCCAGCCGAGCGCGAACACGGCGCCGAGCAGCGGGGCCCCGGCGATCCCGGCGAGCCGCCGGGGTTCCATCCGGGTATCACGCTGCAGCGCCGGGATCAGGCCCAGGAACGCCAGGCCCATCACGATGGTGACCACGCCGCCCAGGCGCTGCAGTAGCTCCCGGTTGACGTTCAGAGTTTGGATGAGACCGAAAACGGTAGCGGTGGCCAGCACGAACACCACCGTGAAACCGGCCACGAACAGTCCCGCCGCACCCGCGACCCGCAGCCGCCCCGACTCGGGGGCCGACGCGGTAGCCGAGTCGGCGGGGGTTTCGGTGAGCACCGCCGTGGCGGTACCACCGGCGGGCGGCGCGTTCCGATGGCTCCGGGCCTGGTCCACGGTCGCCGGCGGCGCCTGCGCACCGACCAGGCCGGCCAGGTAGGACAGATACCCCGGTACCAGCGGCACCACGCACGGCGAAGCGAACGACACCAGACCGGCCAGCAGGCAGGCGCCGAGGGCGAGCAGCAACGGCCCGGTGGCCGCTGTCTGCTGAAACGATTCCCCCACTCCTGCCAACACCGTCAACGCGAACTACGCTCCGAATCGCCCTCGGAGTTGTTCACGCGCCGCTCGTCACCGCGGCCGCCCGGCGCGGTCGAACCCCGGCCACCCGACGGGCGCGAACTCGACACCCGCCGGTCGCTGCCGGGCTGCTGGGCCGCGGGCTGTAGCTCCCACGAGCCGAGCGAGGACTTGACCAGTACTTCGGCCCGGACTCCGCGCGGTGGCCGGGTGGCCCCGTAGCGGCGTACGCCTCGGGATCGAAGACTTCTCATGATGCTCCCTCCGCGGCGATGCTCTGCACCACCGGTAAAAGATCTTCGGCGAGTAGGGCGCGCAGGAAAACCGCCGCCACCCGGTGGTCCCGATCCAATACCAGAGTTGTGGGAATGACACTGGTCGGGAAATTTCCACCGAGCGCCAGCAGTGTGCGCATGGACGGGTCGTAGATCGACGGATAACCGACGTGGTTATCGATTACGAAATCTCGTGCTTTGTCCTGCTGGAAATCACGGACATTGATCCCGAGGAAAGCGACCCCGAGATCTTTGGTCTGTTCGTAGACCTGTTCGAGCGCAGGGGCTTCACCGCGGCAGGGCCCGCACCACTGCCCCCACAGATTGATGACGACGACCTGGCCCGGGAAATCCTCCACCGAGACGTTCTCCCCGGTATCGGACATCAGCTCCGGACCCGAGAGCTTGCCGATCGTGCCACGCGTGGCCGGCGGATCGTAGAAGATATCGGTCTGCCCGCCCGGCGAGACGAACTCGAAGGTGCCGCCGGTGGCCACCGCGTCGGTACCGGTCGAACAGGCCGACGCGGTCAAGCACAGCAGTGCGGCGAGCGCCGGCAGCAGCCGGGACCCGAATACCGCGAACCCGCTCCTCTTGCGCGCTGCCTTCGAGCGCCCTGCGTGGTCACGCTGCGCTACCGCCTCCGGACGCCGACCGTTCATGCGCTCTGCCTTCCGGCGCGTGAACGGGCGCCCTGCGTGGTCACGCTGCGCTACCGCCTCCGGACGCTGACCGTTCATGCGCTCTGCCTTCCGGCGCATGAACGGGCGCCCTGCGTGGTCACGCTGCGCTACCGCCTCCGGACGCTGACCGTTCATGCGCCGTGCACCGTCGGATCCGAACCACCCGCGGGCTCGGAGTAGACGATATCGACGAGGGTGTCGCCCCGGTACACCAGTGAGGTGAGCGAGGCCAGACCGCACTGCCGGCTGCGCGGATCGTGCCAGAGGCGCTGGCCCTGCAGGAACCGGCGCAGCGTCCACACCGGCAGCTGATGGGAGACCAGCACCGCCTCGCGACCGGCCGACTCCACCCGGGCCTTGTTCACCGCGGCCAGCATGCGGTGCGCGATCTGCAGGTAGGGCTCGCCCCAGGAGGGGGTGAACGGATCGCGCAGTTTCCACCAGTGCCGGGGTTTGCGCAGTGCGCCGTCACCGACCGAAACCCGCAGCCCCTCGAAGGTGTTACCGGCCTCGATGAGGTTCTCGTCGGTGCGCACGATCAGCCCGTGCCGGCCCGCGATCGGCTCGGCCGTCTCCTGCGCGCGCTGCAGCGGCGACGCGATGACCAGGGCGATATCGTGATCGGCCAGCGCCCGCGCGACCGCCCCGGCCTGTGCCCGCCCGGTCACCGACAGACCGAAACCGGGCAGCCTGCCGTAGAGGATCCCCCGCGGATTGTGCACTTCACCGTGCCGCAGCACATGCACGATGGTTTCGACCGAATCGGCGTCGGACGCGCCGGCCGACGGCGCGGCCGCGGCGACCTCACCCGGCGTTGCGGGATCGGCGCCGGTCGCCGCGGCGGGGACCACGGGTCCCGTGGTGGATATCGGATCGTCCCGGTCGTCCGGGACGGCGGATACGCGCTCGGGATCGGGCTTGCTCACGCGCGATTTCCTTCGGGTGTGGCGCTCGCGGCCGCCTCCGCGGCGGCGGGCAGAGCTGCGGCGATTCGGTCGAATGCGGCGTCGTCGAGCGCGGCCGAGACGAACCAGGCCTCGAACGCGCTGGGCGGCGCGTACACCCCGCCGTCGAGCAGTGCGTGGAAGAAGCCCGGATAGCGCCAGGTTTCGCTCGCCTTGGCGGCGGCATAGTCGAGTACCGGTTCATCGGCGAAGAACACGCTGACCATATTGCCCGCGAACTGCACCCGGTGCGGGACCCCCGCGCCGGTGAGGGCGTCGGTGAGCAGAATCCCGAGCCGTTCGCTGTTGCGGTCCAGCGCGGCGTACACCGCGTCGTCGGCGGCGCGCAGGGTCGCGAGCCCGGCCGCCACGGCCACCGGATTGCCGGAGAGGGTACCGGCCTGATAGACCGGGCCCAGCGGGGCCAGCCGGTCCATCACCTCGGCCCGGCCGCCGAACGCGGCCGCGGGCAGCCCGCCGCTCATCACCTTGCCGAAGGTGTAGAGGTCGGCGGCCACCGGATCGAGTCCGTACCAGCCCGCCCTGCTCACCCGGAAACCGGTCATCACCTCGTCCATGATGAGCAGCGCCCCGTGATCGGAGGTGAGCCGGCGCAGTCCGGCATTGAAATCGGGCAGCGGCGCGACCGCGCCCATGTTCCCGGCCGCCGCCTCGGTGATCACCGCGGCGATCTCGCCGGGGTTCGCCTCGAAGGCGGCGCGCACGGCGTCCAGATCGTTGTAGGGCACCACGATGGTGTCGGCGGCCTGCGCCCCGGTGACACCGGGCGAGGTCGGCAGCGCGAATGTGGCGACGCCGGAGCCGGCTTCGGCCAGCAGCGCGTCGACGTGGCCGTGATAACACCCGGCGAATTTGATGATCTTGCTGCGTCCGGTGTACCCGCGCGCCAGCCGGACCGCGCTCATGGTCGCCTCGGTCCCGGAATTCACCAGCCGGACCTTCTGCACCGGAGCGACCCGCTCGACGATGAGTTCGGCCAGTTCCACCTCACCCGGTGTCGGCGCCCCGAAGGACAATCCCGACCCCGCCACCTCACGAACCGCTTCGACCACCGCAGGATGGGCGTGCCCGAGAATCATCGGCCCCCAGGAGCACACCAGATCGACGTAATCGTTACCGTCGGCGTCGGTCAGCCGACAGCCCCGGGCGGATGTGATGAACCTCGGCGTGCCGCCCACCGAGCCGAAGGCACGCACCGGGGAATTGACACCACCGGGGACAACTGCTTCGGCTCGCTGGAAAAGCTGACTGGAGGCCGGCACCGCCGTACCGGCCACGCGCAGAGAACTCACGGCCTCCAGTTTGGCAGCCGCCTCCGGCCACGTCGACGACAGGGTGTACATACGTGACATACGCCGCGGCGGCGACACCGACGGAGCCAAATACAGCCGGGTCAGGACCCGAGTGCGTACTCTCTGTCTGCATCGGAACAATCAGTGGATCATCGGCCGGGGAGGTCGTTTTGCGAATTGCCAGGAGTACTGCGGCTCTTTCTCTGGTCTCGGTAGCTTTCGGAGCCCTGGCCACCGGCCTCGGCGCGGGTACGGCGGCAGCCGCCGAACCGGTCATGGACCCCGACAACGTCCGCGCCGGATTCCGGCTGAGCCAGCCCGAGACCGCGGCGCTGGCCGCGGGTCCGATCCCGGCCCTGGTCGACCACGCCGTCCCGCCCTCCCGGATCGGCGCCGGCCTGGACAGCGACACCCGCCTGTACCGCGACGAGAACGGCGCCGTCCACGCCTCCCTGCGCCAGGTCATCCTGGAATCGGCCGACAACGGCGGTTCGGTCCTGGTGTTCTTCCACGTCCCGGGGGCACCGCACGGCCGGGTGTTCGATATCTACCAGCAGTGGCGCTGACCGGCCGGTTCAGCCTCGCCGAGGCGTCCGGACCAACCGCGTCACGGCATCGATGACGGCGGTGCCGGCACCCGCCACCAGCAGCATCGCGAGAAACAACCACGGCCCCGCATAGCGGGTCGCGGTGTAGGCCGGCACGTCTCCCGTCGCCGGGAAGTCGGTGTTCTGCACACCCAGGTTCCAGCAGAGCGCGGCGAGCGCCAGCGCGAGAACCGCCACAGCGATATCGACGGCCGGTAGGACGAGCGGACGGTTCACAGGTCTCCTCGGGTCGGCGGCTCGGACGCGATCCACCCGATCGTGCCCGCGCGGAACCCGATAATCAATCGTCGCGACCGGTACCCGGCGCACTGTCCTCGTCGACGGGGGGCGCGCCCACCACCCGGGTCAACGCCGACCGCAGCGCGCGGTGATCCTTGGCCCAGGTGCGTACCAGTTCACCATCGGTGCGGCGCAGGCCGATCGCGGTACGCCGCCGCGGGACCCCGGTCAATTCACCGAGCGCCCGGCCGCTCTCCCAGGGTTCGTCGGCATCCACCGGTAGCACCGCCACGATGGACCGGACCGGTGTCGTCTCGGCACCGTTGCGCAGAAAGCCGTCGGTGAGTTCGACGCTGACATGAGTGCGTGCCGCGTACACCTGCAGTACCGCGAACCCACTGATCAGCACGGCGCAGAAGATGAGGGCGAACCAGTGCGGCGTAACACCCACCGCGACCTCCACGGCCAGCAGCAGCGCACAGACCAGGGGTCCGTAGGCAACCGCACGCCAGCGGGCTCCGGGCTCGGAGAAGAGGACCTCTCCGGCCTCCGGGGCGGTGTCCACTCGATCAGGCATGGGCGAACCGGCCGGAAACGAGGGCCACCCGTATCAGCCGATAACGCCGGGGATCAGCAGAACCGCGACGGTGAGAACCCCGAACAGGACCAGAAGAGTCAGTACGAGCATATCCCGCCGAATACTCTGTGGCTGCTGGATCACCACTCGCATCATTGCCTCCGATCCCCGGACGGTCAGGTCTCCCGTCCTACTGACCGGGTACCCGAGGCCGCCGGTTGGCATGTCCTCTGTGACAGCCCTCACCATACATGGCGGAATACCGGGAACAAACTCCACGTTCGTTATCTGAATCGGTCACCGAGTCTGTGTCGGCAAAAACGCCCTGGTCAGCGAGGTGGGCACCGAGTCTCAACCGTTTCCGGGCGCACCGGGCCCACGCGGCGGCAGGAACCATTTCGCCGCTTCCGGGCGCTGGCAGAGGAAGATCGCACCGCCGGCCAGAACCGCCTGCACGATGGACGCCGCCCCGGACAACACCGGGCCGGCCCCCTCCACCACGCCGATGGAGAACAGCGCGATCACCCCGGAGATCACCAGCCAGACCCCGGCGAAGGTCAGCAGGGTACGTGCCCACAACTTCCCGCGGCCGAGCTGATGCACGACCAGCACGGCCAGCGCGGCCACCGCCAGGCCCAGGATCACGCCCAGTACCGCGCCCACCGTGACCAGCAGGTCGATCATCGCCGGTGTGATCTGCGGATCCGCCGCTTGCATCCGCTCCCGCAGATCCGCGCTGAACCGCTCACGGTTGGTCAGGGTGTCGACCAGGGACACGAACAACCGGCCCACACCCAAACCGATTACGCCCCACCACAGTTGCCGCGCGGTGACAATATCCACCGGCGGAGTCATGACAGCCAGAGCGCCGCCTCCGTCGCCCAATAGGTGAGCACGATATCGGCGCCCGCACGTCGGATACCGGTCAGCGATTCCAGCACGGCGGCCCGGCGATCGATCCATCCGCGTTCGGCCGCCGCCGTGATCATCGAGTACTCCCCGGAAATCTGGTAGGCCGCAACGGGAACCGGTGCGCGATCGGCCACCTCGCGCAGAATGTCCAGATACGACATGGCCGGTTTCACCATGACGATATCGGCGCCCTGCTCCAAGTCCAGCTCGAGCTCCCGGATCGACTCCCGGCGGTTGGCCGCGTCCTGCTGATAGGTCCGGCGGTCGCCCTGCAGGGACGACGCCACCGCCTCCCGGAAGGGACCGTAGAACGCCGACGCGTACTTGGCGGCATAGGCGAGAATCGCGGTATCGATGCGGCCCGCCTCGTCCAGCCCGTCGCGGATCGCACCGACCTGACCGTCCATCATCCCGCTGGTGCCGAGCAGATCGGCGCCCGCCTCGGCCTGCGCCAGCGCCATCTCCACATACCGCCGCACCGTGGTGTCGTTGTCGACCGCACCCGAGGCGTCCAGCACACCGCAATGGCCGTGATCGGTGAACTCGTCGAGGCAGGTATCGGCCATGACCACGGTGGAACCCCCCACCTCTGCGGCCAGCGCCCGCAACCCCCGGTTCAGAATGCCCTCCGGGTCGGTCGCGCCGCTCCCCACCGGATCCTTGTCCTCCGGCTTCGGCACCCCGAACAGCATCAGCCCGCCCACCCCGGCCGCGACCGCCTCGGCGGCGGCCTTGCGCAGGGAATCCAGCGAATGCTGGAACACCCCGGGCATCGAACCGATCTCCCGGGGCTCGGACAACCCATCCGCTACGAACATCGGCAACACCAGGTGCCGCGGCTCCAGACTGGTCTCCGCCACCAGCCGCCGCAACGCCGGCGTACGCCGCAGCCGCCGCGGACGCTCGATACCGCTCATGGGTTGAAGTCTAGGGGTGCCGGTGCGGGCGGGTTCGGCGCCCCTGACCGGGGCCACCGGTCAGCGGCTGCGCCGGCTCTTCTTGCGCGGGGGCGGGAGGAGCCCTTCGGCCCGCAGCCGCGCCGCGTGTTCGGCGAGAGCTTCCACCAGCGGGCCCACCTGCGCGACCTCCGGCTGCACATCGACGCGCAGGCCGAACTCCACCGCGGTCTCGGCGGTTTTCGGGCCGATGCAGGCCACAATGGTCCGGGCGTGCGGCTTTCCGGCGATACCGACGAGATTGCGGACCGTGGAGCTCGAGGTGAACAGCACCGCGTCGAAACCGCCGGTCTTGATCATCTCGCGGGTTTCCGCGGGCGGCGGGGAGGCCCGCACCGTGCGGTAGGCCGTCACATCGTCGATTTCCCAGCCGCGTTCGCGCAGTCCTTCGGCCAGGGTCTCGGTGGCGATATCCGCGCGCGGCAGCAGGACCCGGTTCACCGGATCGAAGACGTCGTCGTAGGGCGGGAAGTCGGCGAGCAGGCCGAGGGAGGACTGTTCCCCGCTGGGCAGCAGTTCCGGGTTGATACCGAACGAGCGCACCTTCTCCGCGGTGGCCTCGCCGACGCAGGCGATCTTCACGCCCGAGAACGCGCGGGCGTCGAGACCGAATTCGGCGAATTTCTCCCAGACCGCGCGGACGGCGTTGGTGGAGGTGAAGACCACCCACTGGTAGCGGCCGTCCACCAGGCCCTTGACCGCGCGTTCCATCTGAGCGGGGCTGCGCGGCGGTTCCACCGCGATGGTGGGGACTTCCTTGGGGATGGCGCCGTGGGTGACCAGCCGTTCGCTCATCTCGCCGGCCTGGTCCTTGGTCCGCGGTACGAGCACGGTCCAGCCGTACAGCGCGCGCGACTCCCACCACGACATCTTCGACCGCTGCGCGACCGCCTTGCCGATGGTGACCACCAGCGGGCCGACCAGTTCGGAGGCGGCGCTGTTCAGGGTGGCCAGGGTGGCTTCGATGGTGCGCTGCTGGCGGGTGGTGCCGCGGACGGTCACCGCGACCGGGGTCTGCGGGGCCATGCCGTGTTCGACCAGGGCGCTCGCGGTTTCGGCCAGATGGCCGGAGGTGGCGTGCAACACAAGCGGTCCGGGCGCGGCGGCCAGGGCGGGCCAATCCACTTCGCCGCGCACATCGGCCTCGGTGTGGCCGGAGCCCAGGGCGATTCCGGCGTAGCTGGGCACCGCCGAGCCCGACGGCAGCCCGGGCAGCACCTCGAAGACGATATGCGAGCGGGTAACGGTGGTGACCTCGGCGATCACCGCGTCGGTGGTGAGCGGGTCACCGGAAACCACCCGCACCACGTCGTGGCCGGCTTTGGCCTCGGCGATCAGCGTTTTGGCGACCTCGGCGGGTTCACCGAGGGCGGGCCGGACATCGACCGAGCGTTCCCCGTCGGGTTCCGGTTCGACCTCGGTGCCGATCAGGGCGAGTACCCCGGCGTCCACATCGGGATCGGTGAACGCGAGGGTGGCCCGGCACAGCACTTCGCGCGATCGGGTGGTCAGCAATGCCGGGTCCCCCGGGCCCGACCCGACGAACAGGATCCGCCCCGGATGCTTCTTGCTGGCTCGACTCATCGGTTGTTCTCCATTGGACTGGGTTCGGTGAAGTCCGTGGCGGTGCTCGTTCCCGCGGCAGCGGTGCTCGATTGCGCTGCGGCGGTGCTCGTTCCCGCGGGGGTGGTGTTGTTCCCGGCTCTCGCGAGATCCGGTTCCGCAGTGCCGGATCCGGCGGCGAGTAGCTCGCCGGCACCCAGCTCCAGCAGTTCGCGGGCCAGTGCGCGACCGAGTTCGGCGGCCTCGGCCGGTGCACCCACCGTCGAGGCCCGTATCACATCGGAACCGTCGAGCGCGGCGGCACAGCCACGCAGCGAGAGTTCCTCCACGATGCGCCCGTCGTCGTCCAGAGATTCGACGATTTCGGCGATCGCTCCGACGGGCGCGGTGCAGCCCGCCTCGAGTTCGGCGAGCAGCGCTCGTTCCGCGGTGACGGCCGTTCTGGTGGCGGCGTCGTCGAGGACGGCGAGCAGGTCGATCAGGTCTGTGTCGTCGGCACGGCATTCCACCGCCAACGCGCCTTGCGCGGGCGCCGGCAGCATCTGCACGGGTTCCAGCGCCTCGGTGACGGCGTCCAGCCGGCCGATCCGGGCCAGTCCGGCGCGGGCGACCACGACAGCGTCGAATTCACCTTGGGCGACCTGACGTAGCCGGGTGTCGAGATTGCCGCGCAGCGGCCGGATCTCCAGACCCAGGCCCAGGGCCAGCAGTTGCGCCACCCGGCGCGGCGCGGAGGTGCCGACCACCGCGCCCGGCGGTAGCTCACCCAGCACCAGACCGTCGCGGGCGACGAGTGCGTCGCGCGGATCCTGGCGCGGCGGCACCGCGGCGAGCGCGAAACGGTCGTCGCCGGCGGTGGGCAGGTCCTTGTACGAGTGCACCGCGATATCGATGGTCGCGGCGGCGAGTTCGGCGCGCAGCGCACTGGTGAACACGCCGACCCCGATCTCCTGGACCGGATCGGCGGACAGATCGCCCGGTGTCTCCACGATCACCAGTTCCGCCGGCTGCCCGGCCGCGGTCAGCGCGTCCCGTACATCTCCGGCCTGGGTCCGCGCGAGCAGACTGCCGCGGGTGCCGATCCGCCACGGGCGCCGGGCCGCTCCGGGCCCCCCGGCGCCCGCGCCGGAGGCCGCGTCCGAGCCCTGCAGGATTGTCATGTCGACTGCTCCTGTTCCTCGTCGTGGCCGGCGGGTGTGAAATCGTCGGCCAGGGCTACTTCGCCATCCAGGCCCATCCAGCCGGCACCGTTGTGTTCGGCTCGGCTGATCTCCATGGGCGCCGCGACCGCCTGGGCCGATCCGGGGGTCAGTTCGAACAGTTCGCGCAGCGCCTCGGCGTAGCTGTCGCCGCCGGGGGTGCTGGCCAGCTGTTTGACCCGCACCGTCGGAGCGTGCAGCAGTTTGTCCACCACCCGCCGCACGGTGCGTGCCACCTCGTCGCGTTCGGGATCGGCCAGCCGCGGCAGCCGCGAATCCAGTCGCAGCAGTTCGGCCTCCACCACCTCGGCGGCGCGCTGACGCAGCGCGGCGACAGTCGGCGTGACCTCGGCCATACGCTGTCCGGCCAGGTACTTGGCCAGTTCCTCGGCGACGATGGCGCGGGCGGCGGCGGTATCGCCGGCCGCGGCCCCGGCGGCCGGATCGTGCTGCAGGGTCTCGATATCGATCACCGTCACACCGGGCAGCCCCGCCACCGCGTGCTCCACATCACGGGGTAGGCCCAGATCGCAGAACACCATCGGACGGCCCGGGCGGCGCTCGGGAGCCGACAGCGCGTTGTGCGCGTCGGCCAGGGTGATCACCGACCCCACCGCGCCGGTGCACGTGACCACCACATCGGCCACCGACAATGCGTCGGCGAGCCGGGAAAGTTCGTAGGCCTGCGCCGCCACGCCGTGCGATTCCGCGGTCGCGGCGAGCCGCTGCGCACGTTCGGGGGTGCGGTTGACCACCAGGATCCGCCCGACCCCGGCGCGGGCAAGATGCGCGACCGACAGGCCGCCCATGGCGCCGGCGCCGATCACCGCGGCCGTACGGCCGGTCAGCGGTCCCAGGACCGTGGTCGCCCGATCCAGGGCCACCGACACCACCGAGGCGCCGGCCCGGTCGATGCCGGTTTCCGAATGCACCCGTTTACCGACGCGCAGCGCCTGCTGGGAGAGTTCGTGCAGCGTCCGGCCGACGGCCTGCTGCGCGTCGGCGGTGGTGTAGGCGCTACGGATCTGGCTGAGCACCTGCTGTTCGCCGACCACCATCGAATCCAGCCCGCTGGCCACCGCGAACAGATGCTCGGCGGCGGCCTCGCTGTAGCGCACGTAGGCGTGCCGGGTCAGTTCCGGCATCGGCAGTCCGGAATGGGCCGTCAGCAGTTCGCCGACGTCGGCGAGTCCACCGTGGAACGCGTCGACCACCGCGTAGATCTCCACCCGGTTGCAGGTGGAGACGATCATGGCTTCGGAGATATGGCTGGAGGCCAGCATGCGGTCGATCAGCTTGGGCCGATCGGCATCGGTGATCGCCACCTTCTCCAACATCGCCACGGGTGCGCTGCGATGGGAGATCCCGACGAGAAGAACGCTCATGGTGTGACCACCGATCCCTTGCTGGTTGGCTCCGTTGCCGTATGCGAGGTCGTCTGGGCGGCCTGCGCCGCGCAATGGGACAGCCCGGCGGAGCCCGGCGTCGAATGCGCGGGCATCCGGCGAGCGATCCGGCCGGAGCCGTTCAGTGGATGAGCGGCCGGTACGGCACTACCGTTTCCAACGCCGCCCGCGGTGGGATCGTTTGCCGATTCGGACGCGTTCTCCGCCACATCCGCGGTGCTCACGCCGTCGCCCCGGCCGGTGGCAGGCTCCTCCGGGTCGGCATTGCGGACCCGCTCGAACGAGAGCATCTGCATCTCCACGGCGAGATCCACCCGGCGTAACTCGACGCCCGGCGGTGCGGTCAGCGGGCACAGCGCGAAACTCAGGATGGACTGCACCCCGGCGGCCACCAGCTCGTCGCACACCTGCTGGGCGGCGTCGTCGGGCACCGCGATCACCGCGATGGTCGGGCGCAGTACCGCGATACCGTCGGTGAGCTCGGCCGCGTCGCGTACCCGCAGGCCCTCGACCTCACGGCCGATCACCTCGGGGTCGTTGTCGAAGACCCCGACCACCGCGAAGCCGCGGCGCCGGAACCCGCGGTAGCCGACCAGCGCGCGCCCGAGATTGCCGGCGCCGACCAGCACCACCCGGTGCCCACCGGACAGCCCGAGCACATCTTCGATCCGGGCCCGCAGCCGCGCCACGTCGTAGCCCACACCGCGGACCCCGTTGGGGCCCAGGAACGACAGGTCCTTGCGCAATTTGGCGGAATTGACACCCGCCGCGACAGCCAGTTCCTCACTGGATACGATGGCCACACCGTCATCGGTCAGCAGGGCGAGCACCCGGAGGTAGGTGGCCAGCCGCGCCACCGTAGCCTGGGGAATACCCTTCTGCAGTGTGCGGGTGGTGACGTTGGGAGCATCGCCGGAGACGTCGCGCGTCTCATGGTGCTCTGTCACGTCCTGGCTCCTCGTCCGGGCCGAAACGTCCCGGGTGCTCGGCGACCTCCGTTGCGGTCCATGCGCCGATGACGGGGTCGGATATGGGTTGATTCACCTGCTACCGGCGGCCGGATACTCGCCCCGGCCTGCGGTTCGCGTGCCCCCACCGTAACTGCTTGTGAACCCATGCACAAAGTCGGTGAAATTCGCCTCATTTTGTGTCGCGAGCCGACCTTGTACGATCCTCGGCCGAAATTCGGCCACGGTCAACGATTCAGATCGGCCCGCAACCGGTTCTCGTCCACATCGAAATAGCTGTGTTCCCGGCCGTCGAGCAGCACCACCGGCAGCCGGTCACCGTATTCGGCACGCAGTCCGGGGTCGGTGCCGGCGACCGCGTCCACATCGACGCTGCCGACCTCGATACCGAATTCCGCGCAGATCGCCCGCAGCTGTTCCAGGGCCCGCTCGCACATCCCGCACCCCGCGCGGGTCAGCAGGGTCACCTCATGCGTCGTGGAGTTCGTCATGACCGTTATTCAACCCGCCCACCGGCCGGACGCGGCGGGCTGCGGTGCGTCCGGGCCGGCATCCGGTCGGGCGTACCTCGACATTCGGTCCGGCCGTGCACGGCCTGTGGATGGGCTCCGCCCGGCGGTACCCATTAGTGTGGACGTGATTCGCGCGAACAGGCGGAGGTACTGGTGCCGGAACGATCGAAGGTGGGGAAATCCGGATTCATCGCGGGCCGGTTCGGGGAACTTCCGGTCCGATGGAATCTGGGCCCGCTCGGACAGGGCCTGTCCGAGCAGCTGGCGCGCATTTCGCGCAGCCCGTTCGGACCCAGCGAAGAGGAGGTCCGCGCGAATGTCGCCGGTGAGGCCAGCGCGGACGCCGCGCTGGCCCTGCAGGACGCCGAACGGGCGGCCGTCGGCGCCCCGCCGGAGATCCCGCGTGACCTCACCGCGGCGGCTTTTTTCGACGTGGACAACACCATGGTGCAGGGCGCCTCGATCGTGCATTTCGCCCGAGGTCTGGCCGCCCGCAAATATTTTCGCAGCGCCGACCTGGTCGATATCGCGTGGAAGCAGGTGAAGTTCCGGATCACCGGCAAAGAGAGCAGCACCGATATGGCCACCGGCAAAGAGAAGGCGCTGGAATTCATCGCCGGCCGGTCCACCGCCGAACTCGCCGCGCTCGGCGAGGAAATCTACGACGAGATCATCGCCGACAAGATCTGGCCCGGCACCCGCGCGCTGGCGCAGATGCATCTCGACGCCGGCCAGCAGGTGTGGCTGGTGACCGCCACCCCCGTCGAACTCGCGCAGGTGATCGCCAAACGCCTCGGCCTGACCGGGGCCCTGGGCACCGTGGCCGAGAGCGTCGACGGGCAATTCACCGGTCGCCTGGTCGGCGATATCCTGCACGGCCTCGGTAAAGCGCATGCCGTCCGCGCCCTGGCCATCCGCGAGGGTCTCAACCTCAAACGCTGCACCGCCTACTCCGACAGCCACAACGATGTGCCCATGCTGTCGCTCACCGGCACCGCGGTCGCGATCAATCCGGATTCCGACCTCCGCGAAGTCGCCAAGGCCCGTGGCTGGGAGATCCGCGATTTCCGCACCGGCCGCAAAGCCGCCAAGATCGGCGTGCCCACGGCCCTGGCCCTGGGCGCCGCGGGCGGAGCGGTAGCCGCCGCGGTGACCCGCCGCAAAGGCGCCCACTGACAGCTCCCCCACACCGCGGCGCCCCGGGCCGACCACGATGCGGAGAAGCCGCCCCGACCGTCAACTCATCCCATAAAAGCGTTGCGGCGTCTGACCAGAAGCTTGTAGAGGGTCTGCTGGATCGTCTCGCGGACCTGATCGGTGACCTCGAACATGAGCATCGGATCGTCGGCGTCCTCGGCCTGATACTCGGCGGTGCTGATCGGGGTACCGAACTCGATGTACCACTTCGAGGGCAGCGGGACCGCGCCCAGCGGGCCGAGATGCGGGAACGTGGGGGTCACCGGGAAGTAGGGCAGGCCCAGGAGCCGGGCCAGCGGCTTGATATCGGCGATCTTCGGGTAGATCTCCTCGGAGCCCACGATCGAGCACGGGATGATCGGTACTCCGGCGCGCACCGCCGCGGCGACGAAGCCGCCGCGGCCGAATCGCTGCAGTTTGTACCGATCGGCGTACTTCTTGCCCACGCCCTTGAAACCCTCGGGGAACACACCGGTGAGTTCGCCCGCGCTCAGCAGCCGTTCGGCGTCGGGGCGGCAGGCCAGCGTGTGACCGGCTTTACGGGCCAGGGTGCCCAGCATCGGCATCTCGAAGACCAGATCGGCGGCCAGCAGGCGCAGCGCGCGCTGCTTGGCGTGATGATCGTGAACCGCGAGTTGCAGCATGAGTCCGTCGAGCGGGACCGTACCGGCGTGGTTGGCCACGATCAGGGCACCGCCGACCTCGGGGACGTTCTCCATCCCGCTGGTCTGGACCCGGAACCAGTTGTCGGCCAGCGGGCGCAGGGCCGGCAGCAGAACCGATTCGAGCAGATGCTCGTCGAACCCGAATTCGTCGACCTGGTAATCGCCGGTGAGCCGGCGCCGGGCGAATTCGGCGGTGCGCCCGATCTGCCTGCCGAGGGCGTCGCGCATCAGCTCGGGCAGCGAGCGCGGGGCGGTGGGGGTGGGCGGGGTGAGACGGTCGGTCAGCGAGGTCACCGACCGGTCGGCAGGACCGGTCCAGGTACGTGTCGCGGGCCGTGGCCGCGGCACGGTTGCGAGGTCCTGCAGTCTGATGACTTTGGCGACGTCGTTCATGTATGTGCTCCCGTACCGGCCTTGATGAGGCCGAGCAGTTTGTTTTCTGCGGCGTCGATCCACGCTGGATCGACCACGGGCCGCGACGCTGCGCCCCCGGTGAAGTCGTCGAACGCCTGTACCGTCGTCCAGCGCGGCTCGAACCCGAGTTCGCCGCGCATACGCGTCGTGTCCAGACCACAACCGAAAAGAAAGTAATCGAGCTGTTCGGAACTGAAATCACGCATCACCGGACTCATGAAGGTCCGGCCGACGGTGCGGAACACCGACCAGGGTACCGGCATTGCGACCCGTCCGGAACGACGGACCGCCTGGGAAAGTGCGAGGACGCCGTCACCGGCCACATTGAAGGTGCCGCCCGGGCCGTGCCGGACGGCGTGAACCAAGGCCGCGACCGCGTCTTCCTCGTGCAGGAACTGCATACGCGCGTCCCGGCCGAGCACGGTCGGGGTGATCGGGGAACGCAGCAACTGCCCCGCCCGGGCGCCCAGGCCGGGTCCGACCATGGGTGCCAGGCGCAGGGTCAGCACGGTGATATCGGGACGACGCCGGGCCAGACCGCGGGCGAAGCCCTCGATCTCGATCATGTCCCGGGCGAACCAGCCCGACGGTGGCCTGCGGGCGCTCATCTCCTCCGTGAACTGCGCGGGATCCTTGGCACTGCCCCCGTATACCCCGGAACTGGAACGTGACACCACCCGGCGCACGGTCGGCGATTTCTGGCAGACGGCGAACAGCTGCATCGCGCCGAGGACGTTCATATCCTTCATCGCGGCCCGCCCACCGCCGGAAGGCGGCTGGGACAGTACCGCGGTATGCACCACGGTATCGACCTGGTAGCGCTCGAAAACCTTGCGGATCAGTGGGTTCCGGATATCGGCACGCACGAATTCGGCGCGCCCCATCCGTCGGCGCAGCGGCGGCGCGGGGGTGAGTACGTCGACCGCGACGACGCGCTCGATCTCGGGGTCGGACACGAGCCGGCACACGACATTGCCGCCGAAGAACCGACTGGCGCCGGTCACCAGTACGACCTTGGGCTTGTAGCTGCCGTTCGCTTCAGTGTCCACCTGCACCGGACCGTTCCACCTCGAGCATCGAGCCCCCGCTCAATAGTTCCGATTACCAGCCTAACGACCGGCGCAGTCACCACCGGCCTCTTAACGGGGACCTAACCCCGATTTCAGTTGATGGAAACGCGACGAAACCCGCTACCGAATGGTAGCGGGTTCCGCCGATGACGTTGCGCGGTTGCGCTTACTTGCCGAGTTTGCGCCGCTGCACGCGGGTACGACGAAGCAGCTTCCGGTGCTTCTTCTTCGACATGCGCTTGCGGCGCTTCTTGATCACAGAACCCATAGGGTGTCCTCGCGTTCTCTCCTCGGCGCGTCTCGCGCTCGCTTACGTCAACTGTCCGGTCGTATGCCCGGTTGCTCGCGGCTGAATCTCAGCCCTGGAGGCGGCGGTCCCGCGCCTCCACGACAGGGAGGCAGCGCGCCGCCGATCCAACACAGCGAGGGTTGATGTTACCGGCCCGCTCCCGCGGGCCGGTAACCGCCTTCACCCGGCATCGAAATAGGACGTTTCCAGATAATCGTGCACCGCCTTGGCATGCACCCGGAACGATCTACCGACACGAACCGCCGGTAGCTCTCCCGAGTGCACCAGCCGGTACACCGTCATCTTGGAAACTCTCATCAAATTCGCCACCTCGGCGACGGTGAGGAATTGCGTACCACCACCGAGTATTGATTGTCCTGGCGACGAACCACCGCCGCTGTTAGCGGACATCTTGTTCGAAGACATCATCGCACCACTGACCTCCGGCACGTCCGCGCCGCCGGCTTCCCCACCAGCGGAACAGACACGCACGTGCTCCTTGAAGCTTAGCGGGACCAGTGGGATTACTGCGACGGGAGTGAGAAATCAGGTTCATACGCTGGGGGTCAGGAGGTCATTCGGTGGACGCGCCCTGTTCGGCGGAACGCTGTTTGGCCGCGTGCAGCGCCTCCAGGAACGCCGAGCGCAGACCCGCGCGCTCGAGTTCGCGCACCGCCGCCGCGGTGGTCCCGGCCGGAGAAGTGACCGCCGCGCGCAGATCGACCGCGCTCTGCCCCGACTCCGCGAGCATGGCCGCCGACCCGAGCATCGTCTGGGTGACCAGCTGAGCCGCGATATCGCGGGTCAGGCCCAGCCCGACACCCGCCTCGACCATCGCCTCCACGACCAGGAAGAAATAAGCCGGTCCGGAACCCGATACCGCGGTCACCGCGTCCATCTGCGATTCGGGGACCACGCACACCTGTCCCACCGAACTCAGCAGCTCGGTGACCAGCTCCAGCTGCTCGGCCTTGGCGTAGCGACCGCCGGCCAGCACGCTCATCCCCTCGCCGACCAGCATGGGAGTGTTCGGCATGACGCGTACCACGGGGAAACCCGCGGGTAGTTTGGCCTCCAGCCGCACCGTGGGGACTCCGGCCGCCAGCGACACCAGGACCTGATCGCGGTCGCCGCCCAGGTCGGCTTTGCCGAGTTCGGTGAGCACGGCGTCCACATCGCCCGGTTTCACCGCGACCACCAGCAGATCGGCACCCACCGCGGCATCGTCGACCGCGTCGGTCACCCGCACCCCGAACCGGTCCGCGAGCAGTTCGGCCCGGTCGGTGTGCGTTTCGACCACCACCAAATCCTTGACGGCCCGTCCGGCCTCCAGCAGGCCGGCAATGAGGGCCTCCCCGATCCGGCCGCCACCGATCACCGCAATTCGTGTCATGGGCGCCATTGTTCTTGGCACACTCTCGGCAGCGAGGCCCGGGGGCCCCATAGTCCCGGCAACCGGAGCACACCGGCCCGCGACCTGCCATACGGACCCCGTCCTCAGGCCGCCGGAGTGCGTCAGCGCTTCGGCGAAGGGAGCAGGGCCAGCTGGCGGCTCTGGGCGACCAGGGCGCCGGTCGAGTCGACCACGATCTGATCGGAATCGAATATCCCGCCGCCGACCTCGTGGGTGGTGGCGATGATGCGCAACCAGCCCGGCGCGGGCCGGCGGCGGAGATAGGTCGTCATCTGAACGGTCGGGGACCAACCGAAATAACCGAGATTTGTGGGAACCGGCGGGCACATATCGGCCGCCATCATCGCGATATAGGACGCGATCTCCGGATCGGCCTGATCGGCCGGACGCGGGCGCAGCCACATTCGCAACCGGGGCTCACCGTGGGCGTTGTCGATGAACCGCGCCCACTCCCGGTCGAGGAAGGCATCCATCCCCCGGGCCACGTGCACGATTCGGCCCATCGACGAACCTGCCTCGTAGCCGATGGCGTCGGCGGTCGGTTCCACCGGCAGATCGGTGTGCTCGGGAGCATAGAGGGGCGGCCGCTCCGGGCCCTCCAGGTGACCGAAGGTGAACGCGGTACGGACCAGCGGCCGGCCGCGCTGCACGAGCATCACGTCCACCAGGCAGATCTGGCGGCCCACCTTACGTATCGTCACGTCGTAGAGCACCTCGCCCGGCTCCGGGGCGCCGAGGAAATCGGTGCTTCCCGACAGTGGGGCCATGGTCGCGCGCTCCGGCTCCACGGTGCGCAGCCAGCGGCTCGCGGCCGCCGCCGAACCGGCGACCATGGTTCCGCCGTGCACCTTCGGGCCGATCGTCCAGATATCGTCGATGACGCCGCGGTAGCGCCCGTCGCCCGGTTCGTCGGCGGCGAGTTCGGTCAGGGAACACACTCGGCGAAACGGGGCGTCGGTGGACGCCACACCCAGCTCGGCGTTCAGTTCCGTCTCCGTCGTCATCGGTACTCCTTCTCCTCGGCCCGGTTACCGTTCCGCGGGTGCATACTGCCGGTCAATCTTGATACAGCGGGTTCGGCCGCGTACATCCGGACCGGTGGGGACGCGTGGGGTCGGCCGTCCGGAGCCCGGCGACCAGTGAGCACTCACAGCGCTGTGAACCTAGCCGGACCGGTCGAGATGCACATCCGTACACACCTGCGGCCCGCCTCGGATTGTCGGTTGCAACCCCCTGTCCGCTCCGAATGGTCTGCCCCGGTGGTCGGGGCCCGCCCCCGATTCTGGACCGACAAAGCGAAGGAGCGCAGCGACCGAGCGTGTGCCGGGTCCGTCCATAGATCGGCGGCCATTGAGCACCGACAGTGAGGTGAGTCTGCCAGGCCGGTCGAGGTGCGCGACAGCGTGCACCTTCTGTCTGCTCCGGATTGTCGACCTCCACGGTCGGGGCCCGCCCCCGATTCTGGAGCGACAGAGCGAAGGAGCGCAGCGACTGAGCGGCGGAGTGAAGAATCGGGGTCACAGGGCCCCGACCCGCGCGCCGGAGGCGCGCAAATAAACACAGCTCAACGGGTCTCGATCGGGTCGGGGTGGGAGCTGATCGCCGGGTTCAGGTGGGTCCGCGCGAAGGCGAGGGTGCGGTTCAGCATGTCCGCCCGGGCCGCGGTGGTGCGGGCGTCCTGGGTGTTGATCTCGGCCACGGCGTGGCCGGTGAACCCGTTGCGGACCAGCATGGCGCACACCGCCGCGCACGGCTGGGTGCCGGTGCCGGGGACCAGGTGCTCGTCGTGGGCGGCGCCGCGGCCGTCGGCCAGATGCAGATGGCTCAGGCCCCGGCCCATCCGTGTGACCAGGGCCGGCGCGTCGGTGCCGGCGGTGGCGGTATGCGACAGGTCGAGGGTGTAGTGCCGGAATCCGATATCGGTGGGGTCGTAGCCGGGGCTGAACGCGGTAAGCGAGAGACCGGGCCCGCCGCGCCGTTCCAGGCGCTGGATATCACGGGCTCGCCGGGCGAAGAGCCGGTCGGCCCGCATCGGGAACATGTTCTCGACCGCGACGGCCACCGAACTGCTCTCCTCGAGTTCGTTCACCTGGTCGGCGAAGCCTTCGGCATAGCGGCGTTGCCAGCGGAACGGGGGATGCACCACCACGGTGTCGGCACCCAGGGCCTCGGCCGTGCGCACACTGCGTTCCAATTTCGCCACCGGGTCGGCACCCCAGACACGCTGGGAGATGAGCAGGCAGGGCGCGTGCACCGCGAGTATCGGCACCGAGTATTTGCGCGCGTAACCCCGCACGGTGGTAATGCTCTGGCTGGCCGGTTCGGCCCAGACCATCAATTCGACACCGTCGTAACCCAGTTCGGCCGCGTAGCGGAAGGCTGCCTCGGTGTTCTGCGGATAGACCGAAGCTGTGGACAGCCCCACTTTGATGCCGTTGCGCTGCCCGTCGTCCCGCGGGCCGGCCGCGGGAGAATTGCGTGCCATTGCTGCCTCGCTCAGCCCGTACTGAGTAGGAATGCCAGCGGACCCAGTGTGACGAACACACCGACGATCACAGCGATCACGGTACTGAACATATCGTCGCCGCGCCGCAGGATCCGCACCAGCGCGACGAGCCCCAGAATCACCACGACCGCCAGCGCGAGCGCGGCCAGCGGCTGGCCCGCCCACAGCATCTCGAAACCCTTGAACGCCAGCATCCCGGCGATCGCCGCACCCACGCTCTGCGCACCGAGCACGATCCACTGTTTACGTGGGTCCTCGGCGGTCTCGCGGTCGGTGGTGCGCGCTCCCGAGCCGAATCTGGCCTTGGTCGCGGCGAATTTGTCACCGGCCGCGCCGAATCTTCCGCTCAGCGCCGAACGGGCACGGCCGAGGCGGTTCTCGTCACCGGCGGCGTCCTCGGGGTCGTTGTAGTCGTCGGCGTCCGCGTCGAATTCCGGTTCGAATTCGCCCGTTTCGTATCGCTCGCCCGAGGTGTCGGGTCCGGAACGCGGCCGCATGGGGCCGTGTACATCGGTGGCGAAGATATCCGTCTTCGCAAAGCCCGGATCCGGACCGAACCGGGGATCCGGACCGTAATCCTGATCGGGGGCATAACCCGGGTCGGGGGCGAAGCCCTGATCGGCGCCGAAGTGCTGACCGGGACCGAAACCCTGGTCCGCCCCGAAATCCGGAGCGGGCGGCGGTGGCATCGGCCCCGCCGGACGGCGGACACCCGGGCCACCGAAATCGGGAACATCGTGCGGCGGTGTCTCCAGGCCTTGCAGTCCGGCGCGCAACCGCATGCCCTGATCGGCCGGGGACCATACGGCGGTGGTCTGGTCCGCGTTCGGCTGGTCGGACGGGTCCGGAAAGGAAGCGGACTCCGGCAGTGGCCGCGCACCGCGGCGGCGGCGCTCGAGCTTGGGTCGCGGATCGTCGGCCGCCGGTTCGGGTGCCTGCCACACCTCGGTCGGCGGGGCGGCACCGGGCGGACCCAGCCGGGGCGGACCGTCGAAGCCTTGACCGGGCCAGGACGGACCGGCG
>NZ_BAGJ01000167.1 GCF_000308775.1 Nocardia testacea NBRC 100365
GTCCAGCGCCCGGTAGCTGGCATTGAGTCCGTCGGCCATCCCGGACTGCAGCATGCCGTCCCGTTCCTCCGGGGTGTGGAACTGGCTCACCGTGACCACCCGGGTACGCCCGTCGCCGAGATCCTCGAAGGTCGCGGCGTCGATGGCGACGTGCGCGGGCATCCCGTCCCATTCGAAGGACTGCACGATCCGCTCCTGCGGCACGATCTCCCGGATCCGTCCTTCGAACCCGTGCGACTGTCCGTCGGCGTGTTCGACGAAACGCCAGTGCCCGCCGGCCCGGAACTCCCAGCGCTCGACATCGATGCGGTTGCCCCGGCCCCACCACTGGGTGAGCTGTTCGAGGCGGGTGTAGGCGTCCCACACCCGTTCCCGCGGGGCGTTGAAAACCCGTTCGACCCTGATCTCGCGATCCGCGGCCGCGGTGACGACGGCTTCTTCGGTGGCAGTGCTCATTGTTCGTGCTCCGTTCGTTGCAGGAATTCGCCCAGACGGTCCATGCGTGCTTCCAGCATCTGCCGGTAGCCCTGCAGCCAGGCCACCTCCCGTCGGAAAACATCGGGACCGACCCGGCAGTACCGGATCCGGCCCCGTTTCTCCGTGACCACCATGCCCGCGTCCTCGAGCAGCTGGATGTGCTTCTTGATGCCGGTGAGGGTCATCGAGAAATCGTCGGCCAGCTCGCTGACGGTGGCCGGTCCATGGCCGAGCCGCTCGAGGATGCCCCGCCGGGTGGGGTCCGCGAGCGCCCCGAAGGAGGCGTCCAAGAACTCATACTGAACCATCTAGTTCAGTATTAGCTGCCGAGCACGCGATGTCAACAGGCCACGGTGAACATTTCGTAGCTGTGCCCCTCCGGCGAGCGGACGTATACCCCGCGACCGCCGCGCAGGTGGTTGATATCCCGGTCCCAGCCGTTCCCGGGCCCCGACCCGAACTCGACCGCGGGCCATCGCGCCAGCCGGCCCAGCACGGCGTCGAAGGTGGCCTCGTCGACCAGAAATCCGTAGTGACCCGGCTCGACACGGCCACGATCGTCGAAATCGAAGGTCAGGCTCTCGTTCACCCGCACCGGCAGGAACGGACCGACCGGGTCGCCCACCGTCAACCCCATGAGCTCGGCGAAGAACGCCGCCCCCGCCGCGCGGTCCGCCACCGGCACAACGGCGTGGTCGAGCACGATGCGCGGAGCATGGGTGGATCCGGACATGATTTCTCCTCATTTACATGTGATACACATACAATCTACATGCGAATCGCACGGAAAATTTCGAAGAGGATAGATTGGTCCATATGAGCGGCAGCTCCTCCCCCGCGGATGGCGGGCCCGCCCTGTTCCGCCTGGTCCGGTTCTGGTCCCGGCGCTGGATACAGCGCGGCGTCGGCGGGCAGAACGCGGAACTGCGCAACGCTCAGCACGTCCAGGTCGTGGAAGCGGTGGCCGGGGCCGCCCAGGCCCCGGACGAGGCGACCATCACCGCGGTCGCCCACCAGCTCGGTCTCGACCATTCCGGAGCCAGTCGGATGGTCCGCGACGCCACCACCGCGGGTTATCTGGCGCGCCGCGAATCCGATCTCGACCGGCGCCGTACCGCACTCCACCTCACCCCGGCCGGTACCCGCCTGCTGGCCGACGCCCACGACTGGCAACGGCAGATCTTCGACCGGCTCACCGGCGACTGGTCCCCCGCCGACCGCCGCCGGTTCGCCGGGTACCTTCAGCGCCTGGCCGACGAACTACCGCACAATCAGTGAGAACCGCGCGGGCGGCGGGCCCGGCTCACCACCGGTAGTCGAGGAACTTCCCGTCGAAGGTGATGACCACCCGGTCCCCGTCGGGGTCGGGACGGCGGGTGAAATCGACCTTGAAGTTGATGGCACTCATGATCCCGTCACCGAATTCCTCGTGGATGAGTTCCTTCAACGCGGGCCCGTATACCGACAGGGCTTCCACGAAACGATAGATCGTGGGATCGCTCATCAGTGCCGGATCGGCGCCGCGGGCCGGCTGCAACGCGAGGCTTTCGGCCACCGCGTCGTCCAGCCCGAGCAGACCACAGACCTTGCCCGCCTGCTCGGCGGTCATCGGATGCTGCCCGAGCAACGCCGCGGTCGTCCAGACCAGTGGGGCACCGAGAGCGTCGGCGATATCGGCCCAGGACAATCCCTGGCGGATGCGGGCGGAGACAACGAGGTCGGCGGCCGCGCGCTTGCTCATGATCGGTTCCATACGAAACTCCTGGCATCGGGAAACATCGATAGCGTCCCACTGCCGAATGCGCCGAACCGAATCGGTATCACAATGTTTACTTCTGCGACGTCCCTGTCGGCGGTGGTCGCACCAAGGTCACGGGGCCCCACATCGACGCACGGGCCCGGTGAGCGCCCGGTAACACGGGTGCGCTCGGCACGATACGGGCGGGAAATCTCGGCATCGCACACTTCGGCACGAGAGACCACAACCGAAGGGCGTGCCATGTCTTATCTCAAACCAGCGGACTTCGTGAAAGAAATGATCGACGCCGGCGAAGCGAAGGCATTCATGTCCACGCGCGATACCGTGATCCGCGCCTATATGGCAGGTGCGATCCTGGCGCTCGCCGCGGCTTTCGCGGTCACCATCACGGTCCAGACCGGCCAGGCACTACTGGGCGCGGTCCTGTTCCCGGTCGGTTTCTGCCTGCTCTACCTTCTCGGGTTCGACCTGCTCACCGGCGTGTTCACCCTCGTGCCGCTGGCCTGGCTGGACCGGCGCCCGGGCGTGACCTGGCGTGCCCTGCTACGCAACTGGGGCCTGGTGTTCACCGGCAACTTCCTCGGCGCGTTCACCGTCGCGGTCATGATGGCGATCATCGTGACCATGGGTTTCTCGATGGACCCCAACGAAGTCGGGCAGAAACTCGGTGAAATCGGCGTATCGCGCACGATCGGCTACGCCGATCACGGTGCCGCGGGAATGCTCACCCTTTTCATCCGCGGGGTGCTGTGCAATTGGATGGTATCCACCGGAGTGGTCGCGGCGATGATGTCGACATCGGTATCCGGAAAGGTTATCGCCATGTGGATGCCCATCATGTTGTTCTTCTACATGGGTTTCGAGCATTCGATCGTCAATATGTTCCTGTTCCCCTCCGGGCTGCTCCTCGGCGGCGACTTCTCGATCGGTGATTATCTGATCTGGAACGAGATCCCCACGGTTGTCGGCAATCTGGTCGGCGGGCTGGCGTTCGTCGGCCTCACCCTCTACGCGACCCACGCGCGCACTGCCGCGCCTCGGCCGCGCCCGGCCGGGCCCACCGTTTCCGAGTCCGGGACGGCCACCGAGGATTCGGAGACTCAGCCGCCGGCGAAGGCGGACGCGGGCGCGCGGGTCGCTTCGGCGGCCCAGTAGTCGGTATCGACGGCTGCGTTCTGCTCGGCGAAGAAGCGGCGGCGGCTCTCGGGGTCGGTGGGGTTCAGGACGTAATCGGTCATCGCGGTGGAAACTCGTTGCGCGTGCTCGTCTCCGATCCAGCGCAGGATCCGGTAGGCGTCCGCCTCCGAGTAGGCGGCCGTCTCCTCGCCGGTCGCGACCTTCTGTATCTGGTTCAGCTTCGCCCGGGACGGCGCGGCCAGGTATTCCTCACCCGTCCGCCGCGCCGCGCCCTCCAGTTGGATCCCCTCCCGTCCGAGCGAGTAGGCGAGAACAGCGCGCTCCAGCTCCGCGTGGGCGGCCGGGGTGTTCATCGCCGAGACATAGTGGGAGGCCGCGACGACTTCGGCCAGGTTCTTATCGGCCAACGACACATCGCCCCCGTGTTTCACCACGTAACCCCGCGCTTCCACCGCGCGCTGGATCATGTCCTCGTCGGTGAAGCCGGCGCCGCGCAGTGAAGCGGCGACCTGCCCGAGGAACCCACCGCCGCCGACCAGTACGCCGTCGACGGCGGCCGCCGCACCCCGCGCTGTGTTCACCCCGCCGCGACCGGCGTCACGGGCGACGGCCGCCGCATCACGGGCGGCGTGCGAGAGATGCAGTCGATCCAGGTAGGGGTGCGTGGCCAGCCCATCCGGCCCACCGGCTTTCTCGCCGTTCCATCGAGCGTTCCACACACCCCACTGGTCGAGCATCGCGCTCTGCCGTTTCATCGAATGCGGTTCCAGCGGTGACACCCGGTTGAACAGCCAGGCCGATGCCGGGTTGTTGTTCAAGGTCGAGAGTGCGGCGGCACCGGCGAGCAACCCGAGTCCCGGTACGCCGGAGTGGGCGAGTCCGCTGGAACCCATACCGAGTGCCGTGCCGCCGCCGGCCCCGCCCGCACCGCTGCCGCCCGGCGCCTGTTGCAGGGCGAGGGAGAACCGGTTGACGATCCACTCGTTGCCTTGGCGCAGCGCGGCGGCGAACCGCCGGAACTGGAGCAGGCCGACGACTTCCACCACCGCGGCCAGGATCAGCACCACTGTCGCCTGGCCGCGGGCCTGGTCGAACAGATTGCCGAGGAACAGCACATACAAACCCAGATAGATGACATAGGCCGCCATCACCACGGCACCGTAGAAACTGTCCACGAGGTTGCGCACCAGGAAGGTCTGCGTGGGACCGTAGACGAACCCGCCCGCCGCGAAACCGAAGATCGCCGCGAAACCGTGGAAGACCGAATCGAGTGCCGACCAGATGATCTTGACCGAGAGATAGGCCCCGAACGCGAGCAGGATGCCGGCGCAGAGCAGCACAACCAGCCCCGAACCGACCTGTCCCATACTCGGGTTCAGCACGGCCTGGTGGGCCGCCAGATCTCCGCAGCTGCGCAGGCCGGACGCCAGGGCCGAATCCGAACCCGACCGCACCCCCGCCGACCACACGGCCGCGCAGCCGGGCCGGTCGTCGATCACATGCCCGAAATTCCACACCTGGACCTGGCGCCGGGCGAAGTTGTCGGCCAGGTTCACCTGCATCGTCGCGACCAATCCGGTGGGATCGCTGTACGCGTGCCCGGTCAGCCCGGCAGCCACCGCGATCCCGAGATCGCGCCCCTGCGACATCAACCCGTGCGAGGAGAGCACGTCCTCCAGCGGTTGGGCCATGAAGATCGGGCCGATCACGGCGACCCCGACCATCGTGACCGCCTGGGTCGCGGCCCGCGCGTGGTGACCACGCAATACGAACCACGCCACGATGAACGCACCGAGTGACGCCGCGACGAGGAGCACCATCGGGATACCGATCTGCGCGTGCAGGCTGCGGGCGACTCCGGCCAGCGCGTTACCGAACGGATCGAGCCAGTGGAAACTCATCGTATAGCCGATCACCCAGATCGCACTGGTCACAATGACTATATAACCGGCGAATTCGAGCCCGAGCACCACCGAGATGGCCGTCTCCAGTGGCTCGAAAATACTGCCGTGGGTGGTGACGAATCGATAGTGGGTCAGTTCGACGCCGCTGGAATCGCGGATGTTCATCCAGTTCAGTGCCGGAAAACCGGCCGTCGCCACCGAATCCGATTCCCCGGTCGCGGCCAGCGCTGCCGCCCCGAGCATTGCGGGGAGCACGAAAAGTACCGAGCCGAGCACCGCGAGCCGCCGGAGCCATCGGCGGCGGGCCGGTTTCGTGATCTCCGCGCCGTCACCCTCTTCAGGGGCCACATGTGCACGGATACCGCGCGCAAGCTGAGTGATTCGGAATGTCATGAGCCCCTCCGGCGGTCG
The DNA here is from genome assembly GCF_000308775.1 of Nocardia testacea NBRC 100365. Taxonomy (GTDB): domain Bacteria; phylum Actinomycetota; class Actinomycetes; order Mycobacteriales; family Mycobacteriaceae; genus Nocardia; species Nocardia testacea. Next base: position 5,689 of record NZ_BAGJ01000167.1, read on the forward strand.
TCGGTCCTTCGCCTGTTCGACGACTCCGGCAGACAGTGCGCTGCAACGTTATTCATGACTGTTCGACCGAACGACGTTTGGACGCAATGTGATCGAAATGCCCGATTCATATTCCCACTGCTGGGCCGAGCGGCTCGGCAGCTCGGCAGCTCGGCAGCTCGGCAGCTCGGCAGCTCGGCAGCTCGGACCCGCTCCCAAAAGGAGCGGGCCCGAGCTTTGGCAGAAGGGACCCATACGCTGGGCGTTCACCCGAGAAGCGTGACCACGATTCCGAGCGCGGCGGCGCCGAACACCGCCACGTTCCGCAGTTTCTGCAACGTCCACGTCCAGCCGGGGAATCCGGCTTCGGCCGCCGCCAGCAGGGGGGGCACATCCACCCGCAGCAGTTCGGGGTCGTTCTTGCGGGCGAAGGCGGCGCGCACCGATCGCACGGCGGTGAGGTTGCTGTAGACGATGACAGCGTTGCCGAGGAGCACCAGCGCGAACACCACCACGCTGACAGTTCCCGCCCAGCCCGGCCCGGCCAGATTCACACCGGCGACCGCCAGCAGTACCGCGGTGATGCCGACGGGAGCAGCCCATTCGTGGCCACTGGCATCGAACCGCATCCCGTACTCGGCCAGCGCGGTCGTGCGAACCCGCTGGCGGGCGAGTTCCCGCTGCGCGCTCGCCATGGCCGCCGCTCCGTAGCGGTGCCGCACCAGCGGCATGCTCACGAACGCGGCGGCAACGATCAGGGCCAGGGCGGCAGTGACGTTCATGATGATCCCTCTTCTCTCGGCGAGCTTCGCGACCGCCGACTTGAACTAAGTGAAAGTACAATAGCGCGCCACTTGCACTAAGTTCAAGTATGGATTTGAACTAAGTGCAAGGCGCACTTCCGGGCGACTTAGAGTTGTCCCCATGCCCCGCGACACCCTCACCCGCGAACAGATCGTCGAGACGGCCATCGAACTCCTCGACGAGGAGGGGCTGGACGGGCTCAACATGCGCAGCCTCGGCAAACGCCTCGATTCGGCCCCCACCGCGATGTACTGGCACGTCCAGAACAAGGACAATCTCGTCCGCCTCGCCACCGACCGGGTCTGGGCCGAGATCGAACTACCCGATCTCGGCACCATGGACTGGCGGACCGCCGCCGAGACCATGGCCGGCGGCATGTACGCGATGATGAGCCGGCACCCGTGGCTGGTCCAGGCGCAATCGGCGTACCTGCTGTATGGGGAGAACAAATCGCGATACGACGAACACGTACTCGCCGTCTACGACGGGGCCGGTTTCACCACCGACCAGGCCGACCGGGCCGCGGCCGCGGTCTTCATGTTCGTCCTGGGCAGCGCGGTGGGAGCCGCCGCCAATGTCTCCATCGCCCGCCGGCTGGCCCACGGAGGCGGGGACCCCGAGGCGCGGCTACGCGAAACCACGACCGCCGCCACCGAGATCGCCCGGAAGTTTCCCCGCCTACGCGCCCGGATCGAGGCGGCGTCCGGCACCGGCTACAACGCGGCACCCGACAGCAGCTTCGAATTCGGCCTGGCCGCGCTGCTCGACGGCCTACAGGAAAACCTCCCGGGCCGAGCCGGCGAATAAGGCCCGGAACGCACTTCGGCCCCGCACCGAAACAGTGCGGGGCCGAAGGCTGTTGCCACCTACCGATTACCGGTAGTCGCTGAAACCGTAATCGTCCAGCGGGACCGCGGCACCGGTGGTGGCACCGAAGCCCTCCGGGCTGTAGTAGGTGTCGTCGTAGGACGGCACCGCGTACGCCGCGGCACGCGCTTCCTCGGTCGGCTGAACCTGGATGTTGCGGTACCGGTTGATACCGGTACCGGCCGGGATCAGCTTACCGATGATCACGTTCTCCTTGAGGCCGATGAGCCGGTCGGAGCGGCAGTTGATCGCCGCGTCCGTCAGGACTCGGGTGGTCTCCTGGAAGGACGCCGCCGACAGCCACGAATCGGTGGCCAGCGACGCCTTGGTGATACCCATCAGCACCGGACGGCCCGCCGCGGGCTCATTGCCCTCGGCGACGACGCGGCGGTTGGACGCCTCGAACTCCGAACGCTCGGTGAGCGAACCGGGCAGGAACTCGGTGGCACCCGAATCGATGATCGTCACCCGGCGCAGCATCTGGCGGACGATGACCTCGATGTGCTTGTCGTGGATGGACACACCCTGGCTGCGGTAGACCTCCTGGACCTCGTGGACCAGGTGGATCTGGACCTGCCGGGGGCCCATCACGCGCAGCACCTCGTGCGGATCCGCCGCGCCCTCCAGCAACTGCTGGCCGACCTCGACGTGGTCGCCGTCGGAGAGCAGCCGCTCGGTGCCGTCGTCGTGCTTGAACACGCGCAGCCGCTGACGCTTGGACAGCTTGTCGTAGACCACATCGTCCCCGCCGTCGTCGGGAATGATGGTGATCTTGTAGAAGCGGTCGTCGTCCTCCAGCCGCACCCGGCCCGAGACCTCCGCGATCGGCGCCTTGCCCTTCGGCACCCGAGCTTCGAAGAGCTCCTGCACACGAGGCAGACCGCCGGTGATGTCGTCACCCGCGACACCACCCTGGTGGAAGGTACGCATGGTCAGCTGGGTACCGGGCTCACCGATGGACTGCGCGGCGACGATACCGACGGCCTCGCCGATATCGACGAGCTTGCCGGTGGCCATCGAGCGGCCATAGCAGGTCGCGCAGACCCCGGTGCCGGTGGTGCAGGTCAGCACGGAGCGGACCTTCACCTCGGTGATGCCGGCGTCCAGCAGGGCCTCGATCGCGGGATCGCCCAGGTCCGCGCCCTTGGTGACCACCACGTTGCCGCTCTCGTCGAGCGCGTCGGCGGCCAGGGTGCGGGCGTAGGCAGAGGTCTCCACGTGCGGGTCCCGGATGAGCAGGCCGTCGGGCTGCTTCTCCGCGATGTGCACGGTGATACCGCGTTCGGTGCCGCAGTCGTGCTCGCGCACGATCACGTCCTGCGAGACGTCCACCAGACGACGGGTCAGGTAACCCGAGTCGGCGGTACGCAGCGCGGTGTCGGCCAGACCCTTACGAGCACCGTGGGTGTTGATGAAGTACTCCAGCACCGTCAGGCCCTCACGGAAGGAGGACTTGATCGGCCGCGGGATGAACTCACCCTTCGGGTTCGTCACCAGGCCCTTCATACCCGCGAGGGTACGGGTCTGGGTGAAGTTACCCGTGGCGCCCGAATCGACGATCGTGATGATCGGGTTGTCGGCCGGGTAGTGCGCGCGCAGCGCCCGACCGACCTCTTCGGTCGCTTCCTGCCAGATCTTGACCAGGGCGTTGTTGCGCTCCTGGTGATCGAGCGCACCACGCTGGTACTTCTTCTCGATCTGATCGGACTGCGCCTCGTAGCGCTCCATGATCTCGGCCTTCTCCGGCGGAACGAGCACGTCCGACATGGAGACGGTGACACCCGAACGCGTGGCCCAGTAGAAGCCGGCGTCCTTGAGCTTGTCGACGGTCTGCGCGACCACGATCATCGGGTAGCGCTCGGCGAGATCGTTGATGATCGTCGCCTGCCGCTTCTTCGGCATCGGCTCGTTGATGAACGCGTAGTCACCCGGGAGCAGTTCGTTGAACAGCACCCGGCCCAGGGTGGTCTGGGTGGTCCACGCGTCGCCGCGCCGCCAGCCCTCCGGGAACAGTTCCGCCTCGACGTCCTTGGGCGGACGCTGATCGGTCAACCGCACCTTGATGGTCGACCGCACGGTGAGCTCACCGCGGTCGACGGCCATCTGCGCTTCGGCCGGCGAGGAGTACACGCCCGTTTCCGGACCGTCGGCCGTCGCGGGCCGGTACTCGCCCTTGGCGCCTTCGTCGAGCCGGGTCAGGTAGTACAGACCCGTCACCATGTCCAGACGCGGCATGGCCAGCGGCCGACCCGACGCCGGGGACAGGATGTTGTTCGAGGACAGCATCAGGATGCGGGCCTCGGCCTGCGCCTCCGCGGACAGCGGCAGGTGCACGGCCATCTGGTCACCGTCGAAGTCGGCGTTGAACGCCTCACAGACCAGCGGGTGCAGCTGGATGGCCTTACCCTCGACCAGCTGCGGCTCGAATGCCTGGATACCGAGGCGGTGCAGGGTGGGCGCACGGTTCAGCAGCACGGGGTGCTCGGCGATGACCTCTTCGAGGACGTCCCACACCTGCGGCCGCTGCCGCTCGACCATCCGCTTGGCGGATTTGATGTTCTGCGCGTGGTTCAGGTCGACCAGCCGCTTCATCACGAACGGCTTGAACAGCTCCAGCGCCATCAGCTTGGGCAGACCGCACTGGTGCAGTTTCAGCTGCGGGCCGACGACGATGACCGAACGGCCGGAGTAGTCGACACGCTTACCGAGCAGGTTCTGCCGGAATCGACCCTGCTTACCCTTGAGCAGATCGCTCAGGGACTTCAGCGGGCGGTTACCCGGGCCGGTGACCGGCCGGCCACGACGACCGTTGTCGAACAGCGCGTCGACCGACTCCTGCAGCATCCGCTTCTCGTTGTTGACGATGATCTCGGGAGCACCGAGGTCGATCAGTCGCTTGAGGCGGTTGTTGCGGTTGATGACACGACGGTAGAGGTCGTTCAGGTCCGAGGTGGCGAAGCGGCCACCGTCGAGCTGGACCATCGGCCGCAGCTCCGGCGGGATCACCGGAACGGCGTCGAGCACCATGCCCATCGGCGAGTTGCCGTTGGTCTGGAACGCCGCGACGACCTTGAGCCGCTTGAGCGCGCGCAGCTTCTTCTGGCCCTTACCGCTGCGGATGGTCTCGCGCAGGTTCTCGGCCTCGGCCTCGATATCGAAGTTCTCCATCAGCTTCTGGATGGACTCCGCGCCCATCGCGCCGGTGAAGTACTCGCCGTAGCGATCCTGCAGCTCGCGGTAGAGCACCTCGTCCACGATCAGCTGCTTGGGGGCCAGCTTGGTGAAGGTGTTCCAGATCTCCTCGAGCCGGTCCAGCTCACGCTGGGCACGGTCGCGGAGCTGCTTCATCTCCCGCTCGCCGCCGTCCTTGACCTTGCGGCGCACATCGGACTTCGCGCCCTCGGCCTCGAGCTCGGCCAGATCGGCCTCGAGCTTCTGGGCCCGGGCTTCGAGGTCGGCGTCACGCTGATCGGTGACGGTCTTCTTCTCGACCTCCATCTCGGCCTCGAGAGTCGACAGCTCGTTGTGCCGCATCTCGTCGTCGACGGCGGTGATGACGTAGGCGGCGAAGTAGATGATCTTTTCCAGATCCTTCGGCGCCAGGTCGAGCAGGTAGCCGAGGCGGCTCGGCACGCCCTTGAAGTACCAGATGTGGGTGACCGGGGCGGCCAGCTCGATATGGCCCATCCGCTCACGGCGCACCTTCGCCCGGGTCACCTCGACGCCGCAGCGTTCACAGATGATGCCCTTGAAGCGGACGCGCTTGTACTTACCGCAGTAGCACTCCCAGTCCCGGGTGGGACCGAAGATCTTCTCGCAGAACAAGCCGTCCTTCTCCGGCTTGAGCGTGCGGTAGTTGATGGTCTCCGGTTTCTTCACCTCGCCGTAGGACCACTGGCGGATGTCGTCGGCGGTGGCCAGGCCGATCCGGAGTTCATCGAAGAAGTTGACGTCTAGCACGTAACTTCCTTTCCCCTGTGCGGGTCGAATACGAGCAAAAGTTCTCTATTGGATTCGAACGCGGTGGCCGGGTGCCGAGCCGTAATTCGTCACGGCACCCGGCCAACGCCCTAGTTCGCCAGATCGTCGACGGTGGCCGCTTCATTCCTGGACAGGTTGATGCCCAGGTTGGCCGCCGCCCGCTCGAGATCCTCGTCGTCCCCGTCGCGCATCTCGATCGCGGCGCCGTCCGACGACAGCACCTCGACATTGAGGCACAGGGACTGGAGTTCCTTGAGCAGAACCTTGAACGATTCCGGGATGCCCGGCTCCGGAATGTTCTCGCCCTTGACGATCGCCTCGTAGACCTTCACCCGGCCCACCACATCGTCGGACTTGATGGTCAGCAGTTCCTGCAGTGTGTAGGCCGCGCCGTAGGCCTGCATGGCCCAGCACTCCATCTCACCGAACCGCTGACCACCGAACTGCGCCTTACCACCCAGCGGCTGCTGGGTGATCATCGAGTACGGACCGGTCGAGCGGGCGTGGATCTTGTCATCGACCAGGTGATGCAGCTTCAGGATGTACATGTAGCCGACCGCCACCGGGTACGGGAACGGCTCACCCGAACGGCCGTCGAACAAGGTCGCCTTACCGTCCTCGTTCACCATCCGCTCACCGTCACGGTTGGGCAGGGTCGACGCGAGCAGACCGCTGAGCTCCTCCTCCTGGGCGCCGTCGAACACCGGGGTGGCGATATTGGAGTCCGCGGGGGCGCTCCACATCTCCTCCGGCAGGTTCTTGGCCCAGTCGGGGTTGCCCTCGACCTCCCAGCCGGCCTTGCCGATCCAGCCGAGGTGGGTTTCCAGGATCTGCCCGATATTCATACGACGCGGCACACCATGGGTGTTCAAGATGATGTCCACCGGGGTGCCGTCGGGCATGAACGGCATGTCCTCGGTCGGCAGGATCTTGCCGATCACACCCTTGTTGCCGTGGCGGCCGGCGAGCTTGTCGCCGTCCTGGATCTTGCGCTTCTGGGCCACGTAGACCCGGACCAGTTCGTTGACGCCGGGAGGCAGATCATCATCGTCCTCACGGGAGAACACCCGGATACCGATGACCTTGCCCGATTCACCGTGGGGCACCTTCAGCGAGGTGTCACGGACTTCGCGGGCCTTCTCACCGAAG
>NZ_BAGJ01000166.1 GCF_000308775.1 Nocardia testacea NBRC 100365
CCTCCGGCACCGCCCCCACCACCATGCCCACCGGGGACCAGGCCGAATGGATCCGGGAGGCCATCCGGGTGCTGCGCGAGAACGGCTACGACATCGACGATTCCGAAGCCGCCACCATCGCCCTGATCATCGAACGCGAATCCGGCGGCAATCCGAACGCCATCAATCTGTGGGACAGCAACGCCGCGGCCGGTATCCCGTCGAAGGGTCTCATGCAGACCATCGACCCGACCTTCAACTCCTATTCGCTGCCCGGTCACGGCGATATCTGGAACCCGGTGGACAACATCATCGCCGGCACGCGATACGCCATCGAACGTTACGGTTCGCTCGGCAATGTGCCCGGGGTGGTCGGGGTCTCCAACGGCACCGGCTACGTCGGATACTGACCACCGCCACACGCCGAGCACAGCGAACCGACGGCTCGGCGTGGCGCGGTGACACACGCCCCGTAAAGTCGTCTCACAGGAAACACGCAGAAGTACCGCGGCCAGCCCGCCGCGCGAGGAGCACAAGTGTCACTCGATCAGCCACTCGCCCCGCTTCCCCAGGAGGGCATGGGGTTCGTCACGGCGTGGCCGGTGCGAGCCGGCGACGTGGACCCGTACAACCGCGTACGCCTCGACGGTGTCGCCCGCTACCTCCAGGACATCGCCTGGGAACACCTCCAGCAATCGGTCCTGGAACAAAGCGACCCGAACTGGATCATCCGGCGCACCGTCATCGACGTGGTCCGCCCGGTTCTCTGGCCCGACCACGTCCACCTGCGACGCTGGTGTTCGAGTATGTCCACCCGCTGGGCGAATATGCGGGTGCGCATCACCAGCGACCGCGGCGGCCTGATCGAAACCGAAGGTTTCTGGATCAATATCAACGAGTCGAACAATATGCCCGCCCGGATCAGCGACGCGGGCCTGGCCTACCTGGCGCAGACCACCGCCGAGCAGCGACTCCGCTGGCGCCCCTGGCTCACCGACCCCGCGCCGCCCGAATCCGACACCGACCTGCCGTTCCCGCTGCGGGCCACCGATATCGACCAGTACAACCATGTGAACAACACCTGCTACTGGCAGGCCGTGGAGCAGTATCTGGTCGACTACCCCAAACTGGTCAGCGGCCCGCATCGGGCGGTCATCGAATACGTCGCCCCGGTGCTGGCCCGGCAGCACATCAGCGTCCGCAGCAGGTACGAACCGGGCGACCGGACCACGGGCCGCCCGACCCTGCGCCTGTGGTTCGTGGTGGACGGGATCACCACCACGATCGTCCGTATCGCACCGCTGTAGACCGCGAGACCGGCCGGGAGTCGGCGGTGGCGGCGAGGCGCCCGGGAAACTCGGGGCGGGGGCGAACGACCGGGAAACTCGAGGTCGGGGACCTACAACCCCGAGACTCCGGATCGCGCCGCACAACCGGAAACTCGAGACCGGGACCTACAACCCCGAGACTCCGGATCGCGCCGCACAACCGGAAACTCGAGACCGCGGCGTGCTTGCCGGCGAAGGTGGGGCGCGTATGCGGCCTACTCGTGAAGGTGCTGTGTTTTTTGGCGCGCCTTCGGCGCGCGGGGTTGAGGCCCCCTTGGGTCTCGCCGTTTCGGCCTCGAGACTTGCGCTTCGCGCGGGCGCTTTCGAGGCCGAAACGGCGAGACGGGCCTCAACCCTTTGAGGTGTCTCGTAACACTCGACACATGCGGTTGCGTCGGCATTCGATGCTCGGGTTAGGGGCGGACCTGCGCGAGAAGCGACCCGGCCGCACCGGGGCGAGCGGGTAGCTGTTGACGGCCGAGGGTCCGTGTCCGGATCGCTCCGGGGCGCGGACCCCAAACCGCCGCACGGCCGGGCATCGGCCGTTTGCAGCCGCCGTCAGCTACCGCCCTTGGCCGCCTGGAGGAGGTCGGCGAGGGTGGTGAACTTGACACGGGGGCGGCCCGATTCCTTGCCGGCACCGCGTTCGGCCTGGTCGATGGCCTTCCAGCCGACCCGGTCCACCAGGTCCGGCTGGCGTTCCTGGACCAGGGCGCGCAGCGCGTCGCGGTCGGCGGTGGGCGCGGCCAGCTTGCCCGCGATGAAATCGGCGATCAGGCCCTCCACTGTTTCTTCGGAGTCGATCCGGTTGGAGCCGATGACCCCGCGTGGACCGCGTTTGATCCAGCCGCTGACGTACACGCCGGTGAGCGGCCGGCCGTCGGCGCCGATCACGCGGCCGTGTTCGTTGGGGACCACGCCGCGTTTGTCGTCGAAGGGCAGGTCCGGGACCGGCCGGCCGCGATAGCCGATCGACCGCAGCACCAGCGAGGCCGGGAGACTGCCGGTCTCACTGGTGGGGCGGGCGTTGAGGATCCCGTCCTCTTCCACCAGTTCGTTGCGGGCGTACTCCAGCGCTTCGACCTTGTCGGTGCCGGTGAGCGCGGCCGGAGCGGCCAGGTATTTGAAGACGATCCGTTTGTTGCCCTCGGTCGGCGGTTTCGCGGCGAATTCCTCGGCGAGCGCGTATTTCAGCTTCAGCGAGGGTTCCACGTCCGGGTGGTCGAGCAGCGCCTGCGAGGCCGGATCGAGTTCCAGTTCGGCCGGGTCGATGACGATATCGACCCCGGACAGGTGTGCCAGCGCCAGGAATTCCGGTGAGGTGTAGGCCGCCTGGAGCGGACCGCGCCGGCCCAGTACCACGACCTCGCGAATATTGCTGCCGCGCAGCGCGGCCAGGGCGTGGTCGGCGATATCGGTTTTCGCCAGCTCGTCGGGGTCCACGGTCAGCACCCGGGCGACATCGAGGGCGACATTGCCGTTGCCGACGATGACCGCGCGCTCGCCGGAAAGGTCGAAGACCCGATCGGCGTAGTCGGGATGCCCGTTGTACCAGGCCACGAACTCGGTCGCGGAATGGCTGCCGGGCAGGTCCTCGCCCGGGATACCCATGCGCCGGTCCGAGGAGGCGCCCACCGCGTAGAGCACCGCGTGGTGGTGGGCCAGCAGTTCCTCGTGGGTGATGTGCTTACCGACCTCGACGTTCAGGTAGTACTGCAGGGTGTCGCGCCGGAAGGCCGATTCGAACATGGCCGCGACCGTTTTGGTACCGGGGTGGTCGGGCGCCACGCCCGCGCGGACCAGACCCCACGGCGTGGGCAGCCGGTCGAACATCTCCACCTGGACGTCGCAGCGCCGCAGCAGTTCGTCGGCCGCGTAGGCGGCTGCCGGGCCGGCGCCGACGATCGCGACCCGCAAGGTCCCCAGCTCCTTGGGCGGCCGCACCGGGGTCGCGATCGGATCCAGGTTCGACTCCAGCGGATGCCGCTCGAACCAGGCCGCGTTGATCTCGCGGAAACGGGCCAGCGACGCGGACAGATCATCCTCGGAGAAGATGGCCTCCACCGGGCACGCGTCGACACAGGCGCCGCAGTCGATGCAGGTGTCGGGGTCGATGTAGAGCATTTCGGTCGTGGCGAATTCCGGCTGGTCCGGAGTCGGGCGGATGCAGTCGACCGGGCACTCGGAAACGCAGCTCGCGTCATTACAGCAACGCTGCGTGATTACGTAGGCCATATTTGTGCAGATCCTCGAGACTTATATGCGGGCTGGTGCCGTCCGGGTCGCGGGTGGCAGGGCGTGACGACTGAGCGTGGGCCGGGATCACCGGGCCTCCCTCCATTGTGACGCCGATTTCAGTTTGCCTCGAGTGTGTTGTGGATCTCCGCACCGAGGGTGCCTACGGTGGACCCATGGCGCGGACTCTGATCTTGATGCGGCACGGGAAATCGGCGTACCCGGCCGGAATCGAGGACCACGAGCGCCCGCTGGCGCCGCGGGGGAAGCGCGAGGCGGCGTTGGCCGGCACCTGGCTCCGTGCGAACCAGCCACCGATCGACGCGGTGCGTTGTTCCACCGCCACCCGTACCCGGGAGACGCTCGCCGCCACCGATATCACGGCGCCGGTCGAGTTCGAGTCCGGGATCTACGAGGCCACGAGCGACCATCTGATCGAGCTGGTCGGGCTCACCGACCCCGCCGTCTCGACCCTGCTGGTGATCGGTCACGCACCGGGTATGCCCTGGACGGCGTGGGACCTCGCGGCGGCACACGATACCGAGGATGCCCTGCGGCTGAGCCGCAAGTTTCCCACGTCCGCACTCGCGGTGCTGCGCTTACCCGGCGACTGGGACCAGGTGGGCCCGGGTACGGCCGACCTGGTGAGCTTCCACGTTCCGCGCTGACACTCAGCGCAGCAGTTTGCCGCCGAACACCGCTCCGGCGCCGAGCACGACGAGCAGCAGGAACGCCGCCCAGCCGCCGATCAGCCACCAGACCAGGCCGAACACCACGACGATCGGCGCCACCGCGATCGCGGTGATCACCGGGCTCTCCCTGACCGTGGCCCACGCCGAACGCGCCCGGACCCGGTCGATTTCCTTGGCCATGTTCTCAGGTTACGTGCCGTCACCCGGATGCGCTGGTACACGCGTGTTCCGACCGGTGACCCCCCTGGACGGGTACGGGCCGCGTCCCATGCCCGAGCGCGCGGCCCCGGCCCGGGCGCCGCTGAGTACGCTGGCGCTCGACGGTACGGCCCGGGTCGTGGCGTCGCGGGTAGATGTCGGGACACGGAAAGGAGCTGCGGAGATGACCGAAGCGACCGAGCAGAGCAAGGTGGTGCGCAACCCCGGCGAGAACCGCTACGAGGTGTGGTACGGCGCCGAACTGGCCGGATTCGCCGAATACACCGAGCGCGGCGAGGAAACCGTCTTCACCCATACCGAGATCGGCCCGGAGTTCGGCGGTAAGGGGCTGGGTAGCCGGCTGGCCGGGTTCGCGATCTCCGACACCGTGGACCGCGGGCGCAAGATCCGGCCCGAGTGCCCGTTCATCCGGAGCTATCTGGAAAAGCATCCGCAGTACAGCGAGCACGTGGTCGGCGGCGGTGAGTGATCTCGATCCGCATCCCACCGAGACCCTGTGCGAGCCGGGGACCGGGCCGGGACCGATAACGCGGCTGTATCCGGCCCGGGAGGTGCCGCTGGGTGGTGTGCGCGGTACCTATGTCGAACGGACGCTGCCCCAGCGGGACCTGCCGACCGTCGGGGCGTGGTGTTTCCTGGACTATTTCGGCGCTCCGACGGTGACCGTCACCGACGCCCCACCGGATATCGATCCGCATCCGCATATCGGTCTGCAGACCGTCACCTGGCCGTTCGAGGGCATGATCCGGCACCGGGATTCGGTGCGCTCGGATGTGCGCATCGAACCCGGCCAGCTCAACCTGATGACCTCCGGGCGCGGGATCGCCCATTCGGAGTACACGGTGCCCGAGGCGCCCGCCGGGCGCGGGCTGCAATTGTGGGTCGCGCTGCCGGAGGGGCACCGCGATATCGCTCCCCATTTCGAACAGCATCGGGACCTGCCCGTGTACACCGCCGCGGGCCTGCGGGCGACCGTGCTGCTGGGTTCGCTGGCCGGGGTGACCTCGCCGGCGACGGTCTACACGCCCTTGGCGGGGGCCGATATCGAGATCGATCCGGCGACCGCGGCCACGCTGTCGCTGGAACCGGAGTTCGAGTACGCGCTGCTGGCGATCGAGGGTACGGTCACCGCCGCCGGGTGCGATCTCACGCCGGGCCCGCTGCTGTATCTGGGCACCGGCCGCGACTGCCTCGACCTGTCCAGCGACTCCGGTGGCCGGTTCGCCTTGATCGGCGGGGAGCCGCTCGCGGAGGAACTGGTGATGTGGTGGAACTTCGTGGCGCGCGAGCACACGGAGATAGTGGCGGCCCGCACGGATTGGGAATCGCACAACACCGAGCGTTTCGGTGATATCGCCGGCCATACCCCGGACCAGCGCATTCCGGCGCCGCCCATGCCCGGTGGGCAACTGAGGCCCCGCGCCCGGCGACCACACGGCAGCTGATCCGCTCCCCGCGGCCACGGCTCCTCTCCGGCACCGCGGCACTTCGCCCGCGTGTGGCGTGCTCTTTTCCGCCATCGGTCGCCGACTCCTGAATACCGACGGTTCGCCGACCGCCCAGGCCTCCGGCCGGCGCGAAGCAACCGAGTACTCTCTGTGATCAGCGCTTGCTTGGAGTGCACTCCAGGTGGCTAACGTTGTCCTCGTTCGACGAGAGGATATCGAGCACCATGCGGAAATCCTTGTGGTGCAGCATTTTCCGCTAAGGAGAGCAGTCGGCGTGAGTATCACCGAACCCGGCCCGGATATCACCGACCCGGCTCGGGACCTCCCCCGGCATTCGATCGGGGCGGCGGCCCGGCACTGCGGTCTGAGCCAGGACACGCTGCGCTGGTACGAGCGCATCGGCCTGCTGGCCCATATCGGCCGTGACCACACCGGCAAGCGCCGGTTCAGCGACCGGGACCTGGACTGGCTGACGCTGATCACCCGGTTGCGCACCACCGGTATGACGGTGGCGGACATGATCCGGTACGCCGAACTCGTCCGCGCCGGCGCGAGCACGATCCCCGAACGGCTCGCGATGTTCCGTAAGACCCGTGCCGATGTCCTCGACCGTATCGCCGAACTCGAACAGACCGTGGCGGTGCTGGATCACAAGATCTCGCTCTACGAGCAGCATGTGCCCACCGACGCCACCCGGTCCCCCGACAACGCAGCATCGTGAAGGGATATCCGAGACCATGACCACCTCCGCAGTACTGCCGACCGCTCCACTGGGCACCACCGGGATCCGGGTGGGTGTCCAAGGGCTGGGCTGCATGGGTATGAGCGAGTTCTACGGCCCCACCGACCGCGCGGAATCCCGTGCGACCCTGGATCGCGCCCTCGAACTCGGCATCACCCTGTTCGATACCGCCGATATCTACGGTTCCGGCGACAACGAGGAGTTCCTGAGCGATTTCGTCCGCGCCAACCGGGACCGGATCGTGCTGGCCACGAAATTCGCGATCGTCCGCCGGGCCGACGACCCGCACTACCGCGGCATCGACAACTCGCCCGATTACATCCGCCGGGCCGTCGACGCGAGCCTGCGCCGCCTCGGTACCGACACCATCGACCTGTACTACATGCACCGGCGCGATCCCCAGGTGCCGATCGAGGACACTGTGGGGGTGATGGCGGAGCTGGTGCGGGCGGGCAAGGTACGCGCACTCGGCCTGTCCGAGGTCACCGGAGCCGAATTGCGCGCCGCGCACGCGGTCCATCCGATCGCGGCGGTGCAGTCGGAGTGGTCACTGTTCTCTCGCGACGTCGAGCGCACCGCGGTGCCGGCGGCCGCCGAACTGGGCGTCACCTTCGTGCCCTATTCACCGTTGGGCCGCGGTTTCCTCACCGGAGCCCTGCCCGGCACCGACGATCTGAGCGAGAACGATTTCCGGCGGCATATGCCGCGTTTCACCGGCGAAAACGCCGCGCACAACGCCGGCCTCCTCGCACCGTTGCACGCTGTCGCCGAAGAGCGCGGCCTCACACCGGCCCAGGTCGCGCTGGCCTGGGTGCAGTCGCGAGCGCAAGTGCACGGCCTTCCGGTGGTGCCCATTCCCGGCACCCGCCGCCGGACCCGGCTCGCGGAGAACGCCGCCGCGGCCGCGGTGACGCTGACCGCGGCGGAACTGGATCGGCTGGAATCGATCGCCGCGCAGGTGGCCGGGCCGCGCTACGCGGATATGTCCTTCACCTCGGCCGGCCGCGAGTAGGGCGGCGGCTCCGGCTCCCCCAGCCGCTGAGTGCCGATGACGCGCAGCAATTCCATTTTCTCCGCGGCATCGGTACCCGGCAGCGGCCAGTAGATGAGCAAGCGCTGGGTGGCGCTGGGCGTCAGCATCGTTTCGCAGAACATATCGATCACCCCGAGCTCGGGGTGTACCGCGCTCTTGGTATCGGAGTGCCGGACCGCCACCTCGTGCTCGTTCCAGAGCCGCTCGAACTCCGGACTGTTCGCCCGCAGCGCGGCGATGAACTCGATGACGTCGGGATCCTTCGGCCGGCGCGCGGCGGTGGCGCGCAGATCGGCCACCTGGCGGCGGGCGAGCCCCTCGGTGTCGCCCACCGGGGCGATCACGCGGGCCTCCGGTTCGGTGAACCACCGCCAGGCGTAGAACCTGCGCCAGCCCTGCTGTTCGGCCTGATCGCCGAACAGCAGTGTGTGCATGCGGTTCTGTACCAGGCATTCGCCGAGGTCGGTGATGACCGCCGCCGGGATATCGTCCAGTTTGGCGAGTACGTGCATCAGCCCCGGGCCGACGTGTTTGTCGGTCCGGCTGCCGCCGGGCGGCGCGTGTTCGCACAGGAGATAGATGTGATCGCGTTCGTCGGAGGTGCAGCGCAGCGCGCGGGTCAGCGCGGCGAGCACCTGCGTGGACGGCCGGGGCCCGCGCGCCTGCTCCAACCGCGTGTAGTAGTCGGTGGAGATCCCCGCCAGCTGCGCCACTTCGTCTCGGCGCAGACCGGGGGTCCGGCGGCGGGTGCCCGGAGGCAGGCCGACCGACTCGGTGGTCAGCTGTTCCCGGCGGCGACGGAGAAAATCGGCGAGTTCGCTGCGATCCATACCTCTACTGTCGCGGACCGCCGCGCGGTCTGCCAGGGATCGCCGCTCCCCCGATAAAGCGTCTCTGCCACGACCGCGCCCGGTCCACCACCGTGGTCGGTATGACGAATACACAGATCGCAGTCGCGCGGCTGGGCAGCACCGGACCGGCGGTCGGGCGGATCGGTCTCGGCGCGATGGGAATGTCGGGCTCCTACGGCCCCGCCGACGAAGCCGAATCGAAGGCCACCGTCCACGCCGCGCTCGATTCCGGCGCCCGGCTCGTCGATACCGGCGATTTCTACGCCATGGGCCACAACGAGTTGCTGGTGGGCCGGGCGATTGCGGATCGCCCGCGCGAGGAGACCATCCTCAGCGTGAAGTTCGGCGCGATGATCGGCCCGGACGGCAGCTGGCAGGGTTTCGACAGCCGACCCGCGGCGTTGCGCAATTTCCTGAGCTACAGCCTGCGCCGGCTCGGGGTCGACTATGTCGACATCTACCGCCCGGCCCGGCTGGACCCGGCGGTACCGATCGAGGACACGGTCGGAGCCATCGCCGAACTCGTCGACGCGGGGTATGTGCGGCATATCGGCCTGTCCGAGGTGGGCGCCGAAACCCTGCGCCGGGCGGCGGCGGTACACCCGATCGCCGACCTGCAGATCGAGTACTCGCTGTTCTCCCGTGGTATCGAGACCGAGATCCTGCCGGTCTGCCGTGAACTCGGCATCGGCATCACCGCCTACGGGGTGCTCTCGCGGGGCCTGCTCAGCGATACCGCGCCTGGTCGCACCGCCGATTTCGGGCCGGCCGACTATCGTGCCCACACCCCGCGTTTCCAGGGCGAGAACCTCGCCGCGAACCTGGCACTGGTCGACGCGCTGGCCACGCTGGCGCGGGACAAGGGCGTTTCCACCGCCCAGCTGGCCATCGCCTGGGTACTGAGCCGCGGCGGCGATATCGTTCCACTGATCGGGGCGCGCACCCGTACCCGCTGGTCGGAAGCGCTGGGCGCGCTGGATATCGCCCTCACCGGGGCCGATATCGCGGCGATCGAGGCCGCGGTGCCGGCCGCGGCGGTGGCGGGTAGCCGATACGCGGAGGCGCAGATGAGCGCCCTCGACAGCGAGCGCTGAAACCGTCCGGCATCGCCGTGTCGCGGGGTCCGGCGCACTGCCGGG